>CATXWM010000013.1 GCA_958403205.1 uncultured Collinsella sp. | reverse complement strand
AAAAGATCAAGTCGTCCTCGCAGACGCTCAAGCAGGAATACCTCGATACATACGAAGGAGGTGAATGACATGAAACTATTTGAACAGCTGAAGACCAATGCGTCGCGCATGGCTGTCTACGCCATCCTCGTGGCAACGGCTTTATGCGGAATCGCGGCACCCGTCTATGCGCTCAACGGGGAGAAAGGCGATGTCGAACCCGCGTACATGGCTTCGACGGTTAAGGACCGGTACAAAGCCTTCTCTGGAGACACGTTTTACGTAGCAGAGTACGACACGACCTACCGTCAGCTTCGCTACAACAAGAGATACGAATATCTAGGCGCAAAAGTAATCAGCTATACATCGGGTTGGTACGGCCCCAACTATGGACACATAACCCAGTTCAAGTGTAACTACCGTGTGTACAACTAAAGCAACCCGGCCGGGACGAGGGGTGACGCAAAAGCGTCGCCCCTCGTTTTTAACCATGTCAACTGAACCTAGTTCAGTTTGGTTGATTTCCGATCTCAGCCGAACACATTGAGTGGAAAGGCCGTTCCCGCAGTCAGTCGAACGTCCCCGGGGCCCTTCTCAGGCCCCGGGGACGGCATTTTCCCAGTTGAAGGAACGGTGGAGATGTGTTTCGATGGGTCAGATTCGTGTCGTTCCGAAAAGACCGTGAACCTTTTGTGGGACACGCGGCGCCGTGGTACCATAGCCGAGTTTGTTGTCTTGGTCGGAAACCAAGACGCCTTATGCGCTGATCGGTAACCAGCGCCTGACCAATAAGGAGTCCTACCATGAAGCAGGGTATCCATCCCCAGTATGTCGAGTGCACGGTGACGTGCTCCTGCGGCAACACCTTCAAGACGCACGCTACCGTGTCCGAGATGAAGGTCGAGCTTTGCAACGAGTGCCACCCGTTCTACACCGGCCAGCAGAAGTTCGTCGACACCGGTGGACGCGTCCAGCGCTTCGCCGACAAGTTCGGTGGCGCCGCTGCCGCTCAGCTCAAGAAGGCTGAGGAGGCCAAGGCTGCCAAGGCCGCCAAGGCTGCTGAGGCCGAGGCCGCTCGCAAGGCCGCCGCTGAGGCTAAGGCTGCCGAGAAGGCTAAGCGTGCCGCTAAGTTTGCCGAGGAGGCTGCCAAGCAGGCCGCCGAGGCTCCCGTAGAGGCTCCCGTCGAGGAGGCCGCTGCCGAGGCCGAGACTACCGAGGCTGCTGAGTAAATAGCTCGCCGCGGAATCACTCGCATTCATGGCATGAGGGCCGTGCATCCATTTGGGTGCGCGGCCCTTTTCTTTTTATTGGTGCAAACCAACCTGTCCTCATGGCACCACATGGCAGAGAGGCGGCGTTTGCCCAGATAAAATCTGCCAAAATAAACCTGTCCCATTGTGGCAGGTTGGTCGTAGTTATTACGTGGCGGTCGAGGTCGACCGTATAGGCCGCGCCTTGTTTGGCTAAAGTACAATCATCTGTGTTTAACTCGCCCGCAGCTGCACGGCGTGGGCGATGGCCAAAAAGGAAAACCACATGGGATTCATGTCAAAGCTGCTGTCCTTTGGATCCGATAAGGACCTTAAGCGCTACTACAAGATCGTCGACCAGATCAACGGTCTTGAGCCCCAGTTTGAGAAGATGACCGAGGAGGAACTCCGCGCCCAGACCGATAAGTTCCGCGAGCGTTACGCCAACGGCGAGTCGCTCGACGACATGCTTCCCGAGGCCTTTGCCACCGTGCGCGAGGCTTCCAAGCGCATCACGGGCATGCGCCACTTTGACGTACAGCTCATCGGCGCCATGGCGCTTCATGAGGGTCATATTGCCGAGATGAAGACCGGCGAAGGTAAGACCCTCGTCTCCACGTTGGCTGGCTATCTCAACGCTATTGCCGGAAAAGGCGTGCACGTCGTTACTGTCAATGATTACCTTGCCAAGCGCGACTCCGAGTGGATGGGCCGCATCTATAAGTACCTGGGCATGACCGTCGGTCTGCTCCAGAACAACATGCCGCTCGAGCTCAAGCGCCCGGCCTACCAGGCCGACGTCACCTACGGTACCAACTCCGAGTTCGGCTTTGATTACCTGCGCGACAACATGGTTACCCGTCCCGAGCAGCGCGTGCAGCGCGGCCACAACTACGCCATCGTCGACGAGGTTGACTCCATCCTGATCGATGAGGCCAGGACGCCGCTCATTATCTCGGGCGCTGGCACTAAGTCCGCCAGTACCTACAAGGACTTCGCGCGTGCCGTGCGTGGCCTTGAGCGCGGCGAGGACGTGTCGCACGACATGCTCACCGCCACCGAGGATGTTGAACCCACGGGCGACTACGTCATGGACGAGGCCAAGCACACCATTGCCGCCACCGAGCGCGGTCTTAAGAAGATCGAGCGCCGCCTGGGTATCGATGACATCTATGCCGATCTCTCCGGCCAGCTGGTCAACCACCTGCAGCAAGCGCTGAAGGCCCAGTACATGTTCCACCGCGATAAGCAGTACGTGGTCACCAACGGCGAGGTCAAGATCGTCGACGAGTTCACCGGCCGCATTATGGAAGGCCGCCGTTATTCCGAGGGCCTGCACCAGGCCATCGAGGCCAAAGAGGGCGTTCTCGTACGCGAGGAGAACCAGACCCTGGCCACCATCACCCTGCAGAACTACTTCCGCCTGTATGACAAGCTCTCTGGCATGACCGGTACGGCTCTCACCGAGGATGCCGAGTTCCGCGAGATCTACAAGCTGCCCGTCGAGGTCATCCCCTCCAACAAGCCCGTGCAGCGCGTGGACCACGAGGACCTGGTGTACCGCACCATTCAGGCCAAGTACAACGCCGTCGCCGACGACGTTGAGCGTCGTCACGCCAAGGGCCAGCCGGTCCTGGTGGGCACCGTCTCCATCGAGAGCTCCGAGAAGCTGTCCGCCGCCCTTACCAAGCGCGGCATCGCACACGAGGTCCTCAACGCCAAGCATCACGAGCGCGAGGCCCACATCGTTGCCCAGGCCGGACGCTACGGCGCCGTGACCATCGCCACCAACATGGCCGGTCGTGGTACCGACATCCTGCTGGGCGGCAACCCCGACGAGCTGGTGCGCGAGCGCCTTGAGTACGAGGGCCTGACCATGGAGGACGTGACGCCCGAGCAGCTCGAGCGGTTTAACGCCGAGGCCAAGGAGACCTGCAAGGCCGAGCGCGAGCGCGTGCTTGCCGCCGGTGGCCTGACCGTTATCGGCACCGAGCGCCACGAGTCCCGCCGTATCGACAACCAGCTGCGCGGCCGCTCCGGACGTCAGGGCGATCCGGGCGAGACCCAGTTCTACCTGTCGCTCGAGGACGACCTCATGCGCCTGTTCGGCGGCGACAAGATGGACCGCGTCTCCAAGATGATGGTCACGGCCGACATGGGCGACGACATGCCCATCCAGCACAAGATCATCTCCAAGGCCGTCGAGAGCGCCCAGCACAAGGTCGAGAGCATCAACTTCTCCATGCGTAAGAGCGTCCTTGAGTACGACGACGTCATGAACAAGCAGCGCCAGGTCATCTACGCCGAGCGCAATAAGATTCTGGACGGCAAGGACCTGACCGATCACATCACCGAGGTCATGCACGATACCGTGTACCGCTGCGTGCAGGAGTTCTGCACCAAGGACAGCCACGAGGGCGAGCGCGACCTGGAGGGTCTGCGCAAGTGGGTTGTGGAGCTCACCGGCCACATCGATACGCCGAAGTTCCCCGACGAGGATTATGAGGCCCTGGCTGCCGATGTCCTGGCTTACGTAGAGAAGTGCTACAACATGAAGGCCGAGCGCTTGGGCGAGGACCTGATGCGCGAGCTCAACACCCAGGTCATGCTGCGCGTCATCGATACCCGCTGGATGAACTACCTGCAGGAGATGGACTACCTCAAGACCGGCATCGGCCTGCGCGGCTTTGGCCAGCGCGACCCGCTGGTTGAGTACAAGACCGAGGCCTACGGCGCGTTCCAGATACTCGTCGATACCATGTATGAGGATTACCTGCGCACGGTTCTGCGCATCGAGATCAAGGCCGCCCCGCGCGCCGTGGAGCACAAGGAGGAGCCCGCGCTCGAGGGCGCGCGCTTCTCCGGCCCTGCCGAGGTCGATGGTGACAACGGCGACTCGGTGCTGCGCAAGCAGGCGCAGGTGCAGGCCCGCACGGCTGTCCAGGGTGGTCCGGCTGCCGTCAACAACGGCGGCAAGGTGACCACCTATCGCAAGTCCGAGAGCGACGATCCGTACGTCAACGTGGGCCGCAACGACCCGTGCCCCTGCGGTAGCGGCAAGAAGTTTAAGTACTGCCACGGCAGGAATCGTTAATGGCTGAGGCTTTAGAGGTAACGCCCGCCGAGCTGGACGCGTTTGCGGACCGGCTCGGTGAGGTCGAGTCGTATCTCCACCTGGACGAGAAGCGAACCCGCGTGTCCGAGCTCGAGGCCAAAAGTGTTGCCCCTGGCTTTTGGGATGACGCCGACGCCGCCCGTGCCACCATGGAGGAGATTGCGCGCACCAAGGAAGATATCGCTGCCGTGGACACCGCGCGCGGCGAGCTTTCCGATGCCCGCGCCGCGCTGGAGCTTGCCGAGGAGATGGGGGATGACCCCGACGCCGCCGCCCTTCGCGAGGAGGCTGCAGCCACGGCTGAACGCCTGGCCCGCGCTATCGACGAGCTCGAGCTTTCGAGCTGGTTTACCGGTGAGTTCGATCACGGCGATGCCATTGTGACCATCAAGCCCGGACAGGGTGGTCTGGAGGCCCAGGACTGGACCTTCATGCTCTTTAAGATGTACATGAAGTACTGCCAGCGTCGCGGCTGGAAGGTCACCATTAACGACTGCCCCGCGGCTGAGGTTATCGGCATCGATCGCGCGACCTTTACCGTCGAGGGCAAGGACGCGTTTGGCATGCTGCGCGCCGAGGCCGGCGTCCACCGTCTGGTGCGCATTAGCCCCACCGACGACAAGAAGCGCCGCCAGACCACGTTTGCCGGCGTTGAGGTCATCCCCGTGCTGCCTGACGATATCGATATCGAGATTAGTCCCGACGATATCCGAGTGGACGTGTATCACGCGAGCGGCCCGGGCGGTCAGGGCGTCAACACCACCGACTCCGCCGTACGCGTGACGCATTTTCCCAGCGGCATCGTTGTCACGTGCCAAAACGAGCGCAGCCAGATTCAGAACAAGGCCGCGTGCATGCAGATTCTCAAGGCCCGTCTGTACGAGATCGAGCTCGAGAAGCGCGCCGAGGCGCTCGACGAGATTCGTGGACCCAAGACCACGATCGGTTTTGGCAACCAGATTCGCAGCTACGTGCTCTACCCGTACCAGATGGTCAAGGACCTGCGTACAGGCGTGGAGACCAGCAACGTCGAGGCCGTTCTCGACGATGGCGATCTGGATCCGTTTGTGATCGGCTACCATCGCTGGGCAACCGGCAACGCCGATGCGGAAGGCTCGGACGCCTAGGCACATGGTTGGTTCCGGGTCGATGCAAACACTTCGCAGGGGTGGTATTTGCTCGGTGAATCGGTAGAATCGAATACAGCAAGAAGTTCAAAGCGCACTCGTTTGGGTGCGCTTTTTTGAGGGAGGCAGCATGGCATATCGTCTGGACATCAAGCGCATTCTTTCGATGAACTTCTTTCATGACTTGCCCAAGATCATGTTTGGCTGCGCCCTGGCAGCTATCGCAACGGACTTGTTTTTGATCCCCAACGGCCTTGCCGCCGGCGGCGTTACGGGTCTCGCCACGATTATCCAGGCGGTCGGCGCCTCGCATGGCATCTCGCTGCCTGTTGGTATTCAAACCATTGTGATGAACGCCTTGCTGCTGCTGGTGGTTATGCGCGCAGGCGGTATGTTCTACGTGGTGCAGACCGCGACGGGCTTTGTGTTGCTGGGCTTTTTCACCGACCTGTTCGCTCCGTTTGTGGCGCCGCTGGCGCATTCCGATCTTATGCTACCCGCCATGTGGGGCGGCATTATCACGGGCATCGGCTACGGCATGGTGCTGCGCGCCGGTGCCAACACTGGCGGCTCAGACACCATCGGTCAGATTATCTCGCGCAACACATCGCTACCGGTTGGCTCGACCGTCATGGCGATCGATGTTGCCGTGTGCGCGCTGTCGGCCCCAGTCTTTTCGGTCGAAAACGCGCTGTATGCGGGCCTTTCGATGGTCATTAGCGGCTACGTGATCGATGCCGTGGTCGACGGTGGCAACAGGCGCCGTATGGTGCTCATCATCTCGGACAAGTTTCCCGATATCGCGGCCGACATCATGTATGGCCTGGGCCGCGGCTGCACCAAGTTTAAGGCGACCGGTATGTACTCGGGCGCCGAGAAACCGGTGATCATGGTCATCGTGAGCCGTCGCGAGCTCAATACGCTCAAGACGATCGTGCGCGAGCGCGACCCGCGTGCCATCGTGACCGTGGCCGATGTCACGGAGACCTTCGGTGAGGGCTTCAAGGACATTAATGCGTAGGGCCGACTGCGTTCCATCCAAAAGACGTTCACATTGATAAACCGTTTCATCAGCGGTTCTGCCTGCTCAATTGTTCAAATAATGATAAATACTCTGGTAAAGCTTCCAGTTTCCAGCATAATGAATGACGTACGTGCATCGCGGCTGGGTTGGGACGACCTTCTGTGCCGTGCGCATCTTGTCTAAAGAGGATGAAAGGAAGGCACAATGAGCGACGAAGAGCTCAAAAAGGTTGCCAACGAGGTAAGGAAGGGCATCGTCACCGGCGTGCACGCTGCCAAGTCCGGCCATCCGGGCGGTTCGCTCGGCGCTGCCGACATCATGACCTATCTGTACTTTGAGGAAATGAACGTCGACCCGGCCGACCCCCGCAAGGCCGACCGCGATCGCTTCGTGCTTTCCAAGGGTCACTGCGCGCCTGGTCTGTACGCCGTGCTCGCCGAGCGCGGATTCTTCCCCAAGGAGGATCTCGAGACGCTGCGCCACATCGGCAGCCACCTGCAGGGCCATCCCAACATGAACGACACCCCGGGCGTCGACATGTCCACCGGCTCGCTCGGTCAGGGCATCTCCGCCGCTGTGGGCATGGCCGTTGCCGCCAAGCACTGGGGCGATACTTACCGCACGTACGCCCTGCTGGGCGACGGCGAGAGCGAGGAGGGCCAGGTCTGGGAGGCCGCCATGTTTGCCGGCAACCAGCAGCTCGACAACCTCTGCGTGATCGTCGACCACAACGGCCTGCAGATCGACGGCCCCGTCGAGGAGGTCAACGACCCCATGCCGCTCGCCGACAAGTTCCGCGCCTTTAAGTTCCATGTGGTGGAGCTCGCCGACGGCAACGACTTCGACCAGATCCGCGCCGCCTTTGCCGAGGCTCGCGCCACCAAGGGTCAGCCGACCGCCATTATCGCCGAGACCATGAAGGGCAAGGGCGTCTCCTTTATGGAGAACCAGGTGGGTTGGCACGGTAAGGCCCCCAACGATGAACAGTTTGAGCAGGCCATGGCAGAGCTCACGGCCGCCGGAGAGGAGCTCTAGGATGGCAGACGTCAAGAAAATCGCCACGCGCGTAAGCTACGGCGAGGCCCTCGTCGAGCTCGCCAACGAGCACGATGACTTTGTGGTCCTCGACGCCGACCTGGCCGCCGCCACGCAGACTGGCAAGTTCAAGGCAGCCTGCCCCGACCGCTTCTTCGATGTGGGCATCGCCGAGAGCAACCTGATGGGTGTTGCCGCCGGTATCGCAACCACCGGCCGCGTTGCCTTCGCGAGCAGCTTTGCCATGTTCGCCGCCGGCCGCGCCTTTGAGCAGGTCCGCAACTCCATTGGCTACCCGCACCTTAACGTTAAGATCGGTGCCACGCACGCCGGTATCTCGGTGGGCGAGGACGGCGCCACGCACCAGTGCTGCGAGGATATCGCCCTGATGCGCGTCATCCCCGGCATGACCGTGATCGTTCCCGCCGACGACGTCGAGGCCCGCGCCGTGACGCGCGCCGCCTACGAGTGCGACGGCCCCGTGTACATGCGCTTCGCCCGTCTGGCCTCGCCGGTTATCAACGACCCCGAGACCTACAAGTTCGAGGTAGGCAAGGGCATCGTCATGCGCGAGGGCACCGACGTCACCATCATCGCCTGCGGCCTGATGGTCGGCGAGGCGCTCGAGGCCGCTGAGCAGCTTGCTGCCGAGGGCATCGATGCCGAGGTCATCAACATGCACACCATCAAGCCCATCGACGCCGACCTGATCGTCAAGAGCGCCACCAAGACCGGCCACGTCGTGACCGTCGAGGAGCACTCCGTGATCGGTGGCCTTGGCAGCGCCGTCGCCGACGTCCTGTGCGAGCAGTGCCCGACGCCGCTTAAGAAGATTGGCGTCAACGACACCTTCGGCGAGTCCGGCCCGGGTTCCGAGCTCCTGCACAAGTACGGTCTGGACGCCGCGAACATTGTGGCGACCACCAAGGAGTTCTTGGCATAAGGCAAGGCGGATCTCAAGGACTGCTTCGCCAGAACTATGGAAACCCGGCAGGGGCGCTCTCTTGGAGAGCGCCCCTGTTTCAGTTGCGGTGAAATAAGGACTGATTAGACCTTTTAACTGGTAAAACAGTCCCTATTTCACCGCAACTTATGAAGACGCTCCTCAAGCACGGTCCCATCAGGGAAAAGGGCACATATCGACAAAGTGCAATTCAGACCCTTCCAACTTTGTATATGCAGCACCCCAAGATAAACGCGGCGACCCCTTAGTTACCGCAGGCCGGGCACAGGGTTACTCTCCAAATCTTTCCGCAGGACGGGGGAGCCCCCGCCGCGCGAAGCGCGCAGCGGGGGCTCCGACATGTCCGAGGACGATTTGGAGAGTAACCCTGTGCCCGGCCGACGGGATCCCTAAGCACGCCATGCTTCTTATGTGCAGCAAAGTTAATGCTGCTAAAATATAAAGCGCTCATGTAGTTTAAACGCACGACGATAAGGAGCACCAGTGGGTAACCACTTCCGTACCTCCGGTGCGGGCGATGATGCCCCCAAGACGCAGGCAGGCGTCCAGGGCAGTCGTTTCGCCACTCCGGATTCAGAGGGCCAGCCTGTTGCTCAGGCCCCCGCTCAGCCGGCAGATCAGGCACAGCCGGCATCCGATCCCTTTGCCTACAATCCAACCAGCGATGTCGCGCTTTCCGGCACGGCGGGTTTTGAGCCCGTTCAGGCCGTGACCGCTCGCGTGGAGCAGCCTCAGGCTGGTGCCGCCACGCCGCAGCCTACCATGGCCGGCATTCCCGACCCCTTGGCCCCTGCGACGCCGGCTCCTCAGCCTGCGCAGTCCGGTCTCTTTGCCGCTATTCCTGATCCCACGCAGCCTGCTGCCCCGGTGGTCGAGAGCGATCAGGCCGCCGAGGTCGCAAGCCTCGATAACGCGCTCAACAACCCCGATTTTACGTCGGTGTTTGCGCCCATCGATCCGCAGGCCAGCCGCAAGAAGATGGCCAAGCAGGCCGGTGCCGAGCCCGTCATCCTTATGGAGCATGTCACCAAGATCTATCCGGCACAGCCCAACAAGCCTGCACTCGACGACATCAACATCGAGATCTATCCGGGCGAGTTCGTCTTCCTGGTCGGTCACTCCGGCTCGGGTAAGACCACGCTGCTGTCGACGCTCAACCGCGACGTCAAGCCGACGAGCGGCCGCATCCTGGTTGCAGGTCAGGACCTCATGAAGATCAAGAACCGCAAGGTTCCGTTCCTGCGCCGCCAGATTGGCGCCGTGTTCCAGGACTTTAAGCTTCTGCCGCAAAAGACCGCCTACGAAAACGTGGCGTTTGCCCTGCAGTGCATCGGCAAGCCCAAGGGCGTCATTCGCAGCCAGGTGCCCGAGGTGCTGCGTCTGGTCGGCCTGGCCGATCAGATGGACTCGCTGCCCGACCAGCTTTCCGGTGGCGAGCAGCAGCGCGTTGCCGTCGCCCGCGCTATGGTCAACCGTCCGCCGCTGCTGATCTGCGACGAGCCGACGGGCAACCTCGACCCGGCGATCTCGCTGGGCATCATGAAGCTGCTCGAGCGTATTAACCGCACCGGCACCACCGTGATTGTCGCCACGCACGACCGCGAGATGGTCGATAGCATGCACCGTCGCGTGATCGCCCTCGAGGGCGGCCACGTCATCCGCGACCAGGAGAGGGGAGGTTACGGCAACTATGGCACCAACTAACGTGGGCTACTCCTTCAAAGAGGCAATCAGCCACTTCTTCCGTAACTGGACTACCTCGCTCGGCGCCGTCATCACGATCTTCCTTTCGCTGTTTATCATCGGCCTGTTCATCATGGGCTCTGCGATGCTGAACTCCGTGATCGGCACCGTCGAGGATCAGGTTGTCATCAACGCGTTCATTAGTGATGACGCCGATCAGGCCGATGTTCAGGCTTTTGAGGCCGAGCTTAAGACGTGGAATAACGTCAAGTCCGTGACCTATAAGGACAAGGACGACGCGCTGGCCGAGTATACGAGCAAGATGTCGGGCAACGCCGACGCCACCATGAGCGCGCTCGATGGCCAGAACCCGCTGCCGGCTTCCTTCGCTATTGAGATGGACGATCCGTCCAAGGTCGAGAGCACGGCAAAGAAGCTCAAGAAGGATGCCGATTTCCAGAAGATCGCGGATGACGGCGACGTCAACGCGAGCGTGCTGTACGGCCAGGAGGAAGTGAGCCGCCTGTTCCAGGTGACCAACTACATCCGCATCGCCGCCGTGGTGCTCGTTGGTCTTCTGACCTTTATCGCATTCATCTTCATCAACAACACGATTCGCCTGTCCATCACGGCGCGTCGTCGTGAGATTGCGATTATGCGTCTGGTCGGCGCCAGCAACGGCTTCATTCGTGGCCCGTTTATCACCGAGGGCGTGCTGCAGGCCATTTTGGGCTCGCTGCTTTCCATCGGCGTTCTGGAGCTGCTGCGCAATCTGATGATCCCGCGTCTGCAGGAGAGCATCGGCTGGATGTCGTTTGCCCTGCCGATGCAGTACTACCTGGTGACCTATGCTGCGCTGATTCTGGTCGGCGTGATTATCGGTCTCTTTGGTTCTGCCATCGCCATGCGCCGCTACCTGCGCGTGTAGGCATGCTTGGAATTCATCCCTTCCAACGGGTCGTCTCTTATGGGGCGGCCCGTTTTTTGATCCCTAGGGGACGGCAGGAAAGCGAATCATTTGGGTAGACTCTTTGGAGTTCGCAATCGATAGTTAGGAGGCGCCATGGGGCGCAATAACAAGCATAAGCGTGGAGCTCGCAATCAGCGCGGGCCGGTGCGCAGCGAACGCCGTCCGAGCCTGACCGGGCGCGTGCAGCTCCATGAGCATAGCGCCTACGTTGTAACCGAAAACGGCGACTACAAGGTCATGGGCCGCGGTAAGCGCGAGATCATGGATGGCGATACCGTTGCCGTGAGCATTAAGAACAGCCCGCACGGTGAGCGGCGCGCCGTGATCGAAAGCGTGGTTGAGCGTGCAGCCATAAGCGTGGTGGGCACGTACCAGACCGCCGGTCCGCTCGGTGTGATCGAGCCGCTCGATTCGCGTCTGAAGGCCGACTTCTTCATTCTGCCCGAGGATACCTCGGCGGATCGTCTGGGTGTCCACCCGGGTGATGCTGTTGTCGCGCGCATTTTGACCTACCCGACGCGCCTGGAATCGGGTACCGTGACGATCGAACGCCGCATTGGCGGAGATGACGCGCCCGATTTGGGCGTTCAATATGTGATGGCGCGTTACGGCTATACCGATAGCTATCCCGAGGCCGCGCTGGACGAGGCCGAGGGGCTTTCGCTCGATGTGTCCGCGGCGCTTAAGGACCCGCTCCGCCGCGATCTGCGCGACCGCTTTGTCATCACGATCGACCCAGTCGACGCGCGCGACTTTGACGACGCCATTTCGCTGGAGCGCACGCCCGAGGGTGGCTACAAGCTGGGTGTGCATATCGCCGACGTTTCACACTATGTGGCTTGGGACGGGCATATCGATCTTGAGGCTCGCCATCGTACGACATCGGTGTATCTGGCCGATCGCGTGCTTCCCATGCTGCCCGAACGCCTGTCCTGTGACCTGTGCTCGCTTCGCCCTGACGAGGACCGTCTTGCGTTTACCGTTGACATTGAGCTCGATGCACAGGGTCGCGTGCGGCATTACGATCCGTACCCCAGCGTGATTCGCTCGCGTGTGCGTATGGACTATGACGGCGCCGAGGCGCTGCTGGTGCGTGCCGGCGCGGTTGAGTATTCGGTGCTGGAGGGTGCAGCCGAGGATGTTGCGGCTGCCGAGACCTCGCGCGAGGAAGCGCTTGAGCGCGGTCTTGCGTGCGAGGAGGCCGCCCGCGGCTACAACGTCGACCTCGGCGATTTCCTTGTCGCCGCTAACGAACTCGCCGAACTCCGCCGTCGTATCCGTCGCGCCCGCGGCTCGGTCGATTTTGACACGGCCGAGATTCGTGCTCTGTTGGATGAGGACGGAGTGCCCGTGCAGATTGTGGCGCGTGAGCGTTCGTGTGCCACGTCGCTTATCGAGGAAGCTATGCTGCTCGCCAACGAGTGCGTTGCAGAGTGGCTGGCAGACCGTGATATCGAGGCCTGCTATCGCGTGCATGAGGATCCGAGCCCCGATAGCCTGCACGGTGCCGCCGTTGCGCTGGCGCAGCTAGGCATCATCGACGATCGCCGTGCTGCCGGTATTGCCCTGGGGAGCCCCGATGAGCTGCAGGCTGCAGTCGATGCTGCCGCCGGTACGGCCAACGCACCGCTCGTTAACACGCTGCTTCTGCGCAGCATGCAGCGCGCGCTGTACAAGCCGCGCAACGAGGGCCACTTTGCGCTCGCCGCGCCGTGCTACTGTCACTTTACGAGTCCCATCCGTCGCTACCCCGATCTGGTGGTGCACCGCGTGCTCAAACTGCAGTTGGCCTATGAGCAGCTCGGCGGCAAGGACGCCTTGGTCCGTACGCCGCGGCTGATCGGCAAGGGGCGCGAGTCGCTGCCGCGCATTCTGCCGCAGATCTGCCGCGCATGCAGCGATGCCGAGCGCGCGGCAGATGCCGCCAGCCATGCGACGCAAAAGATCAAGATTGCCCAGTACTATGAGGACCGTCTAGGCGAGCGCTATGCCGGAACCGTCTCGTGGGTTAGCAGCATGGGCCTCTTTGTGCGCTTGGATCTAACGCAGGTCGAAGGCTTGGTTTCGATCAAGAGCCTGGGCAACGAGTGGTTCGAGTTTGACGAGGATGCGCTTACGCTCACAGGTGCCGACACGGGGACTCGCTATGAACTGGGTCAGCGCGTGATTGTCGAGGTCTCGCGCGTCAATACCACGCGTGGGCACTTGGACTTTAAGCTTATCCATTAGCCAAATCTCGACTCATGGTGGGGGAGCGGAGGGCGGCCTTTCGGGACCGCCCTTCGCATTTGAATCGTGACTACCTTGCTGCCTGCTCGGCCGCCCGCTTACCTGCTATTTGAGAGGTAAAACCTACCAAAATAAACCTGTCCCTTTTTGGCAGGTTTACAAGAAAGCGGGGATGAGATGGCGACGGTGTACGGTTATGCGCGGGTGAGTTCACGCGATCAGAATCTGAATCGGCAGCTGGATGCGCTGGGCGCCTATGGCGTGGGCTCGGCGAATATTTATGCCGACCATGCGAGTGGCAAGGACTTCGATCGACCGCGTTATCGCGAGCTGCTACACGTCCTGGGGGACGGGGACGTGCTGGTGGTGCTTTCTATCGACCGACTTGGCCGTAATTACTCCGAGATTCTTGAGGAATGGCGACGCATTACCAAGGAGCTCGGGGTTGCCATTGTGGTGTTGGACATGCCATTGCTTGACACGCGCGCTAGGGCCAGCGGCGCGCCGGATGTGACCAACACCCTGATTGCCGATATTGTGCTGCAACTGCTGAGCTACGTGGCGCAGGTGGAGCGCGTGAATATCCATCGGCGCCAGGCGGAGGGAATTGCAGCGGCGCGAGCGCGAGGGGTCCGTTTCGGTCGACCTCGCAAGCCGTGCCCTCCTCAGTTTGAGCTGGTGCGCGATAGCTATGAAGCAGGCGATATTACCCGCAGCCAGGCAGCAAAGTGCCTGGGCGTGTGCGTGGGGACGTTCGATCGCTGGATGCGCGAGGCAGGGTAGGGGTTTGCGTCGCTTTGTCGCTTCCTGTTGCGATTCAAATTTTGATACGGTGACGATGCCATTTGGGGCTACACTCGCTGATATTCAAAAAAGGAGGTTGGCCCTTGGCGCGCGTAAAACAAATAATCGGATGGACCGCGATCGTTCTGTTCGCTGCAACGCTGGCGGGCATCTGGGTGCTGACGGAGCAAAATGCGGTGGAGACGTCGTTGCTGAGCGAGTCTACCGCGCGTGTGGTGGAGGGCCAGGCTACGGGCGTTCAGGCTGTCGATGCCACGGGTGAAGCTCAGGCGGAGAACGGAATGACCGGGGGCACCGATTCGGCTGCCTCGAATGTCCGGTCTGGCCGACTTGCTTCCATTCGCATGTGGGTGGGCACGAACGTCCGTCGCGTTGCCCATACCGTAGAGTTTTTCTTCGTCGGATTGTTCGCCTCGGTGGTCGTGGTTTGCCTTTCCAGGCGTCCGTGGAGCGTATGCTCCCGTTGTGTGCCCGTATTGCTCTTTTGCGCCGCCTGCTCCGTTGGCGATCAGGTACATAAGATCTTTGTTCCCGGCAGGCATTTCGACGTTATCGATCTAGGATTCGATGCTGCGGGCTATGTCACCGCCATGCTGTTGGTATTGCTGGCGGCGGCGTTGGTGCGCCATGCGACTCGGCCGATCGGCGCCCATGCGAGGCGCTAGCCGGTAACAAACCCGTTTCTGATAATGCGACCTTGTTGAATTATTTTGTGTCGCGCGTATTTCCGAGCGGTCGGATTTGAGGGGCGAGCGGTAGAACGCTCGCCCTTTGTGCACCACGATGCGGCACAATGTACCGCAAAAGCTGTTTGTATCCGGTACGAATCGTTCGTTGGTCTTTAATTCTTCTCAACGGAGGTGTTTGAGATGGCAAACGGATTGCTTTTGCGGCTTCGCGAGCGTGAGCTCAGCGCGAGCCCGGCGGAACGCAATGTCATCGCATATGTAAGCGCTCATCCGCACGAGGTGGTCGGGCTGTCCGTCCGCGGTCTTGCCGATGTCACGTTCTCCTCGCCCTCGAGCATTTTGCGCTTTTGCAAGCGTTTGGGTTTTGCGGGCTACAAGGAGTTCCAGCGCGAACTGATTGCCGAGCTGGCGCTCTTAGGTGACAAGAAAGACGTAGCCCTCGAGGACATCTCCATGGATGACAACGTCGAACGTATCGTGGGGAAGGTGATGAAAAGCAACGTGCGTACGATCGAGGCGACGGCGCGAACGCTCGATTACACCGTCTTGGAGCGATGCGCGGCCCGTCTTAAGCTGGCACGCGCGGTCAATCTGTTCGGTATTGGTGCCTCTCGTTTGGTCGCGCACGACCTGGCGCAAAAGCTCATGCGTGTCGACAAAGAGTGCCATCTGTACGACGACTGGCATGATCAGCTCTTATGTGCCAAGAACATGCATGAGGGCGATATGGCAATCGCCTTTAGCTACTCGGGCTTGACGCAAGAGGTGCTGGACTGCACCGCCGAGGCTCAACGTCACAACTGTCCCGTTGTGGCCGTTACCAAAGTAGATGGATCATCCAAGCTTGCCACCATGGCCGATGCCGTGCTCGGCGTCGCCGCGAGTGAACCCTTGGTCCGCAGCGGTGCCATGGCTTCGCGTATGGCCCAGCTTATGGTTGTCGATGCCCTGTACGCTGCTTACGTTGCCAGCGACTACGAACGGGCGACGCATGTCATTAAGCAAAACTACATCGAGAAACAGGAAAGATGAGGTGAATGAAATGCTCGATTTAACAAAATTCACGACCGAACAGCGTAATCAAAGGTCAATGGACCTCGATACGATGACATCGCTGCAAATCGTCACGACGATGAACGATGAGGATCTTCGTGCCGTCCAGTCGGTCACGAAAGTGTTGCCCCAGGTTGCCACAGCAATCGACTGGGCTGCTGAGACACTCGAGCGCGGCGGGCGCGTCTTTTACATGGGCGCAGGCACCAGCGGTCGTCTGGGCGTACTCGACGCTTCTGAGTGTCCGCCCACGTTTGGCGTATCGCCCGATCTGGTCGTCGGGCTCATTGCCGGGGGCGAGACGGCGTTTATCAAGGCTGTCGAAGGTGCCGAAGACAGCGAGGAGCTTGGCGCGAGCGACCTGCGGGAGCGTGGACTCTCGGACAAGGATCTTGTCGTTGGCCTGGCGGCAAGCGGTCGTACTCCCTATGTGGTGGGCGGCCTTGTGTACGCCAAGGCAACTGGGTGCAAGACCATTGCAATTGCCTGTAACCAAGGGTCGAAGATCGGGGAGAGCGCAGATCTTGCCATTGAGCCCGTGCCCGGTCCCGAGGTGCTGACCGGCTCAACGAGGCTCAAGGCGGGAACGGTCCAGAAGCTCATTCTCAACATGATTTCGACCGGTGCCATGGTCAAGATCGGCAAGGTATACCAAAACCTGATGGTCGATGTGCAACAGACGAACGAGAAGTTGGTGGTGCGCGGCCAGAACATCGTGATGGAGGCGACCGGCTGCACGCGCGAGCGCGCTGTTCAGGCGCTTGCAGATGCCGGCGGCCACGTAAAAACCGCTATTGTCTCGGTACTGCTGGACTGCGATGCCGAGCAGGCTGCGGTAGCTCTTGAGCGGGCGCGAGGCCATGTCCGTGCTGCGGTGAGTGGCCATGAGAAGAGCAATGCCGATGCCCAATAGGTGCGCGGCGTGAGCTGATATGACATCCAGACGAGATACCCAATACAAGGAGGAGTTATGACGAACAAAGAGCTGGCTCAAAAGCTGCTGGACCTTTTGGGCGGTAAAGACAACGTGCTCGCAAACGCGGCGTGCATGACGCGCCTGCGCGTGACCGTCAAAGACACGGGCAACGTCGACACGGAGGGTATTAAGGCGCTCGACGGCGTGATGGGCCTGGTCGAGGACGACACGATGCAGATCGTGCTGGGTCCGGGCAAGGTGAATAAGGTGCTCGAGGAGTTCTCCAAGCTCACCGGCCTTGCGAAAGGCGTTGCTGACGAGAGCGTGGTTGACGCTGCGGCCACAAACAAGGCCGCGCAGAAGGCCAAGTACGAGTCTAAGCCGGTTCAGGCCTTCCTCAAGAAGATTTCCAATGTCTTCGTCGCCCTGCTTCCCGGCATCATTGCGGCTGGCCTCATCAACGGTATCTGCAACGTCATTAACGTCTCGACGGCAGGCGCGCTTGCAGGCGAGTGGTGGTACCAGGGCATTCGTTCCATGGGCTGGGCCCTGTTTGCCTATCTGCCCATTTTGGTGGGCTATAACGCGGCACGTGAGTTTGGTGGCTCCGCTGCGCTGGGCGGCATCGCCGGCATGATGTGTATCGCCAACAGTGCCATGCCCCTGCTTGCGCCTGGCGCTGCTGATCCTGCCGCTGCCATTCTGCTGCCGCTCACCAGTGCGCAGTACAACCCCGCAGCGGGCGGCATGATCGCGGCTCTCATCGCTGGCGCATTTTTTGCCTGGATGGAGCGTCAGATTCGCAAGGTTATGCCCAACGCACTCGACACGTTTTTGTCCCCGCTGCTGGTGCTCATCATCGGCGCCTTTGCTCTGATGCTCGTCATCCAGCCGGTTGGCGCATGGCTGACGACTGCCATCTTTAGCGTTTTGACCTTTATCTTCGAGAAGCTGGGCGTCCTGGGCGGCTATATCCTGTCGGCAGGCTTCTTGCCGCTGGTGTCCGTCGGCCTGCATCAGGCGCTCACGCCGATCCACGCTATGCTCAACGATCCCGACGGCGCTACCAAGGGTATCAATTACCTGCTTCCCATCCTTATGATGGCTGGCGGCGGCCAGGTCGGTGCCGGTTTGGCGCTGTACTTTAAGACCAAGAACGCCAAGCTCAAGAAGTACGTCGCAGAGTCCATTCCCGTTGGAATCCTGGGTGTGGGCGAGCCTCTGATGTATGCTGTTACGCTGCCGCTCGTTCGTCCGTTTGTGACGGCCTGCCTGGGTGCCGGATTTGGCGGCGCGCTCGCGGCGCTGCTTCACATCGGCACGGTTTCTCAGGGCGTTTCCGGTCTGTTTGGCCTGCTGATCGTTGTTCCTGGCCAGCAGCTCGGCTACGTTGCCGCTATGCTGCTTGCCTATGCCGCCGGCTTTGTCCTGACGTGGTTCTTTGGCGTCGACGAGCAGAAGATCAACGAGTTCTTTGGCGAGTAGTTTGATATCGCGAGCCGTGTTGCTCGGGGCTCGCGGTGCGCGGCAGATTTCTTGATGCTATGGTTGTGCCGGCGGGGCTAACTGCTCCGCCGGCCTTTTTTAAAGGAGCGTTGAAGCGTGAAAACGGGTATTTCGATTTATCTTTCCAGCCCTCTGCAGGATATTGAGCGGACGATTGAGCGTGGTGCCGAGGCGGGTGCGCGCTATGCGTTTACCTCACTGCATATTCCCGAGGATGGGGAAGCGACGTATGCCGATAAGGTCCGTCATGTGCTGTCGCTGCTTTCCGCCCGCGGCATTGCGCTCATTGCCGATGTGGGGCCGCGTACGTGCGATTTGCTCGGGCTTGAGCGTATCGAGGACCTGCGCGATCTGGGGTTGGAATACCTTCGTTTGGACTATGGCTTTAGCGCCCAGCGGGTCGCGGAGCTGTCCGGTGTATTTCGCATTGTGGTCAATGCATCGACGGTGAGTTCTGATGAAATCGCATCGTGGCGTGAGGCCGGTGCCGATGTGACTCGTTTTGCCGCCTGCCACAATTTTTACCCCAAGCCTTATACCGGTTTAGCTCTTGAAGATGTTGCTCGGACGAATCTTCGTCTTGCGGCGCTTGGATTCGAAATCATGGCTTTTGTGCCGGGTGATGCTAACGTTCGCGGGCCGGTATTCGAGGGACTGCCGACGGTCGAGGCGCAGCGCGGTCGCGCGTCAAAGGTTGCTCTCAATATGCTTGAGCTTGCACATGGCGCCGATTGCGACATTGTGTTGGTCGGCGACCCCGATCTATCCGATGCGGGCTGGGCGCAGTTTGCTCAAGTTTCCGCCGGATACGTGGACCTGCAATGCGAGCTTGAGCCCGGTTATGCCTATGTGCGCGGGCAGATTCATCACGACCGGCCCGACTCGAGCGTCCTCATCTTTAGGTCTCAGGAGTCACGTACGACGCTTAAGCCGGATTCCGTGCCGACGGATGCCGGAGCCGGCCTGCCGCGAAAGGCGGGGTCGATCGCTGTGAGCAATAGCGGATATGGGCGCTACGAAGGCGAGCTTGAGATTGCGCGGGTCGATCTTCCCGGTGACGAGCGCATGAACGTTGCGGGCCATATCACGCCCGAGGCAATGGAGCTGCTGCCGTTCATCAAACGCGGATTCGGGGTACGGTTCGTTTAACGTGTGACCCGCGGGCTACAATTGGCCCATCATACGAAGGCGCTTCGTGTGGCGTGTGCCTGCGTTGGCCGATCTATATTCGGAGGATTCCCATGGCCGTACTGTTTGTTGAATATCCCAAGTGCTCGACCTGTAAGAAGGCCAAGGCATGGCTGGACGAACATGGGGTTGAGTATATCGACCGCGATATCGTTTTGGACAATCCCACGGCTGATGAGCTTGCGACCTGGATTGCTCGTTCGGGGCTGCCGGTGCGGCGTTTCTTTAATTCGTCGGGCATGAAATATCGAGAGCTGGGCCTGAAGGCGCGTCTGGACGCGGGCATGACGGATCGGGAGTGCTACGAGCTGCTGGCGACCGACGGCATGCTGGTCAAGCGTCCGCTGCTGGTGGGCGACGACTTTGCGATTCCCGGCTTTAGGGAATCGGCTTGGGCCGAGGCGTTGCTGTAGCGGCTGCGGAAAGTGCGACCCGGAATTCGCTTCCAGAATGGGATGCGCTTTCCCAAAGTGGCCGGTTGCGGAAAGCACGTCCCATTCTGAGCTTCGATTGTGGGACACGGTTTCCGGTTGAGGGCTCGACGGGAAAGTGGGGACCAGTTTGAGCTTGAAATCTGGGACGCACTTTCCGCCGGCGGGCCTGCCCCAGTCAGTCCGCCAGCTGTGCCCATTCGTGCGGATCGTAGACCTTTACGTGTTTGTTGGGCTTGCCGCTCCAGTACTCCTCGTCCATAAAGGGTAGATATGCCTGAACGCCGGGGCAGATAAAGGGAATCCGCTGCTGTTGCAGTCGCTCGCGCTGGCGCTGCTCCAGGTGCGCCTCGGATATGACGGTCGGCATGCCGGACAGCTCGACGAGGCTTGCCTGGATTCGCTTAAGGTCGGGGAGTCCCGCGTGCCATGACATCCGCATGATCAAAAAGGATGCGCGGCGGTATTTTGCCTGCACCACAGTAATGGCGGGGCGCAGAGTGGGATGGATTTTGTCCCGTTCGGGCCAAAGGTCGGCAGTGATCTCGAGGCCCAGGGTCTCCCATAGGTAATCAAGCTCTTCGTCCATGGCGCCTCGATATCTACGCGATCATTGATACTTCGATTGTGTTGCCTGGTGCTATCGTTTTCGCGGTAGAATCTGCCAACGGTTGACGGCTACCGCTCGCGGCGTTTTGCCCTTCGTGTACAGCGGTCGGCTTCACAGGTCCTTCACGGGTTGGACTAAATTAGGCCAATTTGACTGAATTTCAAAAAAGTCAAAATTGGGGCTTGCGTCACGGCGAGACTTCCCGTATATTTCTTTCTTGCGCAAAGGCACAGCCGAGCGCAGCGATGCAGTCATTGGGATGTCGTCTAATGGCAGGACAGCGGATTCTGGTTCCGTCAATGGGGGTTCGACTCCCTCCATCCCAGCCATTGCATTTGCTACATATGGCCCGTTCGTCTAGCGGTTTAGGACGCCGCCCTCTCAAGGCGGAGATCACCAGTTCGAATCTGGTACGGGCTACCAAAATTGAACGCCCGGGCCTCGTAAGAGACCCGGGTTTTGTGTATTGACCGTATATACGGCGCCTGCCGTGTTTTGCTCAGATCGAGGAGTAGCCATGGATCTGCCCATCAGCTTGCAAGACATCACGTATGCCGAGAACTATCTGGCGCAGGGCGACCTGGCTACGGCGACGCCGCTGCTGGAGCGTCTGGTGGAGCTCGCCGAGGAGTATATCGACGCTGAGTGCAAGACGGAGGAGAAGCGTCAATACTTTAGCTTCGATAGCAAGTTTGAGCGCTTGGCCTATCGCCGCGTGGAGAAGGATCCGCGCGAGCTCGTGCAGGTCGAGGTGCCGTTTGACCGCCTGTACTCTGACATGGCGTTTGCCTACATTCGCCAGCAGGATTATGTAAGCGCTCGTAATGCCCTGATGCAGGCTGTGCGTTGGGACCCCATGAACTGCAACTATCGCTTGGATTTGGCCGAGCTGTTCCGCGCTCTCGAGGACAAGCAGGAATGGGCATCGCTCTCGTTCTCGGTGCTGGAGCGTGCAAGCGATGGCAAGTGCGCCGCCCGCGCTTACGCCAATCTAGGTCAGTACTTCTTGGAGCCCGAGACCGAGAACGTTTCGGCTGCCGTGGGCTGCGCGCGTCTGGCGCTGCGTCTGGCGCCCAACGATGCGCATACGACGCGCCTGCTCAACAAGATCCATACCACCTATCCGGATGCCGCTGATGAGAGCGACGACCACGTGATGGGTGAACTGGCCCTGCAAGGCGTGCCGACCTCGCCTTCGGCCGAGATTGCCATCTGCCTGATCATGTGCGCGACCGATGCTGCAAGCGACGGCGACAAGCAGGAGGCGACGCGCCTGACGGTACGTGCTCGCGACTTGGTGGGCGAGGAGGCCTGCGCGGCGATTATCAAACTGGTGCGCGAGAGCGATGCCGAGCTCAATGCCGAGCGCAAGGCAAAGCGCGAGACTGCGGGCTCAAACGCCGATGGAGCCAAGGAGGCCGGCGATGCCCAGTAAGCGCGAGCGCAAACTCATTTCCAAGAATCGCTCGGCACATCACGAGTACTTTATCGATGAGACGTTTGAGTGCGGTATTGAGCTGAGCGGCACCGAGGTCAAGTCGATTCGCGAGCGCGCCTGTCAGATCACTGACACTTTTGCGCTGATTCGTGGCGGCGAGTGCTGGCTCGTCGGACTGCATATCCACCCTTATAGCCATGGTGGCGTGTGGAATCGCGATCCCGACCGTCGGCGTCGTCTGCTGCTGCACCGCAAGGAGATCGACTTTCTTGACGGCAAACTTCGCAACCGTGGTTATGCGCTGGTTCCGTTGGAGCTCTACTTTAATATCGACGGCCGCGTAAAGCTGCTGCTGGGTCTGGGTCGCGGCAAGAAGCTCTACGACAAGCGTGAGGACATGGCCAAGCGTGATGTCCAACGCGAGATCGACCGCGCCCTTAAGGAACGCAACCGTTAGGCACTCTGCATAAGTTGCGGTGGAATACGGACTGTTTTGCCTGTTTGAGGGGCTATTCAGTCCCTATTTCACCGCAACTGCGGGCGTCTCATCTTACTTACTGTTCTGACACATATGTCTCAAAGGCGGCGTCCGTTATGGGTGCCGCCTTTTTTGTGGGTACATACATTCATGAGGTTCCAACCCGAGCTAGGGGAGTGATCGTTATGGACAAAACTGCGTTCTTTACCATGCCGAGCGGTCTGTACGTGGTGAGCGCTGCGGCAGACGGGCTGCGCGCCGGCTGCGTCATCAACACTGCGGTGCAGGTGACGTCCATGCCGCCGCGTATTTCGGTTGCCGTGAACAAGGACAATGTCACCTCGGGCATCATCGCATCGGCCAAAGCGTTCGCGCTGACCGTGATCGATCAGACGGCCGATATGCTCTACATCGGTAACTTTGGGTTCCGCACCAGCAGCGATTATGACAAGTTTGCCAAATACGAGACCCGCGAGACGGCTCTGGGCATGCCCTATGTGCCTGAGCACGCGGCGGCCCTGTTTAGCTGCCGTTTGATCGACACTGTGGATGTGGGCACGCATCTGCTGTTTATTGGCGAGGTCGAGGATGCCGAGCGCCTGAGCGACGAGACGCCGCTGACGTACGACTACTATCACAAGGTGCTAAAGGGCAAGACGCCGCCCAAAGCCGCGTCGTATCAAGGCTAGAAATGTTCTAAAAATACTTGCATTATGTTATTGAGAATATATACTAATAAGTAAGTACACCAGCAGTCACGTTCGAGAGGAGAACATCATGGCTGAGGAGAAGAAGACGTATAAGTTTGTGTGCACCGTTTGCGGTTACGAGGTTGAGGTCGACACGCCCGAACTGCCCGAGGATTACGTGTGCCCGGTGTGCGGCGTCGGTCCCGATCAGTTTGAGCTCGTCGAGGAGTAACTCGCAGGCATACGGCGAAAGCCGAACATAGCTCTGTCCAAGGGTCCCGGTCGAATTCTCGGCCGGGACCCTTTTGATTTATCTGACGGTTTAAAACGGTCTCACGTGTTACAGATTAAGACGTTATATCTGGACAGTCACGCCATCTCAATTACATTCCCGTTAGCAGCACGATGTCGAGAATCGTCACGATGGCACCGATCCCTACGAGCAACGCGTTGAGCGGGCGCGAGTTGGCGTATTTGCCCATGACGCGGCGTGAGCTGGTGAGCCGTATGAGCACAAAGACCGTAATCGGTAGCTGAAGCGACAGCAGCGCCTGGCTCCAAATGAGACCCTCAAAAGGATTCGGGACGACCAGGCACGCCGCCACTGCGCCGACGAAACAGGTCGTCACTCCAATCGAGGAATGTCGGTCGTGGATGTCGTATTCCTCGTCGAACATGCCCGCGGTGATGGTGCCCGCCGCCATGCCCGCCGTCACGCTGCTCGATAGGCCCGCAAACAGCAGCGCCACCGCAAAGATGGTCGAGCTCGCCGGGCCCAAGATGGGGGAGAGCGTGGCCGCTGCGACGGCGAGGTCGTCTACGACAATGCCGTGCGCAAAGAAGGTCGTTGCGGCCAGGATGACCATGGCCGAGTTGATTGCCCAGCCCACGCCCATCGAAAAGAGCGTGTCGAAGAGCTCATAGCGTAGACGTTCTTCGATAACCTGCTCGCCTTGGCCTTCGAAGTGCATGGATTGGATGACCTCGGAGTGCAGGAAGAGGTTGTGGGGCATAACGACCGCTCCTAGGACGCTTACGATAATCGCGGCCGAGCCGGTGGGCATACTGGGCGTGATCCAGCTTGCGGCGGCCATCGGCCAGTCGACCTTGACTAGCGTGAGCTCGGCCAAAAACGAGAGTCCTACCACGCCTACGAAGGCGATGATCCATCGCTCTGCACGCTTGTAGGAGTTCGTCATGAGCATCGCCATCGATACTGTCGCCACGATGACGCAGCCCGCGCGCACGGGCAGCCCAAAGAGCATCTGGAGCGCGATCGCACCGCCCAGGACTTCGGCCATGGCGGTGGCGATGGTCGCGAGATAGGCGCTGGCAAGCACCGTGCGCCCAACGAAGCGGGGAAGGTAACGTGTCGTGGCCTCGGCAAGACAGGCGCCCGTGGCGATACCCAGGTGTGCCGCGTTGTGCTGCAGCACAATGAGCATAATTGTGGACAGCGTGACGATCCACAGCAGTGCGTAGCCAAACTGCGAGCCCGCGGCCATATTGGAGGCCCAGTTGCCCGGGTCGATAAAGCCGACGGTCACGAGCAGCCCGGGGCCGACATGCCGCGCAATGTCTAGGCCTCCGTGATCACCGGTGCGCCGGGAGCCAAAGTGTTGTTTGAGATGGTTGAGCATGGTGAGCTCCTGCGTGCCGTTTGTTTGACGCCGCAAAGGATACCCGTTTTAGGCTCAAAAGTTAACTATGACTAACAAAACTGTTGTATTTGAATAGGATGGTGAAAGGGGATTGCCGAAATGTCTTGATCTGTAACAACTAGGGATGGAAATTGGGTTTAGGTGTTACAGATCAAGACAGGAAGAAATGGTCCTATGGAATATCTCGATCTGTAACAGCTGGCCGCCAAAACCGACCCTCCGTGTTACAGATTGAGACATTCGGAGCCGTCTCTCGAAAACATCTCAACCTGTAACATCTAAGCGCCAAAATTGGCTCCTCCTGTTACAGATTGAGATGTTTGAAGCGGTGAGCTTACAGGTCGAACTTGGGGCCCTTGTTGCCGTCCTTGAGGTCGGCGGTGTCCACTCGTAGGGCGTGCGTTACGCGATTGTTTCGAAACGGGCGGGAAACACAACGGGCCGGCGATGCTTCTAGTATGCCTATTCAACTGATTGTCTAATATCTAGGGGAGGATCGCGATGCAGGCAGATTCCGCTCAGCAGCAGGGCCTTTATCGCCCCGAATTCGATCACGATGCATGTGGCATTGGCGCGCTTGCCGATATCAACGGCGAGCGCCATCACCAGATTCTGGACGACGCGCTGTCCATTCTGGTCAACTTGGAGCACCGCGGCGGTACGGGACTCGAGAAGAACACCGGCGACGGCGCCGGCATCCTGTTCCAGGTTCCGCATCATTTTTTCCGCAAAGAGGCTCAAAAGTGCGGCCAGATTCTGCCGGCAGAGGGCGACTATGGCGTGGCCATGCTGTTCTTCCCGCAGGACGACAAGGGCGTAGAGGATGCCCGTCGCGTGTTTGAGGAGGGCTGCGCCGAGGCCGGCGTGCCGCTGCTCTTTTGGCGCGAGGTGCCGGTCGACCCGCACGACCTGGGCGAGACAGCCCGCGCCTGCATGCCCACCATCTTGCAGGCTTTCCTGGGCCGTCCGGACGACACACCCGCCGGCGACGCCTTCGAGCGCCGCCTGTACGTGTGCCGCCGCACCATCGAGAAGAAGGCTGACGCCGAGTTTGCCCTGCGCAACAAGATCTTCTATGTGTGCTCCATGAGCTCGCGCACCATCGTGTACAAGGGTATGCTGGTCGCCACACAGATGCGCCGCTTCTTCATCGATCTCAACGACGCCGCCGTCAAGACGGCCGTGGCGCTTGTCCACTCGCGCTACTCCACCAACACCACGCCCAGCTGGGAACGCGCGCACCCCAACCGTTTTATCATCCATAACGGCGAGATCAACACCCTCAAGGGCAACGTCAACTGGATCCGCGCCCGCGAGCCCAACCTGTACAGTCCCGTGCTGCAGCATGATCTTGAGCGCGTGATGCCCATCATCAACCGCGAGGGCTCCGATTCCGCGATTCTGGACAACGTGCTTGAGTTTTTGGTCATGAACGGTCGTCCGCTCACGCGTGCCGCGTCCATGTTGCTGCCCGAGCCGTGGGACCACAACGATAGCCTGAGTGAGGAGCGCCGCGCCTACGACGCCTACCAGTCCATGCTCATGGAGCCGTGGGACGGTCCTGCCGCTATCGCCTTTACCGACGGCCGTACCCTGGGTGCCGCCCTCGACCGTAATGGCCTACGCCCCGCCCGCTACTATGTGACGCGCGACGGCCGCTTTATGCTGGCGAGCGAGGTGGGCACCATCGAGGTGAGCCCCGAGAACATCCTGACGAGCGGCTGCCTGGGACCGGGCCAGATGCTCGAGGTCGATTTTGCCCGCGGCCGCGTCATCTACAACGACGAGCTGCGCGCCCGCTATGCCAAGGAAAAGCCCTACCGTGATTGGATCGCCGAGGAGACGCTGACCGTCGACGCGCTCGATGAGCCCGCCGCGCCCGCGCCCGCCGAGGATGCCGAGGTGCCCGCCGCCGTGTGCATGGCCAAGCTCGGGTATC
Source organism: uncultured Collinsella sp. (assembly GCA_958403205.1). Taxonomy (GTDB): domain Bacteria; phylum Actinomycetota; class Coriobacteriia; order Coriobacteriales; family Coriobacteriaceae; genus Collinsella. Next base: position 24,043 of record CATXWM010000013.1, on the reverse strand, counting down.
ACTGGGATGATGTTGACGAGGTCGTGCGTCCCATGGCCCAGCAGGGCAAGGCGCCGCTCGCCTCGATGGGTATCGATGCGCCGCTGGCCTGCCTGTCCAAGAAGACGCGTTCGTTCTTTGACTACTTCTATCAGCTGTTCGCTCAGGTCACGAATCCGCCCATCGATGCTCTTCGCGAGCATATGGTCACCTCGACCACGCTCTACCTGGGCAACCACGGCAACCTGCTCGAGGACTCCCGTACGGCCTGTCAGCTGGTGCGCCTGGAGCGTCCGCTGCTGAGCGAGGAGGAGTTCGAGCGTATCTGCGCCATCGACCGCGTGGGCTTTAAGACCCGCCGTTTCCGTGCCGTCTACCGCCGCGACGCGGGTGAGGGCGCGCTGCAGGCTGCGCTCAAGCAGCTTGCAGAGGATGTTGAGGCTGCGGTCCGCGACGGCGTGAACATCGTGGTGTTGAGCGATCGTGCCGCTGCGGGCGAGGTGCCCGTGCCGTCGCTGCTCGCCGTGGGCTGCGTGCACAACCATCTGATCCGCGCCGGCGTGCGTACCTTTGCCGACATCGTGGTGGAGTGCGGCGACGCCGTGTCCCCGCACGACTTTGCGGCGCTGGTGGGCTATTCCGCGAGCGGCATCTATCCGTACAACGCACATGCGTGCATCCGTGATCTGGCGGCACGCGGCGACCTGGACGTGACGGCCGAGCAGGGCATCGCCAACTACAACAAGGCTGCGACCGCCGGCATCGTTTCCATCATGTCCAAGATGGGCATCTCCACGGTGCAGAGCTACCATTCGGCGCAGATCTTCGAGGCCGTGGGCTTCACTCCGGAGTTCGTCAACGCGTACTTCGCCGGCACGGTGAGCCGTGTGGGCGGTATGGGTGTCGAGGACGTCGAGCGCGAGCAGAATGAGCGCTACGACGCCGCGCTCGCTATCCTTAAGAGCCCGGCTCCCGATCAGCTGCCCACGCTGGGTCTGACCAAGTGGCGCCCGCTCGGCGGCGAGGATCACCTTATCGACCCGCAGACCGTCTACCTGCTGCAGACCGCCTGCCGCGAGGACAGCTACGACACCTTTAAGGAGTACAGCGCCCGCCTGCACCGCACCGGCCGTGCCGTGCGCCTGCGTGACCTGCTGGACTTTAATGCCAACGGTCGCACGCCGGTTTCGCTCGACGAGGTGGAGCCCGCGCTCAACATCGTCCGCCGCTTTAACACCGGCGCCATGTCGTACGGTTCCATCAGCAAAGAGGCACACGAGTGCATGGCCATCGCCATGAACCGCCTGCACGGTCGTTCCAACTCGGGCGAGGGCGGCGAGGATCCGCGTCGCGAGACCCCGCTGGCCAACGGTGACTCCAAGAATTCCGCCATCAAGCAGGTGGCAAGCGCGCGCTTTGGCGTGACGAGCCGCTACCTGTGCAGCGCCTTCGAGATTCAGATCAAGATGGCCCAGGGCGCCAAGCCCGGCGAGGGCGGCCACCTGCCCGGCAAGAAGGTCTACCCCTGGATCGCCGAGGTCCGTCAGTCCACGCCCGGCATCGGCCTGATCTCGCCTCCGCCGCACCACGACATCTACTCCATTGAGGACCTGGCGGAGCTTATCTTCGATCTTAAGAACGCCAACCCCGGCGCACGCGTGTCGGTCAAGCTGGTCAGCGAGGCCGGCGTCGGCACCATCGCCACCGGTGTGGCCAAGGGTGCCGCCGACAAGATCTTGATCAGCGGCCACAACGGCGGCTCCGGTGCTGCGGCGCGCGATTCGATCTGGCACGCCGGTCTGCCGCTGGAGCTTGGCCTTGCCGAGGCTCAACAGACGTTGCTGCAAAACGGCCTGCGCTCGCGCGTGGTGCTCGAGGCCGACGGCAAGCTCATGGACGGTACCGATGTCGCCGTTGCCTGCCTGTTGGGTGCCGAGGAGTTTGGCTTTGCGACCATGCCGCTCATCTCCATGGGCTGCCTCATGCAGCGCGACTGCCAGCAGGATACCTGCCCGGCCGGCATCGCTACGCAAAACTGCCGCCTGCGTCGCGGCTTCCGCGGCAAGCCAGAGCACGTCGAGCACTTTATGCTCTTTGTTGCCGAGCAGCTGCGCGAGGTCATGGCGAGCCTGGGCTTCCGCACCGTCGACGAGATGGTCGGCCATCCCGAGTGCTTGCGCCAGATCGAGGTCCCGGGCAACCGCAAGGCTAACCTGCTGGATCTGTCGCCCGTGCTGGCAAGCGCGACCTGTGAGTTTGGTGCCCACATCCCGGGTGCCGACGGTCGTCACTTCCTGCCGCAGATGGCTGCCGACAGCGAGCTCGACAAGACGCTCGACTCCACGCTGTTTGTGCCCTATACGGCCGATGCCCGTGCGCACCTGCGCCCGATTCGCTTCCGCGCCGACATCGCCAACGTCAACCGCTGCGTGGGCACCATTTTGGGCAACGCGGTGACCAAGGCGCATCCCGAGGGTCTGCCCGCCGGCTCTATTACCATCGATTGCGATGGTTCGGCCGGTCAGAGCTTTGGCGCTTTCCTGCCGCGCGGCATTACGCTCAACGTGTGCGGCGACGCCAACGACTACTTTGGCAAGGGCCTTTCGGGCGGCGAGGTGTCGGTGCGCCCCAACCCGCATGCGACCTACAAGTTCGACGAGAACATCATCGTGGGCAACGTTGCGTTCTTTGGCGCTACGAGCGGCCGCGGCTTCATTAACGGCCTGGCAGGCCAGCGCTTTGGCGTACGCAACTCCGGTGCCACGGTGGTGGTCGAGGGCTGCGGCAACCATGGCTGCGAGTACATGACGGGCGGTCTGGCGCTCATCCTGGGCGAGGTCGGGCAGAACTTTGCCGCCGGCATGACGGGCGGCGTGGCCTATGTCTTTGACCAATACGGCACGCTCGACGCCCGCGTGAACCACGAGAGCGTGGAGCTCAAGGCCCCGACGGCCGACGAGCTGGCGCAGATTCGTGCGCTCATCCAAGAGCACGTGGATGCGACGCAGAGCCCGCGCGGCATTAAGCTGCTCTACAGCTTTGAGACGATGAGTAAGCACTTTGTGAAGGTCATTCCGACCGAGTACGAGCGCGTGCTGGCGATTGTCGCTGTGGCCGAGGCCGTGGGCAAGACGCATGCACAGGCTGAGGAGCTGGCGTTTGACATTGTGACCGGTCGCGCGAGTGCCGCGGATGTCGCTCGCTTCGATGTCGCGGGCGGTGCTGCGAGCACTGCGTCCGTGGCTGCCAGCTCTGTTGCTTCGACCAAGAAGGAGGCGTAAGTGCCATGGGTAAGCCCGGTGCTTTTCTTGATATCGATCGCGTGACCCACGAGCTTCGCCCCGTGGAGGAGCGCAGCCATGATTTTGATCCGCTGTACGTGGAGCTCGATGACGACGCACGTCGCGCCCAGGCGAGCCGCTGCATGATGTGCGGTGTGGCGTTTTGTCAGATGGGCGCGAGCTTTGGCAAGGCGCGTCCGAGTGGCTGTCCGCTGCACAACCTGATTCCCGAGTGGAACGAGCTGGTGTACCGCGGCCGCTGGGACGAGGCTGCCGAGCGTCTTTCGCTCACCTCGCCCATGCCTGAGTTTACGAGTCGCGTGTGCCCGGCGCTGTGCGAGGCCGCGTGCAACCTGGGTTCGGTCGACGGCCAGCCCACGACGATTCACGATAACGAGCGCGCGATCAGCGACCATGAGTGGGCAAATGGCGGTCCGCGTCGCTTTGAGCCGGCGGGGGAGGACGCGCCCACGGTTGCCGTGGTGGGCTCCGGTCCTGCTGGTCTGGTGGCAGCATGGGAGCTTGCACGTCGCGGTGCCTGTGTGACGGTATTTGAGCGTGATGACCGCCCGGGCGGCCTGCTCATGTACGGCATTCCCAACATGAAGCTCGAGAAGTCCGTTGTCGAGCGTCGCGTGACACTTATGCGCGAGCTGGGCATTGTGTTCGAGCTGGGTGCTGACGTTACGAACCCTGCGGTGGCGGCCAAGCTCAATGGCTTTGACGCCGTCGTGGTGGCTGCCGGTGCTCGCGCCCCGCGTGGGCTGGCTGCTGAGAATATTGACGCACCCGGCGTGGTGTATGCCGTGGACTACCTGACGGCCTCGACCGTCTCGGTGCTCGATGGCGGCGAGCCTGTCGTCGATGCACGCGGCCTGGACGTCGTGGTCATTGGCGGCGGCGATACCGGTAACGACTGCGTGGGCACCGCGGTACGTCAGGGTGCGCGCAGCGTGCGCCAGTTTGAGTTCTTGCCGGCGGCGCCTGATGCGCGCGCGGCGAGCAACCCCTGGCCGCAGTGGCCAAACGTTAAGAAGACCGACTACGGCCAGCAGGAGGCCATCGCTGCCATGGGCGGCGAGATGCGCGCTTGGGGCGTGGATACGCTCGAGGTGCTGTTGGACAAGAAGGGCGCGGCCGCGGGCCTGCGCGTGGTCGATCTGGATTGGTCGGCTGGCAAGCCCGAGCGCATCGCGGGCTCCGAGCACGAGGTGCCGGCGCAGCTGGTGCTCATCGCCTGCGGCTTTACGGGTCCTGAGCATGGCGTGTTCGATGCGGTAGGCGTGCCTGTTGCCACCGCTGGTCGTCCGCTGCCTGTGATGGCTGCTGAGGGCTCTCATCTTGCGGCCCGTGTCGACGGCGTCGCCGCGGATGCCGCACCGGTGTACGTGGCCGGTGACGCCCGCAACGGCAGCTCGCTCGTGGTGAACGCCATGGCCGACGCCCTGGCCTGCGCTGCCGAAATCGCCGACGCACTGGAGCTGTAAAGTAGTCATTTAAGAACGTCCCCAATGACTAGTCATTTTTTTGTCTAGTCGTTGGGGACACTCTTTGCGAGCGATTTGCTCGTTTGTCGACGTACGGGTGTTCATTTGTCGACTTCTCGGGCTGTGGTCACCTGTTGTTTCGGTGGTGGCTGTGGGCATCTGGCTCAAAAGGGCGGGTTGGCCGTCTATGTTTACCTGCGGTTTTGTTGCGGTGCGCATTTTCGGTCAAGCATCCCGTCAAGTGTTTGGTCAGCAGTTGGTTTGCAGCCGGAGGCCTATTTTGTCCGTGCTGACAGTGGCTGCCCACCCTCCTCGTAAGCTCAAATTGAGGTTCATCAGTTTGAGGAGGATGCCGTGACTGACCACGTTTTAGACCGAGCGCATCTGGCCGAAGCCGTCGGCAACGATATTGCCGACATGGCCCATTTTTGGATGCTGCGGAAGTTTCAGTTTTTGGAGCCGGCGCGCGAGCAGTTTGAGATCATTGTCGACCCGTGGCTCAGCTATCGCACCGAGCCTTCCCAAAACGAAATCATGGCCTACAACATGGCGTTTACCGATTGGCTGCTCTTCGAGCGCCCCTATCGCCATGGCAAGACGCTGCTCGAGCTGTATGTTGATGAGCCGCCGGCATCGCTTTCGCCTGCCTCGCTCAAGCGGCTCGAGCAGGTGCGCGACACACAGTATTTCTCGCGCTTTGGCATTTTGGACAAGGATCCTGCGAACGGCATGGTTGCGCTGAAGGATACGCGCACCGACCGTCGCTTTGATGCCTACGACCCGCATATCGTGCAAAAGGAGCATTGGAGCGACGGCGCGATTGCGGTGCGCCTCGCCTGCGTCGACGATGTCTGGCTGACGGCGGGACAGCTCTATCTGTATGACATCGCGCGCCTGAGCGACACGGCGGTCGATGGGCCGGGTGCGGTGCATCCGGAGGACCTGCAGGACGGCTTCGACACCTCGTGCATCAGCTTCTTTTTGCGCCTGGTCCGCGACATCATGGGCGCCCAGGGGCGCTACGTAAAGTCCCTCAACATCTACGAGCAGGAGTGGGAGTAGGGGATGTGACTGGTGTCGCCCTACTGCCTTGACTTTGTCTCAATCTGTAACGTTTAGGGACAAAAAACCGGTCTACCTGTTACAGATTGAGACGAACGCTTGGGCGCCGCTGGTTTGTCTAAATCTGTAACGTTTGGGGGGCTGGAGAACGTCTAACTGTTACAGAACGAGACGTTTGGCACCTGGTTGGGGGAATGTCTCAATCTGTAACATCTACAGGCCCAAATTCGACCTACCTGTTACAGATTGAGACAAAGGTTGGCGGCTGCCGAAAGATCTTGTTCTGTAACAACTAGAGGCTCAAAGATTGTCTTCCTGTTACAGATCAAGACATTTGTCAGCGGAGGCAACAGCGGCGATGGTCCATTTGTCCGATGTGGTGGTGATAGAAGTGTCTAATGCCGTTTTTAAACACAAGCACGTAACACGTAACACCTTGGCGCGGAATAGGATGCTTGCCAGGCTCACGGAGGCGGCTGAACAAGGCGTGCTGCTTGTGACGCACGACAATGCCGAGCTCATGTGGCTGCGGCGCCATGTGGGAACCGATGATATTGCGGAGCCCGAGCCGTATCTGTTCTGCTTTCAACATGATTGGGTTGTACTGACGCCGGCGGAGCGAGCGTTGCGTACCATCAAAGGGCTTGCAGAGTTTCATCCCGATTGGGCGTTTTGGGGCTATGACGCGGCGCTTTTGTGGGGTCTGGAGGTGCCGAATGATCTGCTCGGGCCACGATATCTTGTTAAGACAGGTTGTTCGGTGACGCTTAGTGCAGGATGTAGGCTGTTGCGTCCGCAGGCGGCGGGTGCGCTTGAACAAGTCGATGGCGTGCGGGTGACGCCGTTTTGGCGCACGGTGGAGGATTGTCTGCTGCGTGCGCCGTTCTCCTACGGGTTGGCGATTGCCGATTCTGCGCTGCGGGCGAAGGGCATGTCACGCGACGACCTCTGCGAACGGCTCCAGGCCGATTGCGAGGGCAGGCGAGGGTATCGCAGAGCTCAGGTGATTGCGTCGTATGCGGACGGGCTGTCCGAAAACGGTGGCGAGTCTCGGTTCCGAGCGTTCTTTATTGCATATGGCTTTCCGGTTCCGGAGTTGCAGGTGGAGTTTCGCGATTCGCTCGATTCGAGCCAGGTGTTTCGGGTCGATTATTTCTGGAGGCTCGAGGACGGGACGTGCGTGATTGGCGAGCTCGACGGAAAGGGGAAGTATACCTTGCAGAACGGCGAGGATTGGGAGTCTGTCGACCCGTTCGTGGCAGAACGTCAACGGGAGTCCCATCTGACAATGCTCGGGCATAAGGTGCTTCGGTTTACGTTTAACGAACTCAAAGACCCGGGGAAGCTGGTCGAGAAAATGAGGCTGGCGGGTATTCCTCGGCAGGCGAAATTGGCTGAGGAGTGGAGACGCCAGTGGTATGGGCGCTGAGAGGTTTTGTCTCAATCTGTAACGTTTAGAGGTTATTTGAGCTCGTAACTGTTACAGATCGAGACAAACCGGTGAAGCGTCGACCGAATGTCTTGATCTGTAACAGCAAGGGGCCCAACAACCCTGTACCTGTTACAGATCGAGACATTTCCCTGGTGTCGCTGGGGTGGGACTGCAACGTATTCCGTCCCCCACATCCCCTCTTCCCTCCGTTAACCGATGCGTCTGCAGCAATCCAGCGGGACTAGGTGATAATGAACAAATGTTCATGTTAATCGTGAGGGAGGAGCTCGATATGGCGTCTGCCGATCGTTCCACGTTGTTTATCAATGCGACCATTCTGGATGGTTCGGAGCATATGGAGCCGCAGCCCGACATGGCCGTGGCCGTTGAGCGCGGTGTCATCACGTGGATGGGGCCGAGTGCTGTGGCGCAGGCGCCTGCAGGTGCCGAGGTCATCGATCTGGCAGGTGCGTATCTCATGCCAGGCCTCATCAATATGCATGTGCATCTGTGCGGTTCGGGCAAGCCGGTTTCGGCGGGCGATGCAGGCGCGCTGATGAAGAAGCTCGATAATCCCGTGGGGCGCGCCATCGTCCGCCACATCCTCAAAGGCAGCGCCCAACAGCAGCTGGCAAGCGGCGTGACCACGGTGCGCGGCGCGGGCGACCCACTGTTTGCCGACATCGCCGTTCGTAATGCCATCGACGCCGGCAAGTATCAAGGTCCTCGCCTGGTGGCGCCGGGAACGGGCGTCACGGTTCCGGGCGGCCATGGTGCGGGCTTGTTCGCCCAGGTGGCAAACAGTCCCGCCGAGGCAGCCGAACAGGTGCGCGACCTGTATGCGCGCGGTGCCGACGTCATCAAGCTGTTCGTAACGGGCGGCGTGTTCGACGCCACCGAGGTGGGCGAGCCGGGCGTGCTGCGCATGCCGGTCGAGGTTGCCACGGCGGCGTGCAAGGCTGCGCACGAGGTGAGCCTGCCGGTTATGGCCCATGTCGAGAGTACCGAGGGCGTGAAGGCCGCGCTTGAGGCCGGCGTTGACACGATTGAGCACGGCGCTCCGTTGACGCCCGAGATTCTGGAGCTGTACCGTGGCGCCGCGGGCACGCAACTCGAGGGGCGTGCGCCCAGTGTTACCTGCACTATCAGCCCGGCGCTGCCGTTTGTATTGCTCGACCCGAAAAAGACCCATTCGACCGATACGCAAAAGAAGAACGGCGACATCGTGTGCTCGGGCATCATCGAGAGTGCTCGTGCCGCACTGGAAGCTGGCGTTAAGGTGGGCCTTGGTACGGACTCGAGCTGCCCGTTCGTGACGCAGTACGACATGTGGCGTGAGGTGGCCTATTTTGCCAAGTATGTCGGCGTGAGCAACGCCTTCGCGCTGCATACGGCCACGCAGGTCAATGCCGAGCTGCTGGGGCTGGGCGGCGAGACCGGCATGATCGAGTGCGGTAAGGCCGCCGATATCCTGGTGACGCGCGAGAACCCGCTCGATGACCTGTGCGCACTGCGTGAGCCGACGCACGTGATGTGTCGCGGTGATCTGGTACGCAAGCTCAAGGTGAAGCGTATTCCCGAGGTGGACGCCGAGCTCGACGCGATTATGACCATGCCTGCCGAAGCGCTTGCCGAGGAGCTGGCCCGCGACGGCGTGGCATAGGTGTGACAAAGGGACAGCTCCGTTGTCGCATACAAAAAGCCGAGGTCTCAACACGAGGCCTCGGCTTTTTTCGAACAAATACTTAAGACTGGGACAAACAAACCTGATTAATTGTCCCGCGTGCAGGCGCTAGGAGCGGGTTTCCATCTTGGCGTGGCACTTGGGGCAGGTGACGCGAATCTTGCCCTTGCCCTTGGGGACGGAGAGCATCTGGCCGCAGTTGGGGCACTTGAGGTATGCCGTGGTCTTGCGACCCTTCCACATCTTCTTGGCCGTGCGCTTGGCACGCTCAAAGTCTTCCTTGCTGGTGCCGGCTGCGCGTGAGGTGCTGGCCGCTGCAGCACCGCCGCCCAAGCTGGCGACGAACTTGCCCAAGCCGGGAACATTGGCGGTCGTGGCGACAAAGGCCTCGTTCTCCTTGCGACGTGCATCGATATTTTTGGACAGGCCGCGCAGCACGCCAATCACGATTACGGCGATGGCAATCCAGCTGAGCCACTGGATGCGGGCTATCGATCCGATCATCGCGATGACGATGCCGGCAAAACCCATCACGATGGTGAGCTCATCGGCGCCATTGCGACCCTTCATAAAGTCATTCATGCAAATTGCCTTTCGTTCGATATACTGCACGCCTTTATACCCGATTTAGAGCAAGGGGGACAGGTTAATCTGCACCAAGGTGGTGCAAACATGCCTGTCCCCGGAACACCAAGACGGTGCAAAGAAGTCTGTCCCCAATGCCCCAATTACTTGGAGAGCTTGTCGACGACGCGTTCGATCTCGGCGAGCTTGGCGGCTTTGAGGTCTTCGTCGCCCGATTCGATTGCAGAAGTCACGCAGCCCTCGATATGCGCCTTGAGCACGTCGGCGTTAATGCGCGCGAGGAGCGCCTGTGTGGCCATGAGCTGCGTGGAAATATCGACGCAGTAGCGGTCCTCCTCGACCATCCGCAAGATGCCGTCGATCTGGCCGCGTGCCGTCTTGAGCATGCGGGTCACCGATTTGTGGTCTGCCATCATGGCGGGTCCTCGTTTCTGGTCGATCTTCCGGATGCCCCCGTCAGTTGCGGTGAAATACGGACTGTTTAAAGGCCTAGGGCGGCTCAACAGTCCGTATTTCACCGCAACTTCTGAGGATTGAGTAGGCAGCGACTGCTATGCGGCGGTCACCGAAAGGGCGTGGAACTTCTCGCCGGCACCCTCGACGGCGGCAGTGAGCTGTTCAGCGGTCACGGTGTCGGCGCACTCCACCTGTACGGTCTGAGTCTCGTGATCGGCATCGGCGTCGGTCACGCCGGCAACGTTGAGCAGCGCCGTCTCGACGGTGGCGTCGCAATGGCCGCACATGAGGCCGGAAGTCTTGATTGTGTAACGCATGGGTATTCCTCCCTGTTGTGTCGGCTTTCCCAGGCACCCGACCTTGACCTTCAAGCCGTCGCTCGCGTACCAAAGTACGCGTCGCTCCTCTTTCAGGTCAATCTCGGGCACCTGGAAAACCCGTTCTAAATGGACTTAATGGTGAGCTTATTTTGCCACTTTTGGCTTAAAGGATTTTAAGCGCAGCGCATTGCTTACGACGCAGACACTCGACAGGCTCATGGCCGCGGCGCCAAACATCGGCGAGAGTTGCCAACCGGTGAGGGGGAAGAACACGCCCGCCGCCAGCGGAATGCCGATGCCGTTGTAGAACAGCGCCCAGAACAGGTCTTGCTTGATGTTGCGAATCGTGGCGCGCGAAAGTTCGATGGCGCGGGCGACGTCCATGAGGTCGCTGCGCATGAGCACCACATCTGCCCCCTCCTTGGCGATGTCGGCGCCGGTGCCGATGGCAAGGCCCACGTCGGCGCGCGCCAGGGCGGGGGAGTCGTTGATGCCGTCGCCCACCATGGCGACCTTGCCGCCCGCATCCTGCAGCTCGCGCACGTGGCGCTCCTTGTCGGCGGGCAGGACGTCGGCGATGATCTGCTCGCGGCTCAGCCCCACGCGGCGGGCGATGGCCTCGGCTGTCACACGGTTATCGCCGGTGAGCATGCGCACGTCGACGCCAAGCGAGCGCAGTGCGGCGATGGCTCCGGCGCTCGTCTCCTTGACCTCGTCAGCCACGGCAATGGTGCCGGCAAGCTCGCCGTTCTTGGCAAAGAACAGCGGCGTCTTGCCCTCGGCGGCAAATTGCTCGGCAAGGCCCGCGGGCACGGTAACGCCCAGCTCGTTCATCAGGCGCACGTTACCAGCGGCGATGGTGTTTTGCCCCTCGCGTGCCGTAACGCCTCGCCCGGGCACGGCGGCAAAGTCCTCGACCATGCGTGCGACGATTCCGCGCGCCTCGCACTCGGCCATAATCGCCTCGGCCAGCGGGTGCTCGCTTGAGCGCTCCAGCGCAGCGGCCAGCTTGAGCAGCGCCTTTTCGCCCATGGCGGGCGAGCCGTCGGCGCGCGTGGCTACCACGATATCGGTCACGGCAGGCTTGCCGCGGGTGACCGTACCCGTCTTATCGAGCACTACGGTGCCCACGCTGCGCAAGTTCTCCAGCGCCTCGGCGCTCTTGAACAGAATGCCCATCTCGGCGCCCTTGCCGGTGCCGACCATAATGGCGACGGGCGTGGCCAGGCCCAGCGCGCACGGGCAGCTGATTACCAGCACGGCCACGGCGGAGGTGAGCGCTTCGTTGATGCTTCCGGTCAGCACCATCCACGCCACAAAAGTTACGGCAGAGATTACAAACACCACGGGCACGAACACGCCGGCGACCTTGTCGGCCATGCGGGCGATGGGCGCCTTGGTGGCGTTGGCGTCCTCGACGAGCTGGATAATCTTGGCGAGCGACGTGTCGGCGCCCACACGCGTAGCGCGGAAGGTAAACGATCCGGTGCGGTTGACGGTGGCGGCGTTGACGGTGTCGCCGGCGGTCTTCTCCACGGGGATAGACTCGCCGGTCAGCGCACTTTCGTCCACGGCCGAAGCGCCCTCGAGTACGACGCCGTCGACAGGGATGGACTCGCCGGGGCGCACACGCAGCACCTGGCCGGGAAGGATGGCGTCGACGTCCACAGCGGTCTCGGTGCCGTCGTCGGCCACGATGGTCGCGGTCTTGGGCGCCAGGTCGATGAGCGCCTCGATGGCGCCGCCGGTCTTGGACTTGCTGCGCGTCTCGAGGTATTTGCCCACGGTGACCAGCGACAGGATCGTGCCGGCGCTCTCAAAATACAGATTGTCCATGCCCGTCATCATGGCCTCGTGGACCTGGCCCGCGGCCAGCTGGTCGGCCATGATAAACATGGCGTAGAGCGACCAGGCGATGGACGCGGTGGCGCCGACGGCGATGAGGGCGTCCATGGTGGGCGCGCCGTGCGCGAGTGATTTAAACCCGTTGATAAAGTACGCGTCGTTGACGTAGACGATGGGGATGAGCAGGACGAGCTCGGTGAGCGCGAGCGTCATGCTGTGGGTGTGGTCGGTGAAGACGCCGGGCAGTGGCCAACCGAGCATGTGCCCCATGCCTATGTAGAACAGTGGGATGAGGAATACGATCGAGATGATGAGGCGGGTGCGCATGGCGGAGGCGGCGGCCTCCAGCTTTTTGGTGGGCGACTCCATATGGGCGGCGCCGGACCTGGCTTGCGTACTGCCGTTTTGGGAGGCGTCGATGCCCGTGCTGACGGGCGAGGCCGAGTAGCCCGCGCGGTCGACAGCGGTGCAGATGTCGTCGGGGGAGACCTGCGCAGGGTCGTAGTCCACCAGCATAGAGCCGGCGAGCAGATTGACCGCGACACTTTGGACGCCGTCGAGTTTGCTGACGGCACGGTCCACGTGCGCTTGGCACGCGGCGCACGTCATGCCGCCCACGTCAAACTTATCTTGAGCCATGGCTTCTCCTTTCTGTGGTTCGGTGTTGGAATTGTTAACCTGCTGATACTATACACCAATACCCCCTGGGGGTGTCCAGTACAGAAAGAAATGTATGACATTTCGTTACAGATGAGGGCGGTTGGTTGGCCGATGGACCGTCCCAACCAATCATCTCAATCTGTAACGTCTGGACCGGTTTTTGAACCATAGCTGTTACAGATTTAGACAAACATTTCAGCCGAAAACTAACGTCTCGATCTGTAACAACTAGACCCCGTTTTACCGAGTATTTGTTACAGATCAAGACAAACAGTTGGCAGGAAACTCAATGTCTCGTTCTGTAACATCTAGCAGCAAATATGACCTCTAACTGTTACAGATTGAGACAATTGCCGGGGAGGGGTCCCGTCACGGCAAGACGCCCGCTCTCTAGATACAGAATCCGGGGATCACACAGGTTCGTTTGTTTGGCTTGTCCGCAGGCGTTGCGTACGTAAAGACGTCGCCGTCGTGTCCAACGCGATTCAAATAGAGCGTGCCTTCGGTCTCCGATGAGTCGGGGCTCACCGTGCGCTCCCACCAGCAGGTGTCCTTGCCCTTCCACTGGCGGACCATCGTCTCGTTCGTGGAATACGGGCTCACCTTGAGCTCGCGGAAGAGCTGATACTCCTTGCCCTCGCCGTTGTAGATGTCTGCCAGGTAGTGATAGTCCTTGGCAAACGAATCGGGCGGTTGCGTACCGCACAGCTCGACCATGGCGGGCAGCCAAAGGGTTGCGGGCAACTCGCTCAGACACGATGCACTGTTGGCTGCGCCCACATTGTTCGAGACCTTCTTGACCCCTTTAATGAGTGCGCGCAACTCGTTGGGCAGCAGCTTAAGGCCGTCGCCGTCGAGCCATTCTCGCAGCTCGCAATCTGCCCAGCCGGCGCTCGGCGGTTCAGCCGTAGCGTTGCGCTCGGCAATACCTGCGTCGAACATAAACGTCAGCCCGGCCTTGCCCGTCCCGTCCAGAAGCTCATCGTGACGGATGCCCACAAGCTGCGCGCCAACCTGCAGCCCGTTGGTGAGTTTCACGCGCTTGGTACACGGATAGGGGATATGCCCATCGGCATCGAGCAGGTGGTAGCGCTTGGCAATCTCGCGTGCCTCGCTACGGGTCTCGGCGGCCTTAATCTTGAGCGAAATCTCCTGCAGCTGATCCCAGGTGTAGTCGTCAAGAGAGCTGCGGATGCCATCGAGGTAGTCGGGGATGCCAAAGCCATGGGTTGCCGCCCCAACGACGCTGAGCCCCGCAACGGCTGCAACGACGCCACCGATAATAAAGCGGCGGCGGGTCATGGCATCGTGTCGGGCCTGCTCCAGAATCTCTCGCGCGCGCTCGCCGGCGACGTCGACCTTAAGGTGCGTACCGGAGTCGATGTCGATTGCGGCGTCACTGCCTGCGCCCTCGCGGCTCTCGGATTCGGCGTCGGTGAGGTATGTCGAGAGCACCTCGAGCATCTGCTGCTCGGTAGGGCGATCGCACTGCTCGACTGAGAGACCCTTCATGATGATTTGGGCGAGCGCTTCATCGCCCTCGCAGCGCGGCTCGAGCGGTGTCGGCTTGGTCTTGGTCTTTATGAGGTAGAACGAGCCGGTTGCCGCGGCACCCGTCGACTCCACATCGAACGGTTTGCGACCGCTGTAGAGCTGGTACAGAATGCTCGAAAGCGCGTAGACGTCGATTGCGGGCGAGCGGCGAAGGGCCGCGATGCCTTCGATATCCTGCGTGAGCATCTCGGGCGCGGCGTATGCGGGCGTGGCAAAGCGCCAGATGTCGGCGCGCCGGGTGATCGTGTCATCGCCGAGGGCTATGGTCGCGGAGCCCATGTCGATGAGACAGGGGTCAAAGGAGCAATCGACGATCTGTTGCTCGAGCGTTCGACTGGTGGTACGGAACATGATATTGGCGGGCGACAGGTCGCGATGGACGACCGGATTAACGAGCCCCTGGGTCATCAGGAGTGCGCGAAGCACGGCGTTTCCAACGGCGGCCACCATCTGGGTGGTTAGCCCGCCCGAGGCATCGTGCGGAAGCAAAGGCAGCGCCTGCTTGAGCGATGTTCCCTCGACCCACTCCATGAGGATGAGCGGGTCGTCCTCGCACGATCCATAGCCATAGACGCGCGGAAATCCGCGCAGGTGCGAGACAGTGCACAGATGACGGTACTCCTCGAACAGCGCGGCGGTGTTGGCCAGGTGCGCAGCTGCTTGCTCGGCGGAGCGATCGGGCGTCTGGTCGGAAAGGATGGCGTTGTCCTTGAGTAGCTTGACGGCAAAGACCTCGCCGCTCGTGTTGGTCGCGCGCAGCACGTGCCCGATGTTGCCGTTGTTGCGGTGGGCCGTCTGGAGAATAAGCGTCATAAACCGACGCTTGGCGTCGTCCTCGGCGCTGGGGTCGACCGCCACGGCGGTATCGAACGTATCGAGACGGATGAGTTTGTCGCCATAGGCGCTATCGGTAGTATCCATGGCGTTCCTTTGTCTGGCATGGGTTGCCGCACGTATACGTGAGCAGTGCGGATATCGGTAAAGTATCATGATAGCCGCACTGCCCACGTATACCGCCGAGCATTGTCGTTTACGACGCAGAAGGTAGAAGACGAAAGACGGACGGCGACCGTCTTTCGATCACCGTCCGCGCTAGTCCACAATGACAAGGAATGTCGTGTAGAGACCCAGATGGAGCCTGTCGCTGTTTTCGATTTCCACTGGGGGATAGATCTTGCCGGGCTCGCGTTGGTCGCGCGGCGGCTCAATCACAATATCGCCGTCGCCTGCACCCGATTCGAGTACCGTGCCGTTGGTCGATCTAAGGCCCTGGGCGTACCAGTGCTCACCCTCAAGCCAAATGCGAAGATGCTCGCGCGATGCGTCGGCGCCCACATCGGTGATGCTGGGCGAGGTTTTGGGCAAAGAACCAATCACGGTGCCGCGCGGATCGCGTGTGAGGGGATGGATTTGCATGTCGGCGCAGTTGTCGGCATGGGTTCTGAGCAGACCGAGGTTGGGGGCGACGGTGCGCGGCTGCTCCAGGCTGCTCATAAAGCCACGTCCGACGGTAGTTTCGGTGGTGCCAAAGTGCCCGCCCGTCTTGCTGTCGCAAAAGCGCTCGACGGTGGCCACGCCCTGAACGGGATCGGCGAGAGCCCCCGTTGCCACAAAGAGCATAAGGTAAAGCGTGCTTTTCTCGCGCACGGCATTGCCGTCAAAGTTGTCGATGCGATTGAGGGCATTTGCATATAGGCGGCTGTCCAGCTTGTAGCTGGTGAGAGCCGACATCATTTCGTTGGCGGCCGGACCGCGATAGTGCTCGGCGATTGCCCGATAGGCGGACTCGCCGCCGCCGAGCTTGCTGCAGATTGCTGAGGAAAGGTTGAGCGTGGTGACAGTAAAGTCGCTGTAGATGGAGGGCGCGCACTGGTCAGGCTTGCGATGGACGATGTAACGGGTGAGATACGAGCGGTTGGAAGAGCACTTCTCGAGCAGGGTACTGCCGAGATAAGAGTTTCCATTGATGAGCATTCGGGCGATCTCGAGATGTTTAAGACCGCCGAACGAGCGAATATCGTTATAGAGGACCGAGCAAGGCGTCTCTGCTGCCACGGATACCTCCTTTGATTGCTTCCTAGCCAATATGGCGATAGGAATTAATGGCCCCCGGTGGGCGACGTATTAAATGGCCGCGCAATATATAGCGTAACCAAAACAACATTATAGGTCACGTGTGCGAAGTTGCAGGAAGACTGAGAGATTTGGTTTGGACTGGACGGAAATCCCCCTCTGTCTTGATCTATAACAATTAGGGCCGATTTTACTCGATAACTGTTACAGATTGAGACGTTTGTGAACCGTGTCGACCGTTTGTCTCGATCTGTAACACGTAGAGGAAGATTTGCCCTGTAGATGTTACAGATTGAGACAATCAGCCGGGCCCACCTCGTCCGCCTCGTCATCTGTGATTTACGTGGGGGCATACGGAGTACGGGTATACTAACCGGCGGCGAATCTGCTCCATCGCTTAGAGCTGCTGCGTCTGGACGGCGCGTGATAGGGCTGCCAAAGCGATCGCCAGCGTGCTGAGCAACGTCCTCTCTGTGCGCACCCGTTTTTGTATGTATTAGCGCACTACCAAGCACGCCCGCGCGGCCGCATGCCGTGCCCATTGCGCGTGCAGATAAGGAACAACAACATATGCGTAATTCTGTATCCGACGTTACGGACGCCGAGATTCTGGACGAGGCCCGCGAGGCCATGACCCAGGCTGCCTTCGATGCTACCGACGAGGCCAGCGCCGCCGAGACCGTCGAGTCCGCGACCGAGAACCTGCCCGCCTTTGACGAGCTGGGACTTTCGGACGAGATGCTTCGTGCTATCGAGAATCTGGGCTACACGGCGCCGACGCCCGTGCAGGCCGGCTCTATCCCTGTGGTGCTCGAAGGCCGCGACCTGCTTGCCGCCGCTCAGACCGGCACCGGCAAGACGGCCGCCTTTTTGCTGCCGACCATGAACAATCTGGAGCACATCGCTCCTCCCAAACCCGTGCGCGAGTGCGGTAGCCGCAACCGCCGTCGCGGTGCCAAGAAGCCCGAGGGCAACGGCCGCGGCCCCGTGATGCTCGTCATCACCCCTACGCGCGAGCTTGCCCAGCAAATCGACGAGGTCGCAAGCAAAATCGCCGACGTCACCGGCCATGTTGCCGTGACCGTCGTGGGCGGCGTGAGCTACAAGCCGCAGACCGCGGCACTTAAGTACGGTTGCGACATCCTGGTCGCAACGCCGGGCCGTCTGGTCGATCTGATCGAGCAGGGTGCCTGCCACCTGGGCGAGGTCAAAGTGCTGGTACTCGACGAGGCCGACCGCATGCTCGACATGGGCTTTTTGCCCGCCGTCCGTCGTATTGTGCGCGAGACGCCGGCCGAGCGCCAGACGCTGCTGTTCTCGGCGACGCTCGACGAGGAGGCCGTGGGCGAGATCACCGACCTGGTGAGCGACCCGGCTCGCGTGGAGATCGCACCTGCCACGTCGACCGCCGACACCGTCGACCAGTTTGTGTTCCCGGTGTCCATCGAGGCCAAGAACAACCTGCTGCCCGAGTTCCTCAAGAAGGAGGGCCCGGAGCGCACTATTGTCTTCATGCGCACCAAGCACCGCGCCGACAGCTGCTGTCGTCGTCTGGAGCGCAAGGGCATCAAGGCCGCCGCGATTCACGGCAACCGCAGCCAGGCCCAGCGCGAGCGTGCCCTTTCGGCCTTCCGCGACGGTACCGTCGACGTGCTGGTGGCAACCGATGTTCTCGCCCGCGGCATCGACATTAGCGACGTGCGCTACGTCGTGAACTTTGACGTGCCGGCTGAGCCGACCGACTATATCCACCGCATTGGCCGTACGGGCCGCGCCGGCGAGCTGGGCTGGGCCATTACGTTTGTGACCGAGCAGGACGTCGACGAGTTCTACGAGATCGAGAAGCTTATGGACAAGACGGCCGATATTTACGAGGCCGGCGACCTGCACGTGGGTCCCAACCCGCCCGCCGTTGACCCCGAGCGCGATCCTGCCGCCTTTAAGGTGAAGAAGAAGACCAAGCGCGGCAAGTCCAAGAGCAAGAAGAAGCTTGAGCAGGTACGTCGCGACGGCAAGCGCAACGGCGATGACTACGGCGATGTGGCCGGTCGTTCCAACCGCGGTCGCGACGAGCGTCGAGGCGACGGCGAGCGTCCGAGCCGTCCCAAGCGCGGCGGCAAGACCCGCGTGCGCGAGGGCGTTCAGGCTCGCGTGGACGAGGCCGTGGAGAGCGTGGCCCGCGAGGTTGCTGCTGAGGAGCGCGGCGGTGCTGTCGAGCAGACCCCGCGCGGCAACCGTGCCGAGCGCCGTGCCAAGCAGTTCCGGGGCGAGGCACATCGCCGTCGCCGCGAGGACGAGGACCGCGGCGGTCGTCGCCGTGTCGAGCGCGAGGACGAGGGCCGCGGTTCACGTGGCGGCAAGCGCGGTGCGGGCGACCGCCGTCGTTCCGGTCGTGATGACGAACGCGGTGGCCGTGATGAGCGTCGCGGCGGCGAGGGTCGCGGTGAGCGTGCTGCCCGTGGCGGTGAGTCCCGTGGCGGCAAGCGCTTTGAAGAGCGCGGTAGCCGCGGTGGCGAGCGTCGCGAGGGTGCTCGCGGCAATGGCGGCCGCGGCGGCGCTGGTCGTTCTAACGAGTCGCGCGATCGTCGTGACCCGCGTGCCAGCCGCGATCGTCGCGATGACTGGCGCAACTACGACGATACCCGCGAAGAGCGTCGCGGCGGCTACCGTGGTGGTCGCGGCGGCAACCAGGTCGGCTCCCGTGGCGGCCGTGCCGGCGGTCGCGATAACCGTGGCAGCTATGGCAACAGCCGTGGCGGCAAGCGCGGCGGCAGCTCCCGTCGCCCCGGTGACGGCGGCGGCAAGCGCAAGTAACATACGCATCGCCCGCTAGGGCGAGGCGAACCAAGGGCCCCGAGCAACTACGTTCGGGGCCCTTTCTGTTTGCCGTATCCGATCGCTAGTTCAAATGTGATTTCCTCGGGAATGCATCTAGAGGATGCCGTGGACCTGTTTCCTGCCATGCGGCAATGGGTCCCATGGGGTGCGCCGTGCATTTTTTGGAGTATTCTGCAGTTCGAGTTGTCTGCATATGATTCGACGTCGCCAACGGTGGCCTTCGGATATCCCTGGCGAGCGTTCTGAGTCAGATTTCGCCGTTTTCCGGAGCAGGGGCGCGTCATTCTCGCCATGTCGGGACTTAGAATGATACGGCGCCCTACAGTTTTGCCCACCCGCGGCGGTGCTGGCGTGGTTACGTTGCAGAATACTCCGTTTTTTGCACGGGCCAGGATGGGGTACCTCAGGAGAACACAGCGGTATCCCGTAAATATATACAATCTGTACCGTAATTTATACAAAACGAAGAGGCAGACAGCGTAGGGTGGGTGCATTGGGGTGCTTGGTGCATCAAAACGGGGACCCCACGTGCCGTATACTCTGGCTGGATGTGAAAGCGGCTTGACGCGTTGCCAGGCGTAGGGGAGGGTGTCTCGATGAGCGTATTCGAAATTGTGTTTAGTCCGACGGGTGGAACGCGGAAGGTGTCTGGCCTTGTGGCCGGGGCACTGGGCAAGAATACCGTTACCGTCGATCTGACCGATAGCGGGCTAGATTTCAGCGCTGTCTCGATGACTGAGGACGACGTGGCCGTAATCTCTGTGCCGGCGTATGCCGGTAGAATCCCGGCTGTGGTGGCTTACCGGTTGGGCATGGTGCGCGGCAACGGGGCTCGGGCTGTTTTGGTTTGCGTATACGGAAACCGCGCGTTTGAGGACACGCTCGTAGAGCTGGAGGACGTTGCGAAGCATGCGGGATTCCGGGTGATCGCGGCAGTTGCAGCCATTGCAGAACATTCCATTGCACGACAGTTTGCTGCCGGTCGTCCGGATGCGCAGGATACGGCGCAGCTCGCAGAGTTTGCGCAGCAAATTCAGCAAAAGCTGTTGGCTGAGGATGCGTCCGAGCCCTCTATTCCCGGCAATCGTCCTTATAAACAAGCTGGGGGTCACCGCATGGCGCCCGAGGCAACAGAAGATTGCGTCTCCTGCGGTGCATGCGCCGCGGCGTGCCCCGTTTGTGCTATCGACAAGGGCGATCCCAAGCGAGCAGCTGGCGAGGCGTGCATCTCCTGCATGCGCTGCATTGCCGTATGTCCGCGAGGCGCTCGTAAGCTTGATCCCAACAAGCTATCCGCTGTTTCCCAGATGCTGAGCAAGGTTTGCGTCGTGCGGAAGGAATGCGAGCTCTTTATCTAGCGCATACGAAATTGGTGCAATGGGACCAGGTTAATCTGCGCCAACCTGGTGCAAACAAACCTGGCCCCAATGCACCAGAGCAAGGAGTGTCCCTGGGTGCCGGCAGAAAAGGAACGTCCCTAAGTGCCGCTTAAATACCGTTTATCGAAGAAAAAATACCGCTCACCGGTCATAATGACCATTCTGGCTTTGTTGTTGCCTACAATAACCCCCGTAAAAGAAATGCGGAAGGTTACCGAGTCCCCTCGGACGTGGGCCTAACCAAAGTCTTTGATCGCGAGCGTCTCAATGGGCGCATTCGATTGATTTTGGTTGGGCTATATTTATGAAGGGACATGTCACCATGGGTTTCTTTTCTCGCCTAATGGGTGTCTCGGATAAGCAGACGACTGCGGCTTCCGAGTTCGAAATCCTCGCTCCCGTTTCCGGCGAGCTTGTTCATCTAGAAAATACCAATGACCCCGCTTTTAGCAGCCGTGCAGTGGGCGATGGCGTTGCCGTGGTTCCCCAAGAGGGAACGGTGTGCGCTCCTGTTTCCGGCACCGTCGCGGCGCTGTTTCCGACTGAGCACGCGCTGGGCATCATGTCCGACGACAGCTCTGCTCAGGTGATGCTGCATATCGGAATCGACACTGTTAAACTTGAGGGCAAGGGCTTCCATGCGCTTGTTGCCCAGGGTGATCACGTTGACGCGGGCCAGCCCCTCGTCGAGGTCGATTTCGACGTGGTTCGCGCTGCCGGCTTTGATCCCACGGTTTTCGTTATCGTGTGCGAGCGTTCGGAGAACTCGACTCTTCGCGAGCATGCTTCCGGCCCTGTTGCTGTTAAAGAGCCTGTCATCTGGCTTTCCGAGTAAATTCTTGTGGTGGGTACCGTGGTTATCAAGCGAGTTTTTAACAACAACGTCGCAATGGTCACTTCGGACGATGGCTCCGAGCTCATCGTCATCGGTCGAGGCCTCTGCTTTGGTCGCCATGCCGGCGATGCCATCGATGAGACGTCGGTCGAAAAGACCTACGCGTTGCAGGAGGGAACTTCTCAGGATTCGCGTACGATTGACCGCTTGGCACATCTTTTGGAGTCCATCCCCCACCGTCAACCTCGTGATTTCCGAGGACATCGTTCAGATGCTCCGTCGAGAGCTCAATGTTGATATCAACGACAAGATTCTCATTGCTCTCGCAGACCATATCAGCCTTGCTTTGGAGCGCGAGCGCAAGGGCGTCTCCTGTGAGAATCCGTTGCTGCTCGAGATCCAGCAGTTCTATCGCAAGGAGTATGCACTTGCGGGCCGTGCGCTGCAGATTATCAAGGAGTATATGGGCATCCAGATGAGCGAAGAAGAGCAGGGTTTCATTACGCTGCATATCGTCAACGCCACCATGCCGCAACGCTCCGATCGTCTGATCGTTTCGGTCCAGCTTGTTCGCGACGTGCTCGCGATTGTTTCCGAGCGCTATGCTACGACCCTCGACGACACCTCGTTGCCTTACGAACGCTTCGTTCGTCACCTGCAGTTTTTCGCGCAGCGAGCGCTCGATCCTACGGCCGGGCAAATCAGCGGAGACGCACTGTTCCGAATCGATGAAACGGCGTATCCGTGCGCATTCTCGTGTGCGGATGCCATAGCCGCCCACTTGTCGTCTACCTATAACGTTGTCGTTACCAATGCCGAAAAGAGTCATCTCGCATATCACATTGTTAACCTGCTTGGAGAACCTGGTCTCTAGGCATAACGTGCCCACGCATCGATTGATATAAGGCAAGGCTCACGGTCTTGTCCAGGGCACATCTGTCTTAATTTGCGGAAAAGGAAGGGGAGTACCGCTATGACCGCAAAAAAGAAGTTCAATTTTAAAGCGCCGTTGGAGGTGTTCGCGAAGTCAATCGTCCAGCCGATGATGTATCTCTCGGTTGCCGGCATTCTGCTCATCGTGGGCATCATTCTGACCAACAAGACCATCTGCGCCATGGTCCCTGTGCTGGGCTTCGGTCCGTTCCAGCTCGTGGGCGCCGTTGTCTATCAGTCGCTGATGTTTATCATCAACAACCTCTCGATTCTGTTCTGCGTGGGCATCGCCGGCGCCATGGCAAAGAAGAACAAGGGCCATGCTTCGCTGGTCGCCCTGATGCCGTTCTTCCTGTTCCTGCAGGCTAACAACATCGTGCTCAACGCCACCGGCTCTCTTGCCGATGCGAACGGCATGCTCGGTCTTACCGGAACCGGCCAGGCCACCGTTATGGGCATTCAGGTGCTCGATACCGGCGTGTTTGGCGGCATCATCCTTGGTTGCATCACCGGTGCCGTGTTCAACAAGTACTCGAACAAGCAGTTCCCCATTGCCCTTTCGATGTTCTCGGGCGTTCGCTTCCCGTTCCTGATCATGATCATCATTTCCTGGATCATGGGCGCTGGCTTCTGCATCGTTTGGCCTCCGGTTCAGGGTGCCATCTCCTCCGTTGCCGGCATCATTAAGGAGTCGGGCAACATCGGCCTCTTTATCTACGGCATGCTCAACAAGCTGCTCGTTCCCACCGGTCTGCACCACCTCATCTACACCCCGTTCCAGTTCTCCGATGTGGGTGGCACCCTGACGCTGGGCGATCAGGTTATCGCCGGTGCCTACCCCATCCGTGTTGCCGAGATGGCAATGACGGGCCAGCCCTTCTCCGATAGCACCTACTTCAACAGCTACACCTTCAACAACCTGTGGCCCTACATCGGTATCGGTCTCGCCTTTATCTTCACCGCTTACAAGGGGAAAAAGGACAAGACCAAGGCCGTTATCATCCCGCTGATCATCACCGCCGTGCTCTCCTGCGTGACCAAGCCCATGGACTTCCTCTTTGTCTTTGCCGCTCCTGTGCTCTTTGTCGTTCACTCGGTTCTTTCCGGCATCTTCCTGGTCCTGCTCAAGGTCCTCTCCGTGCCCGCTTCGACTGCAGGCGGCATCATCAACATCGTGGTTTCCAACCTGGTCCTGGGTGTCGACAAGACCAACTGGCCGGTTATGCTGGTGCTCGGAGTCGTCAACGCCGCTCTGTACTTCTTCCTCTTCACCTTCCTTATTAAGAAGCTCAACCTCCACACGCCTGGTCGCGAGGAGGAGTCCGAGCTCGCCGAGTCCGTTGCCGAGGGCGAGGCCGCCGCTTCTGTCGCGGTGAAGCAGGGCGCTGTTGCCGCGGCTCCCGCAGAGGGCGTCGATGCAGGTATTGCCGACCTGGTCGCAGGTCTTGGCGGCAAGGACAACATCGAGGAGCTCGAGAACTGCTTTACGCGTCTCCGCGTGAACGTTAAGAACCCGGACCTCATCGATGAGAACCTCATCAACCACGTGCCCAACAGCGGCATCAACCGCAACGGCAACAATATCCAGATCATCTTCGGCATGAAGGTCGCCGAGATGCGCGACAAGGTCGAAAACGCAA
>CATXWM010000012.1 GCA_958403205.1 uncultured Collinsella sp. | reverse complement strand
AAGCGGTCGGCGGGGCCATTGTGGCTCTTGACAGCGGATTGGGTCATATGAGCGAAAACGCCCCTAAGCGAGCAAGGTGACGTGAAAGAGGAGGGAAGCGTACTTCGGTACGCGACCGACGATTGAACGTCAGATTGCCGCTTAGGGGCGTTTGCAGCGTCGAGCCGTTACGCGGTTTGGTAAAACCGCGTAACCTACACAGCCTGTGCCAGCTTCTCGGCACGCTCGGCGGCGGCGAGTGCCTCGATGACGGTGCCGAGCTGGTCGCCCAGAAGGACGCCGTTATAAGTGGAGTTGAAACCGATGCGGTGATCGGTCACGCGGTCCTGGGGCTGGTTGTAGGTGCGGATCTTCTCGGAACGGTTGCCGTGGCCAATCTGGCTCTGGCGCTCGGCACCGAGCTCTGCCTGCTGCTTCTCGAGCTCCATCTCGTAGAGGCGGGCGCGCAGCATCTGCATGCAGACCTCGCGGTTCTGAATCTGGGAGCGCTGCTCCTGCGACTGCACCACGGTGTTGGTGGGCAGGTGGGTGATGCGCACGGCGGAGTAGGTGGTGTTAACGCACTGACCACCAGGACCCGAGGCGCAGTAAGTGTCGATGCGCAGGTCGGACTGGTTGATCTGGACGTCGATCTCCTCGGCCTCGGGAAGCACGGCGACGGTTGCCGTGGAGGTCTGGATACGGCCTTGGGACTCGGTCTTGGGAACGCGCTGGACACGGTGCACGCCGGACTCGTACTTCATAACGGAGTAGACGCGGTCGCCCTCGACCTTGAACTCAATGGACTTAAAGCCGCCGGCCTCGCTGGGGCTGGAATCGAGCACGGTAGTCTTCCAGCCGCGCGACTCGCAAAAGCGCTGATACATCTTGTACAGGTCGCCGGCGAAGATGGCCGCCTCGTCGCCACCGGCGGCGGAGCGGATCTCGACGATGGTGTTCTTGTCGTCGTTGGGGTCGCTCGGAATGAGCATGTACTTGATGTCTTCCTCGAGCTGGGGGAGCTTGGCCTCGTTTTCGGAGATGTCCATCTGGAGCATCTCCTTCTCATCGGCATCGGTGGTATCGTGCAGCATTTCCTTGGCAGCCTCGATGTCATCGAGCGCGCCGATGTACTCGCGCGAGGCGGCAATGAGGTCGGACTGGTGCGCGTACTCCTTGTTGAGACGCGTGAACTCCTTGATATCGGAGGCGACGGCCGGGTCAGATAGCTTCTTCTCGAGCTCCTCGTAGGCCTTAATGATCTTTTCGAGCTTGTCGCGCATGGCGGGACTCCTTTATGTGCGTGAAGGCGAAAATCGGCAGAGTTGATGGGGCGCGCGGCGCCACTGCGGGGGTAAGCCCAGCTAGAACATGTCGATCTTCAGATACATGCGCATCCCTTCGCGTATGAGGTACATAGTTGCGGTCTAACCCATACATGATAGCGTGCGCAGGCATACCTGCATATAACCCGCACGGAATGCGACAAAGGGTCAGTCTCTTTCCTTGAATACAACTTCATCCGAACGCCTCCCGCATTCATCCGCACATATACGGATAAATTTGGGAATCCGATACCCTGAGGGCCGGATCGGCCGGCCCCGGGAGATCGGAGGACGCCATGTCCGGAAAGGGCGGGAAGGGCGCCGCGAGGGCGGTCCCGAGGACCCACGGCAGGCTCACCGGGTACGAGCGGGACACGGTCCAGAGGATGCTGAAGCGCAGGGTTCGCTCGGCCACTTCCTCGAGAGGTTCAAGGGCGTATCGACCCGCAGGCTCCACAGCTGCCTGATGTGGTTCAGATGGCTGCGCGAGGCCGCACGCGTCGGGGACAGGACGTCGCTCATGCGCGAGCAGCTCGACGACGGGCGCTACGAAAAGATCCGGAAGAAGATGATGGAGCCGGAGTACGAGTTCCATCTGGAGCCGGACGTGCAAACGGCGGGTTAACATAGCCTTTCACCAAAAAGGGCGAGCGGCCGCGCCCTGCGACCACCCGCCCTCAATCAAAGCCCTTCTCGGCCGCCGTAGCTACCGGTTCCGGCGCCGCAGGATAACGCCTGCGGCGATCAGCACCACCGCGCCGCCCGCGATGCCACCCAGGGCCATCGGCGACAAGCTGGTATCGCCCGTATACGGCAGACCCGGCTTCTCCTCCTTCGGCACCGGTGACTTGCTCGGCGGATTGGTGGGCGGCTCCGTCGGCGGGGTGGTCGGCGGCGTGTACGTGTTCTTGAACACCGGCGCCACGGCGCCGTCATAGGTTACCGTCGCCACCAGATGGCCCGCACCGTCGTCCGTCACCGTCACCGTTACCCGGTGCTCGGCCGCGTCGTACGTCACGTTCTTCTGACCGTCGTCCACCTCGGAGATGCTGTAGGCGTACGTTCCGGGCTTGTCGTACGAGATCGCCTCGAAGCCCACCGTGCCGTCCGCCGCGTTCTTTGCGGTCTGCAGCACCTTGCCGTCGGCATCCTTCAGCTGGAAGGAGAACTGCCCTTCCTTCAGGTCCTCGCCGCTCAGCACCTTGGAGGCCCCCAGCTTCACCTCAGTCGCGGCCGGCGCGTAACTGTTGCTGAACGCCACCGCATCCGCAGCCTTGCCGCCCTTGCTGTAGGCAACCTGCGCCTCCAGCGCGTGCGTCTCCGCATTCTCCGTCACCGTCACCGTCGCGGTAAAGACCGTCGTGTCGTAGGTGACGCCGTTCGCCGTCGCCCCTGCCCGCTCGGACACGGTGTAGACGTACGTCCCCACCTTGTCCAGCTGCAGCGGCGCGAAGCCGAACGTGCCGTCGACGCCGTTCTGCACCGTCTGGACCACGTTGCCGGCGGCGTCCTTCAGGTCGAAGGAAAACTCGCCCTCGGCCAGGTCGCGGCCGGTCAGGGCCTTCGTTCCGGTAATCGTCGCCGTCGTTGCCGTCGGCGTGTAGGTGTTGGTGAAGGTCAGATCCGCGGCCGTCTTGTTCGCCGTCGCGGTCAGCTGGCCGCTGCCGTCGTCGGTCACGCTCACCGTCACATCCAACACCGCATCGCTGTAAGTGATGGTGCCATCTTGGCCCGCAACCTCCTTCACCTGGTACGTATGCGAACCAGTCGCAGTGTACGAGATGGCCTTGAAGGTAAACGCGATACCCGCGTTCGTGGTCCGGTCAATCTCCTGCCCGGTGGCCGCGTCAATCAGCGCGAACGTGAACTCGCCATCGGCGGGCGTCCGCATGGTGGCCGAATCGGTATTCTCAAGCACCTTGATGCCGGAGATCTGGTAGGAGGTCGCGCCCGGCTGGTAGCTGTTCGCAAACGTCATGGTGTTGGGGGTGACGCCGTTCTCGGTGCCCTTGCTCGGCTTCGCCGTGGAGCTCTCTACCGCCAGCTTGCCGTCGTTGTTGTCCTTCACCACGTAGGTCAGGGTGTACGTCTTGCCGGTGTAGGTCACGCCCGGCACGCCCGGCGCGTCCCCCGTCGGCTGCACCTCGCGGACCGTGTAGGTAAAGGTGCCCGCATGGTCGAAGGTCAGCTTGTCGAAGGCAACCTTGCCGTGCGCATCGTTCTTCTGGGTCTGGATCACCGAGCCGTCAGACCCCACCAGCTCGAAGGCGAAGTCTCCCGCCTTTAGCTGATAGCTGCCGTCGTGCACGTCAACGCTCTTGGTGAGGGCGATCGCGCCGGAGTCCGTCGCCTGTGCCTCGTAGGTGTTGGTGAAGCTGGGCTTCGTGACATTCGTGCCGTCGTAGGCGACGCTCGCCTGCAGCGTGCCGGCATTGTCCGCAACCGTCACCACGGCATGGTGCACCGCGGCGTCGTAGGTCACGTAGGCCAGATCACCCTTCCGCTCCACGATGGTGTACTCGTGCGTGCCCGGCTTCGCGTAGGAGAAGGCGTCGAAGTTAACACTTCCGTCCGCGCCGTTGGTCGCGGTCCGGACGGGCTTGGCCCCGGCAAGCTGCTCAGCCGTCAGGTTGCCCTCGTACACATCGAAGGTGAACTCGCCGCACTTGGGGACGATCGGCGTGTTGTCGTCCTTCTTCACATAGCTCTTCTGCGCACCGAGGGCCAGGCCGGTCGCGGCCGGCTGGTAGGTGTTGGTGAAGGTATCCGAGCCGGATGCGCTCGTCACGATCGCCTTCGCATTCAGTGCTCCGTTCCCGCCGTCCGTGACCGTCACCGTATAGGTGAGGGGATGGCTGTCATAGACCATGCCCGGCTCCGCGCCCGGCTGCTCCACGATGGTGTAGGTGAAGTCCTTGCTCGCGGCGCCGTCCAAGTCGGAGAGCTGGAACTCGCGCGTGAAGCTGACCTTGCCGTTTGCATCGTTCTTCGCGGTGTCGAGCACGTTGCCGGCAGCGTCCTTCAGGTCGAAGGTGAACTCGCCGTCCGCGGGCTTCGTCGTGTGGTCGAAGCCGTCCGCAACCTTGATGGTCTTGGTCGCCGTCAGGATTACGGAACCCTTTGCGTCGTAGGTGTTGTTGAAGGTGGGAGCCGTAGCGGCACCGTCATAGGTGACGGTCACCTTCGTCTTGTTGTTGTCGCCCTGGTTCTGCTCTACCTTGACGTGGACCTTGACTTCCTTGGCGTCGTAGGCCACGCCGTCGACGGTCTGGCCGGCTTTCTCCTCCTTGAGCGTGTAGTCGTACTCGCCCAGGTTCAGGTTCTTGACGGCCAGCTCGACCTTGCCGCCCCGGTCGTTGGTGCCCTTGGCGACCTCGTTGCCGGCCTGGTCGTACAGGCCGAAGGCGAACGCGCCGTCCGTCAGCGCCTTGCCCGTGAGGATCTTCGTCGCCTCGACGGTAACGTCCGTCGTCGGCTTCGAGTTGGTGAAGGTCGGAACGGCCTCATCGCTGCCGTAGGTGGCGGTTGCGCCCAGCGTGCCGTTCTTGTTATCGGTGACGCTGACCTTGACCTTCACTTCCTGACCGTCGTAGACGACGGTCGGGTCGGCGCCCTTCACCTCCTTGATGGTGTAGTCGTAGTCACCGGCCTCGGTGTAGTTGATGGGCTGGAAGGTAATGTTGGCGTTCTCGTCGTTCGTGACGGTCTCAAGGGGCGTGCCTTCCGCCTTGTCACCCTTGTACAGAGCAAACGAGAAATCGTTCCCCGCGAGCGCACCGCCCGTAAAGCGCTTCTTCGCCGCCAGGGTCACGGAACCCTTCGCAGCATAGCTGTTGGTAAAGGTGGCGAGGTTCACCTTACCTTTCTTGACCTCAAGCGTCTCGCTCTTGTCATCGCCGTCCTTTTCCACCGCCACGCCTGTGACAGTCAGCTTGGCATTCTTGTCCTCAACCTTCACCGTGACGGTGTAGGTGGAATCGTCCATCGTCCAACCAGTGTTCTGCACACCAGTCGCATTAGGATCGTCATCTTCCCCGTGGGCCTCGGTGAGCGTAAACGTGTAGTCGCCTGCCTTGTTGAATGTCATGCCGGAGAAGTTGAGGGGCTGACCGTCCTTGCCGGTGATCTCCCCCTTCGTGGTCTTGGACTCCGAGGGTGTGTCACCCTTTAGACCGTCATCCTCCAAATCGCCGGCGTCAATCTTATCCTTCGTCTTCGACGTGGCAGCCAGCGTGAACGAGAACTTCTTGTCCGTCCTCTCGGTGCCGGAGATCTTCTTCGTTACCTGTGGGGTCAGTTTGTCGCTGGCTTCCGCCGTGTAAGTGTTGGTAAACACCAGCTTGTTGGCTTCGACCAACGTGCCGTCGGTATTTTGCTTCGCGATCTTACCGGTGACGCTATCGCCTGCGTCCTTCAGATCCGTGGCACCCTGCTTGCGGCCGGTCAGCTTATAGCCCGCGGGCATCTCGTCCTTGCCGGTCAGCTCCTTCACCGTGTAATTGTCACCCTTGGCAAGGCCGTACACGCGAATCGTCTCGTCGGCCTTGATGGTTTGCGAATAGCCGTTCGTCAGGTCGAACACGTTGCCGACCCGCCGCTCGCTCGCAGTCCCCGCCTTCTCGAACACTGCGGCCTTGTACGTCTTCCCCTCGGGCACGGTGAACTTGAAGGTGAACTTCGCGTCCTTATTGCCCGTCAGGCCAGCGGGCACGTCAACCTTCTTCGTCACCTCGAGGCTCGCCTCGCGTTCGTTCGCCACGCGCACGCAGGTGGCGCCCGTAAACAGGGCGTTCAGATTCATGTCGTCCAGGTCGGCGCGGGCGCCCTTCGCATTAGTGTCACCAGACACGTCCTGCGTGATGCCCATACGTATCCAGCCCGTCTCGGTCTCCAGGCGGTAAGGTTCGTCCTTCTTGGTGGGCCCATACTGGTAGACACGTCCATTGGCGTCGTACTTAAGATGTACCTCATTCTCGCCGCCCTTGGCGTCATTGTTCCAGGAAAGGTTGCCGTTGCCGTCGAGCGTCCCGTCGGACGTCTGGCGCTGGCCCTTGATCCACGTGAGCGTGTTGTCAATGTCGCCCTCTGCGCCAAACTGGCCCAGGCTCTTCATGAGCGAGCCCACGCCCACGAACGTCGAAACGCCGTCATCAACTGTACCAGCATCGGCGTGGACGCCGTAATCGTCCACAATCACCTTGATGAGCCTGTCATTAAGCAGGAAGCCATTGGGCGCCGAGACCTCCTTCAGGAAGTAGGTACCCTTCACGAGCGGCTCGCTACTGTCGCTCGTAGACGGGAATACGCCCGCCCCTTCGAGCTTGACCGGGTTGGTGAGCGACCTCGTCGTCAGGGTGTCGTAGGGGGCCTGGTCGCCATCGAGCACGGCCTTGCCGTTCGCATCCGTAGTCACCTGGGTGGACTTGTAAAGGCCGAACTTCGCCCCGTCAACGGGCTTACCCTCGGTATCGGTCTTCTGCACGAACAGGCGATTCTGGATGTTCGTGACGAGCAGGCGCGTGGCGAACTGCCGCTTGAAGTTCGTGCCGTCTGCGATGTCGTCGCTGTACACGTGGACTGTGTTCTTAGGCGTCGCTTCGCCGATCGAGCTCGCCGTTGTGTGGTAGATGGCCACCGTGTACTCGGCATCCTTGCGGGCATCACCGCTCAGCAGGTAGTAGTACTTGGAGATGTCACCGGGCAGATTTTGAATCTCTACCTGGTACTGGCCGCTTGTGTTGAGCGTGAAGGCGTGCAGGTCCTTCTTCGCCGCCTCGATAGCACCGGTCATGCCCGGCTCCTTGGCGAGGGTGTATCCCGCTCCCGTCGATGGGTCGCCCGACACGGCGTACCAATTGCTCGGATCTTTGATACCTGTGCCTGCGCTTTTGTCGCGCTTGAGCACCACAGCGAACAGTATGCCGGAGTCCAGATTGACGGTCTTGTCGGACTTCGTCAGATCATTATTTGCCTTGTACACGGTCGACGGCGCGGTGATGGTCTCCTTCGCGGGGGCGAACGCACCGGTCTTCCACACGACGCTGCCCGCGTCCATACCGCCGCGGTTGATGATGACGCCGCCCGCGCCGTTCTCAGCGCTCGCGGGCACGTACTCGAGCTGCATGCTACCACCCGTCGCCGCGAGACTCGAGCGGTATCCCTCGGGTACGCGCGTCTCCTTCAGGAGGTAGTACTTGTTGTTGTCGTGATCCTTGTTGTAGAGATCGTCGAAGTTGATGACGCCGTTGTCCACGTCGTTCGTGAGCGTTAGGTGGCCGGCCTCGTCCGTGGTACCGGAGCCGATGAGCTCGCCCACGGTCTTGAAGTCCTTGTCGGTCTTATAGAGCTTGAACTCGGCACCCTGTACGAACTTGCCGTCCTGGTCGAACTTGATGATGTCGGACTCGGGCACCGTCACGAGGTTGAACTTGAGCTCCATGTTGGAGTCGGTGGCGCCGCGCTCCAGGTAGAAGAACTTGAGGGTGTGGTTGGTGCCGTCGGCGAAGGTGCTGCCGTTGAAGCCCTTAGTAGTATCCTGCTTTGCTTCCTGGAACTTGCTTAACAGCGTGCCGACTGTGGAATCGTTAACCTTAATCTCGCCCGTTTGGAAGTTAATGGTCAGATCAGCACTGGTGTGGATGCCGCCAATGTCGCCCACAAGGACATCGTCAATGAACACCCAGACGTCGTCGTCTCCGGCGAACTCGAAGGTCATGGGCTTGCCAGCGTTCGTTTTGCCAGCGTTCGTTTTGCCATCCTTCGGCTGCACGAATCGCGTGGACATTGAGAGGCCGAAATAATGGTTGAGGGGTTTGTTACCGTTATATTGAGGGTCAGCGACGTTCTGCGACGTAATGCCGTTCGGGACGAGTTTGCCGTCCTCTTCCTTGAATACCTCATCGGCCGCATCGAAGGGGAAGAACTGGCCTACTGTCTGAGGCCCAGACCCCGCTTGCTTAACGCCGGCAGCATTGTAGACATCAAATGCATTCTTATTGGCGTTGTACGCCGCGTAGTTCTGCGAGCTGTCATACTCGTAGTAGCCGCCCTTGACCCGCAACAAACCCGTCACACCCATATGGGATATCTTGCCCGTATGGACGGAGGAATCAAACAGGTAGCCGAGGGATTCTCCCTTCCAGCGGTCGGTGAGTCTCGGGTAACCACCGGCAAGAACGTTGTTCACGATGCCGGTGCGGACCTGGGAGCCACCCGTATACTTGTTAAGATCCTCGCTGGCTCCTTGATCCTTGAACTGGAACAGGTGGTTTGCGTTGATGCCGCCGTTGCCGGAAACCGACAGATGGTCATCGGGATTCACCCAGTAATCAAACAGGTTGATCGTCGTCCCCGAGGGCGAAGTCGTCGTGACCGTGTGGTCCGGAAACGCTGCTTCCGCACGGGTCGGCAGGAAGAAACCCACCGTCAGCGCGACGGCGAGGGCCAGAACAATCGCATATGGCGAGACCGGGCACAGCCCGCGACGACGGCCATAAGACATGACGGACCACCGCTCGCGCGGCCGGTGTCTACCAGGATGTTCCCTGCTGGGACCCCCCCCGATAACATTATTCACGAGTAGAGACGTCGTCTCTCTGAGCTCCTGCATAATTTCCTCCCCAGTCACACGGCGACCTGCCCGGGCGCTCCCCGGGGGCCGAGGCAGTCTGGCACATGCCCGCAGTCGTTCATGGAATACCAACCCCAGCATGTGTCTCTTAAGATATCTTAGTCTTTTTCTATGACAGTTTTTATCTCATTACCGATGAAACCGGTTGCCAGTTGCCGGCTCAGTCCCTTTGTCACATTCTAGAGCGTGTGGAGCAGGGCGATGAGGAAGCGGATGCCTTGGAGGTAGGCGCGACGGGTGATGCGCTCGTTGGTGCCGTGGACGCCGCGGTCGCATTCGTCATCGTCGACCACGAAGGCGGAGAAACGGATACACTCGTGGCAAATG
Organism: uncultured Collinsella sp.; assembly: GCA_958403205.1. GTDB lineage: Bacteria > Actinomycetota > Coriobacteriia > Coriobacteriales > Coriobacteriaceae > Collinsella. The sequence continues at coordinate 42,997 of CATXWM010000012.1, read as the reverse complement.
CGCTGGTAGTTGGCGGCATCGGTTGCACCAATCACGGTCGAGGGCACGATGCTCATCGGCTCTTGGCCCACCGCAGACGATCCGTTTTCCTCCGTCCCCTTGGGATCACGGAAATAGCGGGCGGCGATGGCGCGGACGGCCTCGAGCCCCGGACCGCCCACGCGCGGGGATGGCGAGGGCTCGGAGCTGCCGGGGCCCAGCTCGATCTCGACTCGGCCAGCGAGCCCAGCGGCGGCAACGGCCTCGCGGCAGCAGGCCACGACATCGGCCACGCTCGTACCCTCGAGCATGCGGAAGTTGATATTGGCCCACATATCCTGCGGCATTACGTTGGCACCGGTACTGCCGCCTTCGATTTGCGTGGGCGCGCAGGTGGTGGTCACAAGCGGGTACAGCTTTTTGCTGGCGAGGCAGTCGCGCACGATGGCATCCTTGCTGGCAGCAATCTCGTCTGCGGTATAAAGCCCCAGCTCGACGAGCTGCGCGGCAAGCAAATCGGTCACACGCGCCGGCCACTCGATATCGCAGATCGCGGCAATGGCGCGGCTGAGCACTTCGAGCGACGTGCCACCGTAAGGGTTGGAAGAATGCCCGCCTTCGCTTCTCGTCTTGAGTACGATATCGGCATAGCCCTTCTCGGCAAGATCGGCATGCATAAGCCAACCCTCACCTGTGCCGTACTCGGCAGCCGGAACGATACGATAGTCACCCTCGTCGATCAGGTACTCAAGCTCAATGCCGCGCTCCTCGAGCGCGCGGCCGATGGCGCCTGCGCCGTACTGCGTCGTCTCCTCGTCCTGGCCAAAGGCCAGGAGCAGCGTGTGCTTGTGCTCCCAGCCGTGCGCGAGCGCATACTCAACTGCCTCGAGAATGCCTGCGACCTGGTCTTTCATATCGATGGCGCCGCGACCCCAAATGTAGGTGTCGTCCACATGTCCGCTAAAGGGATCGTGCGTCCAGTCCGTCTCGGTGCCCGGCACCACGGGAACCACGTCCATGTGGCCCATGAGCATGACCGGCTTGAGGGCGGGGTCGGTGCCGGCAAGCGTCACGAGCAGCGAATGGTCGATGAGCTCGACCTCGCCCGTCGCAAACACGCGCGGCCAGCCCTGCTGCATATAGGCGCGCAGGTCGTCAAACGCCTGCCAGTCCACCGTCTGGGCATCCATGCTCGAAATCGTCGGAAACGACAGCACGCGGCCCAGGCGCTCGCACGCGCCGACCTCATCGATATCGGCAAAATCATCCTCGTGCGCAAAGAAGCGCCAAACCTCGGCCATGCCTTCCTCCAAAAATAACGTGGCAAAGAGGCGGTCCCTTTGCCACGTTCGCTTGCATTATTTGTCGTTGAGATAACGCGAGAGGAACTCGCGGGTGCGCTGGTGCTTGGGATTGCCGAAGAGCTCAGCCGGCGCGGCGTCCTCGAGCACCACGCCCTTGTCCATAAAGACCACGCGGTCGGACACCGTGCGGGCAAAAGCCATCTCGTGCGTGACGACGACCATGGTCATGCCGTCGGCGGCGAGCTTGCGCATGACCTCGAGCACCTCTCCCACGATCTCGGGGTCGAGCGCAGAGGTCGGCTCGTCGAACAGCATGATTTGCGGGTTCATGCACAAGGCGCGGGCGATGGCCACGCGCTGCTTTTGGCCGCCGGACAGGCGACCCACGGCGGCGTGTGCGAACTTTTCGAGTCCCACGCTTGCCAGATGCTCTAGCGCGACCTTCTCGGCCTCGGCCTTGCTCATCTTTTTGAGCGTGACGGGCGCGAGCGTACAGTTGTCGAGCACGTCCATGTTGTTGAACAGGTTAAAGCCCTGGAACACCATGCCGATGTCCTCGCGCAGCTTGTTGATGTTGCAGCGCTCGGCCGTGAGGTCCTGGCCGTGGAACCAGATGTGGCCCGCGTCCGGGGTCTCGAGCAGGTTGAGGCAACGCAGCAGCGTCGACTTACCCGAGCCCGAGGCGCCGATGATGGTGACGACCTCGCCGGGGCTAACGGCCAGGTCGATGCCCTTGAGCACCTCGAGCGAGCCAAAGCTCTTGCGCAGGCCCTCAACGCGGATGAGCGGCTCTTTGGTTTGCGCGGCCGCAGCGCCGGTAGTAACGGTATCTGCCATGATGAATCTCCTCGTCTTGCGCCTAGTTGGAGCTGGGCAGCGTGGCCGGAGCCTCGGCACCGAGCTTTTTGCCAAAGGCCTCGAGCAGGCGGCTCGCCACGAGCGTCAGGATCAGGTAGACCACGAGCGCCACGCAGTAGACTTCCATCTGGCGATAGTACACGCCAGCGACCGTGGTAGTAGCGTACATAAGGTCGAACACGCCGATGACCGAGAGCACCGACGAATCCTTGATGTTGATGATGAGCTCGTTGGTGAGCGCCGGAATCGCGTTTTTAATGCCCTGGGGGAACACGACTTTGCGCATGGCCTGCCACTGCGACAGGCCCAGCGATCGCGCCGCCTCGGCCTGGCCGGGGTCGATGGACTCGATGCCGCCGCGCAGGACCTCCATCATATAGGCGGTGGAGTTGAGCGAAATGGTGACGAGGCCCGCGGTAAAGGTGCTCCAGATCTGGTTGGCCTGCGCCGTCTCGAAGCCCATGCCGCGCAGAACGGTAAAGCCCGCGTAGTAGATGAGCAGGCCCTGCACCATCATGGGCGTGCCGCGTACGATGGTGGAGTAGACGGTCGCAAAGCCTCGGCCGATGCTCTTAAAGAAGCGCGTGAGGTCATTGTCCACGCGGTCGAACGTCTGGATACGCAGGAACACCAGCAACAGCGCCAGGAAGAAGGCGATGATGGTGCCAAAAAACGCGAGCGCGATGGTGATCTGAATGCCGCGGATAAAGAAGTCGCCACTCTTGTAGGTCATGTAGACCAGGCTCGACAGAAAGTCGCTGGGATTGGAGTCCGAGACAATGCTCACCCGCACCAGATCGATAAACGACATAACGCAGCGGTCGATAAAGAAGATTGCCGCGATGGCAACCACGACGTAGCTGCCCATACGCGCGCCGCGGCGGAAGCGATCGGACGCGAACGGCGACTTCTCGCGATAGTCGCTCCAGTGCATAAGCTTGGTGACCAGCGCCGCCGCCGACACGACGAGCCAGGCCCAAAGAATCGCCCAAAGGCAATCTTGGAACACGCCCGTGGGGGCCAAGAAGCTCAGCGGCGTGGGGTTGCGCTGGCTCGCGGCCAGGCCGAGTGCCGCGATAACGCTCGTGCCCAGGTAGACATAACGGTGGTCGGCCTTGATAAAGGAGGCCAGGCGATTAATGGTTTTCATGCTGCCTCCCTATGCCGGCTGACGGTCGAGGCACGCGTCCCACATCTGGTCGCGCTCCTCCTGGCTAATGCCCTTGAGCGTCTTATCGATGAGCTTAAGCAGCTTGTCCGAGCCCTTGCGGCAACCGACATTTGCCGCGACCTCCTGCTTAAAGCCCTCGCCCTCGGCAAAATGGATGGGGACGATACCGGGATTTTGGGCCATATAGCCCTTCTCGTTTTCGGTGTTGTAGGTCACGGCGTCGCACGTGCCCTGCAGCAGGTTCGAGAACACCGTGGGAACCGAATCGACCGGGTTTTTGTGCACAACGCCCGGAATCTCGTCGATAACGGTATCGAGCATGGTGTCCTTTTGGCCGAGCACCGTGGCGCCACTGAAGTCGCTGAGCTTGGTGGCGTTTTGGTAGGGGGAACCCTCTTTTACGAACAGGCCAAAGTAGCCAATGAAGTACGGGTCGGAAAAGCCGACGGACTCCTCGCGCTCGGGCGTGGCGCTCATGCCGGCAATGATGAGGTCGATCTGGCCGTTGTTGAGCGAATCGATAAGACCCGAGAAGCTCTGCTTGACGGCAACGGGCTCGCCGCCGAGGGCCTTGCAGACGACCTTGGCGATCTGCACGTCGTAGCCATCGGCATAGGCGCCCTGCACGTTGTCGATGGGGATGGTGTACTCGCTGGCTTCGGAGACCTGCCAGTTGTACGGGGCGTAGGCCGCCTCCATGCCAATGCGGATCTTGTCCTTGCCGATAACGGAATCGGACAGGTCGTCGCGACCGCCACCCGTCGTGGGCTGAACTACTTCCAGCGTGGAGGGGCGCTGGCAACCGGCAAGTGCGCCGGCGACGACAGTAGCGCTCGCAGCGAGAGCGCTACCCAAAAAGATGCGACGGCTGCATACCGGCTGTGGATGCGCGTCGCGTTGATGGGGAGAATGCATAATCTGCCTTCCCTGTTGAATCGTATGCTGACGACTTAACAGGATATACGCCAGCGACCAGCAGCACAGCACAAGCTCGAAAAATTAATAGACACACGGTAGTCATTGGGAGCGTCGATGTTTTGGCAATGCCAGCGAGCGCCGCCCAGAGCGAACAAGTTGGCATGAAAAAGGCACGGCATAGACCTTCTGGTCATGCCATGCCTTTTGAATGACAAATTGTCGCTCTGGGTGGCGCGCAGCGTCGACCGGTCCGCCGTTCGTTAGAACGGCGGAACCTCTAGAACAAGGTGACGCTAAAGCTACGTTTATCGGTAGCGCCGGGGGCCAGGGTGATGGTGTTGGCCTTGTGCTCAAAGACGTCGTCCTCGGTGTCCATGGTGGTGTGACCGGTCCAGGGCTCGAGCGCCACAAACGGAGCGTCGTTGGCGGCAGACCACACGCCGATGTACTTAAAGCCCTCAAAGTCGATCTTGACGCCGTGGCCCGACTTGCGGCCGCGCAGTGTGAGCGTGGAGCCCGGGACATCGGTGAACATGATGGCATCGTTATCGAAGCTGCGGTGCGTAATGGGTAGCACGTCCGAGTTATCGGGAGCCTTGTAGCTGCCCTCGAACGTCATGAGGCCATCGGGCGTGATGATGGGGGCCTCGTTGGTCCAATCCTCGGTAAATGCCAGCTCGTAATCCTCGAACGCCTCGTCCTCGGCACCGGGGGCGGGCACGTTAAATGCTGGGTGGCCACCCACCGAGAACGGCAGGTCCACGTCGCCGGTGTTGGTGACGGCAAAGGTCTGCGTGAGGGTGGCGTCGCCAGTCAGGGCATAGGTCATGTTGAGCTTAAAGTGGAACGGGAAGGCCTTGAGCGACTCGGGCGTGTCGGTGATCTCGTAAGTTACCGAGGAGCCGTCCTCCGAAACCTCGACCAGCTTGTGCTCGACGATGCGTGCGAGTCCGTGGCGCGGCATCTCGCAGGTGCCGGCCGCAGACGTCGCCGTGTTGTTGCGCAGCGAGCCCACAATGGGGAACAGGATGGGCGCATGCTTGCCCCAAAAGGCGGGGTTACCCTGCCACAGATACTCGTTGCCGTTGAGGGCAAGGCTCGTGAGCTGGGCACCCATGGAATCGATGGCCGCGGTGAGGCCACCGCGCTTGATGGTAGTGACAGTAGACATGCTACTTCCTCCAAAAGTAAACAATAGTGTCGAGGGCTATTGTCCCACTCTTGGCGGCGAGACGGGACGGCAGGCGATTATTGAGTAGCCATAGCGGAATGAGTGGCGAGCGCCTACTGGGCATCCACGTAAAGGTCAAACCCGCCCTGCGGTGTGGTGTCGACCGTGTCGGGCGCCTGTGAGTTAAAGCTCACGGGGACCATGCGCTTTGAGGCACGGAAGCGCGTGCCGTCGGTGGCGACGGGCGGCTCGTCGACCGTGAGCTCGTAGTCACCGGGCTTGAGTTCGATACCGTCGCCAGCGGAGTTGACGTATTGATACTCGTCAATCATCTGTCCTTTGAGCGTGCGCCCCACGATGTGGATGAGCATTTGGCTGTCGCCGCGCGCGGTGTCCCACGTCGCGCCGTCCTTGACCTCGACCGACACATGAACCGAGCGCGTGCGGCCAAGCGATTGCTCGACAGACATCTCGACCTTGGCGGCGTCTTTTCGCTGTTGTTCAACATGACTCCAGACGTTTCCAATTACCGAGCATGCGATAACGCCGGCCATGAAGGCGATAAGGATGGGGCCGAGCGGAGAGCGACGTCCTGCATCTTCCTCGCGAGACAGATTGGGGCGACGTGTGGGCGCGGGCGCCTGAGCGCCCTGCGAGGGCACGTCGAGAATACTGAAGGATGCCGTGCTGTCGGGATCGATGGTGTGACGCGGCTGCGGGGTCTTTGCCGGCGAGATCGACATGTCGGCTGGCTCGCCGAGCGTGGCCGTAGCGTCGGCCTTGGCCTCGTCTGCCTCAGCTTGGGCCCAAGCTTGTTCGAAGGTCAGGGGCTCGGCGGCATCGGAAGCGGCGTCAGGCTCGACAGCGGCATCGTTGCCGGTCTCGTCCTCGTCGCTCGACACGTCACGCGGCGTGGGCTCGTCCCATTCCTCGTCCGGAGCCTCACCCTCGCTATACCACCATTCAAAGTTATCGATATCCATACGGGGCGCCCCTTAGGCCTCGCAAATAAACACTCGCTAGTCTTATACCCCCAGACGGCACCGAAGCTCACCCGCGCCGGACACGAAAACCGTCACAACATTCGACGCTTTTCCTCGTTTTTAAGTTTTTCAACGAATGTTGTGACGGTTTGGGCGACTGGCTGGCAGCGCAATGCGACAAAGGGACTGTCTCTTTGTCACATTCTGTTAGAGTTGCAGGGATTGAATCCCGCTTATTAATGCGACATTGGAGTGACAGCCTTGACCGCCGCAACCACGCCTAAAAGCAAGTCAACCGCCGCCGCGCTTTCACCTGCGCGCACCAATCTTTGCCTGGCGCTGCTCGTGTTGTTAGGTTTTTCGCTCGGCTGCTCGGAGTTCGTGGTCATCGGCATCGAGAGCGACCTGGCGACGGAGCTCGGCATATCGCTTGCCACCGCAGGCCAGCTCATCAGCGTGTTTGCGCTTGTCTACGCCATCGCCACGCCGGTGCTTGCGCTCAGCACGGGACGTTTTCGCCGCTACCAGCTGCTCGTGTGCTACAGCATCGTCTTTGTGCTCGGCAACCTGGTCATGGCGTTGGCGCCCAACTTCCAGGTGCTGTTTATCTCGCGCATCATCCTGGGCTCCGTCTCTGGCGCACTGCTCGCTGTGGGTGTGACGTACATCCCCGAGCTGCTGTCCCCGCAGCAAACTTCGTTTGCCATCTCGGTGGTATATGGTGCGTTTTCCGTGGCAATGGTCTTTGTCACTTCGATCGGCAAGTTTGTGGCCGACACACTCGATTGGCACGTGGCCATGTACGGCACGCTGGCCTTTGCCGTTCTGATCTGCGGAGCGCTCGTAATGTTTATGCCGCGCGCTGGGCAAACCGACGAACCTGCCACCTTTCGCGAGCAGGCGGGGCTGCTGCGCGAACCGAGCATCATCACCGGCATGCTCATCTTTTTGTTTGGCGTGGGCTCGGTCTACGTATTCTACGGCTACGTGACGCCTTATCTTGAGCAGGTGCTGGGTATGGGCACCGTTCAGGCGAGCACCACGCTTATGGCCTACGGCGTGTTCTGCCTGATCTCGAACATCCTGGGCGGATGGATCGATGCGCGCTTTGGCATGAAGGCGCTGCTTGTGACGTTTGTGCTGCAGGCTGCGGCGTTACTCGGGCTGTTTGCCGTGGGCGGCGCCATGCCGCTCGCGCTGGTCTTTGTCTTTAGCTTGGCGCTGCTCATGTACCTGTTCTCGGTGTCGTGCATCACACACTTTATGGATGTGGCACGCAGCCGCCACCCCAAGTCGATGGTTCTCGCAAGTTCGGTTGAGCCCATGGCGTTTAACGTCGGCATCTCGTTTGGCACCGCAGTGGGCGGCACCGTGGTAAGCAGCGTTGGCATTGCGTGCGTGGGCGCAGTGGGCGCGGCGTTCTCGCTTGTGGCCTGGGCGCTCACGCTGGTGACGATTAAGTTGGCTCGCTGGGAGCGCAAGCGGGCGAGGGCGTAGGCGTAGGCGTAGATGCGATACTCGAGCTCGATGATGACGATCGGAAGGAAGCCGCATATGCAACGTTTACTGTTTATCTGTCATGGCAGCATCTGCCGCTCATGTGCGTCTACACCATGATCCTCGAGTGCTGCAGCTCCAACTCCGTGGGCCACTACTCCGGCTACTACTACACGGTGAGCATGGCCGCGCAGGTCATCACCCCAATCCTCTCCGGCGTGGTCATGGACGTCAACCCTGCCATGCTCTTTGCCTACATCACGGGCATGGGTGTGCTCATGGGCCTCTCCGTGGCCGGTGCCAAGCACGGCGACGCCATCCTCATTGACGAGGTCGTCCGCCGCGAGGAGGCGGCCGAGGCCGAGTAGGGCGGGTGCCGGCGCCCTTGCTGCCGGCGGTCTCGGCTCCAGACAGCGTACATAAAGATGAGCCAGACCTCCGAATCCGCCCGATTTGGGGGGTCTTTCTCGTCAAAATGTACGCTAAATCCATGAGGGTATATAATGTGACGCTCTGCTCGAATGCACGAAGGAAGGGGTGACGATGCCTGCTCACGAGAAGCGTGTCTTGTCGCTTGACGGCCTGCGAGGGCTCGGGGCGCTGATGGTGTTCCTGTATCACGTCGACATCATGGTCAAGCCGTTTGGCGCGGGGGGGTCCGAGCCTCTTCCCTGGCACCGCGTCGGTTATGGTGTTCTTCATCCTGTCTGGCATAGTGCTGTCTCTTGTTCCCTTTAAGCACATGGGAAACGGCGGGTACGACTGGCTTGGCTATTACCCAAGAAGGGTCGTCCGCCTTTGCGTGCCGCTGTTTGCGGCGATTGCACTGGCCCTTCCTGCGGGCTACGTGGCATGGCGCCTGGGGTCCACGTCGCGCTCCGCGCTTGCCGTCGCCTACGACGCGGGCCTTCCCACTGCGGTTCATGACATCCTCATGCAGTTCGACGTGCTGTTCAACGTGTCCAATGGCCTCAACAACCTCTTTGGCGCGCAGCTCGTCCGCGTTGACTCTCCTGTCTGGTCCATGAGCTGGGAGCTCTGGTTTAGCCTGACGCTTCCGCTGGCCATCTGGTGCATATCAAGGATTCGCCGGACGGGTCTGGCGGTTGTTGCGGCCTTTATTGCGGTGCTTGTCTCGTACTGGACGGGCTACTTTCCGCTGCGCCTTTGCCTGATGTTCTGGCTTGGCGTCATGGCGGCCCGGCAATTCGACAAAATCAAGGCCGTCAAGCTTTCAATCCTGGCCGAGCTGGCGCTGCTTGTGGCCTCCGTTGGCGTTATCGAGCTCTCGCTCGTGTGGCATCCCGGCGGGGTCCTCGAGGCGTTGGAGTCCACCGCCATGAACGCGGCCTGCCTGGTGGTGGTTGTCGTCGCGATCGCCGACGGGTTCACGCGCCGTGCGCTCTCTGCGGCCCCCATGGTCTTTTTGGGAAAGGTGTCGTACAGCCTCTACCTTACCCACGCCATTGTCATCGGTGCGCTCGCTGCCCTGCTGCCCAGGCTCGGGATTGTCGACCCGCTCGCGATTGCCGCGGTCTCGCTGCCCGCAAGCATGCTCGTCTCCGTTGCCTTCTGGCGCATCATCGAGGTTCCCAGCATGAACCTGTCGCGCTCGCTGGCATCGTCAGGGCCTAGGGACGCCGTTCGATAATGCGTCGTACTTGGCTTCGTTTGGAGAGAGCTGGTCATGAATAGCCCAAAGCCCGTCCACCGCGTTCTCTTTATCTGCCATGGGAACATCTGCCGCTCGACGATGGCCGAGTCGGTGTTTACCGAGCTGGTGCACCGCGCTGGGCGCGCGGGCGAGTTTGTCATTGACTCCGCTGCGACCTCGACCGAGGAGATCGGCAACCCGCCACACCACGGTACCGTTGCCAAGCTGCGCGAGGTCGGGATTCCCGTCGTCGCACATCGTGCACGTCAGGTGCGTCGCGCGGAGTATGGCGACTGGGACCACATTGTCTATATGGACGACGAGAACGCCCGCGGCTTGTACCGAATTTTTGGGAAGGACCCCGATGGCAAGATCTCGCGCCTGCTCGATTGGACCGATCGCCCCGGCGACGTGGCCGACCCCTGGTACACCGGCAATTTCGACGCCACCTACCGCGATGTGCTCGACGGCTGCACCGCCATGCTCGAGCAGCTGTAGGTTTGCGGGCGCACGAACCGCGCCATCGGCATACATCGAGCGTGGACAATCTCCTACATGAAGAAATGAGCGTGGAAAATCTCCCACTTTGAGCGTTCAAGGGCGCCCCCAAACGGGAGAAAATCCACGCTCATTATCTCGGTGGAAGATTATCCACGCTCGGTTACTCGTCGACGATCTCGGCAAGCACGACGTTCAGCGTATCGACCTCGGGGCAGCAGAACTTTGCCGCACCAGGCTCGTTGCCAGGCACGGTTCCGCCATAGCGCAGGATATCGATATAGGGAAAGCCCACGTGACAGGCCATAGCGCACATCTTGCCGCGGTCTCGATCGAAGTCGAAGACGTCTCCCGGCTTGTGACCATGGTGACAACGGCACGCACCCAGCTGGTCCACGCAGCTCACGCGGATACGCGGACGCTTGCCACGCGGCGCACCGAGCGGCCCGTTCTCGCCCGCAGGCTTGACGCCGCCCTCGCCGGCGTTACTCATGGTCGATCACATCCAGGCAGGCCTCGATGGGAAGGCCGGCCGACTTGTCTTCTTGGTCGGCATTGCGCTCGATAAGCTCGGCCACCACACGCATGGCGTCGGTCGTCGCACGCTGTAAGCTCCAGCCGGCCATAACGCGACCCACGAGCACCGACGAGAACGTATCGCCCGTGCCCGGGAAATACACCGGGATCAGCTCAAAGGGAATCGTGAAGTACTCTCCCGCCACATGGTCGTAGCCGATGACGGCACTCGCCCCGTCGACCTTCGCGCTCGTAATGACCACCGACTTGGCGCCCAGCGCGAGCATGGCGTCCACGAGCGCACGAGCCTCATCGGCCGTAATCTGCTCGGCCATAGGCGTATCGGTGAGCAGACACGCCTCGGTATAGTTGGGCACCGCGTAGTCGGCGCACTCGACCAGGCTGCGCATAAGGCCGATGGTCGATTCGGGCACGCCGGCGTAGAGCCTGCCGTTGTCGGCCATGATGGGGTCGACGAACACCTTGGTGCCTTTTTGCGAACGGCGGTGGCAAAAGTCCGAGATGATGCGCGCCTCTTCCTCGGTCACGATAAAGCCGGTCGAGATGGCGTCGAATTCAAAGCCGAGCTCCTCCCAGATGGCAAGACTCTGACGCACGTACTCCGTGGTGTCGTGGATGTAAAACTTGGGGTAGTTGAGCGTATCGGAAACGAGGGCCGTCGGCAGGTTGTGGATACGGTAACCCATGTGCGACAGCACCGGCAGCATGGCAGAAAGCGCGACCTTACCGTAGCCGCACATATCGTTGATCAGCAGCAGCTGAGTGTTCTTCATGAGTGTCCCCCTTGGGTCGGGTGCGACGCGACGGCGCCATAGTGCGACTAAGTGTAGCGCAGGGGGCGTTGCAAGCGGGCGCAGGCGCCGAGGAGGGCACATTGTTGCGGAAAGGTTACGGAAATGGGAGGCAAAATCGCGGCGGTAGCGGCACAGTAGCTGCCATCTATTTACTACCATTCCAAAACTATGCCGGATTACTACGATAAACCGTTAGCCTCCAACCACAACGAATTGCACTCCGGCAAAACCGCAGGTAGACAGCTTGTGATTTTACGAAAAACAATGCCGAGGTCTGATATTTCGAATTCATCGTAGTAATCCGGCATAGTTTTGGACAAAGCAACTTCGAAAGGGTGTCACCGCAGCCCAAAATGATTCGTTTTCCTCCGTCCCCCACGGATCACTCAAATGCCAACCGAGGCAGCGCTGCAGATTGAGGACGGACAGCGAAAGCGTTCCTAAGCGAGCAAGGTGACGTGAAAGAGGAGGGCATAGGCCTTGTGGCCATGCCCGACGATTGAACGCCAGATTGCTGCTTAGGAACGCTTGCAGCGTCGAGCGGTTACGGCGTTTGGCAAAACGCCGTAACTTAATAAGTTTGGTACCTTGACATTCATTTCTCATGCTCCTAGATTGGTTAGGCACAAAACAATTCCACTACCTAACTAAAGAAAGGAGCAACACTAATTCATGTGCGATGAACCTCTTAACCTTTGTTCGCACGAGCCCGGCGGCGACCCGTCACAGTCGGCGGATGTACCCGAAGCGGTCAGTGCCGAAGACAAACTCGCCAAGCGCATCCTGAGCGGCCTGGGTTTTTGCGGCCATTACATGCATTTTCATGGCGGAGGCGTGTCCGGCAAGGCGCCCATCATCTGCCTGCTGGCCAAGCAGCCCGGCGGCGAGATGTCGCAGCAGGAACTCGGCATGCACTTTGACCTCAAGCCGGGGTCGCTTTCCGAGATCCTGTCCAAGCTCGAGGTCAACGGTCTCATCGAGCGCAGCCGTAACCCCAAGGATCGACGGCAGCTCACCATTCGCCTGACCGAAACCGGCCGGGAAAACGCCCGCATCGACCAGGCGGCCCGCATCCGCTTTAGAGAACGGGCCTTTAGTGCCCTCACTCACGACGAGCGCGAGCAGCTCGCCGAAATGCTCGAGAAAATCCGTGTAACCTGGGAGGAACTGGATGATTAAAACCCTCATGGGCAGCATCCGCGACTATATGAAAGTCGCTGTTGCCACGCCATTGCTCGTGCTTGGCGAGGTGCTCTGCGAGATGCTGATTCCATTTATCACCGCCAACCTGATCGACGCCATCAAAGACGGCGCCACCGTAGCCGAGATGCTTCCCACCGCGGGCTTTTTGGTGCTCATCGCGCTGACGTCGCTTGCTTTTGGTGCCGCCGCCGGCGTCACCTGCAGCCATGCGAGCTGCGGCTTCGCCAAGAACCTGCGTCACGACCTGTTCTACAAGATCCAGACGTTCAGCTTTGCCAACATCGATGAGTTCTCGAGCTCCTCGCTCGTCACGCGCCTGACCACCGATATCAACAACGTGCAGCAGGCCTTTATGATGATCATCCGTATCGCCGTGCGCGCGCCGCTGGTATTGATCTTCGCCTTTACCATGGCGTTTATCATGGGCGGCAGCGTTGCCATGGTCTACCTGGTCATCATTCCGCTGCTGGGCTTTGGGCTGTTCTTTATCATCTTTAAGGTGCGCCCCATCTTCTCGCGCGTGTTCCACAAGTACGATGCCCTTAACGAGTCCGTCGAGGAAAACGTCACCGGCATGCGCGTGGTTAAGAGCTACGTGCGCGAAGACTTTGAGAAGGAGAAATTCGCGACCGCCGCACGCGACGTCCAGATGGACTTCACCCGCGCCGAGAAGCTGCTCGCCTTTAACAACCCCATGATGAACATCTGCGTCAACGGCGCGTTTGTCGTCATCATCTACCTGGGATCCAAGCTCATCATCACGAGCCAGGGCACGCTGTTCGACGTGGGCCAGCTCTCCTCGATCTTTACCTATGGCTTCGCGATCCTCATGAGCCTGATGCAGCTGTCGATGATCTTTGTCATGGTGACCATGGCCGACGAATCGGCGCACCGCATTACCGAGGTGCTGGCCGCCGAGCCCACGATCGCCGATCCCGCCGAGCCCGTGCTCGAGGTTGCCGACGGTTCCATCGACTTTGACCACGTGAGCTTTAAGTATTCCGCGCATGCAAAGCGCCAGGCGCTCGACGATATCGACCTGCACATTAAGAGCGGCGAAACCATCGGCATCATCGGCGGTACCGGCTCGGCCAAGTCCACGCTCGTTAACCTCATCGCCCGCCTGTACGACGCCACCGAGGGCACCGTGCGCGTGGGCGGCATGGACGTGCGCGACTACGACTTGGACGCCCTGCGCCACCAGGTGGCCATGGTGCTGCAGAAAAACGTACTGTTTAGCGGCACCATTGCCGAAAACCTGCGCTGGGGCGACCCGAACGCCACCGACGAGGAAGTCCGCGAGGCGGCACATCTGGCCTGCGCCGATGAGTTTGTCGATGGCTTCCCCAAGGGCTATGACACCTGGATCGAACAGGGCGGCTCCAATGTTTCCGGCGGTCAGAAGCAGCGCCTGTGCATTGCGCGCGCCCTGCTGCGTCGCCCCAAGATCTTGATCCTGGACGACTCCACCAGCGCCGTCGACACCAAGACCGACGCCAAGATTCGCGCAGGGTTGGCAAGCTATCTGCCCAACACGACCAAGCTCATCATCGCCCAGCGCATCAGCTCCGTGCAGGACGCAGACCGCATCATCGTCATGGAGGGCGGCCGCATCGCGCAGATCGGTAACCACGACGAGCTGCTTAAGACGAGCGAGATCTACCGCGAGACTTTTACCTCGCAAAACAAGATGTCTGCCGAGGGCGAAGGGGCCGTCGAGGCCGACACCGAGGCATCCGTAACGCAAGCTCAGACCCAGGAAGGAGGCGAGGCACATGAGTAAGGCAACGACCGCCGAGCGCGCACTCAACCGCAAGGGTGGCACCATGTCGCGCCTCATCAAGACGCTCTTTGGCTTCTACCCCGTGCTTTTGCCCCTCGTCGTCGTCGGCGTGGTACTCTGCGCCATCATCAACTCCATCGGCGCGACCTTCCTTCAGAGCGCTCTGCAGATTATTAGCGAATCGTGGCAGTCGGGCGATTGGGAAGCCGCACAGCCCAAGATCGCACAGCTCGTGACCACCCTCGCCTGCATCTACGGCGTCGGCATCCTGTCCTCGCTGTTCTGGAACCGCGCCATGGCCATCGTCACGCAGGGCTCGCTCGAGAAGCTGCGCGAGAAGATGTTCAACCGCATGCAGGACCTGCCAATTCGCTACTTCGACACGCACCAGCGCGGCGACATCATGAGCCACTACACCAACGACATCGACACGCTGCGCCAGATGATCAGTCAGTCGCTGCCCAACCTGCTCATGACGACCATCGTCATCGTCACGGTGTTCTTTATCATGCTGTACTACAGCGTGTGGATGTGCCTGGTCATTGTGGCCGGCGTCGCCTTTATGACCTTTATGACCAAGCTGCTCGGCTCCAACTCCGCGCGCTTCTTCATTGCGCAGCAGACCGAGCTCGGCGTTGTCGAGGGCCATATCGAGGAAGTCATGAACGGCCAGAAGGTCGTCAAGGCATTCTGCCACGAGTCTGCCGCCGAGGCCGATTTTGACGAGCGCAACGAAAAGCTCTTCGAGGTCTCGCAGAAGGCCAACATGTACGCCAACATCCTCATGCCCATCCTTATGAACCTGGGAAACCTGCTCTACGTGCTGGTCGCACTGGCAGGCGGCATTTTCCTGGCGCTGGGCGTGCCCAACCTGAGCATCTCGGGCATGGCGCTGTCCATCGCCGTCGTAGTGCCGTTCCTCAACATGACCAAGCAGTTCTGCGGACAGATCGGCCAGATCTCGCAGCAGATCAACGCCGTGGTCATGGGCCTCGCCGGCGCCGACCGTATCTTTGAGCTCATCGACGAGGAACCCGAAGCCGACGAAGGCTATGTGACGCTCGTCAACGCTCAGGTGAACCCCGACACCTGGCAGCTCGAGGAGGCCGACCACCACACCGGCATGTGGGCATGGAAACATCCGCACCGTGCAACCGGCGAGATCGAGTACGTACCGCTGCGCGGCGACCTGGTCATGGACAACGTTGACTTTGGCTACACGCCCGACCACGAGGTGCTGCACGGCGTGTCCGTGTTTGCCAAGCCGGGCCAGAAGGTCGCGTTTGTCGGCGCCACCGGTGCCGGCAAGACGACCATCACCAACCTCATCAACCGCTTCTACGACATCGCCGACGGCAAGATCCGCTACGACGGCATCAACGTCAACAAGATCCGCAAGGCCGATCTGCGCCGCTCGCTGGGCGTTGTGCTGCAGGACGTGAACCTGTTCACCGGCACCGTGATGGACAACATCCGCTACGGCAACCTGGACGCCACCGACGAGGAGTGCATCGCGGCGGCCAAGCTCGCGGGCGCGGACGACTTTATCACCCGCCTGCCCGACGGCTACGACACCATGCTCACCGGCAACGGCGCGCAGCTGTCGCAGGGCCAGCGCCAGTTGATCTCGATCGCACGCGCCGCCGTCGCCGATCCGCCGGCGATGATCCTGGACGAGGCCACGTCGAGCATTGATACCCGCACCGAGGCCATCGTGCAAGCCGGCATGGACAAGCTCATGGAGGGCCGCACGACGTTTGTCATCGCGCACCGCCTGTCCACCGTGCGCAACTCCGACGCGATCATCTGTCTGGATCACGGCCGCATCATCGAGCGCGGCAACCACGACGAGCTGATCGCCAAGCGCGGGTATTACTACCAGCTCTATACCGGAGCGTTTGAGCTGGAGTAGTTCGGCTCGCCGAGATGGCCGATTTGCCGCTCATTCGTCGGGCATGACCCTAAGGTCAATGCCCTCCTCTTTCGGGGCAAATCGACTCATCTCAACGACCCAAACACAATGCACCGCAACGAATAAAGCCTCCGCAGCCACACGAGCTGCGGAGGCTTTTCTATGCCCTCTGTTGTTACAAGCTTACCGTTCCTCGCGTTGCAGTCCGGCTGCCTCAGCTGTCTTTACACGGTTCTTATCGACGTACATGTTCTTGTCGGCCCGGGAAAAGAGTTCGCGCATGGTAGGCGGCTCGTCAAAATCACTGGAAAGCGCATAGCCCACCGCGTAGCTGATGGGCATATCGGGGTGGACTCCGGAATACTCGTTCACGTTCGCGCGAATCCGAGCGAGACAGGACTCCACGGCAGCTCGATCGGTATCCCGCAGCACCGCGATAAACTCATCGCCGCCGTCGCGACCCACAAAGCAGGTCTCGGACGCCACACGCCCCAGCTGCCGGGCAAAAGAGCGGATGTATTCGTCGCCCTTCTCGTGACCAAAGCTGTTATTGACCGTATGCAGATTGTTAAGGTCGAAGACGCACACCGCAACGGGCGCCTCCGCGGAGACGGGCTGCTCCTGCCCCAAGATCTCCTCGCACTTGTTCTTGTTGGGCAGTCCTGTAGCTTCGTCGAGATAGACTTTGCTCTGCAGTTCGCGATTGAGCGCGGCAGTTCGCACCGCGCGAACAAGTTCGACCGCAAAGGTCGCCACCAAGCCCATGATGTCGATGATCACCAAGCCCTCGAGATAGTTGAGCGCCGACGCCTTCTCCTGAGAGTAGTCCTCTGCGAGTCGCGTAGCATCGTCGCAAATGCCAAAGAACTCCTCGCTCATCGAGATGATGTCGGTGTTCTCGTAGCCGACTTCGCGCACACGGGCAATCTCGGCGCAAAGCTCATCAAAATAATTTGCAAGCTCGGTCATCTTTGCCTGATACTCATCGTCGTCGAGACGGACGAGGTTGAGGTCGTCACTTCCGTAACGCAAACCATTGATGTATAAATCCACGGCTTTGAGCAGATCATCTTGAGGCTGGCCCGCATCCTCGAGCTTAACGATTCGCTGCGTGGTACCGCGCACCAGACCGGCGTAGTTGACCACGCGCGCCGTGCCCTGGATATCGGAGACGAGCAGCATAACATTGATGAAGAAGAAGATGAGAACTGCCGTGAGCACCATCATGAGCAGGCGCACCGCCTGGCTGGCCTTCTTGGCGACAGAAGTATTCACAAGTTCACTCCCTCAAATGACAAAAGTGCAGGTAGCACGCAGTGTGCTGAAATTCACGTGAGGTCAACTCTACCATATGGGCCAAGAGCCGCAGACTTGGTGCAGCCTTTGGGGCAGAGCTTAATCAGGGTAGTCAATTTGGCGATGATTATTAATCCCCGTCCCGAAAAAATCATCGGGCAGGCAGGGCGGCAAAAGTAGTCAAAAAAGCCCGTCCCAAATGAGCTATTTGAGGAGTTGGGCCATGGCGTTGACGAATTTTTGGACTTGGAGGGTGGGCTCGAGCGGGTAATGCAGAAAGACCGGCACCTCTCGCCCGCACAGAAACGGCACGCCCACAAAGGCCGGGTGCACGCCCGACCATGCGCCGCAGGTGAGCACCGCGTCGCCCTTTTCCTCCGCCTCGTTAAAGAGCGCAAAGTCGAAGCTATCCACATCGATCACGTCCACGCCGCCGTCGGCCAATAGGTCGATGCGCAGGCTGTCCATGGCGTCGTTGCCGTGGCGCAGTATGCGCAAACGCATACCCTCCAAGTCGGCGACCGCAATGCGATTCTTGCGCGCCAGCGGGCTTGTGCGCGGCAGGTCAATATAAAACGGCACGTTGACAATGCGGAGCTTTTGACAGGCATCACCCCAGCGTGGGGTAGAAAAACTCGACTGCACCACATCGACCTCGCGGCCTAGGCTGCGCATGACGGTCTCGCGCTCGTCATAGAGGTCGCTTACCGGCACGATCTCAAATCGCAGCGACGGTTCCAGATCGTGGATGCCCGACCACATCGACAGCGTTTGGCGCCCCGGGCACATCATCGACACGCCCAGGCGCACGGCACCGCCATCTCCCGCCGCACGTCGGGCACGGCGCAGCGCGTCCTCGGACTGCCGCATGATCGAGCGCGCGTCGTCCACCAGCAGAGCGCCTGCCGGCGTCACCTTGACGCCCGAGTGCGATCGTTCGAACAGCGTGATGCCGAACTCGGCCTCGAAACCCGACACCTGCTTGACGAGCGCCGGAGTCGACACGCGCAATTTTGCCGCCGCACGCGAGAAGCTTCCCAGCTCCGCGGCGGCCGATATGGCCTCAAGTCGTCGATCGTACACGTCAATCTCCCGTTTTCGCGCCTGTGGCCACATGATGCCACAGGGGGTTGCTTTCGCAGGTCACGCGCTCAATTGAGAACAAACCTCAATGCACAGTGTAAACCTACGGTTAACGCCATTCTAACAAATATGCAATTCACCTGCGCAAATGCAAAGCATACGATAACCAGCGAAAACCACGTGGGTCGATTAATGGGAACGACCCACCGGGAGGCACAAGAAGGGAAGTTCCTATGAGCAATTGGCTTAAGCTCGAGGGCGATGTCTGCGCCGTGACCGGCGCACTCGGCGGTATGGGCGTCGAGATTTGCCGCGAGTTCGCCCGCAACGGCGCCAACGTCGTCCTGCTCGATCTGGACGAGGAAAAGGTCAAGGCCGCAGCCGCCGACCTCGCCGCCGAGTTTGGCATCCACGCCGAGGGCTACAAGATGAACGCCACCGACGAGGCCGAGGTTCAGGCCGCCGTCGACGCCACCATCGCCGACTTCGGCCGCGTCGACGTCCTCGTCAACACCGCCGGCATCCTGCGCTTTGCCGCTATGGAGGACCTGCCGCTCTCCGACTGGGAGCAGGTGCTCAACGTCAACCTCACCGGTTACTTCATCACCTCACAGCGCTTTGGTCGCGAGATGATCAAGGCCGGCCAGGGCCGCCTGGTGCACATCTCGACCGTTGCCAGCCACTCCCCCGAGACGTTCTCGGGCGTGTACAGCTCCACCAAGGCGGGCGTCAACATGATGTCCAAGATGCTCGCCGCCGAGTGGGGCCCCTACGGCGTCCGCTCCAACTGCGTCGAGCCCTGCTTCGTTAAGACCCCCATGTCGGCCAACTTCTACGCCGACCCCGAGGTCGAAAAGAGCCGCAGCCGCCTGATCGCCACGCGTCGCATCGGCGAGGTCAGCGATATCGCCAACGCCGTCATGTTCCTGGCGTCCAAGCGCTCGGACTTTACCACCGGCGACGCCATCAAGGTCGATGGCGGCTTCTCCAATATGATGGGCGACCTCACCGCCAAGCCCGGCGGCCGTCGCGCCTATGCCGACAACTACCTCAAGAACAAAGGTGTCGAGCTTTGGTCCGATGAGTCCGGCGTCGCCAAGCCGACTGACCAGTAAACCAACCTAACAGGGAGGCCCGCGGATGCGCCCGCTCCTCCCCCGTATCGATTAGAAAGAGTCCAATGGCTTCCACCAACTCCAATAAGGGTCGCGCCGTCGTGCTTTCCGCCGCGTGCGTCACCATGTTCTTCATCAGCTCCATTGCGCTGTATTCCGTCGTGAGCAAGAACCTGCTCGCCGTCTACCCCGAGTGGTCCAGCGCCCTTACCTGGGCTTTCCCGGTCTTTCAGACCATCATGGCCGTGACGGGCATCTTCGCCGGCCGCATCTCCGATAAGATCGGCCCGCGCAACGTCGTGATCGCCGCCGCCGTGTGCTACGGCCTGGGCTGGTTCATGTCCGGCACCGTCACCGAGCCGTGGCAGTTCTACCTGTGGTTCTCACTCGTCGCCGCCGTCGGCAACGGTCTGGGCTATAACCCGGCGCTCACCACCGGCCAAAAGTGGTTCATCGACAAGAAGGGTCTCGCCTCCGGCATCACCCTGGCCGCTTCGACCGCCGGTCCCGCCGTGCTGTCCCCGGTGCTCGCCTCGCTGCTCATCCCGAGCCTGGGCATCTTTGGCGCCCTTAAGGCGCTCGGCGTCATCTTCTTTGTGATGATCGCCGCCTCCGCCCTGTTCCTGAAGGCCCCCGAGGCCGGTTGGCTGCCCGAAGGCTTCGAGGCCCCTAAGGGCGGCGCACATGCCGGCACCTTCGGCGACCTCACCCCGGGCGAGATGGTCAAGACCCCGCGCTTCTGGGTCCTTATCATCACCTTCGCCTTTGCCGCCACCGCGGGCACCCTGCTCGTGGGTAAGGTTGCCTCCATCGCCGCCGTCCAGCTCTTCGCCGACCCCACGAGCGCCGCGGCCGTCGCCCTCGGCGGTGTGGTGGTCTCCGTCAACACCTGCGCCAACTTGGTTGGCCGCCTGTCCTTTGGCCAGATCATCGACAAGCTCGGCGCCTATAAGTCGCTGCTCATCAGCCTTGTCGTCACCATCGTCGCACTCGTCATCATGTCGATGAGCTTTACGCAGAGCATGTTCTTTGTGGCGCTCGCCCTGCTCGGCTTTAGTTTTGGCGCTCTGCTCGTCATCTACCCGCCGCTCACCGGTGGCGCCTTTGGCACCAGCAACATCGGCGTCAACTACGGCATCATGTTTTTGGGCTATGCCGCTTCCACCTGGATCAGCCAGCCCATCACCGCCGTGCTGTATCACGCCGAGGCCGGCAGCGCCGCCTATCAGCAGTCCTTCTACGGCGCCATTGTGATCGCCGCCATCGCCGTCGTGCTCACCGTCTACATGATGGTCTCCGACAGCAAGAAGAAGTCCGCCTAGTTATACCGATGCGACAAAGGGACAGCCCCTTTGTCGCATTCCACCGGTCATCAGTATTAAGGAGTCGAAATGTCTGAGCTCAACCCCGTCCGCATTGCCGTTATCGGCGCCGGCGCCATGGGCCGCAACCACATCCGCTTTGTCACCGAGGAGCCCGAGGCCGAGCTCGTCGCCATCGCCGACGCCTTTGAGGGCGCCCGCGCCACGGCCGAGGCCGCCGGCGTGCCGTTTTACACCGATCCCGCCCAGATGATGGACGAGGTCAAGCCCGAGGCCGTCATTATCGCCACCCCCAACGACCTGCACCTGGGCGTTGCCCGCGAGGCTGTGAAGCGCAATATCGTGCCGCTGGTCGAAAAGCCGATCTCCAACGACCTAGAGGATGCCCAGGCCTTTGCCGCCGAGGCCGAGACCGCCGGCGTGCCCGTGCTCGTGGGTCAGCACCGTCGCCACAACCCCTTCGTCAACAAGGCCAAGGAGATCATCGAGTCCGGCGAGCTGGGCAAGCTCACCGTGTCGAGCTTCCACTACATGATCTATAAGAATGACGAGTACTTCGACGTCGAGTGGCGCCGCAAGAAGGGCGCCGGCCCGATCCTGGTCAACCTGGTGCACGACGTCGACCTGCTCCGCTACCTGCTGGGCGAGCCCGTTGCCGTCCAGGGCATGCAGTCCAGCGCCGCCCGCGGTTTTGAGACCGAGGACTCCGCCGTGGTCAACGTCCGTTTTGCCGATGGCGCGCTTGCGAGCATGACCATCTCCGACGCCACCGCCAGCCCCTGGAACTGGGAGGCAACCGCTCGAGAGGATCCGCAGTACCGCCCCTTCGACGCCGACGCCTACTTTATCGGCGGCACTAAGGGTGCTCTTTCGCTGCCCCGCCTGCACCAGTTCTCCTACGACGGCGCCTCCAACTGGCACAAGCCGCTGCAGATGGAGATTCCGGCCGTCGACCCGGCGCTGCCGCACAAGATGCAGCTCAAGCACTTTGTGAAGGTTGTCCGCCGCGAGGTCGAGCCCGTCGTGACCCCCGCCGACAACGTTAAGACGCTCACACTTCTCAACGCTATCAAAGAGGCCGCCGAGACCGGCCAGCTCGTCGAGCTGTAATGCCTTAAGAGCGACCGCGGCAGAAACCCCATGCCGAACCCTTCGGTCCGCCACCGATAAGCCCCTCTTCTTTGCCCCGCGAGCAGCCTCCTGCCCGCGGGGCCTTTTGCTACCTTGCCGACGATTTTTCTGGGGCGGGGTCTATTTTGCACCTCGGCCTGATTCGTTCGCCACGAAATGGGCCTATCTACTACGTTTAACCGACCACCCTCAACCATACCGAATTTCGCGAAATAAAAACCGCAGGTAAACGGCTTGCGTATTCTCGGAAAACCGGGGGATGGTCGACCCATACGGTTTGAACGTAGTAGATAGGTCGTTTTCGTGGCGAGGGACCAAAACAGTCTTTTGAAACGGGTGGTATCCTTGGTAGCTCTGTGCTGCAAACGCACCTTAAATGCAAGGAGTCCCATGGATCTTATCGCCCAGCTTGCCCACGAGCTCAACCTTAAGGCCGCCAACATCGAGGCAGCCGTCAAGCTCATCGACGAGGGCAACACCATCCCCTTTATCTCGCGCTACCGCAAGGAAGCCACGGGCGGCATGGACGACGTCGCCCTGCGCACACTCGACGAGCGTCTGTCCTACCTGCGCAATCTTGAGCAGCGTAAAGAGGACGTCATTCTGCTCATCGACGCCCAGGGCAAGCTCACGCCCGAGCTCGAGCAGCAGATTCGCGAGGCCACACAGCTCCAGCGTGTCGAGGACCTCTACAAGCCCTACCGCAAAAAGCGCATGACCCGCGCGCAGAAGGCCCGCGAAGCAGGCCTGGAGCCGCTCGCCAACATGATCATCATGCAGGCCTCGGCCAAGGGCAGCGCACTCGACGCCGCCGCGGCCTACGTCAACGAGGAAGCCGGCTTCGACACGCCCGAGAAGGCGCTCGCCGGCGCGGCGGACATCGTGGCCGAGACGGTGGCCGAGGACCCCGAGAACGTCGCCGACCTGCGCGCCTTTACGCAAAACACCGCCGACATCGTCGTCGAGGCCACCGACCCCGCCGAGAAGACCCCCTACGAGCCGTACTACAGCTATGACGAGCCGCTGCGCCGTATACCCAACCACCGCGTGCTGGCTATCGACCGCGGTGAGCGCGAGGGCAAGCTCCGCGTGCGCGTGAACGTCGACGGCGCTGCCGCCACGGCACGCCTCGGCAGCCGTTGGCCCCGACGCCAGGGCGTCTTCGCGCCCGTCTTTGACGCCGCCATCGCCGACGGTTACAAGCGCCTCATGGCCCCCTCGCTGGAGCGCGAGGCCCGCGCCAAACTCACCGTCCGCGCGCAGACCGAGGCCATCAATGTCTTTGCCAAGAATCTCGAGGGCCTGCTCTCGGCACGCCCCGTGCGCGGCGCCCGCGTGCTCGCGCTCGATCCGGGCTACCGCACCGGCTGCAAGGTCGCCGTCATGGACGAGACCGGCAAGCTGCTCGACCACGGCGTGGTCTACCCCACCAAGCCGCGCCACGACGTCGCCGGCACCAAGCGCGAGCTCGCCCGCCTCGTCAAGAAGGACGGCGTCAACACCATCGTCATCGGCAATGGCACCGCCAGCCGCGAGACCGAGGAAGTCGTCTCGGAGTTCATCGCCGAGCAGGCGCCCAGCCTTCGCTACACCATCGTTAACGAAGCCGGCGCGTCGGTGTACTCCGCCTCCGAGCTCGCAAGCCAAGAGTATCCCGACCTGGACGTCACTGTGCGTGGCGCCATGAGCCTGGGCCGCCGCCTGCAGGACCCGTTGGCAGAGCTCGTTAAGATTCCGCCCCAGTCCATCGGCGTGGGCCAGTACCAGCACGATCTTGACCAGGCCGAGCTCTCGCGCACCCTGGGCCACGTGGTGGAAGACGTCGTCAACCGTGTGGGCGTCGACGTCAACACCGCGAGCGCAAGCCTGCTGGGATACGTATCGGGCATCACGCCGAGCGTGGCCAAAAACATCGTGGCCTACCGCGAGGAAAACGGTGCCTTTACCGATCGCCGCCAGCTTAAGAAGGTCCCCAAACTAGGACCCAAGGCATACCTCAACGCCGCGGGCTTCCTGCGCATCAGCGACGGCAAGAACCCGCTCGACGCGACGAGCGTCCACCCCGAGAGCTACGAGGTGGCCACGTCCGTCCTGGAACGCGCCGGCGTTAAAGCCAGCGAGCTCAGCCGCGGCGGCGTGCCCGACATCGAGCGCCGTCTGGGCAGTATCTCGGCGCTGGCTAGCAATCTGAACTGCGGCACCCTCACGCTCATCGACATTGTCAACGAGCTCAAGAAGCCCGGCCGCGACCCGCGCGATGACGCGCCCGAGGTGGTCTTTAGCCGCTCGGCGCTTTCCATCGACGACCTGGAGCCCGGCATGGAGCTCAAGGGCACGGTGCGCAACGTCGTCGACTTTGGCGCCTTCGTCGACGTGGGAGTGCACCAGGACGGCCTCGTACATATCTCTAAGCTGGCCAACCGCTTTGTCAAGCACCCCAGCGACGTCGTGCGCGTCGGTGACACGGTCAAGGTGTGGGTCGAAAAGGTCGATCGCGACCGCAAGAAGATCTCGCTCACCATGGTGCAGGGCAAGTAAACCGCCAAAGCAAAGGTACCCCCTGTAGCGATGTGCAAAATCGCGAGTATTCTGCAAATTCCACCGTTCCGGATGCCCCTCAGAGACGAAAAAGCAAAAAACAGCCCCCGTTTTAGCGTCGTCAGAGCCAAAACGGGGGCCGTTCCGTGCTTTATCTAGCTGGTAAAGCCTTTACCTTGCTGAATACTCTCAATTTTGCACGGCGCAGGCGGGGGTACCTTTGCCCACGGCAGGATATGGAAGCCAATCGCCAACTTGCTGGCAAGCTCGTGCCGGCAGCCCCGGCCTTTCCTTTGCCTAGCGCGACCCTCGCGGAGCGCGTGAGCGATAGGGAAAGGAAAGGCCGGGGCGAACAGCCCACGGTACAGTCGGTGTTCGCGCTACGGCAGGATATGGAAACCGAGCGCCGCGATATCCTTGGCAAAACCGCGCACGGTATCGAGCGAGACCTCGTACGGGTCGCGACCAATGTTCTTGCGCTTGGCCAGGATGCTGTTGGGCACCGTAATGATCTGGCAACCGCAGGCCTCGGCCTGGTAAATGTTGATGAGCTCGCGCGTGGACGCCCACAGGACCTCGCAGTTGGGCTTTGCGGCGGCCTTCTTGACCGACTCCGTCATAAACGGAATGGGGTCGACGCCGGTATCGGCGATGCGGCCGGCAAAGAGCGAGATGATGGACGGCGTCTCGGCGTCGACGGCCTCGACCATCTCATCAACCTGCTTAGGTGTAAAGATGGTGGTGACGTTGACCTTGATGCCGTCGGCGGAAAGCTTGCGGACAAGCTCGGCGGTTGACTCGCCCTTGGTGGTCACGCACGGAATCTTGACGTAGACGTTCTCGGCCCAGGTAGCGATCTCGCGCGCCTCGACCTCCATGGTCTCGACGTCGTCGGCAAAGACCTCAAACGAGACGGACACATCGGTGATGTGGGTCAAGACCTCTTTGGCAAACGCGCGGTAATCCGTCACGCCGCCCTTCTTCATAAGGGACGGGTTGGTCGTGAAACCCTGAACGTTGCCGTTCTCGTACATGTCGAGCATGCCCTCGAGGTTTGCACCGTCAGCGAACACCTTGATTGCCATCTGCCTGATTCCTTTCGCTAGCATACGGCCGATAAACTGCTAAACACTTTACCTACGTTTATCAAGGCGTGAGCTGCGGTTTTTTATCTTCTCGGCGAACGGTATAAACACCTCAGTGTTTGGATTGATAAATCGATTGCGCATGCAAAAGCGAAGAGTCGCAGTTTGAGCAAACGTCAGAACGCGGGATTCATTAGATGAGGCCGAAATGCTGCATCGCTGTGACGGTACCGTCGTGTGCGACATCGTCGGTCACGTAGTCGGCGACCGCCTTGACCTCGGGCATGGCGTTGCCCATGGCGACAGCCGTCTCGACCGCAGCGAGCATGCCCAGGTCGTTACCCGAATCGCCAAAGCCAAAGGTGCGCGCATTTCCCTCGCGGCCCAGATACGCCAGCGCTCGCGCCACGCCCACGCCCTTGTCAATGCCCTTGGGGCTCAGCTCGCGATTCTGACCACCTGTGTTGCACAGCTCAAACTCGCGATCGATAAAGCCGTCATCGCCGGTCACGCGAGCCAAACTGGGCACACTGAGGCATACCTTGCCCACGCGCAGACTGCCGTCGACGCGCATTTCCTCGGTGCTGTGCACCACAGAAGTGCCGATCAGAGACGACTGCTCAACACCCACGGGCTCCAGGGCAAAAGTAGCCACGTTGGTCTCGAAAAAGGCTTCAATCCCTGCCGCGGCCATACGGCGCGCAAGCTCCTCGATAACGTCCTCGTCAAAGCAGTCCTCATGCACCACGCGGCCCTCGACCTCGAGCGTCGCTCCCGCCATGGCAACGACACCCGCCGGGTTCAGCGCGCGCAGGCCATCGGCAATCAGCCACAAGGGACGACCCGTGCAGATAAATGCCTGGTGACCCGCATTGCGCAGGCGATGAAACGCCTCGACGACCGCCTGCGAGGGGCGAACCGCCGAAAAGTCCTTGTCGGTCATGTTGTCGGGATCGAACGACGTCAGCGTGCCGTCCACGTCAAAAAAGAGCACAGCGGGTTCGGGGCACGCATCAATCATATGGGTTCCTTTCGAGGATAAGGGCAAACGAAGCATCCATCATATAATGGAGCGACGCAACCAGAGAGGTCACCCATGGAATTTTACGCAAGCTGCCCCGAGGGCTTTGAGTCCGCACTCGCCGATGAGCTTAAACGTCTCGGGCTTTCGCATGTTCGCCGGCTGAAGGGCCGCGCTACATTTGAGGGCGAGCTCGAGCAAGGCTACCGAGCATGTCTGTGGTCGCGCCTGGCGAGCCGCGTGTTCGTGGTGCTCGGACGCTTTGAGGCGCAGGATGCCGACGAGCTGTACGATAGCGTTTACGACATCGCCTGGGAGAGCATCGTCCGCCCCGGCGCCACCATCGCCATCACCGCCCGCGGCGTGACCGAGCAGCTGCGCAACACACGCTTCTCGGCCCTGCGCGCCAAGGACGCGCTGTGCGACCGCCTGGCCGAGACCACGGGCCGTCGCGCCGACGTCGATGCCGCCGATCCCGATGTTCACCTACTGCTTTCGCTGCGCCAGCGCCGCGCGAGCATCAGCCTGGACCTTTCGGGCGACCCGCTGTTCAAACGCCTGCCGCCCGCAGCGACCCGCGCCGGCGAGGGCGCGCACGTGTTGCGCCCCGACTACGCCGCCCTGGTGCTGGCGCAGGTCGGCTGGACCGCACTGTGCGAGCGCGAGTTGACGGCCGACGATTACGAGAATGAAGCCCTTCCCACGCTGATCGATGCCTCGTGCGCCGGCGGCGGCCTGTTGCTGGAAGCCGTGAACATTCTGACCGACCGCGCCCCGGGCGCCGCACGCGAGCGCTGGGGCTTTGAGGGCTGGCAGCTGCACGACGCCGCTCTGTGGGAGCAGCTGCTTGCCGAGGCGCGCGAGCGCGAGGCGGCAGCGCGCGAGCGCCAGGCGCGCATCGTGGCCGTAGACATCGACCCCGCCGCCCGCAAGACTGCCGAGCGCATGGCCAAGTGCGCCGGCTACAAGCGTTTTGTCGACTTTTGTGCCGCCAAGCCCGCCACCGTGCTGGACCATGCGGGCGCCGTCGCCGGTGCCGCCGTGGTCGCAGACACCACCGAGACCCCGCTTTCGCTCATGCACGACGCCATGACGCTGGTCGGCGAGCTGCGCCGCGCGCCCGAGCTTTCCGCGGCGCCGATCGCCGCGCTCACCCGCGATGGCCTTATGGCCCGCGCGCTCCATGCCGAGCCCGCGCGCTCCATCGCCGTCATGCCCTATAACGAGGAGGCGGCTCTTGAGGTTTGGCCCTCGCTCGACCACGCCGCCGCAGCGTTTGAGGCTGCGACCAGTGCGGATGCCGAGGCCGAGGTTGCGGATGCCAACGACGCCAACGACGAAGCCGCCAACACCCCCATGCCCGAACCTGCCGCCACGCTCGACCTGGGCGACGGCAAGCCGCTGTCCGTGCTCATCCCGGAGTCCGAGCAGTTCGCCAACCGCCTGCGCAAGAACGCCCGCCTGCGCCGCAAGTGGGCCAAGCGCGAGGGCGTGAGCTGCTACCGCGTCTACGATGCCGACCTGCCCGATTACTCCGCCGCCATCGACCTGTACGAGGGCTGCCCGCAGACGCCAGGCCGCTGGCTCGTCATCGCCGAATACGCCGCACCCAAGACCATCGACCCCGCGCTGGCCCAGGCCCGCATGCTCGATATCTTGGCCATCGCGCCGCGTATCCTTGATGTTCCGGCCGAACATGTGCACGCCAAGGCCCGTATGCGCTCGCGCGGCGGCTCGCAGTACGGCAAGCAGGGCGCCGGCAAGGGCGGCTCGGGCGAGCGCGCCAACATCGCGCGCCGTCGCCTGCCGCTCATCGAAGAGGGCGGCCTTACCTTTGCCGTCAACTTTGACGACTACCTGGACGTCGGCATCTTCCTGGATCACCGCGTCACCCGCAACCTAGTGCGCGAGCACGCCAAGCAGGCGCGCCGCTTCCTCAACCTGTTTGCCTACACCGGCACCGCCACCTGCTATGCGGCAGACGGCGGCGTCGAGGAAACTGTGACGGTCGACCTTTCCAACACCTACCTGGACTGGGCCGAGCGCAATATGCGCCAGAACGGCTTTGTTGGTCCGCAGCATCATTTTGTGCGCGACGACGTGCTCGCCTGGATTCGCGACCAGCGCCAGACGCGCAACCGCTGGGACCTGATCTTTGTCGACCCGCCCACGTTCTCGAACTCGTCCAAGATGGGCCGCCGCACCTGGGATGTCCAGCGCGACCATGTTGAGCTTTTGGCCGGCGTATCGCGCCTGCTCGCACAGGGCGGCCACGCCATCTTTAGCTGCAACCTGCGTGGCTTCCGCCCCGAGACGCGCAAGCTCGCACGCGCGGGCGTCGTGCTGGAGGACATTACGGCGCAGACCATCCCCGAGGATTTCGCGCGCAACCAGAAGGTGCACCATTGCTATATCGTGCGCCGCCTGCCCATCGAGGACGCCATGGCCGAGATCGGCTTTAGCGCCGAGGAGATTGCCGAGCGTGTCGAGGAGCTGCGCAACCCCGAGGCCCGCAAGCCTCGCGCGGCAGTGCCTGGCCATGTGCACGCCGGCGACGGCAAGCCGCACGTCACCGGCAGCCCCTCCCCCGCCGGCAAGCCCAAAAAGAAGAAGTTCTACGCCAGCAAGCCCAAAGGCAAATAACAAAGTTGCGGTGGAATACGGACTGCTTTACCTGGAATTAGGCAAATTTAGACCGTATTTCACCGCAACTCACAGTGGGATGGCGGACGCCGTCCTACCCTTGGGTGACCAGGCGATAGCCGATACCCACGTGCGTTTGGATATAGCGCGGATGCGCGGGGTCGGACTCTATCTTCTTACGCAGCGTACCCATAAAGACACGCAGGCTCGCCAGGTCGCTCTTGGTTGCCGTGCCCCAAATCTCGTGCAGGATAAACTGGTGCGTCAGCACCTTGTCGGCGTTGTGCGCCAGCAGGCACAGGAGCTTGTACTCGATCGGCGTCAGATGCAGCTCCTCGCCATCCATCGTGGCGATGCCGGCATCAAAATCGATATGCAGCTCACCGGTATCGAACGAGCCCTCGGAGGCAACACCGCCCGTTTGCGCATACGAAAGGCGCCTGAGCGTCGTGCGAATGCGCGCGAGCAGCTCCTCGACCGAAAACGGCTTGGTCAGGTAGTCGTCGGCGCCGGCATCGAGCGCGCGAATCTTGTCCGCATCCTCGCTGCGCGCCGAGACCACAATAATCGGCATACCCGACCATGCGCGCACCGATTCCACCACCTTGACGCCGTCCATATCGGGCAGGCCCAGATCGAGCAGCACGATGCTCGGTGCCTGCGACGAGGCGGCGGCGATGGCGGCATGGGCGGTCTCCACGGCCATATGGCGCAAGCCGTGCGCCTCGAGCGCGGCAACGATAAGGTTGCGAACGGCGGGGTCGTCCTCAACGACCAAGATGAGCGGTTTTACGGCAGAGTTCGGCACAGCGCTACTCCTTATCAAACGAAACGTCGGCGGCGGGAAGTTCAATCGTAAAGACCGAACCGTGCGGGTCCGCCGCGGCAACCTCTATGCTACCGCCATGTGCCAACGCAATGGAACGGCAGAGCGAAAGACCCAGGCCAACGCTGCGGTGGCTGTCGGCCAGACCATGGTTGGCGGTATAGAACGACTCGAAGATCCGCTCGCGATCCTCGGGTGCGATGCCCGGACCATCATCGGCCACCGAGCACGCCACGCGTCCATCGTCGACGCTAATCGAAATCATGATATGCGAGCCCGCGGGCGTATAGGTGATGGCGTTGTTCACCAGATTGACCACCAGCTGCACCATCAGGCGCGCATCGACGTTGACGAGCGCCGGCTCATCGCACGCCACCACCTTAAGGTCGTGCTCGCGCACGGCAGGGTTCACGTGGCGCAGCGCCTCCTCGACGATATCATCCATGAGCTCGAGCGTGGTCGACAGGCACATACCGCCACCCTCGAGCTTGGTGATGGCGAGCAGATTCTCGACGGTGGCGTTGAGCCACAGCGCATCCGAGCGAATGGATAGAAGCAGGCCGCGGCGCGTCTGGGCATCGAGCACCGCGGTGCCGGTCGAGCCCTGGTCGAGCAGCACGTCGGCATTGCCCGAAATACTGGTGAGCGGCGTGCGCAGGTCGTGCGAGATGGAGCGCAGCAGGTTGGCGCGCAGCTGTTCGTTTTTGGCAAGCACCGCCGCCTCCTCGCGGGCCTCCATGGCGCGGGCGCGATCGAGCGCCAGCTCGCCTTCGCTCACGATGGCATCGGCAAGTGTCCGCTCCTCATGCGTCAGCACGTCGGGCTCGGCAACGATAGCCAGCACGCCCACCACCGAGGCGGGGTCGCCCGAGCGCGCGAAGCCGTCGCCTGTGCGAACCGTCAGGTAGATGCCATAAAACGCCGAGCCGCCATAGGTGGCATCGAGCGGCGTTCCCACATAGGCGGACGCCGAGAGCCGCGGCGGCATCTGCGGCGCCAGTTCGTGCACCGGTGCGGCATCGCCCACGGCCGTGTATGTCGCACGCGGCAGCAGGTCATCGCCCTCGGCGTCGGCGCTGTACCACACGACAGGGCAGCCCGAAAGACGTGCCAGCTGCGTGGCCATGGCGTGAACGATCTGATGCTGATCGGCGCACCGCTGCAGCATGCGGTTGGTCTCGAGCACCATATGCGTGCGGCGGTCGCTGGCGGCAGCCTGTGCCAAGGCGCGGCGCAGGGCCAACGCAATCGAGCTCGACACAAGCGAGACCACGAACATGATGAAGAACATGCCGGGATAGCCGCGGTCGATAAGCGACAGCGAGTAGCGCGGGTCGACAAACAAGAAGTTGTAGAGCGCCACGGCGGCAGCCGAGCTCAGCAAGCAATACAGGCGACTCCAGGTAAAGAATGCGCACAGCTGAACGGCGAACACATAGACGATCATGATGCTCGGCGCGAGACCCGGATGGTCGAGCAGCGCGCCCACAATCGTCGCCGCGACCAGCAGCCCCACCGATACGCAGGCGTCATACAGAGGAGTGCGGCGCGTCAGCGTTGTGCGCCGCCACCAAAAGCTATCGGCAATATCGCCGTCCGTACGGACGTCCATCAGCGTCCCGCCCCTCTCTCAAAAACAAAAACCACCACAAAGGGGACAGGCACCTTTGTGGTGGTTTCCCTTGTGGTGGTTCCAAGTGTATAGCCTTTGCAACCGGCGGTCGCTAGACAAACAGCACGTGCGCGAGCAGGGCACACACGCACGCCGCGACAAGCACCGTCACCACGATCGAAATCACGCGGTCGGCCATGTCCATGTTGGCCCGATTCGTAAAGAACCGATCTTCGGCAGCATCGGCGCGTACCTCACGCACCAGCTCGGTCGCAAGATCGCAACCGTCAAGCACCTTTGCATCCATGGTTTCCTCCCAGGACTCAATCCCCGTCAATACAAGCCCGCCCGTTCGCAGACAAACCTCGAGCGTCGACTACGGCCGCTCGTTGGGAGCCAGGCGTTGCATCTTGTTCACGGCCTTGAACTTGGTGAACAGCGGCACGTACTCAAAGCTCACGTTGGAGTTCTCCAGGCCGTACCAGCGTGCAGGCGTGCCGGCGGCGCGGCGAATGATGTACTTGAGCGTGATGGCCGTACGCTCGCTGGGCTCCACATCGCTTTCGGGCGCCAGAAGCTTACGGATCAGGACGAACTTGAACGTGCCGATGTTACCCGGATCCTTGTAGACCGAGTAGTCATGCGTCTGCGGCGGCAGCTCGCCGGTGGCAGCCAGGTCCTGAACGACCTGACGCAGGTAGGCATTGACGCGCTGGTTGATCTTGTAGCCCAGGTACAGATGCACGCGGAACACGTAGTCGGTGCCGAACGTCTCGACCGAATAGGCAAAGGTGTGCGGTTCGTCCATAGTCTCGACATTCACAAACCACCAGGCGCGGGCGCGCTTGGGATGCTTGTCCAAGATCGAATAGACGATATCGCGGTCGATGTAGTCGGTATGGGTGTCCTTGGTCAGGTACACGACGTTGTCGCTCATGCGCTCGTAACGGTCGTCGTCACGCAGGCGCTTGAGCTGTGGCAGGTAGCTGCGCAGCGGCAGCAGCGTAAACTGGCGCTGCTCGACCGCCGTGCCGTTGTACCAGCACACCATAATGCCCATGATGAGCGCGGCCATGAGGATGGTGAAGTAGCCGCCGTGGAAGAACTTGGTGAGCGAGCTCACAAAGAAGAAGCCTTCGAGCAAAAGGAAGAAGGCCGCGAAGATCCACGGAGCAACCTTGAGCTTGCGCTCCTCGTGCAGGTAGAAGAAGAGCAGCAGCGTGGTGCACATCATAGTCAGCGTAATGGCAAGGCCGTACGCGGCTTCCATATGCGCCGAGTTCTGGAACAGCAGCACCACGATGACGCAGCCGACAAGCATGACGTTGTTGACCATGGGGATGTAGAGCTGGCCTTTGGTCTCGGCAGGATAGAAGACCTGCATGTGCGGCATGAGGTCCAGACGGCTGGCCTCGGACACCAGCGAGAATGCGCCGGTGATGAGCGCCTGCGAGGCAATGATGGCCGCGACGGTGGAAAGGCCGACGGCAAAGGGGCGCAGGCCCGGAGTGAGCATCTGGTAGAACGGGTTGAGGTCGGCAATGCCCATGAGCTCGGGGTTGGCAGCGTTGTTCATAAGCCAAGCGCCCTGGCCCATATAGGACAGCAGCAGACAGCACTTAACAAACGGCCAGGTAGCGTAGATGTTGCCGCGGCCGACGTGGCCCATGTCGGAGTAGAGAGCCTCGGCACCGGTGGTGGCGAGGAAGCAGCTGCCCAGAATCATGATGCCCGCGTGGTTGTTGGGGCTCAGCAAAAAGGCGATGCCGCGCAGCGGGTTGAGGCACAGCAGCACCGCGGGGTGCTGGAAGACAAAGAACAGACCCGTGCCGCCCAGGAACAGGAACCATAGCGTCATGATGGGGCCAAAGGCGTGACCGATCTTGGCCGTACCGATGCGCTGCACCAAGAAGAGCACGATGATGATGGCGAGCGTAATGGCGACGACGCGGCCCTGGTCATCGCCCAGCACGGCATGGACCGCCGGGATGGTGCGCAGGCCCTCGATGGCCGTGGTGACGGTAACGGCCGGCGTCAGGATGCCGTCAGCGAGCAGCGCGGCGCCGCCCAGCATGGCGGGGATGATAAGCCACTTGCCGCAGCGCTTGACCAGGCTGTACAGGGCAAAGATGCCGCCCTCACCATGGTTATCGGCGCGCAGCGAGATGAGCACATACTTGATGGTGGTCAGCAACGTGACCGTCCACACGACAAGGGAGAGCGCGCCGAGCACGAACTCCTCCGTGACGCTTCCGATGCCGCCGTTGCCGGCAACGAGCGCCTTGGTTACATACATAGGACTGGTGCCGATATCGCCGTACACCACGCCCAGCGTGACGAGCATCGCCGAGATGCTCACAGGAATCGCAGCGTGCGAGGCTGCCTCCTTGGCCTTTTGTTCCATAAGCCGGTTTCCTCCCAACTTTAATGTTCGAAGGGATTATAGGTAATCGGCCTGCACTTGCACGGCACCGTTTTCCCAGCTAGATAAACATTTATACGGCCTTTAGGCCACCGTGGCGATATGGAATGTGGCAAAGGGACTGCCCCTTTGCCACATTGGCTACTTGCCGAGCCAGTTTTTGAACCACCACTCCATGGAGCGACTCATCTCGGCCATAAAGGGACTGGTGTGTTTGCGGGTGTAGATATCCACCACGCGCTCGCCCACCTCGCGGGCATGCGGGCGAAACATCGCATCCATCTCGGCCACCTGCGCGTCCATGGTCGCGTCGTCCGCGCGGCGGTAGCGCTCCTCTTGCACCAGGTTCACCACGGGATGCGCAATGGCCGGACGCTCCTTACGGGGCGTGCCGATGATGAGCATCGACAACGGCATGGTATAGGGCGGCAGATCGAGCAGCTCGGCAACTTCCTCGGCATTCTCGACGATATCACCGATATAGCAGCTCCCCAGCCCCAGGGCCTCGGCGGCAACCACGGCGTTTTGCGCGGCGATCACGGCATCCTGAGCCGCGATGGCAAAGTCGCCCAAACCCGGCGCGCGGCGGGGCGCCTTACCCGTGCGCTCGACAAACTCGGGCTCAAAGCAGCCCACATGCTCAAACAGATCGATCCACTTGGCATAATCGACCACAAATATGAGTGCCCAGGGCGCCTTGGCGATCATGGGCTGGTGGTCGCACAGGTCGGCCAGACGGTCCAGCGTAGCCTGTTCGCGGATGCTCACGATGGAATACATCATCATGGCGCCCGCCGACGGCGCGCGGCTCGCCGCATGCAGAATCGCTGCGCGCTGCTCGTCGGTCACCGCCACGGGACGGTCATTGTCATCGCGCGCAAAAGCGCGCGTGGACGAACGGCGCTCCAAGATGTCCAGCACCGTGTTGCCCGTGGTCTCGACCGGGTAGCCGCCCGCGTCCATGCCGGCGCCCACGTCGCCCGCACTCGTCATACAAACCCGCTCGTTCATCGCCTCATCCTCGCTAATTCTTTAAGAAGCCTTTACGTTTCCGTGTAATTCCCGTCCATTATCGCGCAGGTCGCCACTACATTGCGCCACACCGCCACACGTGCGCGTTAATATGGCTGGTTGTTGTGCGCAGCCACCAATTGCAGCGCATATCTTGGTAACAATCGGGTAAACCCCCGCTTTCGTAGGTTTTAAGTTTGTGAGGAGTCTCAGCATGTTCGCTGCCGCCATCTCGCTCGTCGGTCTTGCGGCGACCGTCTACCTTGTTTTGCGCGAGGCCAAGGCCATTCGCGCTCAGTCGGGCACCGTTGCCAAAAGCGCTCTTGGGTGGAGCGTCGCCTTCGGTCTGTTCCAGGTCTTTTTGACCATTTGGGGCGCTATTGGTCTCGTCGCCCAAAACGAGCCGCTCGCCTTCGTGATGCTCATCCTGACCAACGCCATTCTCACCGGTTGCGCCTGGGCCAGCATCGCCCGCGACCGCATCGCTCCGCGTGTCTTTGCATTCGCCGAGCCCGACGCCCCCGCCCCCACCGGCAAGCTTGCCCGCCTGCGCGGCGCCTTCGTGGGCAAACCGCTCGTCGCGGCCGTCCTGTGCTTGCTGCTCGCCGGCGTCTTTGCGCTGCTGGGCATGGAGGTATCGTCCAACCACGACTTTACCTGGGTCTACCCTCTGTGCATCCTGCTCGAGTGGGCCATCATCACCACGCTCATGGTCGGCCTGTTCTTCCTATTCCAGCGCCACGGCGCAGCTCCCGCGGTCCTGGCCTTTGCCCTCTTTGTCCTGGGCATTGCCGAGTTCTTCGTCATCACGTTTAAATCCATGCCCATCCAGCCGGGCGACCTTTCGGCCATCTCCACCGCCGCCGCGGTCGCCGGCACCGGCTACACCTTCTCGATCTCACTGTTCTGCGTGCTGTCCATGGGCTTTACCGCCATCGCCATGCTGCTATGCGAGTACGCCGGCCTGGTGGCACCGCACCGTCAGAAGGGCGCCGCCAACGCCAAGCGCATGCTGCTCACCAACCTGCTCGTCGCCGTGCTGTGCCTGGGCGGCGTGACCGCGCACGTCACGCTCATCGACTACTACAACACCCTCGGCATCACCGTCTACACCTGGCGCCCGCTCGAGAGCTACTGGCGCGAGGGCTACCTGCCCGCTTTCATTAGCGCGGCGCAGTCCATCAAGCCGCCAAAACCCGCCGATTACTCCGTCGACGACGCCAAGGCCACGCTCAAAAAGTACGCCAAGGCCTACGACAAGTCCGACGCGGCCAAGAGCGACGAGCGCGCCGCCGCAAAGGAGCAGTTCGATAGCGAGAAGCCCACGGTCATCGCCATCATGAACGAGACCTTCTCGGACCTGTCCATCTACCAGAACATGCGCGCCGGCTACGAGGGTCCGCAGTACTTTAAGAGCCTGTCCAACTGCCTCAGCCGCGGCAAGCTCTACGTGAGCGCCTACGGCGGCGGCACCGCCAATACCGAGTTTGAGTTTATGACCGGCAACTCCATGGCCAACCTGGGCTCGGGCGTGTACCCCTACACCATCTACAACATGGAAACGACCGGGAACCTGGCAGAGCAGTTCAAATCGCTCGGCTATTCCACCACGGCTATGCACCCCAATCACGCAACCAACTGGAACCGCGAGAACGTCTACAAGGACTTTGGCTTTGACCAGTTCCTGTCCATCAACGATTTCCAGGGAGCCGACACCTTGCGCGGCATGGTGACCGACCAGGCTACCTACGACAAGATTCTTGAGCTGCTCGACCAGAACGCCGATCCGCAGTTTATCTTCGACGTGACCATGCAGAACCACTCGGGCTACGATACGGGTCTGCTGCCGGTCGATAAGCAGATGCACCTGAATATCGATACGACCGATCTGGATGCCAAGACCGTCGAGGACGGCACGCTCTCCGATGTCGACGAGTATGTCTCGTGCATCGAGCAGTCCGACCAGGCGCTTCGCTACTTCCTCAACGCCCTGAGCAAGCTCGACCGTAAGGTAGTCGTGGTGTTCTGGGGCGACCACCAGCCGTTCTTCCCGTCCAAGTTCAACGACAAGTGGTTTACCGGCGAGGACGATGCCACCCACCAGGAACGCCTGTGGCAGACCGACTACATCATCTGGGCTAACTACGACGTTGCCGGCTGCGACCAGACAAGCGAGGTCGACGACCTGTCCACCAACTACCTGTCCACGCAGCTTAAGCAGCTGATCGGCGCACCGCTGACCGACTACCAGAAGGCGCACATGACGCTGCGCAAGTCGCTGCCCGCCATCAACTCCGTGGGCTACGAGGACGCCAGCCTGCGCTGGGCGCTCTCCTCCAACGTCACCGGTGACGACGCCGCCGCCGCTGCCGCAACCAAGGCGCGCGAGGATTACGCCAAGATGCAGTACTACGAGATGTTCCGCGACGGCAAGAACGTGTACACCGAGCACTTCCAGACCGAGGCCAACGAGACCGACCCCAACCTGGCGCCGGGTACGACCAAGATTAAGTAGCTGCTAGCTGCTGAGCCACAACTGAAACGTCTGTCCAGGCGGAGGCATATAAGGTTCCCTGCTCGGACA
This sequence comes from uncultured Collinsella sp., assembly GCA_958403205.1. Lineage (GTDB taxonomy): Bacteria > Actinomycetota > Coriobacteriia > Coriobacteriales > Coriobacteriaceae > Collinsella. Next base: position 5,046 of record CATXWM010000012.1, on the reverse strand, counting down.
GTCCTGCGCAAGACGGAGGCCACATTAAGTGGCCTCCTTTGCGTGCGGAACTCGCGATGAACCTTATATGCCTCCGCCCGGACAGACGCCCTGTTGTTGGAGCGCGGCTTGTCATAGGGGTATCCGCTGAACATATATAAGTCGAAGGCCACGTCTTGTGGCCTTCTTTGTTTGCGGAAAGTGTGTCCCGGAATTCTTGTCTGGAATGGGATGCAGTTTCCGCTTGGGACCCAATTGGGAAAGTGTGTCCCACTATTCAGCTGGATTCCGGGATGTATTTTCCGGTTGAGGCTCGTTGGGAAAGTGCGTCCCACTTTGGGGGCTGATTCTGGGACGTGGTTTCCGGTTGGCTCTCTTTGGGAAAGTTCATCCCATTTCTCGGCCTAATTATGGGACGCAGTTTCCCGTTGAGGACCCTTTGGGAAAGTGCGTCCCGGTCTGGGCGCTCAAACTGGGATGGATTTTCCGGATGAGGGCTTGACGGAAAATGTGTCCCGTTCCGGGCGCTAATTGTGGGATGCAGTTTCCGCTTGCGGAGTCTCCACTCAACAGAAAACCCGGGTGACCTGTTTTTTGGCTACCCGGGTTTTTGGGTTGTCGATATGTTCGACTGGCTACTAGTGGGTCTTGCGGCGCTTGATCAGCATGATGAGGGCTATCACTACGAGCGTTGCTCCCGCTGCTGCTGCGGTGGCGACTAGGGCGAATGTTTGGTCGCCGGTGTTTGCGAGGTTCTTCGCTGTGGTCGTAGTCTTGACCTTGGTGTCGGTCTTAGCTCCGTTGTCGGACTTGGGCTTGTCCGGGTTCGTCGGGGTCTCAGGAGTCTCGGGGTCCTTTGAGCCTTCGGAATCGGTTGGGCCGGCGGTGTTTACCAGCGTATGGTCCAGGAACTTCTTGGCGCCCGCACTTGCCTGTGAGAACAGGCGGCGCGTGCGGATCGGGGTGGCGTTCACCGTTGTGGGCGCCGTCTCCTCGGCCTCGATATTCACGAGCGTCGTGCCGGTGTCGAGGCCCACGTCGTTGTATCCCACGTGGCAGTAATACTGCGCACCGTCATCGTCTGCGGTCAGGTCAATCTCGAGCTTTGAGGCCGTTCCAGCCGCGAGGTTGCCATCGGCACCCACGAGCTTAAACTCTGTCTCGCCGCGGCCCTTGCGGTACCACATATAGGTCGGTGCCAGCCCTGTTTCGCTATCGTCGGCACCGAGTTGCTTCACATGGCCAATCGCCGAGAGCGTCAGGTGGCTTCCCGCCGCGCGCTCAACCGAAGAGTCGAATCCAAGATCCGACCCCTCCGCAGCATCCGCCGCAGGTCCGCTCACGGTCATCGTCATGCCATCGGGCATGGTCTTGACCGTGATGATTGCCGAGCGAATACCTGTTTCGGTCGTGGATCCATTCTTAACGGCGGCGATGGCGAATCGATACTCCGTATTGGGCTGCAGCCCATCCCACTTGAGCGAGGTCTGCGTGTTGTCGGCAATCTTCCAGCTATTGACGACCGCATCCGCCGCATTGCTCTGCAGCATGCCCACGCTATAGCTAAAGCCACTCTTGTTTGCGAGTACATCGTCCCAGCTAAACGTAACGCTGGTCGAATCGACGGCGTTTGCCGTAAAGCCCGTCACGGCCGGCGCGTCGGGCATCTCGACGTCCTTAACGTCATAGCCCACGATCCAGAACTGGTCGGTGTCCTTGGTGCCGAGCTTGTCGCCCGAGTCTGCCTCGAACTTGTCGACATCCACCGCGTTGACGCCCAGACGCCACACAAAACCGTACTTGCCCTGCGCGGCCTCGGGCAGGTTGTCGACGGTGCCGCCGTATTCGGTCGATTCACTCGAGGAGTTACCCGTAGTAAAGCCGGCGTTGGCACCAAAGCACAGGCCGCCAAACAACTCGTGCTTTGCGAGCTTCGCGCCCATGACAACGCTGCCGTTCAGCGTCAAGCCGAGCTCGAGCTCCTGCTCCTTGCCCTCCTCGACTTCGATGGTCTGCTCAATGCTCGCCCCCGACTGCGCGGCGGCGCCGTTAAACCCATCGTGCGTGTAGGCGCGCGTTACGCCAGGCTTGCCCAGGCCAAAGGAATCCCCAACGGGAGTCTCGCCGTTGAGCGTCGTTTGATAGGTTCCGGGTTCTCCCGACCGGTTGGTCAAAAAGTAGCTGAGCGGCGTCATATTGTGCTGTTTGGCAATGCGGTCATAGGCCTCGACATTAACGACCGAGGTCTGCGCGCCGAGCGACACGGGCGCCGCCATCACGCCCTTGCCACCAGTTTCCTCATTTTCGATCTCATACTCGTAATAGACCATCGGAATCGTGTAGAGCACGGCCTTGTCACCCTCGCCGGCATGCGACTCATAGCTTACGCTTGCGCTGACCGTGCGCTCGCTCCGGTAGTCATAGCATCCCTCGGCGGCAAAATCGACTGAAGCATTCATCGCGACCAGGGGCGGACCGGTCTGCACCTCGACGGCAACGCCCAACTCGGCGCCAATGGTATAGCCCTGGGATGTCCCCGTGCCCTTTTCCTCTCCGTATGACGTGCCGCCCAACACCAGATAGCCGTATGCCTGCTCCAGATCCTCAACATAGGGCGCATCCTGCAGCACGGCAAGCACGCGCGGGTTGGTATAGACCTTGTAGCGGTCCTTGTACGTGATCTTGACGCTGTCGTTGTCGACATCGGGCAGCGCGAGCGAGATAAATGTGCCGTAGGTAGTGCCGCGACGGTTGCTCTCGCTAATCACCTGCTCCTCGCCGCGGCGCACCTTTCCGTTCTCGTCGAGCGAAAAATGCGAGGCGGTCATCCAATAGTAGTCATCGTTCTTGCGCAGGTCCTCGTCGCGGTGCTTGCCCACCACGGCGATAAAGCTCTCGTTATAGCGGTCCGAACCCGAGACGCTGCCCGCCTTGACGTCGCTGATCCACACCTGCTCTATACCCTTGTGGTCATGCTTGTTGCTGCTGTTGTATTGCTGACCGCTCATGCTCATGGTTCCGACCATGGACCCCAAGCCCTGAGCCCCGCTCTGTGCCGTGTTGCAGGCAAAGTCGCGGAACACATCGCCGCCCACGAGCACCTCGTCGACCGCCAGCTGCTCGGACAGGCCGTCAAGGTTGGCAGTGGCAAGGGCAATAGGCGCCAAGGTGCACGGATAGCGCTTATCCTGAGCGCTATCCTTCCATGCGCTGTTGGGCACATGCATCAGCCCATAGGAGGCGAGGAGCCCGTCTCTGTATTCCTTACAATCGGAAAGCTTGAACTCGCCAGACTCCGAGTCAAAATACGCGTAGCGGTACAGCGCGCCGTACAGCCCCTTGCTGCCGTCAGAAGCGCCGTAATCAAAAGCGCTGCGTTGCCAGTCATAGCCCGCAAGAATAAGGCCCGTGACGGTTTCACCCGTCTTCTTTCCTTCTTCATCGTAGGCGGCAAACGTGCCGAACGTCGCATTCGCAGCGACCATGGTCTTGCCGTTCGCGGAGAGGGAGATTGCGCCCGCGTCGCCCAGAGCATCGACATGGACGAGCGCACCCTTGGATGCATCCCACGAAAACAGCTCGCAATGCGTCGACTTATCAATATTCTTCTTGCCGTAGGGTGCCGAGACCACGATGGCGAGGTCATCGCAAAAATCGCGATCGAGGTCGCCGGCCGCTAGCGAAACGACAGGAGCTGACTGAAGCTGCGTCCAGGAGTCGTTCCCGCCCTTGTTGTGCGTGGTGTAGTCCGCGGCGTTACCGGCATCGATCTTGACGACGCTTTGCTTCCAGTTGCCGCCCTCCAAGTCATACATGTCGACTACAGCCTTGCGCACGCCGTTCTCGTCGACATAGCAGCCCGCGTAGACAAAAAGCTCGTCGACGCCGTCGCCATCGACATCGCCCGCCTCGACATCAAAGACGGCGTCGTGCTCTTGCAGGTAACCGGCATCCAGGTACTTAAAACGGCCTTCGTACATCATATTAGTGTTGACCGTCACCGGCAGGTGTGTGTCGAGAGTGCGCGTACGCCCGTTGCTAAACGAGTAGAGGACCAGCTCAACCTTTCCGGCGTATGACTTGCCGTCAATCGTCGTGGAGGAACTGTCGCCGTAGGCACGGAGCTCGGCAACGCGGCTCTTTTTGCCCGTGCTGGCGTCGCTGCAGAACTCAACACTCGTGGCGTGAATGCCCGAGAAACCGTTGTTGTCGTTGGCGAGTACTGTTGAGGACTCATTGTTGCTTAGGTACGACCAGGTGCCGCCACCGTAGTCGCTATGCTTGTAGAGATCGCTGTTCGTATCGAAGTTGTTGACGTTTTGCCAGAACTTTGCGGCGCCCCACACACTTCCATAGCCATCGGTGAGTTTGCTGCTGCCGCCAATGTCACCGCGCTCGACGTTCTCGAGCTTGTCGCGCAGAGTGTAGCGATTGCCATGGCTACCGTTAGCTGCCATATAGACCTCGCTGCGCGTGGCAAACGTCATGGGGGTATCAGTGGAATAGGGGCCAACGGTATCGGCCGGAATGTCCTCGCTCGTGCCCAGACCCAGGGCTTGATAATCCTGCTCGGTCATATCGGTGATTGCGGGCGCGTCTGCCGCCTGGGCAACCTGGGGCGTGGCCGTGAAGCAGGCGACGCTCGTGGCGATCAACGCAGCAAGCGCCGCCGTCCCAACAAGCGGGATTTTCGACAGCCTACGGATACGGGGGTGTGGAACGTACATGAGGGACCTCGCTTTATTCGAGTGGAGTGGACTCATTTTTGCAAATGATACATCCGATGCCCGATATCACGTGTCTCATTTTTGAGAATCCGAGATGCCGCGGAAATCTTATCCCAGCTCAAAGGCCATTTCTGGGATGTATTTTCCGTCGAGTGCCTCATCGGGAAACTGCATCCCATTTCAAGCGTCGATTCTGGGACGCATTTTCCCCTTAGACCCTCAACCGGAAACCGCATCCCACTTTGAGCGCAAATTCCGGGATGCATTTTCAGCTTGAGCCTCATTGGGGATCGCGCGAATTTTTGTGGTGTAAGAGGGAGGGCCGCGTCAGCGCCCCCTG
>CATXWM010000011.1 GCA_958403205.1 uncultured Collinsella sp. | reverse complement strand
AAAAGATCAAGTCGTCCTCGCAGACGCTCAAGCAGGAATACCTCGATACATACGAGGGAGGTGAATGATATGATAGGCAAGAGCTATGCAAAGATAGCGATTGTTGGCTCTGTACTTTGTCTTGCAATGGTGCTATGTGCATCATTTGCGAGGTATAGGTCCGAGCAGTCGTTCATCGATGGCGCTGAAAATGGGTTTGGCATAGACGGGATGTATGTCAACGATGGCGCGACCAGGCCGTCTATGGCGATTCTCGCAGGCGAAGACATGGAATGGCAAATCTGTAATGACGATGGCTCTTGTCTGAGTGGTCGTTTGGCCGCAACGAGCGACCCGAATTCGTTCGATCTTCTCGACAATGATGGATCGGATTGCGGTTCAGTTCACCTGTCGTATGCATCACGAGATGGGATGGACGGCATTCTCTACGTCTCGCACGAGACCGGCGATTTCAAGATGCGCAGGACTAACCGAGTGCCGGCTTTTTTCGAGGAGTGAGAATTCCCGGCGGTCTGCCGATCAGGCCGCCGGGGTATCGAACCCCGCATTCATCCGTACACATACGGATGAATGCGGGAAGTGTCCGGATGAAGTTGATAATCAAGGAAACAATACCGTTCTGCCTGGGACGGCTTTGGCCTGGACTTTAACTACAACATCGCAATCGACACTTATCAGCTCGCGCAACGCGCATGGCCAGATCTCGGACGCTGGTGCATGGAGGACCTTCGAGATTTACTGGACATCCAAAACGACGACGCACACCGCGTGCTCGCCGACTGCGAAGACGAGATGGCTGTCTACAATGCGATCAGAAACGGCGTGAAGTCCGGAGATCTTTCTGTGGAATTGCCGCGCCGTCGCGCGAGCCGACCGGGCGACCCGGGCAATCTGGCCCCGGATCTCCCGGTCGTATTCCTACGATATCGCCCCTAGATCACCAATGTGTCCGATAAAGAATGAGGCAATGGCTATGATCACGCCTACGGCAGATGCAGCGACTGCGCCTTTTTTCCTCTCCTTTAGTCCGACGAATAGGGTTGCCGTAAAGTAAAGGGCGGAAATGCAGTCTATGGCAAGCAAAACGAGTTCTTTGGGCGGTTTCAGCAAAAGGTCGCTAGCAAAGAGTAATGCAAGCAGGGCAAAGCCGATTGTGACCAAGTATCTTGATTGATTTTGCGACAGCATGGCAACTGCCTTTCAGAACATGCAAGTGAAAAGTCGGTACGATGTCATTGCGGTTGCAAACAAGCCGCCGCCAGGACCGGTTGTCACGAGACCGGCGATAACGCATTTTCTCGGTTTCCAGCTCATGACAGACCCCTCTCTCATGGTGCAACGCATACATTATGAGATATGCACATTATCTCGCTAATCAATTTCAATATCCATCATCCAACTAAAGAATACTGACTCACTGGTTCAGCGACGATGCGTTTTTACCCTCGCGTTCCCACTCGCCGCGTCGGCGGTCGGAAGGGTCTCCGTCTCGCAATCAGCGACCTTGTAACCGTATCTGTCGAGCCAGGCGGCAAGCACGTCCCAATCGACGCGCTTCCAGTCGCCGCCCGGCGCGTGCTGCATCACGAGGCCTCCGGCGACCATGAGCGCGTGGATATGCCCTCCTTGCAGGCCAGCGATGATCCCGCCGGTGCATACGATGCCAGGTCGCTGTGCCGGCATGGCGCAAACGTATTGGCCTTTGTGCCCCTTTTGGCAACTTTAGCATGGCTGTAGGTTAAACCAACCCACAGCCATGAGCACGTTAACGTAGTACTATGCTAATTACACGGATAAGGCAGGGGTATTTTTCTTTGGCGAATAAATTTGTATTTCATGGCAAGGGGAGTGGCGTTAAGGTTTTCATCGCTATATCAGTTGCCGTGTTCGCATTCTCTGCGCTATTTCTAAAAGTGGAGCGTTGCCAAAAAGATAGCGGAGGTGACTATTCACATTTGTGGTTCGTGAGCGGATTGGTGTTGAACGTTGACAGCTCTGGCGATTTTACCATGTCGGTCGAAAGCGAAGATCCATATAACGACGGGTCTGATCGTCTGACCATTCTGGTTGATTCAGAACATACGCGCTATGTAAGCGATAGCCCCGTGAGCGTTGGGTCTAAAGTCAAGGTAGGCTATTTTCTCGATTCCCGAAAGAAAAATACGATTCGCTGCTCTTCTGTGGATGTGTTGGAATAATTTTTGAGTAACTATCAGTAAAAAGCTGCGAGCAAAGGCCGCTCCACGTGGGGCGGCCTTTTTGGTGGATAGACGTTGCGGAGGATGATTGATTGAGGTTTTTACTCCGCATGGAAATCGAGTGAGGATTCTGTTCCGCGAGGGGCGTGTTTTGAGGCTCTTGGCGGTACGTAATTCTCGTTCGGCGTCTTGACGGGACAAAACCCTCGGTTGACTTTTTGAAGCGTCCCTAGAATCAGCTGTTACGATAAAAACGGGGGGGGGTAACTCCGCGGACACGGCCTAGCGCGCTGCCATCCAGTGCCGATTCTGCCATACTCGCAATTCGGCGAGGATGAGGAGTATGGATTGATCGGGGCTTATAGGACAAAATGTGTGTCCTATAAGCCCCAAGGATGACGATTCCAATACGGATGACGACACCAAAACCGGCATCGACGGCTCCATGGACGATTCGGATTCCAAATAGGCCCTGTTAGTTGAGCCACTTCTTTGCCGGTGTCGTATACGAAACCGCTATACCCGCGGCAATTGCCATGAGACAGCTCGCGATGAATCCGAACTCATACTTCAAAACGTTTGTTGCGGTCAGGGCGATAATCAACACGGTCGCAATTTGCAGAATTATCATTATTGCGAAGAGATTGATTCCTTGTTTGGCCGAAGTCGCTGAGTGAGTCTGGCTTTGTTGATTCAGGTTGTAGCTGACAACAAAAGCGATCAGTTCGCTTGATACGGGGCCGACTACATAGAAAAAGATTGCGTCAATGAAGCCTATAGTGTTGTAAGTGTTGTAAGTTGTTTCGCCGGAAAAAACAGCGTATAAAGCATATCCAAATCTTGGCTGATTCATGTATGAGTAGGAGAAGACCAAGAGCGTCAATATTGCTACTACCAGAAGTGCATTCAGGACAAATCGTTTGCTTTTCATCGATCGCTCCTTCCGGGTGAGTCTTATATGTAATTCTACAGCAGCCTTTTTCAAAGATTGCTTAGTCCTAAATAACATGCACTTTCGCTGGAGGGTCGCTGTTTGGCGGCCCTCTTTTTTGCACAGGCGCGGTGGGATGGTAATATCGGGCGGGAGTCAGCCGCTCTGATAGAATCGTCCTTGCTGTCGGCAGCCCTCGTGCCGGGCAGAGCCCTCCATTTGATGGGAGGTGATGCCCATGACCGATTTCACCGAGCTCGTGAAGCTCCTGACCGCTATGGTCTCGCTCCTCACGGCCCTTGTCGGCCTTTCCAAGGCACTCAAGCAGGGCTCGAAGCCCAAAAAGAAAGGCCACCGTCGCTAAGACGATGACCCAACTTCATTAAGCAACGGCTCTGCCCAGCTCTCTACAACTTGGGCTGCCGTCGGCACCATTTTACCCTCCTGACGAGGAATTCGTCCATATTTCAAAAACCAAATTGCGTTTGCTATCGAAGCCTTGATTATCAACTTCATCCGAACACCTCCCACATTCATCCGCACATGTGCGGATGAATGTGGGAACCCGATACCCTGAGGGCCGGACCGGCTGGCCCCGGGAGATCGGAGGACGGCATGTCCGGAAAGAGGAAGAAGGGTTCCGCGGAGGCGGCCCCGAGGGCCTACGGCAGGCTCACCAGGCACGAGCGGGACACGGTCCAGAGGATGCTGGAGCGCAGGGCCTCGTGCAGGGAGATCGCCAGGGAGCTGGGCAGGTCGCCCTCGGCGGTGAGCGCCGAGGTGGCGTCGCACAGGTTCGTGACGGCGCCGAAGTCCAGGCGCGGCGAGCGCGTCGACGGCTCGGCCGACCTGTCGGCGGCCTGCCCGCGCCTGGCGGCGTGGCCGCGCTGCTGCAACGGGTGCGGCCGGTACCGTGCGATCGGCTGCAAGCGCCGCCCGCACGTATTCTGTGTTTCGTCAAGAGGATTTGAGCAAAAAGAGCATCGGAAATTGAGCAGTCGCAGCATCGGAAGCGCGCACGCTTTTTGAGCGGCTAGCCCTCCTGCATGAGGGCATGGCGGACGCGGTAGGACTCGCCGCGGAACTGGACGAGCCTCCCGTGGTGGACGATGCGGTCGATCACGGCGGCGGCCATCTGGTCGTCCCCGAACACCGACCCCCACCTGCTGAACTCCAGGTTCGTGGTGATTACCACCGACTGCCTCTCGTATGCGTCGGCGAAGACCTGGAAGAGCAGCCTCGCCCCGTCCGCGTCGAGCGGGAGAAACCCGAGCTCGTCGATGACGAGCAGGCGGGCCTTGCCGATGAGCGCGGCCTCCCGGTCGAGCCTCCCGTCGTCGCGGGCGCGCCTCAGGCGCATCACGAGCGAGGACGCCGTGAAGAAGTGCGCCTCGAGCCTCCTCTCGCACGCCAGCGCGCAGAGGGCCGACGCCATGTGCGTCTTGCCGGTGCCGACGTCGCCCATGAGCACGAGGTCCTCCCTGCGCTCGACGAAGTCGAGCGCGAGCAGCGACTCGCGCCCCATGCCCTCCGGCCACGACACGGCCGACCAGTCGTAGCCGTCGAAGGTCTTGGGCGCCGGCAGCGCGCAGCGCCTGAGCAGCGTCGCGCGCTTCGAGGCCTCGCGGCTGGACCTCTCCGCCTCGAGGTAGCCCGCCAGGTACTCCACCTGCTTCGGGGTGCCGAGCCTCGACCACTCCTCCAGGACGGCGGTGGTGAGCGAGCACGACCGCCCGGCCTCCACGACCCTGCGGGCCAGCTCCTCGCTAGCTGCCATCGGCGACCGCCCCCTTCAGGAACCCGTCGTAGACCGACAGGTCGGCCCCGCCGGCCCCGCCGAGAGGGCGCGCGCAGAGAGGGGCGATGCCCCGCTGGCCTAGCCTAAGGGCGAAATCGGAATAGACGGACCGACCGTCCGGCTGAGTCTGGGAAGAGGTGCCGGGCGGCGGGCGGAGCATGGCCACCGGACCCATCGAAACACATCTCCACCGTTCCTTCAACTGGGAAAACGACGCCCCCGTGGCCTGAATGGGGCCTCGGGGGCGTTCGGCTAACTGCGGGAACGGCCTATCCGCTCAATGTGTTCGGCTGAGATCGGAAATCAACCATATTATGGGCACAGTCGGCAATTGGGTTGGATAGCCTCGCACCGGAGGAATCAACATGAGTACAAGTAGCTACAAACCGCAAAAAGGCCGTGGCCTCCCGTGGCCTTTAGACACGGACGCTCCATCGGTTGCCGATCAGGCCGAGACGCCTAGCGAGATGGAGGCGGCGCTTGACGTTCGACAGGATGAGATTGCAAAGAGCGAGATCCTGAGTGGAATCAACAGGCCATCCTACGACTCATTATTTGCGGTCGCGAAGAATCGCGTCCAGCTTGCGATTCTGATCATGATTTGCTCCTTCCAGACGTCCAAAGGGCCTAATAGGAAGGATGCCAACGGAAAAGAACTTACAAAAGGTCTTTTCATGCGTCAGGACAAGCTCGAAAAAAAGTCTGTTCGACTCAACCGACTGTATCGAAAGCTCTGGGCGAGCTGGCTCATCGAGGCATCATCATGAAGACCGATGGGGTGTGGGTCATCGTTTGGGCTCAGCTCGATATTCAAGCGCGTGAGGCCGGATGGGATCCGCGCGCGGACGCGGGCGGCGAGGTCGGACGTGAAAGCCGGACCGCAGAGGTATCGAGCGCACTCGGCCAGGGCCTCGAGGGCGCCTGGCGGGTAGGGAGATCCGAGCATGAGGCAGGACAACGCGCAGGCCCGCGAAAGGTTCACGAGCTCCCCCGCGACGCGGCTGGACCCTCGGCTGCCCCTCGTAAAGGATGCAGAAGACACGGTCGAGGTCCGACGGTTCGACCAGGCTGTACCGGCAGTCCGCGTACAGTGCGCAGCCCCTCCCGCGCGGGTCGCCGTCCGAGTCCTCATCCGGCTCATGATGGCGCACCTCAACCCAAAGGCCCTCCAACACGTCGTCGAACCCGAAATCGAGCTCCGCCTGGACGCTCTCGCCGAGCGCATCGCCCAGGGCGAGCTCCGGCACCTTCGTCACACGGCCGTCCAGCCACTCAATCTCTGTCATCGCGCGCATGGTGCAAGCCCCTTCCGACACGGGATTGTCAGCTCAACCCGACCCTTACCCATACGGACGAACATAGCTCGCCAGGGGGAAGCACCTGAAGGCCGTGCGCCACAACATGAGGCCGAATCCGCCCCCGGCTGGACAGAACAACAACGAAGGAGCACACGGAACCGGCGCGGCGTTACAACCGTCCCGGCAAGCGTGTCACTTGGCCAAGTCATGATGCCGACAAACCCGGAAATGCTCCAACGGAGCGCCGAACGAGCGTAACAATATAAAGCCGTGCAACACGTGTTGGACGACCGGAACATCCCAAACAAAGGCCTGTCGGTCCCAACTTCAAGCCCAATAGCAAAATGTGCATCAGCGGATTTGCAGCGATACAAGTCTCAACCGTCACCATCACACCGCAGCGCGCCTAGTCCCACTCATCCTACTGCAAATGTCCCAGAACGAGAAAACGACCAGCTTAACATGCCAACCTTTATATCCGCACGCGCGTAATTCAACTCATAAGGACCGGCTATCCCTTACCTGTGACACAATCTCAAACGCACAGAACAGAATCATCAGTCCAATCATCGTATAAGAGGCAGCCGAACCTTCAAGCACTATTCCACAAAGAACAATCTCCGCGCAGCCAATAAGAACTGTTATCAGGCGCTCTGCCTTTTTGCTCTCGCCGCTCGCATAAAAAGGCGGCAAAGCGCACAAGATCACATATAGCCCGGGAAGGGAATACAGGATCGATAGTCCAAGTCCCCCATCAACCGCAGTGCTTTGCGTAAGAATCAACTGAACCCAAACGGCAATTATCACTGAGCAGGTTGTCGATAAAAGAAGACTAGAAATATAGCACGCAACAAAGTCCCGTCGCATTCGAGCAGAGAAATCCGCGAACTCTCTTCGCCGCGTGGAAACAATAAGGTACACAGAAATTGCAATAGAACCAATCAGAGAAAACAGCGGAACAACCAGCAATTCAAGCTTATTACCCCATCGATCAACCACACCCCCACTCCAATGAGCGGGAATTGTATCAGGGAGGACTGACCAAGCCGCCCATAGAATCAGAAATGGAAGAATAGAGAGGATGAAAGATGATAACACTGCAGTAGTTTTTTTGAGGCTCTCATCGATTCCGCATCTCCTTGCGCGCCCACATTCCACTCCGCCTTAAATCAAGTATACGTTTTGGAACGGGAAGTCACTCCGAACGCCTTACCCTCTTAGTGTGAATGCCGCTGCGGCATTGTTGACTCATCCTTAGTAATCGCGTCTATCCTCTGCAGCATCAGCCAAAGCAATCCGAGAGGAGCCGCACATGCATGCAGCGGAAATTCCTTTCGGGGGGGGGTATCTCCCAGATTTACCCGCCGCCCGAAGGGGCAGTCGACAGTCGAGTACGTACTGATCATCGCGATCATCGTCCTGGTGGTGCTGATCGCGGGACCGTGGGTCTCGTCGGCGATCACAAACCAGTTCAACACGGTGGCGGGGACGCTCGGCAACGGAATCTCAAAGGGGAGCTGGGAGTCGGGCGGCACGGGCGGCGGCAACGGGTCGTTGACCGACGCCGACATCGTGGACCCCGTTCACGGGATAGCGTTCGCCGTGTACTCGGAGGACGACCACAGCCTCATGTTCTACAAGCGCCGCGGGGTCCCCAGAGTCGGTGACATGCTCAACAGCCGCCGCGTGACGGCGGTGTATACGGGGTTCGAAAATGGATACGCCACCGCGACCGTGGGAAACGACGGCAAGACGACTGCCCCCTGGTGGCCTAACAGAAATAATATCGTGGCCGTAAAGGCCATTGACGATGGCATAGAAATCCACTCGTTGGCATTTTGCTTTCAGTACATGGAGAACTGCAAGAGCTTTGATCTGGCAAAGTTCGACATGTCGAACTGCACAAATCTGCAGCACGCATTCGCGTATTGCGGCAATGCGACTTCCTTCAGTATTTCAAGCTGGGATACGTCCTCGGTCGTCGAATTCGACTCGGCGCTCAAAAACCTTTACAAGGTCGAGGAGATTGACATCTCCGGATGGTCGACGCGGAAAGCCGGCGATTTACGTCTCCTTTTTTCCACCGACAGTTCGCTGAAAAGCGTGAAATTTGGACCAGGGTGGAAGACCTCAGATGTTATGGATATGCTCGGCATGTTTAGCTATTGCAAAAATCTAAACCTCGACTGTTCCGATTGGAATGTCCCAACCTATGCCAATCATAGTGACTTCAATCACTGCGCCCCCGGCGTTATCCTCCCGAAGGCGTGGCAGTAGGTCTGAAGAAACAAAACGGCAAGCAGTTTATGTGGCGCGGGCACCCGTGCCGCCGTTGCCTCAGCGGCACGTTACGGGCTAGTCGGTTCGCTTTAACGTACGCTCTGCATGCAATATCAATCCCCATGCGAAGGGAGTGTCGCATATGCATGCAGCGGCAATTAACCTTCGGGGGGTGGGTATCTCGTAGGAATACCCGCCTCCGAGGCCAAGGAGCCATCGAGTACGTTCTGGTCATCGCGATTATCGTCCTGGTTGTGATGATAGCCGGCCCTTGGGTCTCGTCGGCAATCAGGAACCAGTTCAACACGGTGGCGGGAGTATTGGTAAACGGGACAGCAGGTGGGACTTGGGAACCGAGCGGTTCCGGCAGCGGTAACGGCGCGGGTTCCGCGACCGTCCAGGCGGCGCTCGCCAAGGACGCGAAGGACACGCGAAGGACTGGACCCTCGGTGAGCAGAAGGCAGTTGCCGAGGACATCGCCGCCAAGGGCGAGGCGTCGCCCGCCTACGCCAAGGCGAAGGCCGCGATGGATGCCGGCACCGAGTTCTCGATGAAGCTCACCGATGGCAAGACGCTGACTTACCGCATTATCGGCATCAATCATGATGACCTTGCAGGCGGATCCGGCAAGGCGGGCCTCACGTTCCTCACCACCACGACGGGCATTTGGTCCCCCATGAACGCGATTGACACCAACGCCGGCGGTTGGGAGAAGTCTGAACTCCGTCAGAAAATGAACTCCGGCAAGATCTGGAATCTGATGCCCTCCGATTTCCAGTCCAAGGTGAAGGCCGTCAAAAAGCTATCGAACAATGTCGGGGGCGGTGATGAGAACAAGAACGCCGCCGTGACGGCTACCTCGGACAAGCTGTTCCTGCTCAGCTACTCTGAGATCGCCCCCACCTCCTATTGGGCATCCTATCCCTGGACTTCCTCCGAGGGCACCCAGTACGAGGCCTTCAAAGGCAAGGTGACGGAGAACTATAATCCCAACTCTGCCATTGCCATTGGCAGCGGTTGGTGGGAGCGTTCGGTGTTTCCGAACGCCTCGAAGGGCTTCATCCATGTCGACAGCAGCGGCAATCCGTCGGACAGCAACTCCGCGCCGGGCTGGTTTTGCGTCTCCCCCGCCTGGTGCTTCTAGCTTGTCTAGCGCAAAGCCCGCGTTACCCCGCGCGTGCTTTCTTTTGGCGACCGAACGAACGGCTTCAGGTTCATGGCACGGGTAGTCGGATTGAAGAGAAATGGGGTCATACAGCGGCTCTCAGAGCGCCTGCCGCACTCCCCCGCCATTACCTCTGCTGCGTCCTCGTATAGAGTCCATCCTGCTTGGTGTTTCGAGTTCGGGGCGTATACGGTGGGTGGATAATGGATTCACTTCGATGACGGCGTTGACGGGAGCGACCATGGCGATGCGCGAGATCGCGGTCAAGTTCGATGAGGGCGAAATGGCCTTGATTCAGGGCCATGCGGACGCCACGGGCATGACCTTTTCCGAGTTCGTGAGAAGGGCCGCGTTCGAGAAGGCTGAGGACATGGCGGACATCGAGGCCTACAACGAGGCTTTGGACGGGGACGGCGGCACTCGCTACCCGATGGAAGAGGTCGTGCGCATGGCGGTGGAGGCTGAGTGATTGTCCACACGCGTTGTCTGTCTCGGCTCTAAAGGCTTCTCTTGGGCGGGGTTCGGCTTATAGCCGGGTCCCGCTTTTTTGCGGCTTTCAGTTGTCTTTCTGAAGGTATGAAATGGCTGCCTCGATATAAATACGGTCGGCATTCGAAGCGGACGTTATAGCCGCGCTAATAGCGCATGACTTTCTCCCCTGCCGTCATCGTTGCCGCAGCGGCAAGACCGTTGCAAATACTTGGAATAGCCCTACGCTCGGCTCGTATTGCAAACCCTGAGCGAAGGGAGTGTCGCATATGCATGCAGCGGCAATTAACCTTCGGGGGGGTATCTCCAAGAGGTACTCTTCTCCGAGGGCAATCAATCATCGAGTACGTCCTGATCATCGCGGTCATCGGCCTGGTCATCGTGTTCGCCGGACCCGGCGTGGCGGGAGCCATCCGAAACCAGTTCAACCTGGTCGGTAACACGGTGAACAGCGGGACTAGCGCTGGCACCGAGGGCGGCGCGTCCGGCGGAGGCTCCACAGGGGCCGATTCCGCGACCGTCCAGGCGGCGGTGGCCAAGGACGCGAAGGACTGGACGCTCGACGAGCAGAAGGCGGTTGCCGAGGACATCGCCGCCAAGGGCGAGGCGTCGCCCGCCTACGCCAAGGCGAAGGCCGCCATGGATGCGGGGACGAAGTTCTCCGTCAAGCTCTCGAACGGTAAGACCCTCGAGTATCGTATCGTAGGCATCAACCACGACGACATGGCGGACGGCTCCGGTAAGGCGGGACTTACGTTCGAGGCGGCCAACGATGCCCTAGAACAGCAGCGAATGAACGCCACGAAAACGTCAGTCGGTGGATGGGAGAAGTCCGACCTACGCGACCGTCTCAATACCGGAGACCTCTGGGCGCTTTTGCCCTCCGAGCTCCAGTCCAAGGTGAAGTCCGTCACGAAGATGACCGATAACCAGGTCGGCGGCACGCCATCGGCGACGACCGACAAGGTCTTTCTGCTCTCGGCGACTGAAGTCTACGGAAACTTCTGGTCCAATGGCCACCTCCAGTCCGACGGCTCCCAATACGAGTATTACGCCTCCAAGGGCGTAACATTGCGGAACTATTCCGTCGCTGCGTCGGGCTATAGTTGCTGGACTCGCTCCGCGAGCACGGGCTACTCCATGTCATTCCATTATGTCCAGTGGAACGGTGACTGTGCCGCCTCCGAAGCGTCGGGCACCCACTGGCTGTTCCCCGCTTGGTGCTTCTAGCCTATCTTCTAGGCTTGTGTAGCGCAAAGCCCGCACAATTACGTGCGGGCTTTTCTTTTGGCGATTGCTCGAACAATTTGAGGTTCATGGCAGTGGTAGTCGGTTTGAGGAAAAATGGGGTCATAAAGCGGCTCTCAGAGTGTATGCCACACTCCCCCACCATTACCCTTGCGGCGTCCTCTTATAGAGCCCATCCTGCTTGGCGTTTCGTCGTGACAGCCCACTTGTCCATCGATCAAGTGAACTACTGGAATAAATACAGCGACACGCTTGTTCGTTACAGTCGCTATATCTGTGTAAATCGCCGCGATAAATACAGCCTGTGCTCGGCTGTATACCAGCTACGCGTATGTAGATTCATATCGCGTTAATAAATCGGCTCAAGCGCGTGCAAAACGCGCAAGTAGCCGCAAAAGGCGATTATCGCGCAGGTAGATTTTTGGCACCCTGTTGCTTAATCAAAATTAAGCACTTGCTTAAAAAAAGGTCAGGCACTAGGTGCCTGACCTGCAAACTTCTGGTCGGGACGACTGGATTCGAACCAGCGACCCCTTGACCCCCAGTCAAGTGCGCTACCAAGCTGCGCCACGTCCCGAAGCTTTTGTTTGTTGCTCTGCTCTCGCTCGCAACAGGGAGTATATTAACCCGAAACTTTAGACTTGTGCAAGAACTTTTTTACAAATTTTGAAGCAAGTCCAAAATTGTATCTGCGAGCTGGGGTTTTGTTAGCACAGGAAGTTCTTGCGTACCCGCCTTACTCACGATCCAGGCCTTGTTCGTATCGGTTCCAAAGCCCGAATCGGCGCGTGAGACATCGTTGGCGATAATGGCATCGCAGCCCTTGCGGGCCAATTTGCGTTCGGCGTACTCGACAACGTTATCGGTCTCGGCTGCAAAGCCGATCACGCACCGCTCGCCCTTCTGACGCGAAAGCTCGGCTAAGATGTCAACGGTCTCGACGAGCTCGATTCGATCCAGGCGCTCGTTAGCCTTTTTGAGCTTATGGTCGGCAGGGGCCGCCGGGGTATAGTCGGCGACGGCAGCCGCACAAATTGCCGCATCGGCCGTCTGGAAGGCGCTCAGTGCCGCCTGGAGCATCTCTGCGGCGGTTTGCACGCGCACGCACTCCACGCCGCGGGGAACATCGAGCGATGTCGGTCCCAACACGAGCGTGACTTCGGCACCGCGGCGTGCGGCCTCCCCCGCCAGGGCGATGCCCATCTTGCCCGAAGAGCGGTTGCCAATGAATCGCACCGGATCGATCGGCTCGTGCGTGGGGCCGGCGGTAAACACGATACGCTTACCTGCCAGGTCCTGAGGCGCGGGGTTGAGCACCTCACAGACAGCCTCGACGATGTCCTCGGGCTCGCTCATGCGTCCCGTGTCCACGTCGCCGCAGGCAAGGTAGCCGCTGCCGGGTCCCACCACATGGACACCGCGCTCGCGCAGCGTGGACATGTTGGCCTGTGTCGCCGGCGCCTTCCACATGCCGTTGTTCATAGCGGGTGCGATCACGATGGGTCGCGGCGTCGCAAGCAGCGTGGTGGAGATGAGGTCGTCGGCGATGCCGTTGGCCATCTTGGCGATGATATTGGCCGTCGCGGGCGCTACGACCACCAGATTGGGCTCCTGCGCAAGCGAGATATGGTGGATGGGGTCAGACGGGTCGTCGAATAGGCCAACAGCGACCGGCTCATTGGTGAGCGCGCGGAAGGTAAGCGGTCCCACAAACTCCGTGGCATGCTCGCTCATGACGACCTTGACGCGGGCGCCGCGCTTTTGCAGCAGGCGCACGATATTGCACGACTTATAGGCGGCGATCCCGCCGGTAATGCCCAGCAGGATCGTTTTTCCCTCAAGTTGCATTGAATTGTTGGATGCCGCCATCGTTTAAGCTTCCTTGCTCGGGAGCACCAGGAGACGGTGGCAGTACGGGCAGTGCGTAATCTCGCTACCGTCGTGGTTAAGGTCGCTCATGGACGATGCCTGCAGCGCGGTGTGGCAGACCGTGGGGATGTTGCCCTGGATGGTCTCGACGGCCAGGCCGCGGAACTGCTTGAGCAGACGCTCGTAGTCGGTGAGAACGTCGGCCGGCAGCGTGGCAGCAAGCGCGGTGCGCTCCTTAGTGGCGGCGTCAATCTGAGCCTGCAGGTCGGCAGCCTTGGCGCGGGCGGCCTTGGTATCGGCCTTCACGCCCTCCTCGAACTTGGCGATGATTGCCTGCGCGCGGGCCTCGCGGTCGAGTGCCTCCTTATGGGCGATGACGACATCCTTGCGGGTGTGCTCAATCTTGTCCAGACGCTTGGCCAGGGTTGCGAGTTCATTCTCCAGGTCCTGAACCTCGCGGTAGTCGGAGCCGTCGACATGGCGCTTCTTGGCAGCCTCGATGGCGTTGTTGGTCTGAATCTCGGTGGTGTTGAGATCGTCGAGCTCAATGTCCAGATCCTTGCGCTGGGCGTAGAGCTTGGTCATCTCGGACTTGAGCTTCACATAGGTCTTGCGCTTGGAAGCGAGCTCCTTGAGCTCCGGCATATTGGCAAGTTCGCTCTTGTTGCGGGCGAGCTCCAAATCGATCTGTTGCAGCTTGAGTAGCGTAGCGCCGGCGCTCATAAGTTCTCTCCTTTTGTCACAGTCCACCATTGGCAAGGGTTCAATATTTTAATCGCATGACGGGGGTCGAACCCGGCGTCAGCTGCAGAGTTCATCAATATATCAACGAACGGCTCCTCAGAGCGGTCGTGGCCGAGCAAGATCACCGACAGCCCGCGCAAGGCAAGGTCTTGCGCCACGTGGTAGCCCGCCTCGCCCGTCACGACAACATCTGCGCCTGCGGCGATGGCGAGCTCTCCAAAGTCGCCCAGGGAGCCGCCCAAAATGGCGACGGTGCGGCACGGGCGATCGGCTTCGCCCCACACACGCGGGTCGCTGCCGAAGGCCGTGGCAGCACGGGTGGCAAGATCGCGCAGCGTGCACGGGTCGTTGAGCGTTGCAAGCGCGCCCAGGCCGGTTGCCTCGGGGTCGTCCACATGCTCCAGCGAGCTCATGGGCTCAGCGCCCAGCAACTCACTCAGGCGAACGCGCGCTTCGTGCGAACGGTCCAGGTTGGTGTGGAGCGAAATAATGCTCACGCCGCAACGAGTCGCCTCGTACAGCGCAGCGCTGCACTGGGGGCGTGACGCATCCGCCGGACAAAACGCCTTGGGCGCCTTGATATAGACGGGGTGATGCGTCAGCAGCACGTTGGCACCGGCATCTTGTGCGCGGCGAACATTAGCTTCGGTCGCATCGAGTGCGCAGGCCACGCCAGCAATCTCGGCGGCAGGGTCGCCCACGGAGAGCCCTACATGATCCCAGCCCTCGGCGTCCGCCTTGGGGTAGCGCGCCAGCAGCGCGCGTTCAAGCTCGGCGACGATCATGCAGCACCTACGATCGAGAGCAGCGTCTGGGCAAAGTCGTTCAGGTCAGCCGGGTCCACGCGGTCATCGAAGGAGATGCGCAGTGCGCCTAGCGCCTGCTCGCGACCAATGCCCATTGCGCTGAGCACGTGGCTCGGGTCCATGCTGCCGCTCGAGCACGCCGAGCCGGCCGAAACCTCAAAGCCGGCGGCGTCGAGCTTGACGATGAGCTCCTCGGAGTCCATGCCGTCGACGTAGATCGACACCATGCCCGGCAGGCGATCGGCCTGTACGTAGTCGCCCATGGTGGCATGAATACGCGGATGAGCCGTAAGCGTGGCGTAGAGTTTGTCGGACAAGGCCTGCAGCGTCGCGCGCTCCTGGGCCACGGTCGGCAACAGCGCGGAGGCGGCGGCGGCAAAGGCCAGCTGCGTGCGCAGGTCCTGCGTGCCGGCACGACGTCCGGCTTCCTGTCCACCGCCAAAGATGCGCGGACGCAGCGGCGTGCGGTTCTTAAGGTAGAGCGCGCCGGATGCCACGGGGCCGCCGATCTTGTGCGCGGCAACGGTCATAGCATCGACGCCCAGCTCGGTGACATCGAGCGGAATATGCAGATAGCCCTGGATGGCATCGGTGTGGAACAGGGCGCCGGCAGCATGTGCGGCGGCGGCCAGCTCGCGGATGGGCTGCACCACGCCGGTCTCGTTGTTGGCGACCATAATGCTCACGAGTGCCACGTCGTCGCCTAGCAGCTCGACAAGCCTGGCGAGCTCTATGTAGCCAGCGCGGCAGGGCTGCACCAGGTCGACGATAAAGCCGGCGGCGCGCAGCAGCGGCAGGTTGTCCAGAATCGAATCGTGCTCGATGGCCGAAACGATTACGCGATCGCGCTTACGATCGCGCTGACGAGCGCCCTCGGCAAGACCGAGCAGCGCCAGCTGGTTGGCCTCGGTGCCGCCGTTGGTAAGGATGATCTCGGACGGGCGAACGCGTGCGCCAAAGCTGCGGGCGATATCGCGACGGGCGACTTCCAGGCGTGCGGCGGCCTTGCGGCCAAGCGAATGCAGCGAGTTGGGGTTGACGCCGGCAAGCTCACTTTCGTCATATTCTTGCTGCGCAAGGCGCGCCTCGGCGCGCATGGGCGTCGAGGCGGCATAGTCAAGATTCACGGGTATGCGGTTTTGACCTGCGGTCATAAGAGTTTATGCCTCCTGTGCGGCCTCGTTGCCCAGCTTCTGCAGCAGCGCAACCTCGGCAGCGGGGTCTTCGGACTTAAATACGGCTGAGCCGGCCACGAGCACGTTGGCGCCGGCCTTAACGACTTCTGCGATGTTTTTGGAAGAGATGCCGCCGTCGACCTCGATCATGGGCGACACGCCGTGGCGCTCGCACATGGCCTTGAGCTCGTGGAGCTTTGCGATGGTGCCCGGGATAAAGCTCTGGCCGCCAAAGCCCGGGTTCACGCTCATGAGCAGCACCATATCGACGACGTCGATGATGCTCTCGAGCACGCACACGGGGGTGGCGGGGTTGAGCACCACGCCGGCCTTGACGCCGCGCTGCTGCAGATGGGTGAGCGTGCGGTGCAGGTGCGTGGAAGCCTCGTAGTGCACGGTGATTATGTCGGCACCGGCGTCGGCGAACCAATCGACCGTCTCGTCGGGGTTCGACACCATGAGGTGCGCGTCGACCGGTACATCGGTGGAGCGCTTGACGGCCTTAAGGATGTCAACGCCGAAGGTGAGGTTGCCGGTAAAGTGACCGTCCATAACGTCGAAGTGCACGTAGTCGGCACCGGCGATCTTGTCGAGTTCGCCCTTGAGGTTGGCCATGTCGGCCGAAAGGACGGACGGAGCGATTTTGATGGAACCCATGGTAGAAGCCTTTCTGCGCTAGTCTGTGAGTCCGTAGAACTCTTGGGAAGGGACGCGATCGGTAAGAATCTCGAGCGCCCTATCCAAAGTAACACCGTTGTAGAGCGTTTGCTCCACGGCAAAGGTGAGTGGAATGTCTACGCCCAGTGAACGAGCGAGCTCGCTCACGCTGCGGGCGGCGACGGCGCCCTCCACCACCATATGCGTGCGCGTCTGGTACTCGTCGAGCGAAACGCCGTGGGCAAACTCGTAGCCAAAGGTGCGGTTGCGCGAATGCTCGGAGGTGCAGGTGGCAATGAGGTCACCCATGCCGGCAAGACCCATGCAGGTCATGGCCTGGCCGCCGCGGGCGTGCACCAGGCGGCTGATCTCGGCCAGGCCGCGCGTCATGATGAGGGCAAGCGTGTTGTCGCCCGCGCCCGAGCCGGCGGAAATGCCGCATACGATGGCGATAACGTTCTTCATGGCGCCGCATACCTCGACGCCGGTCATATCCTGCGACAGGTAGATGCGGAAGGCCGTGGACAGCAGCAGCTCCTTAAAGGTCTCCCCTACCTGCGGGTCTTCGCTGGCGATGACGGCGGCAGAGAGCCCGCCGCGGCAAATCTCCTCGGCATGGTTGGGACCCGAGAGGGCCGCCACACGCCGCTCGTTGCCGATCTCGCTGGCAATGACCTCGCTCATGAGCAGGCCGGACTCGGGCTCGATGCCCTTGGTGAGGCACAGGACCGGGGTATCGGCGGCGATAAAGGGCGCGGCCTGGTGGCACACATTGCGAAGGTGCGTCGAAGGAACGGCAAAGATGATGGCCTCGGCACCGTCGAGCGCCTGCACCAGGTCCGTGGTGGCGACGACGTTGCCGGGCAGCTCGTAGCCCACAAGGTAGCGGGGGTTACGATGCTCGCCGTTGATGCCGGCGGCCGTCTGATCGCTATGGGCCCACATGGTCACGCGCTCGGCTCTCGCGGCAGCAAGGCCGGCGACGGCGGTTCCCCAGGAGCCGGAGCCAATCAGCGCAACATTCATGACTCTCTCCTACTTATCGTCGGGTTCGGTGACGCGCTTGGTAAACGAGAGCTTGGACTCCTTACCGGCCATGAGCTTTTTGATGTTCGCACGATGGGCCCACACCACGGTGATGCCGATCAGCGCCATGCAAAACTTAAGTCCTAGGCTGCTGTACGGAAAGACCGCACAGGCGGCGATGGGAAGACCGATGGCCGCGGCAAGCGATCCCACTGACACATACTTGGTGATGGCGACGGCCACGATAAACATGCCCAGCAGCGACAGGCCAATAGGCCAGTACCAGGCGAGGATGACACCCAGACCAACCGCGATACCTTTGCCGCCGTGGAAGTTGAGGTAGGGCGAGAAGATATGCCCCCACACGGCTGCCAGGCAAATGACGCCGAGCATCCAGTCGCCGGGGGCTCCGGGCGCCATAATGTTCGGCGGAAACCCATAGCCCACGCTCGCGATGAGCGGACGGGCGATGACAACGCAGATGGCGCCCTTAAGGCAGTCGAGCAGCAGCGTGAGCGCGGCCACCTTGGGGCCGGCTACACGCAGGGCGTTGGTGGTGCCGATGTTGCCGGAGCCCGCCTTGCGAATGTCGGTGTGGTTGAACACGCGGCCCAAGATCAGGCCAAACGGAATCGCCCCGATAAAGAATGAGACCACGGCGCAGATGGCGGTCAGCAGAATCGGATTATGCATCCTTTTGCTCCTTCTTCCTAAAGAAGAGTCGAATGGGCGTGCCGGCAAAGTCGAAGGTCGAACGCATGCGGTTCTCGATGTAGCGCTGGTAGGTGTCGTTGATCAGGTCGCTGTGGTTGACGAAGAACGTGAACGTCGGCGGGTTGACGCCCGTCTGGGTCACGTAGTGCATGCGCAGGCGGCGCTTGCCGTCCACCACGGTATGACCGAACTCGCGCAGGTCGGTAAGGAACGTGTTGAGGCGCGAGGTGCTGATCTTCTGCGAGCGCGTCTTTTCGGCGGCGTCTACCATTGCCCAGATCTTCTCGACGCTGCGGCCGGTCAGGGCAGAGATGCGCAGGTACTGGGCCCAGGGAGCCATGACGCCCAGACGGCGGTCGATGGTCTCCATGCAGGCCTCGCGCTTACGGTCGTCGTCGAGCAGATCCCATTTGTTGAGCAGCACAACGATGGCGCAGCCGCGCTCGATGGCCAAGCCCATGACCTTCTGGTCCTGCTCGGTGACGCCCACGGAGGCGTCGACGACGAGCAGCGCCACGTCGGCGCGGTCGATGGCGCGCAGGCCGCGGACCATCGAGTAGTACTCGATGTTTTCGTACACGGTGCTCTTCTTGCGGATGCCCGCGGTATCGACCATGCGGTAGTGCTTGCCGTTGCGTTCGACGACCGTGTCGATGGCGTCGCGCGTGGTGCCGGCAATGTTGGACACGATGGAGCGGTCGGCGCCCAGGATGCGGTTGAACAGCGACGACTTACCGGCGTTGGGGCGGCCGATGATGGCGACGTTCAGCGCGTCGGGGAACTCGTCGGCGACCTCGTCCTCTTCCTCCGGAAGCAGGGCCACGATATCGTCGAGCAGGTCGCCCGTGCCGTGGCCATGCAGGGCCGAGAGCGGCGTGGGCTCGCCGATGCCGAGCGAATAGAACTCCCAGATGCTGTCGTTCTCTCGATCGGGGTTGTCGAGCTTGTTCACCAGCAGAAAGACCGGCTTGTCGCAGCGCTTGAGCATGCGAGCGACCGACTCGTCCTCCTCGGTGACGCCGGTGCGGCCGTCGACCACAAACAGGATGACGGCGGCTTCCTCGGCGGCGGCGAGGGCCTGGTCGCGAATGGACGTGGCGAAGACGTCATCGCTCTTGAGCGGTTCGATGCCGCCCGTGTCGACGATGGTGAACTCGCGGCCGTTCCAATCGGCCGTGTGGTACGAGCGGTCGCGCGTGACGCCGCGGGACTCATGGACGATGGCGTCCGAGGTCTGGGCCAGGCGGTTAACGAGCGTGGACTTGCCCACGTTGGGGCGTCCGACGACGGCGACGATAGGTTTCATCTGCACTCCTTTAATGGGTGGGGTCAGTGGAAGTGTTAGAGTCGGCAGGCACAATGCCAAGGATGTGCTCCAGGGTATCGAGCAGCTCATGCGGCATGGTCGACACCACATGAACCTCGGCGCCGCGACTGGTAAGGCTTGCGAGTAAATCGTCACGATGATACTCGTCAAGCGTCATGCCGTCAGCGTTGAACATGAGCTTAGGCACAAAGAGCATAACCCCCGAGAGGTCCTGCGGCAGCTGTTCCAGAATGTCGCAGGCGACGATGAGGCCGGTCACGTCCACGTTGCCGCCAAAATAGCGGTTCTTGATGGCCGTGACGGTGCCGGCGAGTCCCTGGGGCGACTCCACAAAGCGGGCTACCGTGTCGCGTGCGCTGGCGCCCGAGAGGCACAGCAGGTGCTGGCCACGGGCGGCGATTGCCTCGCGAACGCGACGCAGGCGCTCGGCGTCGGCAGCAAGTACATCGTCGGTCTCGTCTAGGTATGAGCGGATCATGCCGATACCGTCGTAGTACTGCGGATAGCCGTCGTAAAAGTCCGCCTCGGGCGGATCGATGCCGGCGTCCAGGTAGAACTCGTCGCTCATCTGGAAGGTGTGGCGGCCAAAACGCTCGAAGGCACGGTCCTGGTAGGGACGGATCATGGCAATGGTCTCGCGCGCCAGTTCGGGCTTGTCGCTGTATGACCAGCTAAAGCGGTTCTGATGCTTGGTAAAACCGAGCGGCACAATGCCCAGGCTTGTGATTTGCTCGTGCTCCTCGCAAAAGCGCAGGGTCTTTTCCAGCTCCTCGCCGTCGTTCATGCCGGGGCACAACACGATCTGCGCGTGAATCTCGATGCCGGCGGCCATGATGGCCTCGAGTACGTCCATGCCGCGCTGGGCGTTGCGGCCCATCATACGACGGCGGACGTCGGGGCTCACGGCGTGGACCGACACGTTCATGGGGCTCATGTTGCGTTGGATGACGTTTTGCACGTCCACGTCGGTAAGGTTCGTGAGCGTGACAAAGTTGCCCTGTAAAAAGCTCAGACGATAGTCGTCGTCGCGAATGTAGAGCGTGGAGCGGCCGCCCTTGGGCAGCATGGTCATAAAGCAGAACACGCAGGCGTTCACACAGGTACGCATGCCGTCAAAGATGGGGCCGTCGAACTCCAGGCCCCAGTCCTCGCCGGGAAAGCGGTCGAGCTCGACGGGGGTGACGGTGCCGTCGCGCGGGTCGAATACCTCCAAATCGACGGTGTCGTCGTCTGCTTCCCAAAGCCATACGATCATGTCGGTGAGTTGCTCGCCGTTGACCGTGAGCACGCGCATGCCCGGCTCGATACCCACATCCCATGCGGGCGACTCGGGACGCACGTTCTTAACGAGCGCGCCCTCACCCGGCTCGGGGTCGCGGCTGCGCCCGTAATCGGCCACCTCGGCGGCGTATGCGGGTACGGTCTGGTCCATGATTAGCGGCAAAGCTCCTTGATGCGCGCAACGGCGCGTTCGATGTGTTCTTGCGGGGTGGAAGCGCCGGCGGTGATGCCGATGTGGTGAGCGTCGGTAAACCACGCGGCCTGGAGCTCAGAAGTTTCCTCGATGTGATACGTGCGCTCGCAGGCGTCTGCGCAAATTTGCGCCAGGCGGCGGGTGTTGCCCGAGTTCTTGCCGCCCACGACGACCATGCAGTCGCAGCGGTTGGCAAGTGTGGCTGCTGCCTGTTGACGCTCACTCGTGGCGGCGCAGATGGTGTTGATCACACGCAGCTCCTGCACGCGCGGGGTGATGGCGGCCACGACCTCGGCGAGGTTCTGCGCGGTCTGGGTGGTCTGCACAACCAGGCCTATCTTGCCCTTGAGCGACAAGGCGTTGGCGTCGGCGGCACAGCTCACGACCTGCGCATCATTGCCGGCGTGGCCTAGAATACCCTCGACCTCGGGGTGGCCTGGCTCGCCTACGACCACCACGCGGTAGCCCTCGCGCACCAGGCGCTCGGCTGCCATATGGACCTTCTTCACGTAAGGGCAGGTGGCGTCGACGACGTTAAGGCCACGCTCGCGAGCGGCATCGATCACCTGCGGCACCACGCCGTGGGCGCGGATGATCACGGTGCCGGTTGCGGCGTCGTCCAGGGTTTCGGCCAAGCCAACGCCTGCCTCAGCAAGCTCGCGCACCACGATGGGGTTATGGATGAGCGGACCCAAGGTATGGACCTGAGCGCACTCCCCTGCCTGCGGCGCAGCGGCCTGCGCCATATCGAGCGCACGCTGCACGCCGTAGCAAGTGCCGGCGTGGGCGGCGATCTCGATGGTAGGCGCGGTTTCCTGGTCGGACGCAGCCGCGGCGGTGTTCGTCACGTTCTCGCTCATGGCTAGAACCTGCCCGGATGCTCGGCGCACAGATCGTCTCGCATAGCGTAGACGCGGTTCATGGCCTCGGACTCAAACCATTCCAGTCGCTCCGTGCGCTTAAGCCCAGCCGGTGCGTCGGAAAGCGAGACGGCCTTGCCAGCACGGATCCAGCACTTCTTGGGACGCATGATCTTTTTGCCCGCGGGCGTGATATCGGACCAGCCGCAGATGGCGAGCGGGTTCACAGGTGCCTTGCCCATCTGGGCGATGAGCGCAAAGCCGCCGTGGACCTCGGGCTTGATCTCGCGCGAGCGGATGCGCGTGCCCTCGGGGAAGATCAGGACGTCCTCGCCGCGCTGCAGCGCATGTTGGGCGGCGCGCAGGCACTTCATGTCGGCGGTACCGCGCTCGACGGGGATGCCGCCAACGCGGCTAAAGGCCCAACGCACAATCTTGCTCTTGGCGAACTCGGACTTAAAGATGGGACGAATGCGGCGGCCCCCAAAGAACAGTGCCGTCTCCACGGCCAAGAGCTCGGCCATCGAGGTGTGGTTGCAGATGACCACGCTGCCGCGGCTGTCCTGGCGCTCAAACAGCAGGTCAGCGTCCTCGACCTTCCAGCGCCACATGAGCTTGGAGAAGGCCCAAAGGATGGCCATGACTACGGCGACGGTGCCGCGGATGAGCGCCGGGAACTCTGCATAAGGAGCGTTGTAATAATCCTCGGGCGTCTGCTTAAACAGGCGCATGGGCTACCTCCTTTGGTTGATGAGGTCCTCGATAATGCGGACGACCTCGTCGATGGTGTGGGCGGTGGAGTCGACGTGCACGGCGTCCTCGGCGGGCACGAGCGGGGCGACCTCGCGGCTGCTGTCGAGCTTGTCGCGCTGCTTAAGGGCGTCGAGGGTCTCGTCGACCTCTGCTTCGAGCTGCTCGGACGTGAGCGGCTGGGCGTCGTTTTGGTGACGCTGAAGCACACGGCGGCGGGCGCGCTCACGCGGGTCGGCGGTTAGGAACACCTTGACCTGCGCGTTGGGGAACACGACGGTTCCGATGTCGCGACCCTCGGCGACGATGTCGCGGTCCTCGGCGGCGCGGCGCTGATGGATGAGCATGGCGGCGCGCACGCCCGGATAGGCCGAGACCTTGGAGACGTTGGCGTCCACCTGTGGGGTGCGGATGGCGGCCGAAGCGTCCTGGCCGTCAATGGTCAGGCGCGTGTCCTCGCCGGTGCCGTTGGTAAAGCGGATCTCGATTTGCTCGGCGAGGGCGTCGATGGCTGCCTCGTCGTCCAAATCGATGCCACGGTCGAGCGCGGCGAAGGTGACGGCGCGATACATGGCGCCCGTGTCGAGCTTGTTAAAGCCCAGCTGGCGGGCGATCTCCTTGGCGATGGTGGACTTGCCGGAACCGGCGGGGCCGTCGATGGCGACGATCATGCAATGCTTCCTTTCGATGGTTAACGTGCTGGTATGGTTCGCGGGCGTTGGGGCGCGGCGGGTTGCCTAGCCCGTGTAGCGCTCGCGGTAGGTGTTGCGCTTGGGTGCGGAGCCGTGGCTGCCGTGGTGACGCGTGCGGCTGGCGGTGCTGGTCGCGGACGCGGCGACGCGCTTGGCGCTCGCTTGCTTGGGCGGGATGCCGCCCGCTTTAAGGATCTGCACCTCGCGGTCGGTGAGCTCGCGCCACGAGCCCTTGGCCACGTCCTTGAGCTCAAGGCCGGCAAAGTTACAGCGGTGTAGGCGGATCACCGGATGGTGGATCTTGCTCAGCATGCGCTTGACCTGGTTCTTGCGTCCCTCGCGGATGATGACCTCCACGGCGGTGGTACCGGGTTTCACACCCTGCGGGGCCACGGCTTCAGCCTCGCGCGCGGTGATGACGCGGCAGATTGCCGGCTGGCACGGGCCGTCGTCGAGCTCGATGCCGCAACGCAGCGGTGTGAGGTCGCGATCGGTTAGCGTCCCGTCCACAAGCGCCTGGTAGGTCTTGTAGACGTGTTTGCTGGGGTGCAGCAGATCCTGCGATAGGTCGCCGTCGGTGGTGAAGAGCAAGAGGCCCGTGGTGTCGCGGTCCAGGCGACCCACCGGGAAGAGTCCCGGAAAGCGGTCGCGCGGGACCAGGTCGGCCACACAAGGGCGCTCCTGAGGATCACTCATGGTGGTGAGGTAGCCGGTCGGCTTGTAGAGCATCAGGTACACGGCGCCCTGGTTGAGCTTGACGGGCATGCCGTCGACCTCGATGTGATCGCGGTCGACATCGACCTTGGTGCCCAGTTCGGTCGCGACCAGCCCGTTGACGGTCACGCGGCCGGCGGTCATCAGGTCCTCCGAGCCGCGGCGGCTCGCCACGCCCGCGCGTGCCAAAAAGCGCTGCAGGCGCATGGTGTGCGGATAGACGGGCTGGGCGTCGGTTGCGGGTACTGCGTTGCCCATGGCGCGCGTCTCCCCTACTTCGTTAGTCCTCGTCATGCAAATCCTCCGAGGTCTCGTCGACGACCAGGGTTTCCAAGTCTTCGGCTGCCTCAACATCTTCAACATCGGTATCGAGCAGTTCGCGCTCTTCGTCCAAGTCCTCTGCCTGCTCCTCGAGCGTGGACTGAATACTGCGGCCGCTCAGGCGCTCACGGATAAACTGGCGCGACTGCTCGTCGGGGGCAAACTGCTCCAGATCGGGCAGATCGCGGGTGGAGCGCAGACCGAACTTTTCCAAGAAGGCGTTGGTCGTGCCGTAGATGATGGCTTGACCGCGCTGGGGATCGCGGCCTAGCTCGCGCACCAGACCCTTGTCGACGAGCGACGCGATGACGCCGTCAGAGTTGACGCCGCGGATGCCCTTGACCACCTCGCGCGTCACGGGCTGGTGGTATGCGATGACGGCCAGGGTTTCGAGCGCCGCCTGCGACAGCTTTTGCGTGTCCCAGCTCAACACATAGGCCTCGACCACATCGTGGTAGGCGGGATGTGTAAACAGGCGCCAGCCGCCGGCGACCTCGCGCAACTGAAAGCCGCGGTTGGCCTCCTCGTACTCAACCTTGAGCTCGGCGAGCAGCGACGCGCACTCGCCCGGGGCGATATCCAGTGCGCCGGCCAGCGCGGGCGCGCTCACGGGGTCGCTCGACACCAGCAGCAGCGCCTCGAGAGCGCCTTTGAGGCTGTTTGCATCCAGCGTGGAAAGGGTTGACATGATTGCGGCTCCTATTCGGTGAGCTCGGGGCCCTCGCCGGGCACGTAGGCCTCGGCGCCCTCGACGCGGTTGATGCGGATGGTTCCAAAGATCTCGTCCTGGCTCAGCGTGAGTGAGCCGCGCTTGGCGAGCTCAAGCATGGCTAGGAAGGTGACGACGAGCTGCTCGGTGGTAGCATCGCCGTCTAACAGCTCGCGGAAGGTGCAGGTTTGGTGTGCCATGGTAAAGCGGTCGACTGAGGCTACGGTCAGGTCGAGCGGCACGCGATGCGGCGCCACGTGCTCGGCCTCCAGCAGGAAGGTCTGGCGCTTGCCGTCCAGGTCGGCACAGATGACGGCGAGGCCGCGCAGGGTGATGCCGGCCAGATAGTCGGGCATTAGGCCCAAAAACTCCGGGTCGGGACCGGCCACACGCGGGTGCATGCGGCTTTCGGCCTGCATGCGGGCACCGAGGGCCGCCGCCGCGCCCTTAAACTGCCTGTATGCAATCAGGCGCTGGATCAGGACCTCGCGCAAGGCGTCGCCGTCGAGCACGCTGAGCTCCTCGAGGTCTTCGTCGAACTCGTCATCGTCGTCATCGACTTTGCGCGGGGCCTCCTGCGGCACCAGCGAGGCGGCCTTGATGTCCAAAAGGGTCGCCGCAACCAGCAAAAAGTCGCTCGCCACGTCCAGGTCCAGCGCCTCGATGCGCTCGGCCTCGGCCAGGTATTGCTCGGCCACCTCGCTAATGGAGATGGCGCCGATATCTACTTTTTGGCGGGTTACCAGCTGCAGGAGCAGGTCGAACGGTCCGCTGTAGACCTGCGTCGACACGCGATACGACATTTTCGACCTCCTTTGACGGCGCCTTCGCGGCGCGGTTTGGGTGCATGTTGCGACCGTTTTGCACGGTCGACCTGTAAGTTTACCCTAGATGCCGGCGATTGCGAAGTTGAGCAGATGGTCCGCCAGCGGATACACGGTAACGTCGAAATACCGTCCAATCACGTCGATGCCGGTCCACATGGGCAGCAGGTACAGCACGATGATAAGGATCGGCATGGCGTATTGCTGCAGGTGATAGTAGTTGGCGAGCGCCTTGCCTTTGAGGAACGGGACGATGATCGACGAGCCATCGAGCGGCGGGATCGGGATGAGGTTAAAGAACGCGAGCGAGAGGTTGACCACGATAAACGTGGCGCCGAAGTTCATGATTTGGGACGCCACAGCAAAGGACATGCTGGTGTAGAGGTTGCCGTATGTCGCGTGCATAAGGGCGGCCGCGAGACACGCGAGCGCGATGTTCGATGCAGGGCCGGCAACGCTCACCAGGACCTCGTCACGCTTGGGGTGCTTGAGGTTGTTGAGGTAGACCGGCACGGGCTTGGCAAAGGCGAACACCGGGCCGCCGGCGGCGAGCATGAGCAGCGGCAGGAGGATGGTACCGAACGGGTCGATGTGGTTGAGCGGGTTGAGCGAGACGCGGCCGCGCGAACGGGCCGTCTTGTCGCCGAGCGCCCAAGCCGCGGCGGCGTGCGCGCTCTCGTGGATCACGATGCCCACGATGACGGCGACAGCGCTGGCGAGCAGGTTCATGAGGTAGCTGCTGGACATGTCGCTCCCCTAGCGGACGCGGCGCGAGGCGCGCGTGAGCAGGTAATCGGCCACAAACAAAATGACGGCTACGATGGCGTAATCCAGACGGAACACGCCGCCAAAGGGCGACGTGATGACGCCATAGCCGGCGATGGCGCTCGGCAGCGCGCGCGAGAGCTCGACGACAAAGCCGACGATCTGCAGCTTGGCGGTGAGGCCGCTAAAGCACAGCAGCACGGTCATCGCGCTCATAAAGATGCCGCAGATGCGGCATGCGATGGCGATGATGCTCATCGCCACGGCAGCGGCCTTACGAGAGTTCACGCGCGGTCTCCTCTTCGATCTGGGTGGAAAGCTCCAGCCATTCGTCCTCGAGCTTGGGCAGCTCTTGCTTAAGGCCGTTATATTCCCCCAGAGCGGCGTTGAACTTATCCTGATCGGCATAAAGCTCTTCGCTTGCCATCAATTCCATAAGCTCGTCATAGCGGGCTCGCTTTTTATCGAGCTCCGTCTCGATCTTCTTGAGCTGGTTGCGCACGCCCTTAAGCTTTTTGTTGAGCGCAGCACGGGCCTGGGCCTCGGCACGCTTTTGCTCCTTGGTCTTTTTGCCTTCGGCGGGCTTGGAAGCGGTGGCGGGGGCGTCGGGCTGGGCCGCGGTGACCTTAGCGGACTTGGTCGCGGCCGGTGCACTCTCCCCTGCCGCCTCGGCGGCGGCGCGGGCTGCGAGGTCCTCGCGCTTGTAGAGGTAGTAGTCGTAGTCGCCGTCGTAGACGGTGACCTTACCGTCGCGGATGTCGATGATGCGGTTGGCCACGGCGCGTACCAGGTGCTCGTCGTGGCTGATCAGCACGATGGTACCGGGGAAGTTTTGCAGGGCGTTCTCGAGCATGTCCACCGAGTCGATGTCAAGGTGGTTGGTGGGCTCGTCCAGGCACAGGAGCGCCTCGGGGGCCACGAGCATTTTGGCCAGGGCCAGACGCGCCTTTTCGCCGCCGGAGAGGACGCGGACCTGCTTCTCGATGGAATCGTTGTCGCTAAACAGGAAGGCGCCCAGCAGGCTGCGCTGCTGCGGCACGGTCCACTTGGGCGTAACGGTGTCGATCTCTTGCAGGACGGTATTGGACTCGGTCATGCCCTCGAGTGCGTGCTGGGCGTAGTAGGCCACGCCCACGTTGGTGCCCAGGTCCCGGGTGCCGGTGGTGGGCGGCTCCAGGCCGGCGAGAATCTTCATGAGCGTGGACTTGCCGGCGCCGTTGGGGCCGACGAGCGCCACGTGCTCGCCGCGGTAGAGCTTGAGGTCGATGTCGCTGTAAATGTGCTTATCGCCGTATGACTTGGAGACGCCCTCGAGGCCCACGACCATGTCGCCGGAGCGCGGCGGGTCGGGGAACTTAAAGTCGATGTGCTTGTGGCCCTCGGGCAGGATGACGAGCTCCTTTTTGATCTGCTCGATCTTGCGGATGCGCTCCTGGGCCTGGGCTGCCTTGGTGGGCTTGTAGCGGAACTTGTCAACGAAGACCTGCATGTGGGCGATGTCGCGCTCCTGAGCGGCACGCTTGGCGCGCATCTGCTCCAGGTTGTCCTCGCGCTGCTTGAGGTAGCTGCTGTAGTTGCCGGTGTAGGTGGTCACGCGACGGTTTTCGAGCGCGGCGACGTGGTCGACGCAGGCGTCCATGAAGGCGCGGTCGTGGCTGACGATGAGCACGGCGCCGTCGTAGTTGGCGATAAAGCCGCGCAACCACTGGACGCTTTCGAGATCCAGGTGGTTGGTGGGCTCGTCCAGAAGCAGCAGGTCGGGGTGGCGCAGGAAGAGCTTGGCGAGCGCGATGCGCATCTGCCAGCCGCCCGAGAATTCGGAGCACGGGCGTTCAAAGTCGGTGACCTTAAAGCCCAAGCCGGACAGGATTTTGCGGGCGTTGTTCTCGAGCTCGTAGCCGCCCAGGTGCTCAAAGCGGTCCTGGACCTGGCCATACTCGTTAAGGAGTGCGTCGACGTCCTTCCCTTGTTCGGAGAGCTCGGTGATCTGGGCCTGCAGCTCGTTGGCGCGCTCGCCCATGCGGCGGATTTCCTTGGCAGCGGCCATGACCTCGGCGAGGATGGTGGTGCCCTTTTGCTCCAGGTTGGTTTCCTGCTCTAGGTAGCCCACCTGGCAGTCCTTGGCGTACTGGACCTGGCCGGCGTCGGGGCTGTCGATGCCCATGATGATCTTGAGCATGGTAGTTTTGCCGGCGCCGTTGGGTCCCACGAGCGCGAAGCGCTCGCCGGGGTTGATCTGGAAGGACGCGCCGCTAAAGAGGACGCGTGCGCCGAAGCTTTTTTCGATCTTGTCGACCAGGAGGATCATGGTGCCGCCTTTGACCTTGTGTGCCTATATGAAAAAAGGCCCCAACTTGCGTTGGAGCCTCATTCAATGCTCGGGTGGAGACGAGGGGAATCGAACCCCTGACCTCTTGACTGCCAGTCAAGCGCTCTCCCAGCTGAGCTACGCCCCCGTGCGAAAAAGTACTATACGGGAACTCCCCCGCCGATGCAAGGACAATTTTGGAAAAACTTTCCGGAGGCGCGGGCGCCGCTGGGACGAGAGCGCGGCGCGGACTCGAGGGCAAGGGACCCGCGATGCCGGATCCGGCCCGCGGGGCGCGCCCCGCGGGCGGCAGCGCCGCCGCCCTCCTCCCCGGCGCCCCCCGGGCATCTCGGGTTCCGCCGCTCGCCGGTTTTCGCTTCCATCCCACGGGCCGCCATCCGCCCAACGACCATCCCGCCGGCGCCGGGCCCATTATCGGGGCCAATCGCGCTCCCGCCGACCCGGCGATTTCAAAACCATGCCGGTTTACGGGGCCAGGCCGGGAACCCCCGAGCATGCCGTAATCGGTAAAATCAAAACCGCAGGTAGACGACTTGCGCATTCAGCGAAATGCAGGGTATGGACGGCCGGTCCGGGTCCAGCCCCGTAATCCGGCATGGTTTTGAAATGGTTCTTGTCAATCAGCATTAACTATTGCGTGGATTTGACCGAAAACGTTTATCAAGACAGTTTCGCAGGCATGTGGAGTGGGAACTTTAGCAAAAAGAAGCCGGGCTATTTGCCCGGCTTCTTGATTCTCTGGTGGGCCCTCCGGGATTCGAACCCAGAACCCAGGGATTATGAGTCCCCTGCGCTAACCGTTGCGCCAAGAGCCCTTATAAAATGGCGCGTGCAATAGAGGCCAATAGAACAGGCCACCCATCTTGAACCACGACGTGAAATACTACCATGCACGCGGCGCCCGTTCAACGCACGATCTTGTCGACCAGGAGGATCATGGTGCCGCCTTTGACCTTGTGTGCCTATATGAAAAAAGGCCCCAACTTGCGTTGGAGCCTCATTCAATGCTCGGGTGGAGACGAGGGGAATCGAACCCCTGACCTCTTGACTGCCAGTCAAGCGCTCTCCCAGCTGAGCTACGCCCCCGTGCGAAAAAGTACTATACGGGAACTTCGACGGCGATGCAAGGACAATTTCGGAAAAACTTCTGCGGACGGCGGCGCGGGGGCGCGCCCCGCGGGCGGCGGCGTTGCCGCCGCCCTCCCCTCCGGCGCCCTTGGGACATCTCGAGTTCCGTCGTCCGCAGTCTTTCGCTTTCGCGGCGCGGGCCGCCATCCGCTCAACGGCCACCCCGCCGGCGCCGGGACCGTTATCGGGGCCGATCGCGCTCCCGCCCACCCGGCGATTCCAAAACTATGCCGGCTTACGGGGCCAGGCCGGCAACCCCCGGGCATGACGTAATCGGTAAAACCAAAACCGCAGGTAGACGACTTGCGCATTCCGTGAAATGCAGGGTATGGACGGCCGGTCCGGATCCGACTCCGTAATCCGGCATAGTTTTAAGATGTCACTAATTCACTAGCAGGCAAACTAGGTTGTTCTAGCGCCTTGTCGCCGGCTAATTTCCGATTTCCAACCAGTTGCACAATACACTTGCGCGCAGTCGCGTCTCGGTGCACTTCATTGCCTCGGATTTGGCTTTATATCGAATCCCTAAGCGAATGCAGACGCTTTTGACTATGGTGTCTAGCTGCTTTTTGTCGTTGAGCATATCGTGGGTTACCAGGAATACGTCGAGACCCATGCTCTGGAGCGCGGTCATGCGCTCTGCATCGTGGTCAAGTACCGCACCTGATCCATGGATGACTTCACCTTGGATCTCGATAACTACTGCCTTCATTAGGATTGGGTTTACAATCACGATGTCGCCGTAGCAAACCTTTTGACCTGCGATGTTTTGGGCTGCCACGGATAGAGGGGTTAAATCGTTGAGGTACACGTATCTGAATCCTGCACCACCTAGACGTCGAGAACGACTTAGAAGCAGGACCCCCGCGACCTCGAGTGGAGACGCAGCAATACCGATAACCTGCTGAGTGGCATCATAAAACTGCTTTCCCCACATTTGACTTTTGACCTTGTCGGCGAATCGATGCAAGTCACTCAGTTCGATGAGCGGCTTTCTCATCCAAAGAGAAGTACCTTTGAGTTTCGTAACCTCTCTTCCATCCTCACGCTTACTCGTTTGGCCTTCATTATCATGGGTCTTTACGATTGCGCGGGCGTAAACTCGTTTCCAAGGAACCTCGTCTTCGCCTTCTCCAAGTTCGAACAGATCCTGCGTGCTGGAATTACGATTCTCCTCTACCGCCATCTTTAACTGCATTTCGGCAGCGGGGGCCGGCTCGAAAATAGAAAACCAGCCGCAAAATTCGTACATAGCCAGTACGAGATCTATTTGAGACACAAAACGTGTCATAGTGAATAAGGTGTTAAGCGGATTGGTGCAACTAAAGCCTAAATGAGTGTCGATTGTTGTGCCGGCATCCGATGTCCCTTCCCAGCGAATAGTGGAGCGCAACCCCGAGTGGTGATTACAACAACCTGGCGAAGCAACAGCGATAATCGGGGTCTTGAGGACGTCGGTTACAAAAGGGGCTTGGGATAGGGCTCGCCAGCCGTCTTCGGAGTTGGGCAGGCGCGGGTAGAGGTTGCGCACCTGCGGTGGGCAGCGCCAGTAGCGGAATGCGGTGTTTGCGCAGACGATCTTGTCCATGTGTCCTCCCCTGGTTTCGGCCGAGGGCCGTGCGGATTGCGGGCATGGCCGATTATCTACTGGGGCATCATACGGGTAAGTACCGGAAGCTGACCAAATGCTGACCAAATATTGGATGGGATGTGTTGAAAGGTTGATTGAGCCATGAATGTGCTGGTACGAGCTGTGCGCCAGTGGTCTCTGTCTCCACAATTGCACATAGATTACGTTCGGAATTCAATGAATGAACGCAGACGCATTGTGCAAAACGCGCAATGACGACACCTAAGGTGAACTACGTAACATGTAACGCCTTAGGCAACTTCGCTTCGATTTTGGTGTCAAAAAGAAAAAGGCCAGACGCTTAACACCTCTGACCTGTGCTTTAGATGGTGGGCGATACAAGATTCGAACTTGTGACCCCATCCGTGTGAAGGATATGCTCTACCCCTGAGCCAATCGCCCGTCGCCTTTCGGCAAAAGAGATACTAACATAGCCGTGCGTGGTTTACCAAGAACTTTTTGCCCCCGATTTTAAATTCGTGGGCGCAAGCCGCGCTGGTTCAATCCTGTCAGCCAACAAAACAGCAGCTTAACCGCCCATTATCGTTTAATCCATGAGGTCTCTGGGCGGCAGATAAGTCGCGCGTTGTTGTAGGCCATGTCGAGCGTGAGGCAGGTGCGCGCTGCGTAGAAGCCGTCCTCGCGCTGGATGGTCAGCGCCAGTTCGGGCTTGTCGCCGGTCAGGCACAGCGGCAACAGCAGCTGGATCCGGCCGCCGTAGAACTGCGGCACCGCGAGCGTGTAGTTGGCTGCGGCGCGGCGGGCGGCCTCGACGACGGCTCCCTCAAAGGCACGGCGCAGCAGCAGCGAGTTGCCCTCCCCCATCAGGCTGGCGGGAATGCGCGTAAGGTTTTCCTCGTCGCCCAGAATGTGGTCGATGTTGGAGCGGATGGGAAGGCGGTAGTCAAAGACCAGCTCGGAGGGGTCCTCGGCAAAGCGCACGCGGCACGGCAGATACTCAAACGAGACCAGCATGGGGTCGCTCTCCTTAAAGAAGCCCTTCAAAAACCAGCGCTGGCGCGCGTCGGGCTTGGTGTTGGGCTCAAACAGGCCGTAGATGGTCTCGTAGCGGCGCGTGTACAGGCCGGTGTTGAATAGGCAACGGTCGTCGTCGAACACCAGCGGCAAGTTGGACGGGGCGGTCTGGTCCACGTCGCGTTCGGTCAAAAATACCGCGCGGCTAAACGAAAACGACAGGTAGTTTTTGAGGATGCGGTTGCCGGGACCCCAGTCCTCGGGGTCGGCGAGGTCGGCCAAGCGCTCGTAACAGGGCTCGGGGCAAAACGCAAAGTCGTATACATTGCTGCACAGGGTGTTGGGGATCTCCATGTGGCTTCCAATCCATTCAATAACTGGCGTGCGGATGCTTAGATTCTATATGTGCGACGGGTCGCCCATGCCCGCAATGCAACCGCGGCGTAGTTCTTCGGCGAGCCCACTGGTCGTGCGGTTTCCGGATACGAGGTCCTGGATCCAGGCGTAGTACTGGTTGTCTTTGGGCTCGGGGCTGTCGCTCGTGGCGTCGGTTGTATAGCAGCGCCCGACCGTCATCGGCGTGGTTGCATTTAACGTTTTCATCACGCCGTCCTTCTGCTGGCTGAATCCGAGCGTTTAACCCGGGCATTTCGACCATGCAACCTAAATAGATTATTCTTGAGGCAATCAATCATCGCTGTCCAAGCGTCTAGATGCCAGGTCGAAAACCTTGCCCTTGTCCCTTGCACCTATTGCGATGATTTGAACTACTTCGACGTGCCCATTGCGGATGCGATAAATTACGCGAATGCCATCAGTACGAAACTTAAGTTCCCTACAACCTGCAAGAAGACCCGAAAGCGGCTTGCCAATTTCATCGGCCCGAAGTGCAAGACGCGCAATACCTTTGTCCACCATAGCGCGAACCGAGCCATCGAGTGACAGATACTCTTTCTCGGCAGTCTTGTCGTAAAACTCAACCTTAAACCTAGCCACGCTCACTCGAACAGCTCCTTGTCGGAAATGGGATCGGTCGCCTCGGCTTCTAGCATGGCCTCGAACCTCTCACGTCCCACGGTATCGGAGAACGGAATGCCCTTGCGATTCGAATCAGTGTCGCCCTGCGCGAGCCTTGCAGCGGCTATGGCGTGCAGGCGCTCCTCTCGGAGCTGTTCGAGTTCGACCGCCATCGCTTCGAACTCGTCGAAGCCGACGATAACAGTATCGATGCCATCATTCCTGTCTGAGACAAATTGCGGCTCCCTTCGAGCGCGACGTCTCGCTTCGCCAAAATTTTTGCTTGCCTGCGTCGAAGTCAGCACCTGTTCGCGTCCGAAAACAAGTTTATTGTCTATCACGGCAACCATAGCAACCTCCTATAAAATCTGTCTCTAATACGTATTTTAGACCCATTTAAATACGTACGGAAAGGAAAGTTAAACAATATATTCTTAGTATTTAGTTTACGGATGAACAGGGTTTCGAATCGTACTCCAGAGTAACCGGGAGGAGCCTGGTAGTATATGACCACACGCAGAATCTACTGGCGAGTAACAAGATTGAACAAATTGGATGCCATTAGGTTGAATTCAGGATAGTTTTGGTAGTTTCGATATTAAGGGAATTATCGGAACAGCTCATCATGGCTGCCAGTGCGTTCAAAGAAAGCTACCTCTTCGTTTGATGACCATATGACAAGCCAGTCGCCAGAGTTTGCTACGTGACATTCGTTTCGCCCTGCCCAGTTGCCGCTTAGCCGGTGCATATTATGACGTCGCTTTAATATGTCCATTGACTCAGATGTAATCTGTAGCACCAGGTCAATTAGCTTTTGAAGCTCAGATAAATCCCATTTACGGCGTTTTGCCTTTTTCTTTAAATCGCGGGAGAAGGCTGCAGAGAACTCTGCGGTTAGCGTGCTCATTGTGCCATCGCGGCAGCGATCAGATCGGCGCCATTGTCAAACCGTCCTTTTTTGCCGGATGCAAGAAAAGCGTCCCCCTCGCGAATGGCCTCAAGGCTTTCGGCATTGGGCTCCTCAGGGGCAAAAGTCAACGGGATGCGATGGGTGTTGACCATTTG
The DNA here is from genome assembly GCA_958403205.1 of uncultured Collinsella sp. Taxonomy (GTDB): domain Bacteria; phylum Actinomycetota; class Coriobacteriia; order Coriobacteriales; family Coriobacteriaceae; genus Collinsella. The sequence goes on along the minus strand of CATXWM010000011.1, from coordinate 18,991 downwards.
CTTGAAGAACGCGCGCGTCACGGATGACAAATCAAGTCCATAGTAGTCAGCCACTTCCGCCGCCTCGCGTTTGAGGTCGTCGTCAACCCTGATGGTTAATGTTGAGCTTGCCATTTTTAGACCTTCCAATAGCGTGAGTGCAACCTCAGTATAGCGCACATACTATAGCAGTTTATGTAATTACAAACAATTAACTAAGCGTTTAGTGGTTGGCACGTCATGCATTGTATGCACGAAAAAGGCAACGCTCCCTTTCCGAAAGCATTGTCTTTAACGCCCCCCACAGAGCGCTTGTGTCGCAGTCAGGTATGTCATGCTGCCCTAGCAGCGACATGCGGCGCCTAGAAGCGTCGTTCCGAGCAGGAAAAGCGCCATGGATGCCGCGATCCAGTTGTTGTCGCCAGTCCTGGGGAGTTTCGCTGCGGTCACGCTGGCGGCTTTAGGCTTGGACGGCGTAAGCACCGTGGTCTTGGTCGCCGTCGTCTTGGTCGTCGTGTTTGTCTTGGGCGACGTGGCCGCAGGTTTCACCGCGGGATCCGTCGTCGGCCTCGTACCGGGCCGTCCTGCAACAGGACCGGCACCACCATCAGGTTCGCCCGTCCCGCCACCAGACGCATCGACCCCCTTGGTCTCCCCCGCCGAGGGCGTGGTGACATCTGGCTCAATCACCACGCGCGGCGCCACTACCCCTGCAGCATCAACCACGCCACCAGCACCAAAGATCCCACCGGCAGGCGTCACAAACCGTGCGGACACAAGCGACCCGCCCGTGCACACAACGCCACCGTCGGCGCCGGCCGCATCGAGCCACGAGGCGTCGACGGTAAGCCGACAGCCTGCCGCACCATCGCCAATACCCGCGTCCTGCAGATACACGCCGTAGGCGCGCACGGCCGCTCCGGACCCGACGCCCGCGGCAATGACGCGTCCGCCGCCTCGCACGGCCATGTCACCTGCGATCACGCCGGCAACCGCCTCGTCCGTGATATTGGCCCCGTCTGCCCGGGCATCGATGGTGCATCCGTCCACCACGAGCGCCTGCGAGACGTGGATCCCGCACTGCGAGCCCGTCGCCGTCAGGGTCCCGGTGCCGCGGAGCGTCAGGTTGCCCCACGCCTCCATGCCGCACAGCGTGATGTCCGCATCGGGCGCATGCGACTCCGTCACGGAGTTCTGCCCGGCAAGCGTCAGCACCAGGTCGCCCTCGGCGCCGATGGCCTCGCGCGCGTAGCCATTAAGCTCCAGGTGGTCGGCATCGGTCCAGACCCAGCCGGGGCCCGACACGCCCGGCTCGTAGTACGTCGCGCCCGCGATGATGAGGCTCTCCGCGCCAGCGGCATAAGAAGGCCCGCCCAGCAAAACGCATAGGCAGGCCATGGCAACAATCGGAATGTAATGACGGCTGGTGTGGGACTTGGCAGCAAACATACCTGCTCCGATCTTCGCAGGAGCCAATAGAATGTGCACCAGAAAATGCCCTGGTAGCAGCAATTAATAGTTTAGCGAGATCAATGCGGGAGCAAAGAGAAATCGTGTGGGCAATGTCCACAATTAGGTGTAAATCGTTTTGCCAGTCGGTGAAAGGAGGGATCAACGGATTAGATATCCATCTTATTAAAGTCGATGGAATATCCCATGGACTTGAGTTCTTTCAAGAGGCCGAACTCCCAACTGTCTGTTCCGGTATAAACGACGCCCTGTAGATCGGAGGGAATCTCGATACCTTTGTCAACAAGAATTGCAACGTTTTCCCTGCCAAGCCGACCAATAAAGTATCCGGCTTCAAATACAACATTTTGTCTAGCCCTGGGCTTTTCCGACTGTTCTGCCTGGGCTCTTCCTTCGTCGTCCGCCGTAAAAAGGCATACCGCTCCTGCTGCATCGCCTTCAATTTCCAGCTTTTCGATGATTGTCTTGCCCTGATTTGACTGCTCGTTTAGGACAACCGCCGTCAGGCCCTGCCTTTCGATGATTCTCGCGACCCTTTCTCTAAGCTCTCCGTTGTGACCATGAACGATAAATACCTTCGAATAATCTCCAACATTTGCAGTCGATCCGGTTTCCCCTTCGTCTGAAAACTCATCAAGGTATGTCTCCAGCACAGCTTTTGCACTGCGCAGGCCGTCCGCACAGGCTTCAACGAAAGCCGAGTCGGGCGTACCGGAGGTGAAGAAAGACAACGAGTAGCTGATTTTGTTAAAGCTTTTAAATTCGTAGCTGTCTTTTCCAAATCGCCTAATTAAAAGCCTGTCCGCCCTTGTCTTCCATGCTTTAAAGTCAGGCGAACTAGAGCTGATGTATTTCTTTGAAAGTTCGTCTGCTGTTTCGCACAACTGCTGCAAAATTTCAAAATCAGACATTAAGCCTTCTTTCTATAACCAATAACGGAGCTAAGAAGCATCTTATTCCAATGAGCGGCCAAATCTCTTTACTGTTTCCTCGGTGCCCCTATCGGAGATGGACTTGCCCAGTGCGAACTCAATAGCGTCCAGCAAAGCCATGACGCGAGCTTTGAAATAGGCATCAAAGTCATCATTAATGAACGCATCCCAGTCAATGAGATTCGATTCGATGACGGAGTTCACAGTGTTCGATGTCAGCTTTCTTAACGAATTTCGCTGAGTAGACGCTGGGGGCCGCGCCTCCAATTTCTGTGCCCGAATAGGAGTACGAGCACGTCGGTCAAGATGCATTCGGTGGTCAACATGGCGGGATCTATCTGCGAGCGGAAAACAAGCGGCGCTGCTAATGGTAGCGCCGCTCGCATCATCAAAGAAGAATCGTTATCGATTGTCTCTGGGACTTTTCGTTCAAAACCAGAGCATGTCGACTACTGCTTATCGAAGTACATCCACCCTACAGGCTGCATTAGATCGTAATAATCGACGGGCGTTTTGAAGCGAATCCTGCCCAAATAACCACGCTTTTCAGCAACCAACTGCATCTGTCTGCGTCACGGCAAACTCTTTGAATTGGCGTTGCGGCAAGTTTGTCTTAAGAAAATAAGGCTGTTAAGACAAACCCATTTTGACGTTTACGTAACGTCGACCATCGATCAAGCCGTATTATTCGGAGTTAGAATTATCGCCCCACGACGCTGAGCCGGTGACCATCCAATGATTTTTGGCATCGATATAGACATCGCCAATCTGATTGTCCAAGCATTCATCGGACTCGTTACCTTGGTGGCCTTGATTGTCGCATTCTGGCAAGGCAGCCAGAGCAAAAGGAACAGGGAGGACGACATCAAGCGGTATCAGCCATCCCGCATATCGGCATGGTACGAAGGGGGTCGAAACCGTACCGGTCAGCCCGAGGACAATCGATTCGTCTGGCAGTTCGTCGTGCTTCGAAACGAAAGCGAGTCCCCCGTCTACGACGCAATCGTCACCTGCGTCGGGATTAGCGGAGCCGGCCCCTCTTTCAAAGGAGAGGACAACCGCCCCGTTTTTCCCAACCGCGTCTGCGTCGGCACGCTTCCTCCTGGAGCATGGTACATATGGCTCCCGACGGAAGGGCACGGAATGGGAGTACGCACGGCGCCCGAAACGGCTTTCACCGACGCAAACGGAACATCGTGGGTTCGGCGAGGCAACGGAAGGCTCGAGGAGATTCCTATGGAGCCGGCCTCGTTCTACAGGCTGTCCCTCCCCTTGCCCTGGCGCGGATGCGAAAAGCTGACCGAGTAGCCCCTTGGCATCGTCGCTTCAAGCATTGGGTTTTCCGAACTGAGACGCGACCTTCTCCAGCCGTTCCGGATAACGGGAAAGTCAGAAACACTCGGGTCTACGGGGCGGGATCGCGAGGGCGACACCGCCCTATTTTTCCGATGCACCCATGAATTGATGCGAGATCGGCATCGTTTCCTCGAAGCGCTTACTTACAGATCTATGTTGGACCATTTGCATGACTCCAAGTAGATATTAAAAAACCCGTTGCCGGAACAAGCCGGTAACAGGCTCACTTTGCTACAACGCTATAAAGAGTGCCAATATCGAAAGTCAATTTATAATCCTACAGCGATGTGAATTCACGATCGGACCTCGCATCGATGCACCGGGGCCGCTGTTCGTGACCAAGCCCGACCATGACGGCGAGGCGGTCGACGAGTTCAACGAACCGCGTTCGGGCATAAAGTTCAATTTGGTAATCGGTGAGATCCTGGCATAGGAGGCATGGATGGAAGTGAGGTCGATGTTGAGCGAAGACGGCCGAATCATCAGGGTGGACAACCCGTGGTGGTCGTTTTACATCGATACCAAGCTGGCCCCGGAGCTTGATAAGCACAGGTGCGGGAAATGGATGTTCTTCTTCAATGATATTGAGTTCGTAGAGGAGGTCTGCCGTGAAGCGGCTCTCGGTAAGGTGGTTGCTGAATGCAAGCACAGCTCCTGCGAGACCCTCGCGAAGGGCAGGCGCGGTGTCGCGTGCTTCTATTTGAATATGGACGACGACGAAGCGCATCGCCGCGTGATCGCATTCATGTTGGAACAAGACCTGATTCGGAGAACGAAGTCGGGAAAGCTGTTCAACATCGGCTTCAAGCTTGATGATCAGACGCGAGCGAGAGAATATGAGGCCGCTTTCAAGGCGCAGATCAGACTTGGCGACTTTATCGACCTTGAGTCTGGCGAGTTTCTTTAGCAATCCCGCTGTGATGCTACGTTAATTTACTGGTTATGATTCACAACTATCGGACGTTAAATTTCTGGTTGGGGCCGGTGGTCAAATCGATCCCAACCAATGGTTTTACAAACGATAAAGAGCGGTCTCCAGCTACTTATTACCATTCTCGACAAGATAATCGAAGTCAATAAGTTGAAGTTGCTCTACGAACTTCTCCAAATACGAGACGACTTCCTCGTCGTTCACGAATAGCGGCCTGTCCTGCGTCAGTCCGCCTGATTTGTCCTGCGGATAGCGGAGACTGATGCCGTTGTCATCGATGTCGGCAATGGCATTTACAAAAGCACCCATGTTCTTGATGGTTCTATTGTCTTCACGGCACTTTTGCTTCGGAAACCTCGAGAGCAAGGAATTCCACAGGTTTCTAAGGCTGTGGTCTTTCTTAGGCTTAGCCCCACATTTTTTTATCGCCCTCTTGATTGAAAGCTCAATACAGTGCCTTGTGAGGAACATCACCGGAATCGCGTAGGAATGCTCCAGGAACACATACATGCCCGGCCTGTCGGTCGCTCTCCTCCCGGCGGCCGCAAGCTCCTTGGCGGCATTGAGGAAGGATTTAATGAATTCATCGTCGAACCTGTCGGCTTTAAGTTCGTCTTTCACTAGGGCAGACGAGTCCAACAGCGTGAAATACCTTAAAGTGGGGTCATCAAGGCCATCCATCTGAGGCTTCATGACCTGTTGATCCTTGTATTTAGGGAAAACATGGTCATTGAACATGCTATCCATCAGAGAATCTCTCCTGTCTTCGCGTCCATCCTCGCCCCCGACCTCGGGTTGGTGAAATCGTATACGGCCTCGCTATCATGGTCGGGCTCGATCACGAACAGCGGCCCGACACGAGCACGTCGGCCAAGATGCGTTCGGTGGTCAACATGACGGGGCCTATCTGCGTACGGAACATAAAAGAAGCGGCGCTGCTAATGGTAGCGCCGCCTGCATCATCAAAGAAGAATCGTTATCGATCGCCTCGGGGACTCTTCGTTCAAAACCAGAGTGTGTCGATTACCATTCATCGAAGTCCATCCGCTCCACAGGCAGCATCAGACCGTAATAATCGACGGGCGTTTTGAATCGAATCCTGCCCAAATGACCGTCGCTCTTCCGCACCCAACTGCGTTCGTAGCGATCGGTGAAAGCCACCTCGCAGCCGAGGGCCTTATGCATCGAGCAATCGAGATGCCCGATACACCTCACGGTTTTGCCCGGAGCAACGGACGAGAGTAGAACTCTGCAGCCACACCCCTCGACGTCCCTCCCGTCTTGAGGCCCGGCACCTTGGACGAGCGCGGCAGCGAGGATAACTTGGTAAACGACGTCGTTGCTATTGTTCATCACTTCTAGTCCGAACTGCGGCCCGAAATCAACCCTGCACCTGCCAACCGTGGCCGTCTCCCCCTCGGGCATCCTGACCACACGGGCACAGATGGCCGAGGCCTGGCTCCGCGCGGCCGCCCGGCGGCCCCGTATCAGCGTGACAATCCACTGGAGGAGAGTGAGCGCCAACGAGAGGAAAGCAACAGCCGTGCCGAAATCGATTTGACCGTTGAAACTAATTACAACGCTATCTGGGAACATTTGGTCAACCCATCCGCCAGCGCCGCCGCCTCAAGGAGAGGCTTCCGGTCAACGGGCCCCACTTGGCGAACGGCTCGCTTCTCCCGTCGCACATCCCGCATTCTGGCCGCAGGCCTCTCGTGAATCCATGGGTAAAAGAGCACGCGGTAGCGCTCGTAAAACCCTTCTCCAGGCATATCATCATCGGAGCGCACGATATCACAGTCTCCTTCCTCTACAGATTCCGCCTTATGGAGACCCTACACCAACAATCGCGACACTACCTTCGCCATCGGCTCGTCGGCGTCCAAGCGCCACCTCCAATCAATCTCGCCCCGCCGCGAAAAGCAGGAAGCCGACCCGAAGGACGGCTCCCCAGTGTCCCGTGCGGCGGAGGATGACCGCACGGCTATGTTCCTAGACGTGTCGCCATGCCGAGGGCCGCCCCGGAGGACGGCCCTCGGCATGGCGTTCGGGCTACAGCCCGATGAGCCCCCTGAGTCCAGGGTGGGAGAGCGCCATCATCGCAGCCATGATGACCACGAGGACGACGTCTGCGGCGATCAGACAGTTCCTCGGCCATTTTCCCAGCTCGACATTCCGATGGTTGAAGGACATCTTCCAGATGAAGACCAGCAGGATGCAGACCGTGTTGATGAGCACGAAGCCCACGAGCGCGGCGAGGAGCACGATGGCGCGTATGCCGCCGTCGATGCCGAGCGCGCCCATCGCGGAGGTCGAGAACCCGACGCCGCCGTTGAAGGCGAGCACGACCGCCGCGAACACGCCGAGGATCGCGATGTACTCCATCCTCGTCTTGTCGAGGCGCTCGTCGAACTCCCTTTCCAGCTCTGCGCGTTTCTGGTCCGCCTCGTCCCTTTCCGCTTTCACTTCGGCGATTGCCGCTTTGAATGTGCGCATGGCCTGCTGCTGTTCGATGTCGTGGCTCAGCCTCGTCTTTTCCAGGTCGATGTGGTCGGCGAGTTTGAGGACACTTTTCGCCTGGTCACAAAATCCATGTTTCGTCAGGTTGTCATGGATGATGCGAATGTTCTCGGCGAGGCAGTTGACCGAATAGGGACCCCTTCGTCCAAGTCCCCAGGGGACTGCCCGAGTGCATTGAATACCAGGTCGCAGATGTCGGCATATCTATGGCGATAGGGCTCGCTCCCCCCATATAGCTTTACGAAGAAGTTCGAGGCTCGGCGGATGTCATCCTGGGAGAGCACCGCAGCATCATCCGTGCTGGCGAGGGATTCGAGCATGTCGCGGAGAGCCTTGCGTTTCTCTGCGTCGTCGCTGCCTGCGTTTATTGGGGGAACTTTCAGGGGTGGCTTCGAAAGAGTCCCAATCTTGCTGGTGAGCAGAGAGAGGGCCCTTTCGAAGTTTTCGGCCGCCTTTGCGTAGTCTTGCTCGGTCACTCAGAGACCTCGCTAGCGCACTGCATGATCAATTCATTTGGGATGATTCCCTTGTGTAGGCGCTTCTGGTTGTAGATGACGTCCCACGGAGACCCCTCGGCGTGTGAGATCCTGACGAGCTCCCATGGGGATTTCTCGGCGAGCATGTCCACCCCCGCATCCAGAAACGGGCGGATGGAATCATTTATCTCGGTGTCGAACTCGCGTTTTATCGGGAAGCCGCCGCAGTCAGAGAACTTAACGTAGACATCTCTGATGACCGGGCCGTAGGGCCATGCCTCAAACTGGTCGGCGAATAGCAGCTCGCCGGTCTCGCTCGCGTGTATGACTTGCAGGAAGTAAAGAATCTTCTGGAGCTGAAGATTGCTGATTGGCGTGTCGTGGCGATATCGCCTGCTGACGGCGTACTCGGCGATTTCCATCGCACAGTACTCTGTCCCGATTTGGACTTTCATCTGTTTCCTCCTTTCCCAAATCATACCAGTGATGTGCTTCCCATCTGCGCTTATCGTGATAAAAGCATCTCAGCTCGCCCGGACAAAAAACGGACGGTCCCTCCAGCGGGGGTTCCGGTCTCGGACGCGCCCCCTAGTCCTCCACGGCCCCAGCACCAGGGCGAACGGCACGTGCAGCAGGAACGCCATGAGCACGAGCGCCGTGACCGCAATGCCCAACGCCCATTTCACGTCTTCGCCAATCACTTCATCTCCTTCCGCTCGAACCTGCAGAAGCGCGCACATGCGCCCAAGGTCGCTACCGTGTATCTCGCGATCACCACATCCCTCGCTAATGGCGCGCGTGGCCCTGCGGTCGGCGAGCCCGGACTCGAGCACCCAGCTGACCACCGAGCAGATCGAGGGGTTCTGCCCCAAGGCGTCCGAGGCGCTCGAAGAGGCCGAGGCCGACGCGCTGGCCTACCTCGACTTCCCCTACGAGCACCACGTGAGACTTCGCACCAACAACGTGCAGTAGCGCGCCAACCGCGAGCCCAAGCGCCGCGGCTGCGTGGTGCAGGTCTTCCCCAGCAGGAAGTCGCTCATCAGGATGATGGGAGCGGTGTTCTCAGAGATGGACGAGGGCTGGGCCGGACGCCGCCAGTTCAACGAAGACCCCATCGGCAGGGCCGTCGAGGGCGCCAAGGTGAACGCGCCTGCCTACGAGGGCCCTGCCGCCGAGCACGCGGCCGGGATCATCGCACTCGTCGCGGCCGGTAACCCCGTTGTCGGCAGGAAGGCGGCGTGACATAGGCTAGAATGACGGCATTCTAGATGATTCTCGGTTCCTCGGGCAGCCTGCGGCCACCCTCGAGAACCGAGCCCTACATCATGATTCGCGACACTACCATACTGTTGATAAGCGAAAGGGGCTTGCGATGCGTAAGTCAGCAAGATACTTGGGGCGGGATGTTGGGCTTAACGCAGAGGAGGTGAATGTCTGGCTGAAGGAAGAAGGCTACCTCGAAGGCGAACCTGGAGATTATAGGGTCACCGAGAAGGGGCGTCCTTATGCCACGCAGAGGCACTGGGAAACCGGAAGCCCTAATCATGCTGGCTATGTTTCCACGTCATGGAAAGAGGAAATCCTCAATGAAATTGGCCCGCTTTCCCCGGAACGCAGACGTGAGCTTTCCGATTCGGTTGCAGCCAATCGCGCCGAAAAGAAAAGGCAGAGAGAAGAGTGGGAGGCATCGCTTGCGGCAAATGGCGATGACAGTCTTGATGACGGCCAGCGCGATGGCAATGATGCCTCCGATTCGAACGGTGGCAAGGTGGCGGCTGCTGCGATTACCGTAATTGCCGTTAGCTTTCTGGCGGTGAAAGGTGCTCAGGCGGTAAAGCCTCATGTCGAAAAATGGTGGCGTGAGACCGCGCGTCCAAAGATTGTCAAGACAAAGAAAAACGTTATGGCGAAGTTCAAGGGAGTATCTGACGAGCAGGGCGAGGAGGCTGATCCTAAGACAACGGAGAAGACAGCAGATTAACCTTTAGCGCCTTTCAGTGGCGAGGAGAAGCAGCACGCTGCGCCCTCACCCACGCAAGATGTCGTCCATAATTGCGAACCTCACTGCTTCGATCGAGTGGTCGTTGCCGTCGGGGATGCCCTCAAGCCACGTCCCGTCGCAGTCGTGGTCGTGGTCGTACTTCTTGAGCCTGGACTTCTCATGCGCCAGCGGGCAGCGCACCGGGTCGATGCAGATTTTGCGCACCCTGCCAGCACTCGTAGGAGAGCCGCCTCGTGTTGCTCTTGGGCACGAGCCTCACCTGCAGCCCCACCTTGCGCCGCACATGGCCATCGACTGCTTGCATTCGGGCGTTTCGCCGCACCAGATCAGATCGCCGTGCAGGTATACGTCCCCGCCGGGCTCGTCCGCGTAGGCGTACAACTGGGTGAATAGCATCACCACAGTATTTATGGCGAGGAAGGCCACAAGCAAAGGCGTAAGAAATACAATACACGACGCACGACGCTCCACCAACCAACCGCCATTCAGGGACACATTCGGCCAACTGCGCACTAAACAAAGCGGGGTCCGGAGCGCTAGTCCGGGACCCCGCTTTGTTTCGCAAGGGCTGCTACCTCTACTGCCCCTGCGCGCGGTAGCGGGCCTCGGTGGCCTCCTTGGCCGGTCGCCACCAGGACTCGTTGGCCACGTACCAGTCGATGGTGGCCTTCAGGCCCTCGGCGAAGTCTGTGTGCGCCGGCCTCCAGCCGAGCTCGCGCTGGAGCTTCGTGCTGTCGATGGCGTAGCGGCGGTCGTGGCCGGGGCGGTCGGCGACCCAGTCGAAGTCCTCGGGGTCGCGGCCCATCGCCGTAAGGATCATGCGCAGCACGGTGATGTTATTCTTCTCGCCGTCGGCACCGATGAGGTAGGTCTCCCCCGTGCGGCCCTTGGTGAGGATGTCCCAGACGGCCGAGGAGTGGTCCTCGGTGTGTATCCAGTCGCGCACGTTCTCGCCGCGGCCGTAGAGCTTCGGCTTGACCCCGTCGACGATGTTGGTGATCTGCCTTGGGATGAACTTCTCCACGTGCTGGTAGGGGCCGTAGTTGTTGGAGCAGTTGGAGATCGTGGCGCGCAGGCCGTAGGTGCGGGTCCAGGCGCGCACGAGCATGTCGGAGCTGGCCTTGGTGCTCGAGTACGGCGAGGACGGGCGGTACGGCGTCTCCTCGGTGAACTTCGCCGGGTCGTCGAGCGCCAGGTCGCCGTAGACCTCGTCGGTGGAGACGTGGTGGTAGCGGACGCCGTATTTCCGGACGGCCTCCAGCAGGCGGAAGGTGCCCTCCACGTTGGTGCGCAGGAAGGGCTCCGGGTCGGCGATGGAGTTGTCGTTGTGGCTCTCGGCGGCGTAGTGCACGATCGCGTCGTGGCCCGGGACGATGCGGTCCAACAGCTCGGCGTCGCAGATGTCGCCCACGACGAGCTCCACGCGGTCGGCGGGCAGGCCCGCGATGTTCTCGGGGTTGCCGGCGTAGGTCAGCTTGTCCAGGACGGTGACGTGGACGCCGGGGTGGTTCTTCACCACGTAGTGCACGAAGTTGCTGCCGATGAAGCCGCAGCCGCCCGTGACGATGATGTTCTTAGGCTCAAAAGTGTCGGCCATATTTACCCCCTCTTTGCCTCGTTGGCCACATTCAAAAGATACTTTCCATAGGCGGTCTTCTTCAGCGTTTCGCCCAGTTCGTGTAACTGATTATGGTCAATGAAACCGCGGCGATAAGCGATTTCTTCCAGGCACGCAATGTAATACCCCTGGCGGCTCTGCACGGCCTCTACGTATTCTGCGGCCTTCAAAAGACCCTCGGGCGTGCCCGTATCTAGCCACGCCATGCCTCGCCCCATCAGCTCAACTGATAGTTGGCCTTGATCTAGGTAGGCATTGTTGATGCTTGTGATCTCGAGCTCTCCGCGCGCGCTTGGTTTAACGTTTGCCGCGATGTCGGAAACCTGTCCATCATAGAAGTACAGCCCTGGTACTGCATAGTTCGACTTTGGAAGCTCGGGCTTTTCCTCGATGCCAACCACACGATGGTTCTGGTCGAACTCCACCACACCGAAGGCTCTAGCGTCCTGCACGGGGTATCCAAACACAACGGCCCCGCCATGGCATTCGACCTTCTCCTTTGCGCGTGTAAGCACGCGAGTGAGGTCTTGACCATGGAACATGTTGTCGCCCAGAACCAGCGCACACGGTTCGCCGGCAAGAAAATCGCGCCCGATGGTAAAAGCTTCGGCTAGACCGCGAGGTTTGGCCTGTTCTGCGTACTCTAGGCGCATGCCTAACTCGGATCCGTCCCCGAGAAGTTCCTTGAACGCCGGCAGGTCACGTGGTGTCGAGATGACAAGCACCTCTCGGATTCCAGCGAGCATCAGAACGCTCAAAGGGTAGTACACAAGTGGTTTATCGTAAATAGGCAGAAGCTGTTTGCTAATGGCTTTAGTAATCGGATGCAGTCGAGTGCCAGACCCACCTGCAAGAATTATGCCTTTCAACGTTTTCCCTTCAGCGGCAGCCGAAATAAAGTGCACATTGCTGCTCAAGTCACTTATGGCTGCTTGAACAAATAATATATTGGTCGTATATCTCTTAGGAGTCTGATGCCGTTCTTGCTAATTTCCTCGATTGGATTCAGCGTTCGGTTCAGATTTTGGCTTTGGTTATGGTTTTAGTTCTATCGCAATTCTTTAAACCTATTGAGAGCCATTTCAGCCTTGAAGTCTTCAAGGAAGTATAAGAAGTCATTTTTTGGCTCGTAGCCTAATAGCTCACGACAGTTTTCGATATCCATTACATAAGAAGGACCGCTTGGCATTTCCGGACGGTAAACAATCTTTGATTCAACGCCGTCTGGATTGAATACCTTCGCGATACCGCGAATCCAGTCCTCATTTGAAGTTCCAATACCTGTACCCACATTAAAGAAGCCACCGTCAACGTTCTCTACGGTCACAGCTTTACGTAAGAGCTGACAGAAGTCCTTGACGTTTACAACATCTTTGGCGCGAGTGGGATCGCCCCAGATTTCAAGCGTTTCTCCTGCCATAGCTCGATCCATCAGCAAACGATACCCAAGTGTCCTGCGCACGCCATCGACGTTGTATGACTTGTCGGGGGTAAAGGCGTAGACAGTGGGAAGCCTGAACACAAAGCCTTTTAATCCGTACTCAGCCTGATAATGCTTGATCAAATCAACGGCGAAGCATTTGGAAAGAGCATAGACGGTGTGATCGCCAGTCATAATAATATTGCGATCATCGTAAGGATGAATTACGGGGTTTTCCGGAGTAACGGAACCCAGCACATCGGATATGGTCTGAGCATAAAGAATGCGATCAGCACCTGACTTACGGCAATACTCGAGTACGTTAAGGGCTCCACGGCTGTTTACGTCAATATAATCGGAAGGGTTATAGCCGCTCATATATGCTGGCAGTAAACCGGCAAGAAGAATCACCGCATGGACGCCCTCTTGGGGGAGCTGACCTAGAGTAGAAGCATCGGACATATCTACACTGGAATAACTAATGCCATAGCGATTGAAAAAATTCGTCTGTCTATGGCCGGCGGCAAACACCTCATATTCATCTGCAGGCAGGTGATTTACTAGATCTTCGGTAAGGTATGCACCAGTGTTGCCGGTTGCACCGATTACTACAATTCTCTTTTTCACGGCTAGCTTACCTTCGCCCTCATGAACTCACTCGGCTCGGCGCGAAATGCATCAAGCTCGGCTTGTGTGTCGAACCTAAGGAATACCGATCCAAATGCATGATTTGCTGCAGTGAACGCCTCAATTTTGGCGCCGGGCTCAATCCACAGCTGCTCATCGGCAAGATGCGAAGCGACAAAATCAGATGCATATTCCATGCCAGCGAATACGCCGTCGTGATCAGAGTGAAGCATCTGCTGGTACCAGAAACCGTTGTAAACGGGCATCGAAAGAATGCTAACGGGTTCGCCGAGCGCGGCCTTCACCGCTGCCATGACAAGATCGGTCTTGCCGTCGGTGGCATATTTGAGCATCTCGCACAGTCGATTGCCGCCGCCGCGCGGAGAGCTCTCCATAATGTAGGCTTTGCCATCGGTTGCCACGCGAGTCTCTATGTTAAATACGCCGTCACGAAGGCCCAACAGATCAGCCAATCGCTGCAATTCCGAGACAAGCTCTATTTGTGCCCACGCCGGCAATGATGCTGGCATTGCATACGCAGCGGGCGTGTAGGGATTTGGAACGGAGGGATCGAACAGCTGCGAGGTAAAGCTCACGCACGAGAACTTTCCGCCGCTAACGAATCCGTCGGCATCGGAGGAGTCTCCCTTCTTCTCCAAAAACTGCTCGACGATACAGCGCCCATCACGCGAAAACTCGAGAGCGTACTCAACCGCCGCCTTAAGATCCTCGGGGCCATCCACGCGCGAGCAGCCCTTCGATCCAGCCGAATCAACCGGTTTGGCAATCACGGGATAAGCAATCGAATCGGCTTCTTTCATGGCCTCGTCGGCAGAGCGGTAGATATGAAGCTCGGGACAATTAAAGCCATTGTCGCGAAGGAAGGCGCGGTAGCGCTCTTTATCTTGAAGAATGCTGATCGCCTCATAGCTTCCCTGGAACGGCAGCCCCAGTTTCTCGGCAGCATAGGACGCGGACACTACACCGGGATCGGCAGCGAATGACATAATTCCGTCGGCCTTGCATTTTTTAGCGGCGGCAAGAACAGCCTCGTTATCGATGATGCTCGCATTGATGTAGTCATCCGAGAAGGCATGTGCATAGTTATGCGGCAAATAATCGCAAGTAACGACCTTCGCGCCCAACTCGTGCGCTGCCTTAATAACCGGCAGTGCATAACGTGCCCCACCAAGAAGGAGAAGTGTCTTGCTCATCGGTTTTCCTTTCCTGCATCCAGAACGGTATTGCAGATGCGGTCAACGTCTTCCAACGTCAAATCGGCGTACATGGGAAGCGTGATCACCTGGGATGCAGCCTTCTTTGCCACTGGCGTGCGGTCGCTTGAGTACACGCTTCGATAGCATGCGTAATCGTTGACCAGCGGATAGAAGTATTTGCGCGCACCGACGCCAGCCTTGTCAAGGGCATCGAATACGTCATCGCGCGAGGCGCCGAAGACGCTCGGATCGAACAGCACGGGAAGGTACGCATAGTTGTGGCGGATGTTCTTGGCAGGACGGAAAACGGTCACGCCAGCAGTGCCTTCAAGGTTATCCCAATAACGCTCAGCAACGGCCTTGCGCTTGCCGATCTCGGCGTCCAGGTGACGAAGATTGCAGACGCCCATAGCGGCGCAGAACTCATTCATCTTGGCATTGCCACCGACGTACTCAACGTCCTCGGGACCTGTAATGCCGAAGTTCTTCCATTGGTTGAGCAGCGGATACAAATCTTCATCCTTGAAGCAGACGCAACCGCCCTCGATGGTGTTGAATACCTTGGTCGCATGGAAGCTGAACATAGACGCGTCGCCGAATGCCGCCGCACTATCGCTGCTTCCGTCTTCGTTCACGCGCTCGACGCCGAAGGCGTGGGCGGCATCATATATGACTTTCAGTCCGTGACGGTCAGCGATCCCCTGGATGGCGTCGACATCGCAAAGATTACCGTATACATGGACGGGCACGATGGCGCAGGTGCGCGGGGTGATTAATCGTTCAATGCTTTCGGGATCCAACGTTAGATTCACGGGATTCACGTCGGCAAACACGGGAGTAAGTCCCTTTCGCACGATAGCGTGAGTGGTAGAGGCAAAGGTGAACGGTGTAGTGATGACCTCTCCACCGGTCGGAAGAGCCATGGCCTCGAGGATGCACTCTAGGGCATTGTGACCGTTTGTAAACAACGCAAGGTTGTTAATTCCCAAACGCTCCTTGAGGTCAGTCTCAAGTTTCTTATGCTCAACACCCATATTGGTAAGCCAATGGCTTTCCCAAAGAGGCGCGACTTCTTCAAAGTATTCCTCCATAGGAGGCATGGATGATCGTGTGACAAGAATGCGGTTACCCATATCAGGTACCTTCCCTTCGCTATGCAGCTTTCAAAGAACGATGGCTAAAACGGTTACAGTATTGACGCAACGTCTTTAACGACGTTTTGCACCCAAGAAATCCCTGGCGGTATTGATGAGGTATTCAAAGGCTTCGAGTTTAAAAATTCCTGCGATGCCAACATAGACAATTGCCATCACGGCTACTTCGGCAAGAATTTGAATTCCAGGCGAGGCGGCAAATGAACCGCAAAAAAATGCGAGTCCTCCTGCGAGGGCGGAAATAACGAACGCTGGAGCAATGTCACGTAATTGCTCAGAATAGGAGTACCCAATAACGCGCTTATTGGGGTAAGCGTTAACAAAAGTTGAGATGATGCCGGTAATCATATACATGGCCACCATTAGGTAAACGTCCTTTAATACAAAGGCCGCAAACAAAATGAAGCAGATACCATATGCCTTTTTGATAAGTTCAAGCTTCAGGAACAGATCAGAACGCCCCATGCCGTTAAGTGCCTGCAGATTGGTTGTGTGTATAGGTAATAGCGCGTAGATAAAGCAGTACATTTGAAGGAATGGCACGCAGGACAACCATTTTTCACCTAATACAATGTCCACTATTGGTTTTGCCGCAATGGCAAATAGAGTCATTGAGGGTACGATGAGAAAAGTCGATGTTTTCAACGCTCTTCGCACAAGTCTCTTTACATTTGTTGGGTCATCTTGCATGCGCGATACAGCCGACAACATTACAGGCTGTATCGCGCCATCGAGCAGAGAGCCAATCGCCTGGGGATATTTCTTTCCCTGTGAGACTAGCCCAAGACTTAAAGTGCTGAATTGTTTTCCGATGAG
The DNA here is from genome assembly GCA_958403205.1 of uncultured Collinsella sp. GTDB lineage: Bacteria > Actinomycetota > Coriobacteriia > Coriobacteriales > Coriobacteriaceae > Collinsella. Next base: position 2,473 of record CATXWM010000011.1, on the reverse strand, counting down.
GAGGTCAGATAAGGATTGGTAGCTAGTGTCGAGCAACCCTGAAAGAAGCAATTTCCATCCATAGCTGAAATGTTTTCTCGCCTTTTTACAATCAAATATAAATTGCGGAAACCACCTTACTTGAAATCCAAGAACAATGCAGTTGGCAAATTGATAGATTAGTTGCTGGAGAACCAAAGCCCATAAACCCGCGCCGGCTTTAGCGGAAGCAATTCCGGCAGCACCTGAGATGGTCACGGCGGTAACGGTGGCATTAAACACTTTGCGAAGCTGCAATTCTCGCTGAACGACAGCAACTTGCACAGAATTAAATGCTGTAATCAAGAGAAGGAGACCTAAAGTCCTTAGCTGCCAAACAATTTGAGGCATCATATAAAATTTTGCAATTGCAGGTGCCGCAAAAAACACTACCAAGAACAACGCAGCAGAGGTTCCAAAGCTGAGCCAAAACACAGTCGATAGTCAGTATCATCAATACAATCGGATTGCACTAAGGAAGTGTTCAATCCAGACTGAACGATAACGTTGCCAACATTCACAAACACCAACATGATGGCGAGAGCACCAAATTCTGCGGGAGCAAGAATGCGAGCCATGACAATTTGCACGGCAAGTTCAACAAGCGCACGGCCGCCTTTTTCAAAAACTTTCCAAATTAAAGACGATATAGTCGCGCTCTTTAACGAATCCAATTCATTAGACAAAGCGCAGCACCCTTTTCACATTTGAAACCATATCCAACGGATATTTTCCGCACGCGAGCGTTGCTAGCGACGTGAAAAGCCTAAGAACTGTGGTTCTAATTTTCTTTACTTCCCAATAAGACTCTGTTTTCACCGAGGCATTCAGGAAGTTGAAGTGCTTATCGAATTTGACTTCTTCAGAAGGCAACATACTTACGATATCTTTTCCATCGCAGAGACGATCGATGAGAACTGATTGGATGATGGCACACAAATTTTTTGGCTCTCCATCGGAGCGTGCAGGAGAGTGATCGAAGTCTATGCCAAGAATGCCCATTGCTTCATCCGTGTCCATAGAGTAAACGGCTGTAGGGATTCCATTACGAGCACAGGCCCATGCACACCCAGACTTTGCGACAGCCAGATCGAAGCTTTTGATCAGATTGCGCGGAATGGGGGCCATGAAGCCCAAGCCTATTACATCAAGATTGTCAATATTCTCAACAGAAGAGAAAAGACTATGTAACAGGGCTTCGTTGTTTGTATCTCCTACGATAAGAAAACTGATGCGTAGTTCTGGAAAATCCCTGCTGAAACGTGCCACCTCATCGAACACATTAGGCACGAAGTTTTTGTCTAACCTTGATACCAGCCCAATCCTAAAGTCAGCCTCAGGAAGACTGGTAGTATCGAAGGGAATATCCTCGACTGCGTCACCCATATATGCAACCAAGATGTATTGACAAAGCTCTTGCTCGGTCATTTCAGGAAAGACTCTTTTGAGGCATGATGTAGTGATGCATGCAAGTTCACCGCGCTCAAGCTTAAAGCGAAAGAACTCTATTTCGTCCTTGCTCAATCGCGGAGGTACTTCGTCAAGGTCAAAGATTAAATGCTTAGCTTTAAGCTCCTCCGCAATCAGCTCGCCCCAAAACGCGTAGTCATAAGAGCTCGATTCGACCACCACGAGGTCACCCATATTAAGATTCGCTTTTAATTCCTCAATCAAATTCGTAACAGTTCGTTTTGGAGCAATAGCGGGCCTGCACATTAAAAGTGGGAAATGATGGGCAGTCACGCAACTAAAATCTAGAACCTCTTCACCGAGCGAACTAAATACAAAGTGGACATCCCATCCTTGCGCGGTTAGCCATCTAGCTTTATCAAGAATGTACCTTTGACTTCCGCCTAAACCATATATGGTCTCAGCGACAAAAATATATGTATTCATTCCACATCAGCCAATCGAATTATTCCATGTTCGATTTGATCGTGAATTTAACTCCGCACATAATGGAGTATTACCGCAGCTCATTTGTCCGCTACCCGATTCAATGGCAATCTTGATCGCCATACATGCGGCGAAAACAAAAAAATACCCGGGGCTTTCCAGTCCGACGTTAAAACAAATCATTACAACTGAGGAAATCAAACCAAAAGATGCCGCGCGATTATAAACACTGCTTGCATATAAGTCTCGTTGTGATTGGGAAAAAATTGCAGCAAGTAGCGATGCGATGCCAACGACTCCCGTTCTAAACGCCACGGCCACAAAGCTATTGTGCGACCCGACGACAAACAGCTTTTCCATATACGAGTATTCTGCGTCTGGAGCAAAAGGTCCACTAACAATCGCTCCAACTGGACCTACAAAATTGAGTGACGCGTAAGATGTTCCATAGCCCACACCAAGCCCATAAGAGTGAACAAGGTTAAGCATTTGATCGTTCCAATATTGTTAGCGCCGGGCGATTTTAGCCGCTAATAGTCAAACTATTTTGACCAATCCC
>CATXWM010000010.1 GCA_958403205.1 uncultured Collinsella sp. | reverse complement strand
GCGCAGGGGGCGCTGACGCGGCCCTCCCTCTTACACCACAAAAATTCGCGCGATCTTTGACGAGAAGCCGATGCCGAAGGCGGTCCTATTTCAGGGCGTTAACAAGTTCATGAGGCACGAAAAAGGCCCGAACCAATACGGTCCGGGCCTCATCGAGCTTGAGGTTATGTCTCAGGCGGTTGGCTTAGCCAAAGTAGCGCTTGAGCAGGCCGGCGAAAGCCTTGCCGTGGCGGGCCTCGTCGCGAGCCATCTCGTGCACGGTGTCGTGGATGGCATCGAGGCCAGCGGCCTTGGCGCGCTTAGCAAGATCGGTCTTGCCGGCGGTGGCGCCGTTCTCGGCCTCAACGCGCATCTCGAGGTTCTTCTTGGTGGAGTCGGTCACGACCTCGCCCAGGAGCTCAGCGAACTTGGCGGCGTGCTCGGCCTCCTCGTGGGCAGCCTTCTCCCAGTACAGGCCGATCTCGGGATAGCCCTCGCGATGAGCGACGCGAGCCATGGCCAGGTACATACCGACCTCGGAGCACTCACCCTCAAAGTTGGCGCGCAGGTCGGCAACGATGTCCTCAGAGACGCCCTCCATCTTGGCGACGCCCACGACGTGCTCGGCAGCCCACTCGAGCTGGCCCTCCTCCTGCTTCAGGAAACGAGAACCGGGAACGCCGCACTGGGGGCACTTGAAGTCCTCGGGCAGCTGGTCGCCGTCGAACTCTTCCACATAACCGCAAACGGGGCAAACAAACTTCATGATTCGATCCTTTCGATCGATGGCGATTGTGCGCTCGTCCGGTCCCGTAAGGGCCCTCTCCGGACGTGCGTCTTGACGAGTTCTATTATCCATAAATGAAACCAAATGTGAAGCCTATTAGGAATGATTTTTAATAAAACAATTTGAGATATGAAGATGTTGATTGATTAACGGTTTGCAAGTCATATATGGACGCCTCTGAGTACAATCGGTCGAGCAAATGTTGACCAATCAACAAATGAGGGAGTTTCCTTTATGCATCTAGCCCGCCGCGCCTGGTGCCGAATGTATCAAACGGTTTTTCGCATCGCATTGCCGGTGCTGCCCTATACCGAGCCGCGCATTTTAGAGCATACCGAGGATGTGCCCGCGGTGCTTCAAAAGCGCTCGATCCAGAAGGTCCTTATCGTGACGGATCCTGGTATTGCCCGTCTGGGGCTCACGGCACCGCTCGAGACAGCGCTCGCGTCCAAGGGAATTGGCGCTGTGGTCTATGCCGAAACGCGTGCGAACCCCACGGTCTCAAACGTGGAGGAGGCGGCGTCCCTGTATCGAGAGAGCGCCTGCCAGGCCATTATCGGTTTTGGCGGAGGATCAGCCATGGACTGCGCCAAGGGCGTGGGCGCACGCATTGCGCAGCCAAACAAGCCCATCAACAAGATGCGCGGCCTACTGCGGATTCATCGTCGCCTGCCGCTGCTTATCGCCGTTCCCACCACGGCAGGTACGGGAAGCGAGGTCACGCTCGCGGCGGTTATCACCGATGACGAGACGCACTACAAGTACCCCATTAACGACTTTGTGCTCATCCCGCGCTTTGCGGTGCACGACCCCGAGTTTACGTGCGGCTTGCCCGCTTCCATTACGGGGCAGACGGGCATGGACGCCCTGACGCATGCCGTCGAGGCGTTTATCGGGCGAAGCACCACGCCCTATACACGCAAGATGGCCCGACAGGCGGTTCAGCTCATCCATGACAATTTGCTCGAGGCCTATGAGCATGGCGACGATATGCGCGCTCGTCGCAATATGCTTTCGGCGGCGTATAAGGCGGGTGTTGCCTTTACGCGCTCCTATGTTGGATACGTTCACGCCATCGCACACAGCTTGGGTGGGCGTTACGGGATTCCGCACGGCTTGGCCAACGCTATCATCCTGCCGCACATGCTTCGCGCCTATGGCGAAGCTGCTGCTCCTAAGCTCGCCGATCTTGCCCGCATGGCCGGTATCGCGCCGGCTAACGCGCAAGACAACTTGGCGGCCGAGGCCTTTATCGATTGGGTCGACCGCATGAACGAGGCCCTGGGAATCCCCAAATATGTCTCGGGTATTCGCCGCTCCGATATTCCGCAAATGGCGGCCCATGCCGATGCCGAGGCCAATCCGCTATACCCCGTTCCGCTTCTAATGGACCGCTTGGAGCTCGAGCATATGTACGAAGTCGTTGCAGGTGGTATGTTTGAGGACGAGAATTAGGAGGGTCCATGAACACCGAGGAAATTGTGCGCATCGTCGGCGATCAGCGCGCCTACTTTAAGACGCACGCCACGTTTGATGTCGATGCTCGACGTCGCGCGCTCGTGAGTTTACGCGATGCGGTGCGGGCCCACGAGGCCGATATTGCCCATGCGCTCAAGACCGATTTGGGAAAGTCGCATGACGAGGCCTATATGTGCGAGATCGGCACCTCGCTTTCCGAGATTCGTCATCAGATCGCTCATGTGGCTCGATGGAGTCGTCCGCGCCTGCGTCCGTGCGACCTCGCTAACGCCGTGAGCGTGTGCAAAACGCAAGCCGTGCCCTATGGCGTCACGCTCATCATGGCTCCGTGGAACTACCCGTTTTTGCTAACACTCGAGCCGCTCGCCGGCGCCCTTGCCGCGGGCAATACCGTGGTCATCAAGCCGAGTGCCTATGCTCCGGCATCGAGCGCGGTGCTCAAGCAAATCTGTGAAGAGGCATTTGATCCGCGCCTGGTGACGGTTGTCGAGGGCGGGCGCGCCGAGAACGAAGCGTTGCTCGATGAGTGCTGGGACAAGATCTTCTTTACCGGTAGCGTTCCGGTCGGCAAGCTCGTCATGGAGCGCGCAAGTAAAAACCTTACGCCCGTGACGCTTGAGCTGGGCGGAAAGAGTCCCTGTATCGTGGATGCGACGGCAAACTTGAAGGTTGCGGCACGGCGTATCGCCTTTGGTAAGTGGCTCAACGTGGGGCAGACCTGCGTGGCGCCCGACTACCTGCTGGTCGATGCGCGCGTGCACGACGAGCTGCTGGACCTTATCAAGGAGGAGGCCCGCCGTATGTTTGGCGAGCATCCGCTCGATAACGAGGACTACGGGCATATCGTCAACGCCAAGCATTTTGCGCGCGTGCGCGGGCTGATCGATCCCGATAAGGTTGTGCTTGGAGGTACCGCGCGCGAGACTTCGCTCAAGATCGAGCCGACGATTTTGGACGGCGTGACCCCCGATGACGCCGTGATGCAGGAGGAGATTTTCGGCCCCATCTTGCCGGTGCTGACGTTTGAGAGCCTAGACGAGGCCGAGACGTTTATTACGGATCGTCCGACGCCGCTGGCCCTGTATATCTTTAGCCAGGACCGTTCGGTTCAGCAACGCTTTGTGCGCTACGTGCCCTTTGGCGGCGGCTGTGTCAACGACACGATCATGCACTTGGCTACGAGCCATATGGGCTTTGGCGGCATGGGCGCGAGCGGTATGGGGCAGTACCATGGACGCGAGAGCTTCGATACGTTTAGCCACAAGAAGAGCGTCGTGAACAAGGCAACGTGGCTGGACGTGCCATTCCGCTACGCTCCTTACGCAAGCTGGAAGCACAAGTTCGTGCGCATGTTTGTGCATTAGAATCAGATGGTGCAGCGACAAACGGTCGAAAAGGCGCGGGTGGGGCGAATTTGTGTCCGCACGGGCCCGTAGACTTCTCGGTAAGGTTAAACGCTGGTTTATCCGGCCGTTAGGGGAGTTGCTATGTACGAGCCTTCACGTGTTCTTCTGTCGTTTCACATCGCAGGATTTCAATATGCCGACGGCGCTTTGGTCCTAGGCGATCTTAAAGCGGGCGATAAACTGACGCTGTGTGCCGAGCGCGATAATCCCCATGACCCCGAGGCAGTTGCGATCTACTATGGCAAGACCAAACTTGGCTACGTTCCGGGAAACGAGGTTGGCCCACTGTCCTTGATGATGTATTACGGCCACGAGGACGTATTTGAGGCCCGCGTGCAACAGGTTGCCCCCGAGCGCGGCCCGTGGCATCAGGTGCGCGTTGGGCTCTATGTGGTGGATGCTCGCTAATCGGTATGGGAGACTGCCATGTTTGATGACGATGACCTGTTCGATCTGACAGACGATCCGTTTGAGTGGGATACGCTACTCGATGACGATGAGTTGGAGCAGGATCGTAAGAAGCGGCAGGGCAAGAACGTCCAGGGTGACGCTTCGAAAAAGCAAGACAAGCGCCGCCGCGGACTGTTCGGCGGGCTCTTTGGCTAACCGCCGCATCGCTGTGTCTGTATACTTAGCACGAGTTGGATGCATTGCGAAATGAGGGCATAGACGATGATGTGGTTTACCGCCGACCTGCACCTGGGCGATACGAATATCTTGCACGACATGGATCGACCGTTTGATTCGGTCGAGGAGATGAACCGCAAGGTCATCGATGCCATCAATGAGTGCGTGGCTGCGGACGACCGCCTCTATATCCTGGGAGACTTTACGTATCGCTTGCCCATGGCGGAGGCGGTGCGCCTGCGCGAGCGTATCGAATGCAAGAATGCGACGCTCATCCGCGGTAACCATGACGGCGACTGGGAATATTTCGACGCCCCGCAAATTTGGGAAGACGTGCGCGATTACCTGGAGATTGCTCCCGGCTATGCCAAGGGCCATCGTCTGGTTATGAGCCACTACCCCATGCTCAGCTGGAACGGCAAGGCACGTGGCGCCATTATGCTGCATGGGCATATCCACAGCAGGGGTGACCGCACCAACGCACGCAACCGCGATCGCGAGCGCCCCATTTACCGCTACGATGTGGGCCTCGACGCCAATGACTACAAGCCCGTAAGTCGTGATCAAATCCTCGGCTATTTTGGACTGTAATTCTCGAACCACCACAAAGGGGACAGGCACCTTTGTGGTGGTTCTGGCGCCGCTGCCATTATGGCGGCGGCGCCTTTTTTGTCCGCGTGCCGCGGTAGAGTGTAGGCAATTGAAATGTGCGTCCAGCAAGGAGCTGCTATGAACGAGATTAAGTGCCCGCATTGCGGCGAAGTATTTAAGGTCGATGCGTCCGGCTATGCGGACATCGTCAAGCAAGTGCGCGATGCCGAGTTCTCGCGCGACCTGGATGAGCGTGTGAAGGCTGTCCAGCGCGAGGGCGAGCAGGCGCTGGAGCTTGAGCGCTCGCGTTCGACGGCTGCCTTGCAAAAGGCGGAGTCTCAGCGCAATGCTCAGCTTGTCGAGCAGAAGAACGCTGCAGCTCAGCAGCTGGCACAAGAAGTCGCCAAGCGCGATGCTGAGCTTGCCGAGCTGCGCGCTAAGCTCGAGGGCGCTGCCGTAGAGCGCGAGAGTGCAAGCCAGCGCGCGGCGGTAGAGGCGCGAGCCAATGCTCAAAAGGAAAATGCCGAACTCCAGCGTGAGATTGATAGCCTTCGTGCGCAGCTGGGGCGCAAGGATGACGCAGCCAAACTCGCCGAGGCGGCGGCGCGCAACGCTGCTCAAAACGATTTAGCTGCACGTGATGCTCAGATTGCCGAGCTGCAGGCCAGGCTTGCCGCGGCGGACAAGGCCCAGGAGATGGCGCTTGCCGCCGCTGCGGCTGAGTCGCAGCGCGAGCTCGATGCCGCTCGCAGCGAGGCCGAGCGCGCGCTTACTGACTATCGCGCGACGGTACAAGAGAAGTTTTCTGCCGCTAAGGCACAGTCCGAGCAAGAGGCCGAGGGTCTGCGTGCCCAGCTGCGCGAGCAGGAACTGATGGCAAAAATGAACCTGTCGGAGGCGGTTGCCGCGGCGGAGCGAGAGCGCGATGAGGCACGTGCCAAGCTGACGAGTGAGCTGGCGGTGCGCGATTCTCGCGAGGAACAGGCTAAGGCGGCGCATGAGCTCGAGCTCGCGCAGGCCAAGCGCGCGAGCGATGACCTGATTCGCTACAAGGATGAAGAGATCGAGCGCCTTAAGGACATGAAGGTCCGACTGTCCACCAAGATGGTGGGCGAGTCGCTCGAGCAGCACTGCGAGACCGAGTTTAACCGTCTGCGCATGACGGCATTTCCTAACGCGTACTTCGAGAAGGATAACGATGCGTCCGAGGGCACCAAGGGCGACTTTATCTTCCGCGAGTGCGACGCAAGCGGCAATGAGGTCATTTCGATTATGTTCGAGATGAAAAACGAGAACGACGAGACCGCGACCAAGCATAAAAACGAGGACTTCTTTAAGAAACTCGATCACGATCGTCGCCAGAAAGGCTGTGAGTACGCGGTGCTCTGCACGCTGCTTGAGCCCGAGAGCGAGCTTTACAACGCGGGAATCGTGGACGTGAGCTATCGCTACGAGAAGATGTACGTGATCCGTCCGCAGTTTTTCATTCCCATGATTACGCTTCTTCGCAACGCCGCCATGGGTTCGCTGCGCTATAAGCAGGAGCTAGCGGAGTACAAACAGCAGAATATCGACGTTACGAACTTCGAAGCCAAGATGGAGAAGTTCAAGAACGATTTCGGCCGCAACTACGAGATCGCGAGCCGCAAGTTCCAAACGGCGATTGATGAGATCGACAAGACGATTAGCCATCTGCAGAAAACCAAGGAGGCGTTGCTGTCTTCCGAGAACAACCTGCGCCTAGCCAACAAGAAGGCCGACGATCTTACCATTCGCAAGCTCACGTGGGGTAACAAGACCATGAAGGCGGCGTTTGACGAGGCGCGCGAGACTGCGTCAGAGACAAACGATGAGCCGGCCGAGGCGGATTCGTATGAGGTTGAGGATGCCGAGTAAGGCATAACGTATAGTGCAAAAGCGGGGCCGCTGGCGATATTGACAACGGCCCCGCTTCGTTTCGTTCCATTGTGCCCGGCTAGTTCCCGAGCAGGTCCTCGATAAAGCCGACGCGGTAGTTTTTGAAGATGACCTCGCCACCGTCTTGCGTGGCGTCCAGATCGACATCGCCCATGATGCCAAAGTCGTGGTCGCCATCCTCGTCGGCAAAGATCTGGTGCACGTGCCACACGTGATCGGTCTTCTCGTCGGATTCATCGATGGAAAACATCGCGGCGCTGCGGGCGTCTCCGTCGGTGAGGATTTCCTCGTTCTGCTCATGGTAGGCATCGAGCGCTTTTTGCCAGCGGACCTCGCTCATGCCCCAGTCCTCGTCGAGCTCGCCCAGATCGCGCACGTGTCCGCGGGCTGCAAGGGTTACGCGGCGGAAGAGCGCGTTGCGCACCAACAGCGTGCAGCCGCGACGGTCCGCAACGACCTCGTCGATGCCCTGCGGCGGTGCGGCGTCGAGTGCAGCGGGGTTGCCGGCGTTCTCCCACTCGTCCACCAAGCTCGAGTCGACCGAGCGCACCACAAAGCCGAGCCACGAAATGATGTCACGCAAGCGCTCATCGCGCTTCTCAATGGGAACGGTGCGATCGAGGGAACGATAGGCCTCGGCTAGGTAGCGCAGCAGAATGCCCTCGGAGCGGGCGATGCCAAGCTTTTGGATATAGCCCTTAAAGTCGCTCGCGCTCTCCAACATGTCGCGCAGGACGCTCTTGGGCGAGAGCTGGTAGTCGTTGGCCCAAGGTACTTCCTGGCAGTACTTGTCGAAGGCGGCATCGAGCAAGTCCTCGAGCGGCTTTTCGTAGGTGACGTCCTGGATGCGCTCCAGGCGCTCCTCATATTCGATGCCGTCAGCCTTCATTTCGGCCATCGCGCGGTCGCGCGCGGCGCGCTCCTGTGCACGCAGCACCTGCTTGGGATCCTCGAGCGTTGCCTCGACCATCGAGATCAGATCCATGGTATAGGTCTCGCTCTCGGGGTCGAGCAGCTCCAGCGCGGCAAGCAAAAACGGCGAGAGCGGCTGGTCGAGCGCAAAGTCCTCGGGCAGATCGACCGTCAGCGCATAGTCGATGTCTGGTGCGGCGCCAGCCGGAGCGTCAGGCGCGGGCGGCACCTCGGTGCGAACGACGACGCCGGAATCGATGAGCGTGGCGAAGATTTCGTCGGCACGAACCTCGAGCTTGGCCTTTTCCTCGGGCGTTTGCAGGCTTGTCTCGATGAGGTCGTGCACACGGGCGCGAGCATCGCCGCCCTGCTCGACCACGCTAATCACCATGGAGTGCGTGATACGCAGGCGTGGCTTGAGTGTCTCGGGCTGCGTCTCGATCAGGCGCTCAAAGGTCTGCTTGTTCCATGTGACAAAGCCCTCGGGGGCCTTTTTCTTTTTAATTTTACGGAGCTTCTTGGGGTCGTCGCCCGCCTTGGCCATGAGCTTTGCGTTCTCGATCTCGTGCTCCGGGGCCTCGGCGATCACCATGCCCTCGGTGTCAAAGCCCGAGCGCCCGGCGCGACCAGCGATCTGATGGAACTCACGGGCGCGCAGGCGACGCATCTTGTAGCCATCGAACTTGGTGAGCGCGGTGAGCACCACGGTGTGGATGGGTACGTTGATGCCAACGCCGAGCGTGTCGGTGCCGCAAATGACGGGCAGTAGGCCCTGCTGCGCCAAGCGCTCGACCAGCAGACGATAGCGCGGCAGCATACCGGCGTGGTGCACGCCGACGCCACATCCGAGCAGGCGCTTGAGAATCTTGCCAAAAGCCGTGGAGAAGCTCGTGCCTTTGGCAGCTTCCTTAATAGCCTCGCGCTGCTCCTTGCTGGCAATGCCAAAGTTGGCGAGGGATTGCGCCGTCGCAAGGGCGGCGTCCTGGCTAAAGTGCACGATATAGAGCGGGGCCTCTCCACGGCGCATGGCGAGCTCGACCGTGCCCTCGAGCGAGGTCGTCACGTAGTCGTAGCTCAGCGGCACGGGGCGCGGGGCATCGACGACCAAGTCGCAGGTAGCACCGGTGTGTTCCTCGAGTGAGGCGGCGATGGCAGTGACATCGCCGAGCGTGGCGCTCATGAGCATGAATTGCGTGTGGGGCAGGGTGAGCAGCGGCACCTGCCAGGCCCAACCGCGGTCGGGGTCGGCAAAGTAGTGGAACTCGTCCATGGCCACGCAGCCCACGTCGGCATCTTCGCCCTCGCGCAGTGCGTCGTTGGCAAGGATCTCTGCCGTGCAGCAGATGACGGGTGCCTTGGTGTTGATATGCGTGTCGCCGGTGATCATGCCTACGTTATCGCGGCCGAGCACCTGCACAAGGTCGAAAAACTTCTCGCTGACCAGAGCCTTGATGGGAGCCGTGTAGTAGCAGCGCTTGCCCTGCGCCATGCTCATAAAGAGCATGCCCAGCGCGACAAGCGACTTGCCCGATCCGGTTGGTGTTCCCAAAATGACATGGTCACCGGCGGCTAGATCCATGAGGGCCTCTTCCTGGTGGTCCCACAGCTCAATACCGCGATTGCTCGTCCATTCAAAGAAGCGTTCGAAGGCCTGGTCGGGCGTGAGCCACGGTTCGGGCTCGCTGCCGTCCTCGGGCTCCCACCAGGTGGGGGAGAGCGCACCGAGTGAGCCGAATTCGGCTTCGGTTCCCGTGCCGCCCGAGAACGAGCTGGCGGCGCCGGCGCCGGAAACGGTGCTGGCGGAAGTATCTGTCGTGGTCTGTGCCATGTGGTTGCTTTCTCTCGCGTTTGTCCGCCAACTATTATGGCGTAGCGGCGGCGCGGGGTGCCAGCGCGCGAGAAAATGCAGGAAATGGGCGTTCTGTCCAGCTGTTTGGTGCAGTTGCCAGCTAAGTGAGTAGACTTTTTGCGATATCGCGAGCACATGGCTTTTGCGCAAGGACTCTACCTGCGGTTTAGTTTTCGTTATGCGGGCTGTGCTTGGCTATTGCAAAAAAGTCTACTCACTTAGGTTTTGAGGGTTGTTTGCTGACGCCTATTTGCGCTTGCTTGCTGACGCCGCGACCATCAGAAGCCCCTAGGACTCTTGCGGCAGGCGCTTCTTGCCTTTGCGGGCGCGGTTTCTAAAGTTCTCGACGGCCTCTTCCATGCCCAGAGGTACATAGGTGAGCTCATCGAGGTTGTCGGGCAGGTAGCGGGCAAGGCTTTGCTCCTGCACGCGGCCCGCCGCGAGCTGTTCATCGCTGGGCTGCGCGCCGGGTGTGGCGCAAATGCCATAGACGGTGGCGCCCATCTCGCGCGTGCGGCACTCGTACTCGGTCTCGGGGTGCTCGGGATGGTCGCGGCGGACGTCGTCACTTACCCAAAGCGTGTCGTAGCCTGCCGCGGCAAACTGTCCCAGGGCGTAATCGCGCAACGGCTTGCTGTCAGTGCGCAGCGTGACGGTAGCGCCGGCTGAAAAGAGCGGGCGGTAGAGCATCAGATGGTCGACATGGACGAGTCGTTTTTTGGCGTACTTAGCCTTGGGCTGCGGCGTGGGAAAGTTGATGGTGATGGCATCGAGCTCGCCTGTGGCAAATAGCTGCGGCAGCGATGCGGCGCCTCGAGGCAGAACGAGTGCGTTGGTCAGTTCATGCTCGCAGATTTTCTGTGCGGCATAGGCGATGCAGATGGGCTCTTGGTCCATGCCGATAAAGAGCGTGTTTGGCTCGTGGGCCGCGCGCTCTACAAGGTACGTTCCCTTGCCGCAGCCAAGATCCAGGTGAAGGTGTTCGAATGGCTTGCTGCCAACTGGCGCACAGACTTCACGCCAATCTCCGGCATAGGCCTCGGGGTTCGTCTCAATCGCATCGGCGTAGCGCTCCAGGCGCTCCTCGAGCACAAAGTTCTTAGGCGTGCGAACGTGGACGGCTCCCATGAGGCTCCTTGGTCATAAATATGGAACGCATAGCTGCGCGTTCCGTCAATGGGTTGAAAAGGGTGGGCATAGTTTGCCCGAAAGACGCGGCACGGCTCGGCGGCGAGTCGTCGATGCCTACAGGCGCTTGAGGATCACATAACGGTTGAGCTCGCCGCTGCGACCGTCGGCATGGAAACGCTCAAGCTCGCGCACGGGGACCTCGCCGCTTTTGTAGAACGTACGGACGCCGCGCACCAGGTCGGTGATCTGCTGATCGTCAAAGTGATGGCAATAGCGGTAGGCGTGGCGGTCGTTTTGCCAGCCAATGAGGTGGTCGCCGGCTTCAAACTGCGCGGAATCGTAACCCTCAAACGGCGGGGTGAGCTCGGCGCGGGCTTCGGCTCGAACGGCCTTGCGCGCCATGCGCTCGTCGTTCATAAACTCCCAAAAGCTGATGGCGATGATGCCGCCCGGGCGCGTTTGCCGCACCAGGGCGTCGAGCACGCGTACGCGGTACTCGCACGACGGCACGTGGTGCATAAAGCCAAAGCAGACCGAGATATCGGCGAGCGGGGCGTCGAAAAGCACGTCGGGTGTTTCGGCGGGGTTGAGCTTCATGAGGGCGTCGAGCACGTCGAGTTCCTGGAAGTGCAGGTTGGGAATGCGCAGCGCGTGGCCATGTGCATCGATGGCCAGGTCTTGACACGAGTCGACGCCATAGAACTCAAACGGGCAGCTGGCATCTGCCGAGGGGTTTGCCCCGTCGACGCCCTTGGCGGCAAGTGCGCCGCCGGCGGCAAAGTTTTCGAATCGCATATTGCCGCAGGCGAGATCGAAGACGCGGACGGGATGCTCGATCGTGGCGACGTCGAGCTGTTCGAGCGCGATGTCCATGGTGCGCACCCAGCCGGGCCACGGGGCCTGGCGCGTATCGGAAAAGGAGGCGGAGTGCTCGCGATAGAACGTGTTGTTGAGCTGGATGAGCGATGAGGCGAAATCGCGGTTCACGGCGCGGAACTCCCTCCGTTGGCGGTGCGGAATAAACAGTATGACCATACTACCGTTAACGCCGCAACGGGGACAACCGAGCTGCGGCTCATTGCTTTGTTTGGACACATTTCCGCAGCTCATATGTGCCCGCAACCGCCAGTTGTCAAAAATCTCACTAGAATAGGTGGCATGCTTTTGGCGGTGGCGGATAGATTTTTAACTGTGCAAGGCGCCTTAAGAACAAAAACGGTCCGGCGGCACGGCTGGCATCACATAGGAGGAACCATGAATGTAGAAACTGCGCAGCGGCTCGCCGACCTTCGCCGCAGCAAGGGCTTTAGCCAAGAAGGGCTGGCGCGAAAGCTGGGGCTGTCGCGCCAGGCGGTTAGTAAATGGGAGCGTGCGGAGAGCTCGCCCGATACCGAGAACCTGATCTCGCTCGCCAAGCTCTATGGTGTGAGTCTGGACGAGCTGCTCAATCCGAGCGATGAGATTGAGGACGATATCGAGTTTGAGAACGAGGACCGCGCTCGTCAGCGCGAGGCCGAGGCGGCAGAGCGCGCCCGCACCCATGAGGCGGCGGCGCGCGCCACCGAGGCGGCAACGCAGGCAAGTGACGCGGCAGCCAAGGCGGCGCAGGCGGCAAGCTGGAGTGCGCAGGCTGCCAATGCGGCGACGGCTCAGGTGACGGGTACCGGTGCGGCTGGTCCGACTCCGGTGAAGGGTCCGTTCCAGTCATTCCCGTATTGGGCCGTGTGCTGGCTGCTGTTCTTTTTACTGATGTTCCTGTTTGGTGCCGGCCCCTTTGCTGCGCTGATCTTCTTCACGATTCCCATCTATCACTGGGTGGCGCGTGCACTCGATGGCGATTGGGCGCGCGGGGATATTCAGGTTGGTCCGGCACCGGTGGCGGTCAGGGCCCAGGGGAAGGATACTTCTGCGGAACCTGATGCTGACGTGGCTACCGCGGCCACCGCTGAGCCATGTGCCAAAGAAGGTGACGAATGATGAAGCTTTCGCATGAATCCAAGCTGCGCCTGGGCGTCGGCATCGGAGCGTTTGTACTGATTATCGGGCTTGTTTTTGGCGTTTCGCGGACTTTGATTCATTTTGATGGCCCGTGGGATCTCGACGATGTTATACCCGGCTTGTCCGGTATGGACGATGTGGTTGATGACGACGATTTTATGAACGATGGCGGTAACTATTCCGCTCGGCCTCAGCAGCTTTCGTGTACGACCTTTGATGCCGATGAGTTTCGCTACCTCGATTTCGATATCGATGCGGCTACGGTGGACGTCAAGGTTATTGATGGTAACAAGGCTCGCGTTATCGAGCGGGGACGCGTTGCCAATGGTATGGATGCCTCCAAGGCCGCGACGCAGAACATCGCATCCGTCGAGGACTCGACGCTCAAGGTTTCCCAGTTTGGAAGTGATGACGGTAAGGCAATCGATCGCTCAGTTACGGTCGAGCTGCCGCGCCGTGTTGCCGAACATCTGAAGGGAGTCAACGCGCACGTGGGCTCGGGTGATCTTCAGATTGCCGGTGTCACCTGTGATGGTTTCGACCTTTTCCTGGGTGCGGGAGATGTAGAGTTTGCGGGCAGCGTGACTGATGCGCTCAGTGCTGAGGTCGGTTCGGGCGATGTGACGTTCGAGCTCTACCAGGCCCCCGCGAAGTCGATGGACGTGAGTGTGGGCTCGGGCGATGTGGAGATGATGGTTCCGAACTCGACGGGCTTTAAGGCGAGCCTTACCTTGGGCAGCGGCGACTTCGAGAGCGATTTCCTTCCGCTTGGCTACGACGGCGAGACCATTTTGAATCTTGAATTCGATAACGGCGATAAGTCTGCTACGTATCGTTTTGAGGTCGGTTCGGGCGACATGTCATTTGATTCAGAGTGACGGGCGGTTATCGAAGACTTATATACCATAGCTGCGCTGTTTGATGGAGGCGCCGGAGCCATGACGGGCTCCGGCGCCTTTGCCTTTACAATGGGGTCATGGAACAGATTATCTTGAACATACTCGAGGCTCTGCGTCGCGGCGAGACCGTGGACGACAAAGCGCTCGTCAAACTGATACATGCCGAGGCGCGCCGTGAGGGTGCCGACAAACGCGATTTGGCCAAGCGCCGTCTGCTGCCGTTCTACCAGCGGGTAAAACGTGAGGAGCCGGCTCGTTGGGCTGGGTGGAATGTCGATGCCGAGCTGGAACGTCGACTGCTGCAGGTGCTGCGTATGAAGCCTCGTCGCACGGCTTCGGGCGTGGCGACCATTACCGTTATCACCAAGCCCTGGCCATGCTCGGGCGATTGCCTGTTTTGTCCCAACGATCTGCGCATGCCCAAAAGCTACCTGCACGCCGAGCCGGCGTGCGCCCGTGCGGAGCAAAATTGCTTTGACCCGTATCTGCAGGTGAGCGCTCGTCTGACCGCGCTTTCGCAGATGGGGCACGCAACCGATAAGATTGAGCTCATCGTGCTCGGTGGCACCTGGAGCGACTATCCGCAAGGGTATCAGACGTGGTTTATGTCGGAGCTTTTCCGTGCGCTCAATGACGATGCCGTCGCCGGCGTGGCGGCCAACCCCATGCTGGCGCGTCCGGGCATCAGCCGTGCCGAGGCGGGGCGCCTGCTCGATGACGCTCCCGCCGATGCGCTGCCGCCGGTGGTAACAGAGCGCCGCGAGCGCTATCGGGTTGCCGGCATTGCGACAGACGAGGCTGAGCTTGCTGCTGGCGTTGCCGACGAGCAGGAGCGTGTGGATGCTGCCGTGGGCGGCTACAACCGCGCGGTGCGTCGTCTGTACGGCCCTGGTACGCCGTGGGGCGAGGTTGCCAAGTGGCAGACGGCAACGATGGAGGAACTTGAGCGTCAGCAGCGCATCAACGAGACGGCGAAGCATCGCGTGGTGGGGCTCGTTATCGAGACGCGCCCCGATGCCGTAACGCCGCAGGCGCTTACGCTCATCCGCCGCCTGGGCTGCACCAAGATCCAGATGGGTATTCAGAGTCTCGACCAACATTTGCTCGATATCAACGAGCGTCGTATTTCGGTGGCGCAGATCGAGCGGGCGTTTTCGCTTGCGCGCCTGTTTGGCTTTAAGATCCACGCGCATTTTATGCTTAACTTGCTGGGCGCCACGCCCGAGGGGGACAAGCGCGACTACGAACGCTTTATGACCGAAGGGGCCTTTATGCCCGACGAGGTCAAGGTTTACCCGTGTGCGCTCATCGAGGGCTCGCGTCTGGTGGGCTGCTACGAGCGCGGCGAGTGGCGTCCCTATACCGAGGAAGAGCTGCTCGATGTGCTGGCCGACGACATCGTGGTGACGCCGGCGTTCTGCCGCATCAGTCGCATGATCCGCGACTTTAGTTCCGACGACATCATGGTGGGCAACAAGAAGCCCAACCTGCGTCAGCTCGTCGAAAACCGCTTGGCCGCTCGGGGTGACGGTGCGACGGTGCGCGAGATTCGCTATCGCGAGATCAGCACGGCGGGTGCCGACTTGGATGAGCTATCCCTTGATGAGGAGGTGGCGTACGAGACGCCGGTGACGCACGAGTGCTTTTTGCAGTGGGTGACGCCGCAGGGCAAGATCGCGGGCTTTTTGCGGTTGTCGCTGCCCGACCATTCGTTTGTTGCCGCGCATGCGGACGAGTTGCTGACGATGCCGGACGAGGCGATGATTCGCGAGGTGCACGTGTATGGCATGGCGGCACGCATGGGCGACCAGGGCCAGGCGGCGCAGCATCACGGGTTGGGGCGTTTGCTCGTGGAGCGTGCGTGCGAGATTGCCCGGGATGCGGGTTATGCGCGTATCAACGTGATTAGCGCGATTGGCACACGCGAGTACTATCGCCATCTTGGATTTTATGACCATGGCCTTTATCTGCAAAAGGAGCTCTAGATGAACAAGCCGAGTGTTTCTGCCGGCGTCGTTGCCGGCGTTGCCCTGGGAGCCGCGGCGCTTGGCGCAGCCGCCGTCGCTGTTCGCGCTGCCTGCTTGCAGATCGCGCGTACCCGCAACGGGCTGGCGCGTGTGAAGCGTGTGCACGACGAGAGCGGTGACGAGGTCCGCGTGCTCGTGCAGGGCGGCGTCTACCAAAGCGCGAGTTACGTTGGTGAGCGCTGGGCGGAGCCTGTCTTTGCGTACTATCGCGCGTTTGACGACGTGTTTGAGGCCGAGGATGCGATGCGCGACGCTTATGGTCACGGCATCAACCGCATGCTTGTGCTGGGTGGCGGCGGGTTTGCCTATCCCAAGTTCGCGCTGATGTCGCACGAGGGCTTGCGCATGGACGTCATCGAGTATGACGGAGAGATTACGCGCCTGGCGCGCCGCTGGTTCTACCTAGACGAGCTGGAGCGCGCGGCGGGCGATCGCCTGCGGGTGATAACCGCTGAGGCTCGCTCGTATTTGGGTGTGACGAGCGTGGGCCATCGTCGCTACGACGTGGTCGTGAGCGATTGCTTTGGCGGTGCCGAGCCCGTACGCGAGCTGGCGACGGTTGAGGCATTGCGTTTGGTGCGGGGCAGCCTAAATGTCGGTGGCGTCTACGTTGCCAATATCGTGAGTGCAAACGAGGGGAGCGATGTGACGTTCCTGCGCGACTGTGCCGCCACGGTGCTTGAGGTGTTCGACCATGCTTGGGTGGTCCCATGTGGCGATGCAGAGTTCGGCGGCGAGGAGAATTATCTGCTCATCGCCAGCGACGGCGACTACGCCTTTGCCGAAGCTGTGCCCTTCGACACCGACTTCCTCGGTACCGTCCTTCACGACAAGTAAGTCTCCCCGTCCCAAAAAAGACTGGTCTTAGGCGTGGTCGCGCCAGCTGAGGACGCGCTGCTTCATACCCTCGATGTCGAGCACGCCTTCGGCAAAGCCTTTGCGCACGAGCTCTTCGGGAACAAACTCGTCGTAGCGGTCAAAGTAAGGCACCTCGCCGGGATAGACGAGCTCGATGGGGTCGAAGTCCTTCTCGGCCTCGGCGGCGAGCACCTCAAAGAACGTCTCCTCGTCGGCCTTCATCTTAAACTGCATAAAGTACGGACGTGACGGGTCGAGTCCGCGAAGGCCCAGTTCAGCGGCACACTTAATCTTGAGCATGCGCTCGAGCGCCAAAAAGGCGTAGCTGCCCAGCCAGGGGAAGAGCACCCAGGTGTCGCCACCCAGGTTGATGAGCGGCTTAGTTCCCGCGCCCGAAAGCTTGGCCGTATGACGAGCCTGCGCTAAGCGGGCCCGTGCGTTACCCATGAGGTACGGATATGTCGCGTGCTCGTTGAGCGCCTTGCGCATGCGCTCGAGTACGTGTGTATTGATGTCGCCGGGGCAGTCGCCAAAGTAGGCCGGTACCCGGCCCTTGACCTGCGTGGCAAAGACAGTGTGACGCTTCCAGTCCACTTCCTCGACAATCCAGCAGTGTCCGGCGATGGCGATGCGCTCACCGGGCGGGGGCGGATTAACAATCGTGCCCAGCTCGGCCGATTCGCTGCGAACGGTGAACTCCTCGTTTTCCTGGAACACGGCGTAGAACTTAAAGTTGTTGATGATGCGCTCGCCCGCGAGACCCACAATGAGCCCACCGCCCTCGGTGACCTGGATATGGTCGATCTTAATGAGGTGACGTAGCAGCACACGGTAATCGTCTGCCGAGACACGGTGGAAATAGCTGAGCGTGAGCACGCGCTGGGCAAGTTCGGCCGGCGTGAGCTCGCCGGTGCTGGCGAGGGTCGACATAGTCTGGTGATAGAGCAGACTGTAGGGGAGTCGATCGAGCTCGGGCGGCTCGACCCACTTTTCCTCGCGATATAGTTGTACGAGCGCGATACCCTGCAGGAGCTTCCAGGGAATGGTTTCGGGCATCATCGTGCGCGGCTCGGGCTCTTCCTCGCGCATGACGAACCACATCTCGGGCGGAAGATCGCGGCGCCCCGTGCGGCCCATTCGCTGCAAAAAAGAGCTGACGGTAAACGGCGCGTCGATCTGAAACGCACGCTCCAGACGGCCGATATCGATACCGAGTTCCAGCGTAGAGGTGGTGACGGTTGTCTGTGCCTGCTCTTCATCGCGCATGAGTTCTTCGGCCGTCTCGCGTAGTGATGCCGAAAGATTGCCATGGTGGATGAGAAAACGGTCGGGCTCGTGTCGACTTTCGCAGTAGCTGCGCAGCATGGAGCACACGGCCTCTGCCTCCTCGCGCGAGTTGGCAAAGACCAGGCACTTGCGGCCGCGCGTATGCTCAAAGATATAGCCCATACCGGGGTCGGCGTTGTCGGGTGCGGTGTCGGTGGGGTTGAGGAGCGTCTGCTCGGTGGCCCGGGGGATGTCGACTTCGCCCTCGGGGGCCGAGGAAGTGCGACGGTCTTTGGGAGCGGCCTTGCCCCGTGCCCGCTCACGACGTTGACGGCGCTCCTCTTGTGTGAGCTGTCCGCTGTGACGCATGTCTTGGGCGCCGGCGGGCAGTGCCGCGGGTGCCGCTGCCTCAATGCGCTCGCATGCAAGCACTTCGGCCTCTTGAGGACCCATGCTCTCGAATCCTCGCTGCTGTGCCTGGGGACCCGAGTTGTAGAAGTGCTCCATGGAGATACGCCACACGCGACGCGGTTCCTCAAAACGGGGGATAACGCAGTCGCGTCCCGTTCCCTGTGAGAGAAAGGCACCCGTGCGCTCGGGGTCGCCGATGGTGGCCGAAAGGCCAATGCGGCGGGGCTGCACGCCTGCCATGCGCGAGAGTCGCTCGATAAGGCAGAGCGTCTGCCCGCCACGGTCGCCGCGCATGAGCGAATGGACCTCGTCGATGACCACATAGCGCAGGTCGCAAAACATGCGCGGGATCGCCATGTGCTTATGGATTAAGAGCGCTTCGAGTGACTCGGGCGTAATCTGCAAGATGCCGCTCGGTTTTTTGATGAGCTTAGCCTTGTGCGACTGCGAGACATCGCCATGCCAGTGCCAGACAGGGATATTGGCTTCTTCGCACAGGTCGTTGAGGCGGACGAATTGGTCATTGATGAGCGCCTTGAGGGGGCCAATGTAGAGGGCGCCCACGCTTGCGGGCGGGTTCTCCCAAAACTCGGTCAGGATGGGAAAAAAGGCTGCCTCGGTTTTGCCGGAAGCTGTGGATGCCGTCAGGAGTACATTGTCTTGTGTGCTAAAGATGGCATCTGCCGCCGCAACCTGAATGGAGCGCAGGCTCTCCCAATCGTGGGAGTAGATGAAGTCTTGGATAAACGGGGCGTAGCGGTCAAAGGCGTTCACGAGGCCTCCTTTCAAAAGCGAATCTCTCAACGCGGCGGGCAGTGGCTTGCTGCATTACTGCTTCAACGTTTGCCCAGATAGAGCCTGCCAAAATAAACCTGTCCCTTTTTGGCAGGTTAGATGGTGAATTCGGCGAAGTTACGGTCGCCGCCTGCGGTATCGGTGTCGCCTGTTGCGGTTGCCGGCGCCAGCGTGTCGCCACCGACGCTTTGCAGCAGCTCGGCTACGTTAGCATCGGGGTTCTGGCACAGGATGTCGAGCAGCTCGATAAAGTCGCGAATGACCTCGCGCGGCGTCAGATGCGTGTCGGCTCCCACACGACCGAACTCGATCTTGAGGAAGTCAACCAAGTCGTTCTCGGTAAGCGTGGGCGTCCAGCCAAAGTAACCGGCATGAATTTGCATGAGTTTTTCGATCAGCACCAGCAACTCCTCGTAGGTGAGTGGCTGCAGACGGATGATGGGCGCGAGCATGTCCTTAAGGTCCTCGCGTGCAAAGCGGCCTTGAGCGAGTCGGCTGCGCAGGGCCTCGTAGGAGAACACGCCGCGGCGGCGGTCTTCGATGGAGGTTGGCGTGCCGCCCATGATCATGCCCAGGTACTGCGCCTTGCCCTGGAGTGTGTCGTTGTACATGGTCAGGATCTTCTCGTAGTTGTACTGGCGCGTGATGGCGTTGGGAATCTTATACAGATTCACGAGCTCGTCGATGAGCACCAACATACCCTTGTAGCCGCTGCAGACCAAAAAACGCGCGATGAGCTTAACGTAGTCGTACCAGTCGTCATCGCTGATGATGGTCGAGGAGCCCAGCTCGGCGCGAGCCTCGCTCTTGGTACGGTATTCGCCGCGGATCCATTTGGTCACGCGGCTCATGGCTTCTTCGTCGCCCTCGGATACGGCCGTGCGATAGCGGCGGAGCATGCGGGTGAAGTCGAAGCCGTGGACCATTTCCTCGAGCGGGGCCAGTTGGGCATTGACGACCGACTCGTCGACGTCGGCGCACGAGGCGACCCAGCGATCAAGAATAAGGTTGAGCGCACCGCCCTCGGGGCGCGTCTTGGTCGATATATTGCGTATGAGCTCGCGGTAGGTGGCAAGGCCCTGCCCCTGCCCGCCCTGCAGACGGCGCTCGGGGGATAAGTCTGCATCGGCGACGACGAATCCCTCGCCCATGGCATGCGTTCGGATGGTTTGGAGCAAAAAGCTCTTGCCGGCGCCGTAGCGACCGACCAGGAAGCGGAAGCTCGCCCCACCGTCGGCGATGAGACTCAGATCGGTGAGCAGGGCGCGGATCTCGACCTCGCGCCCTACGGTAATGTAGGGAAGGCCAATGCGCGGGACCACGCCGCCCTTGAGCGAGTTGAGAATGACGGCAGCGACGCGCTTGGGCACGCGGGGTGCTGCGGATGCGGTATCACTCATGGTCTAGGTATCCTCTCACGTCTGCTTCGTAGTCCTCAATAATCTGCGGCCCTGCCGCGCTAAATTCAATTACGGTGTCGCCTACCAGGTCAAAGAGCGCCTCGTTGATGGTGTCGACGAGCATGTCCTCGCTCTGCCCCGATTGCGCTACCGCCGATTCCGCCTGTACTGCGTTTTGCTCGAGCAGTGCGCGAAGGAAGGCATCTGCGGCGGGCGCGAGTTCGTTTGTGGCGTCAGCGGGCGCAGCAGCTGCGAACGCGGGCGTCGGCGCGAGAAGCGGTGCCACGACACCAAACTGTTCGGTGGATATGGTCGGCTCGTCGGTCAAGTCGTGCCGAATGGGTGCCACGACCGGTTCGACAATCGCGTCGGTTACGGGCTCAGCTTCCGGTTGCCCCGAGTCCGCTGCCTCGGCTTCTGCGGATGCGTCGTCCTCGCGCTCTTCGTCGATCAAAAGCGCTTCGCGCGTTTGCGCAGCGGCGCTCCGAATGTGCCCCAGCTGACTCAGATCGATATCGATCTTGACGGGCTGGTGTGCGGCGTCCCACGAGAGCCATGCCACAATCTCGTCATCGATAATCTTGGCCAGATATTTGGGGACCTTTTCTTCCTTAAGGGGATAGGCGGGGTCCAGCGCCAGGCGCAGGCGTTGGTCGCAGGCGCGCATCATTTCACCGAGCTTGCTGCTCTTTTGCCTACTACCGTGGATACGCATGCATTCCCAAAAGCCGTTTTGGCAACGGTAGATATGGATAGGATCCAGGCGGTATTCGCAGTCCTCGTGGCGCTCGGGCGCAAAGAATACGGCCGAGGCAAACATGGTGTAGGGCATGGCCGTCTCCTCCCCAAATAAACTCGTCACGATGCCAGTCTTTCGGTGCGTGTCATAGTAGCGCGCCATGCGGACATACACGGCGCATGCCACGTGGCGCAGATCGCGGTGGTGGCTGCGGTCGAGCCGCGAGTTACTTAGGTTGTATGTGGAGAGTGCGTCGATGGCAGCCATGAGTCGCTCCTCGCGCACCTCATCGGGCGGAAGGGGGAGCGTGGGCTCGGAGGTTTTGCGACGCTTAGGGGTCTGGCCGGACGGTGCCGGTGCTGGGACAAGGTCTCGTGCCGCGCGTCGCAGCTCGATAAGGGCGTTATCGAACATGACGGTTTTAGAGTCACGAAGCAGCTTGGGGTCGAGCCCGTGGAACACGGCGTAATCCTGCAGCCACACGCGCGCAAACCGGTCGATGCCGGGCTCGAAGGCGCGATAGACATCCCAAAAAGCCTTGATCTTGTTAAAACCATCGAGCGGGTCATCTACGCCAATGCCGCAGATCAGCTCATAGAGATACAGAAAGGCAAAGGACGTAGACGTTTCCTCGACGGTTCCGCGGCGCACTTGGGCACGCCAGGTAAAGTAGCCGCGCAGCTGCCGGTCGCTCATGGCGTTGTAGGTGGGAAAGTACGATTTAAAGGTGCCGTTGTAGGGACAGTCGTCCTCAAAGTCGGCCATCAGCAGGCCCTGGC
The DNA here is from genome assembly GCA_958403205.1 of uncultured Collinsella sp. Taxonomy (GTDB): domain Bacteria; phylum Actinomycetota; class Coriobacteriia; order Coriobacteriales; family Coriobacteriaceae; genus Collinsella. The sequence goes on along the minus strand of CATXWM010000010.1, from coordinate 41,988 downwards.
GGTAGAAAAGCTCGGCTTCCGAAAGCCAGCGACCTGCGCCGCCCTTGGGGTCATCCTGCCAGCGCGATATCTCGCGCATTTTACGGTACTGGTCGGGGAGGAAATTCTGCATCTGTCGGCCGGTTTTGAGAATCGGCTCGTCTGCGTAGACTTCATGTGAGAAGCGGGCAGACTGATGGGTCCGGGCCTCGGCCATAATGCGCTCGATGAGCATCTTGATGTCCTGGTCGGCCACCGCTCCTCCTCTCGAACGCAGCTACGGTGACCTCATATCATAGCACAGCATCAAACAGGTGTTCGAGATACCGCTGCGTTGATAGATTTAGAACAGGAGGGCGTAGATGACGGCGATGACGACGGAGGGGAGCATATTGGCCGTGCGGAAGGTCTGAGGACGGATGAGGTTGACGCCGACGCAGAAGATGAGCATGGAGCCTACGAGCGAAAGGCTGTTGAGGGCTGCTGTGGTCATGATGGGGGAGAGCGCGCCGGCAAACAACGTGATCGTCCCCTGGAACACGGCGACGGGCAGGGCGGAGAAAATGCAGCCGCGGCCAAGCGACGCCGTCATGGTGCAGACGATGATGCAGTCCAATGCGCCTTTCAGGGCAAGCGTTGACCAGTCACCGAGCAGACCATCCTGGATCGATCCCACAATGGCCATGGCGCCGATACACACGGTGAGTGAAGTCGAGACAAAAGCGTTGGTGAACTCGTTATCGCCCTCGCTGCCGGTTTTGCGCTTGAGCCATTCGCCAAGGTTCTCGATGGCGGCTTCCAAGTTGACGGCCTCGCCGATGAGCGAACCGAGCGCAAATGAGACGATGAGCATGGTGGTACCGGTGGTCGCTAGCGCCTTTCCATCGATGATGAGCATCTTTTGCATGGTGCCGCCCAGGCCGATAAACAGGACGCACAGCCCCGATGCTTTCATGAGCGTGTCTTGGATGCGCGGTGTAATGAAGCGGCCGCCCGCTAATCCTAAAAGACCGCCCGCAACTAAAAGCACAACGTTGATGATTGTTCCCAAGCCCGGCATGAGCCCTCCTGTATTGATGCCAACGTGGCAATCGTAGCAGAACGAAATGCGAGGCACATCGCAACCCATCTAATACGTTATATAAGTGGCATTAGGAATGATGCGCAGCATTTAAGCCTCAGGTGGTTGTCGGGACATAGGGATAGTATTCAAAGCGCAGTGTCATAAGCCGCTGCGGGGATTCAATAGCCGCGGCGATGATATTGGCATCGCGGGCACGATCAAACCCTTCGAGTTCGATCTGATACGAGACGTCTTGCATAATGTCCAGACGTCGCCAGGCTAGAAGTGTGTCGCCATCGAATTCCAGGGTCTTGCTTCCGTTTGCGGCAACGGCGTATAGACGCAGCTTGGCGGTGGTTGCAGGGTCGACAACTGTGACCTTTTTAATTTCGTTTCGAGTATTCTTGGCGCCCAACAAGGTGAGCAGTGTTGGGGCCACGACCTCGCCCGATGGCAAAAAGACGACTTCGATGGATTCAGGAAATGCGATGATAGCCGACTTGCGGACGGGCTGATTGGCGGCGGCAACTTCGATGTTCGCAGCGTCGATGACCTCTGTGTGGTCGAGCGCGGCAAGCACGCAGCAGTTACCTTCATCGATCTCTTGAGGATCAGCAAGCCCCAGGCTGTCCGCGAGCTCGGTATCGTTTGGATCGGCAGCGGGCTCATTCGGTGCTTCGAAAGAAGCTGGGACGCCGTTTGTCGGCGACGGCGTGTCGCCCGCACCTGCTTCTTTGACCGCGCTCTCCTCTTGTATGGTTGTGTTGATGGTCTCGTCGTTTGAGGGGAGCGTCTTGGCGTCAAGCGCGGAGGGGAGAATTCCGATGGCTCCGGATCCGTTCCACTCCATTTCGAGAAGCGCCGGGTCGGCAAGAATGCATTGCCTGCTTTGCGCGTGGGCATCGATTTCAATAGGGCCTGCCTCTATCCCTCGTGTAAGGCTGAGTGATCCGGCTGGCTTCTCGAAATGAGCATCTGTGTCTTTGGCGCTGACGGCGTAGAACAGCAGGGACGCTTCTCCCGCCGCGATGGCATCGGTGCCGGCTTTGGTCAGCCGCAACGATGCCGTGAATGAGAGGGTGGGCTGCGCATCGTCTGCATTCGCGGCGGCGCAGCCCAGACATATACCGCCTCCTTTCTCAAAAAACGTACCGTCGAAGGCGACCTTCGCTCCGTTCGCCGAGTCATCGACCGAAGCGATGTCGATGCGCAGCTCTAAATTGCATGGATCGCCATCTGCATCGAGCACAACCGAGCGCCACGTGCAGACGGCGCACCCCGCCTGGGAGCCGTTTGCCTTGTTCGAACGCTTGATATCCACGACTATCGAGCCGTCCGTATTACGACGAAGGCATCCCGAGGTTGAGATCGCGGCCTGTGCGATCGAAAAACGCTTGCACGCAATGGCGCTCGACGGATTTGGTGCGGAACTTAGGGCTGCTGGTAAGGATTCTGCCATGACGGGAGTCGCCCAAGCGGCGACCGGCGTTCCGGTTGCGAGCGCGCCGCAGAGTGCGACGACGGGCAAAAGGTTCTTCGATGCCATGGGGTCTCCTTAGCTAATTTAGTGCGGCCTGTCCGTGTTTTGTTTCTGGCTGCGTTTGATGTGCAGACCGAGGCCGGCGGTTCCCGCGCCTGCTGCTGTGGCGCCTGCTGCCAAGAGCCATCGTCTGTCGCCTGTCTGCGCCAACGGTTCCTCGCGGTCGCCGCGGTCGAGCTCCGAGAGGTCGACCGTCACTTGCGTGGCGGCCTGCGCCTGTTCTTGCTGAGCAAAGGCCATGGCTGGCCCAAACGCTAGGATGCTGACGGCGGCGGCCAGGGCGACGGCCTTATGCCGTGTGCGCACCGGGCTCGACCGTCCAGGTGATCGTTGCAACCTGATCGCCTTCGCCGGTTACGCGGAAGATGTCGCGCGTGACGCGGGCGACGTTTCCGCTTGTCTTAAGCTTAATTTTGTCCGTGCCGCCGGCAATGCCCTGGTAGCCCATGTCGAAGGCTGCATTCTTGGAAAGATCGAGGCCCGTCCCCTGCATTGCGGCGCTGGCGTTCTGGAGCGCGCCGTCGGGGCCGACCTTAAAGTCGATGGAGTTCTGTGCGGTTCCGGCCTTGGCGTCGGCAGCAATGGTCCAGGTGTTCATGGCGTCGATCTTCATGTTGGTGACATGGATGCCGTAGGCCGAATGATTGTCGATGGTGGTCGCGTCTTCAGAGGGGCCCTGAAGCGTGCCGTCGGCCTTGGCGACGAAGGGAATAACCGTCGGAACTTTGAACTCAACGTTGTCGATCTCGGTCCTGACCATTACTTTCGTGGTTCCAACGCGTCCGGCTGCCATAGCTGGCGTCGGGGCGGCGCCCATTGCGAGCGCGAGCGCGAGCCCTGCGCCCACGACGAGCGCTCTGGCTCCGTTCATGTTCCTGGTGATGTCCATGGTCGTTCCTTTCTATTCGCCGCGGGCCGTCCCCGCGATGATTGGACGAATGCTGGTGAATTGCGTGCGGTGCCGCGTCGGCCGGAAAGCTAGTTCTCGGCTTGCTCAACCCGTACCTTGACACGTGTCGGATTGCCGTGGCTGTCGAGGGTCTTTGCATCGAGTGCCTGGATCTCGATGTACGCCTCGCCTTCTTTGATGTCGCCGGCGGGGCATGTTTCGATTGTCTTGCCGGTCTCGACCACACCGGATTCGTACATGGTCTCGTCGTTTTGGATGACGCGGAATCGCTGGGGAAATTTATTGTCTTGGACGTTTTGCACGTTGACGCGCAGCTTGCCGTCCTCCTGTAGCTGAGCGACCGGTGCGACCGAAATCGTCATCATGTTGTCGCGGACGATGGCGTCGAGCTCATCTTGGATTTCCTGACGCGTTTTGCCCTCGGCCGTCGTAACCGAAGCGCCCACCTCGGGTACGGGCTGCGACTGCCAAGCGTATAGTCCTACGGCGACAAGGGCACAGACGATGGCCAAGCAGGCAACGATGAGCTTCTTGCGACGACCCAGGCCTGCAAAGCGGGGTGGCTTCTTCGCGCTCATGCGGCATCCTTGGCGGTATAGATGCGCGCAAAGGTGGACGGGTCCGCTCCAAAGAGCATGTGAAGCATCAGGCGGCGCGAGTAGACGAGCTCTTCGAAGTCGGGAGGGAGCTCGATGTCGTGGATATGCGCGATGTGGTGGGCGAGCGCCGAGAACGACTCGGGGTCGCAGATCACATCGGTGGTAACGTGGTAGACCGTCGTATCGGGGAATGCCTCTTCGTCGAAAGGCAGGAGATGGGGATCGTCGTCGACTTCGATGGCGATGCCGTACTGGGGCCAGTAATATGCCATGGGAACCTCCCTGCTTCTGGGCCAAAACTTCTATCGGTTTTGGCTGTCGACGCCGACCGTATCAGCCGCTACTTGACCAATTTCTGACCAAATGCTTGACGGATTGGCGTCTCCGCAGATAAAAGGCGGCAAAAAAATACTTCAACTTTTTTCGAGCGACAATCGAGCGATCGGCGACGGCAGGGCGATATGTGTCAAAAGCATCGTCTGTCGAGGAAATCCAGCCGCTCACCGAATTACACGAACGTAAAAAACGCCAATTATGGAGACGGTCTCGAACACGTCGACGAAACGATGCGGTAACATCTCCCTGCAAACACTGTAGTTAGCTAAAGGGGGAGTTCGCGTGCCTGCAACCATTAAACCCTTCACCGACGAGTTCGAAGAGTATGGTCGCGATGAGTCTCGCACATCGGGCGAGGCCTCGAGCATCTCGTTTCCGACAACGGAGGACGAGGTCCGCGCCATTTTGAAAAAGCTCCATGTCGAGCGTGTCCCGGTGACGGTTCAGGGCGCCCGGACCGGTCTTGCCGCCGGCGCCGTGCCTCATGGCGGTCACATTCTCAATACTTCCCGCATGAATCGCTACTTGGGCCTTCGCCGCGATGAACAAGGCCAATTTCTGCTGCGCGTGGAGCCGGGCGTTGTGCTTTCGGAACTGCGCAAGCAGCTGGGCAAGAAGGTGCTGCCGACCGCTGGTTGGGACCAGGCATCGCTTGAGGCCTACGAGGAGTTCCAAGAGGCCCCCGAGCAGTTTTTTCCCACCGATCCCACCGAGGCATCTGCCTGTCTGGGCGGCATGGCGGCATGTAACGCCTCCGGTGCTCGCAGCTACGCCTACGGCCCCATGCGCCCACATATCACGGGACTCCGCGTCGCGCTGGCTGATGGCGATTTGCTTGAGCTTCAGCGCGGCGAGGCTTTTGCCCAGGGTCGCCACCTGTCGCTTGTGACGGCAGAGGGCCGCGCGCTCGAGCTCGACCTTCCCGACTACACCATGCCCAAGACCAAAAATGCCTCAGGCTATTTCGTTGTTGACGATATGGATGCCATCGATCTGTTTATCGGTGCATGTGGCACAATCGGCGTCATCACCGAGCTCGAGATTGCCCTGCAGGCGGCGCCTGCGGTCGTTTGGGGCGTGAGCTGTTTCTTTGACAGCGAAGACAAGGCCGTGTCCTTCACCGATTCTATGCGTCCCGTCCTGTCCCACGCGGCTGCCATCGAATATTTCGATGCGGGCGCCCTGGATATCCTTCGCCGCCAGCGCGAGCGGTCGACCGCGTTTGCCTCGCTGCCGGCGCTCGACAAGGAGGCAAAGGTCTGCGTTTACGTGGAACTCGACTGCGACGACGAGGCGCAGGCGACCGAGGAGCTGTACCACTTGGGGTGGGTTTTGGAACTTGCGGGCGGCCGCGACAACGCGACTTGGGTCGCGCGCACCGAAGTCGATCGCGAATGCCAGCGGTTTTTCCGCCACGCGGTTCCCGAGAGCGTCAACATGCTCATCGACGAGCGCCGCCGCACGAACCCCACCATTACCAAACTGGGCTCGGACATGTCGGTGCCCAACGCACGCTTGGGCGATGTCATCGCCCTTTATCGCCGCACGTTGGCCGAAAGTGGGCTTGAATCTGCCGCCTGGGGGCACATCGGTAACAACCATCTGCATGTGAACATCCTGCCGCGCGATGCACAGGATTACCGTCGCGGTGGCGAGTTGTTTGCCCAGTGGGCTGCCGAGGTAACTGCTATGGGCGGCGCCGTCTCTGCCGAGCACGGCGTCGGCAAGATCAAAGCGGGCTTCTTGGAGACGATGTACGGTCACGAGGCCATGGTCGAGTCGGCTCTACTCAAGCTGCAGCTCGATCCTGACGGGCAGCTGGGTCGCGGTAACCTGTTTTCGGAGAAGCTCTTGGATGAGCTCGTCCAGAAAGGGGGCGCGTGAAGATGAGCGATTTCCATATGGTGGTGTGCGTCAAGGCCGTGCCGGGCAGCACCGAGGTCAAGATGGACCCCAAGACCAATACCATCGTGCGCGATGGCAAGCAGGCGGTCATTAATCCCTTTGATGCGAGCGCTTTGGAATGCGCGCTGGCGCTGAAGGACGACTTTATCGGCTTTGGCATGGATGTGCGAGTGACGGTGGTGTCGATGGGCATCCCCGCGACCGAATCGCTGCTGCGCGACTGTATCGCCCGCGGTGCCGACGACGCGCTGCTGCTGACCGACCGAGCCTTTGCGGGCGCCGATACCCTAGCCACCACCTATGCCCTCAAATGCGGTATCGAGGCGCTCGATGAGGACTTCGACCTGCTCATCTGCGGCAAGATGGCAGTGGACGGCGATACGGCCCAGATCGGCCCCGAGCTTGCCGGTGCCTTTGAGATCCCCTGCGTGACCGACGTGAGCTGCGTGCAAAGCGCGGGCTTTACGACGTGTGGCTCGCTGGCGCTCGTTCACGGATGCGATGCCGGCGAGGAGACGGTGTACCTTGAGATGCCGTGCGCGATGACGACCGCCAAGGAGATTGGCCAGTTGCGTATGCCGAGTATTGCCGGTATTCGCGCGGCAGAGGAGGCGGACGTGCGCGTGGTCAGTGCCGCCGACGTGAACGCCGATCCCTCGCGTTGTGGCCTTGCCGGATCACCGACGCAGGTCGTGCGCTCGTTTGTGCCCGACCGTGATCAAACGTGCGAGGCCGTTGAGGGAACGGCGTCCGAGCAGGCGGTAAAACTTGCCAAGATTATCGAGGGGATGGCATAGATGAGCGGACTGATTATCGATAGCGAAGCCTGTATCGGCTGCGGTCGCTGCGTTCGCGCCTGTGCCTCGGGCGGCATCGTAGTGGAAGGCGAGCGGCCCAACCGTTGCGCCCGCGTAACCGACGGCTGCATCCTATGCGGCGGATGTGTCGACGTCTGCCCCGTCAACGCTATCTCGATCGAGCGTGACAAGGCCGCTGGTGCGGTGGACCTTGATGCATATCGAGACATTTGGGTCTTCGTGCAGACTGACGAGCACGACGCCGTGGCTCCCGTGGCCTACGAGCTCATGGGCAAGGGGCGCGAGCTTGCCGATGCTCGCGGCTGCCGTCTGGTGGCACTGGTCGGCATGAGCCCCGAGGGCTCGCTCGGGGACCTGGAACATCTGGTTTGCGCGGGCGCCGACGAAGTCCTGGCCTGTCGCGATGAGCGTCTGCGCCAAAACGATGCGGAGGTCTACGCCCACTTGATCTGCGATTTGGTAGCCGAACGCAAACCCGAGGCCATCTTATACGGTGCGACCGCTTTTGGTCGCGAACTGGCACCCGGCGTTGCCGTGCGTTTGCAGACGGGCCTTACGGCTGACTGCACCGTACTTTCGATGGATACGGAGACGGGACTGCTGCAACAGACGCGTCCGGCGTTTGGCGGCAACCTGATGGCCACCATTGTCTGCCCCAATCGTCGTCCGCAGATGGCAACGGTGCGCTCCGATATCTTTAAGGCTCCCGACTTCGACTACGGCCGCTCCGGCACGATCACCCAGATATCACTTGCGGATGATGCTAAGGCTCGTGTCGAGATCTCGATTCCCGCCGAGGAGTGGGGACAGCAGGCTTCGATCGCCGATGCCGAGCGCCTGGTCGTGGTGGGTCGCGGCATTGGTTCCAAGAAAAATCTGCCGCTGATGCGAAGGCTCGCCGAGGCTCTGGGAGCCGAGCTTGGCTGCACGCGACCTGTCGTGGAGGCCGGCTGGTTGGAGTATCGCCATCAGATTGGCCAGACGGGCGTATCGGTTTCGCCCAAGCTTCTCGTGAGTATCGGTGTTTCGGGCGCCATCCAGCATCTTGCCGGCATCGGTGGGGCTGAGTGCATTATCGCCATCAACGAGGACCCGGATGCCCCCATTTTTGGTACTGCCCAGTACAAGGTTGTCGGCGATGCCGTCGAGGTCGTCGAGGAGCTGCTGGCTCAGCTTGAGCGCTAGGCGCGCGCCAGCCAGTCGCGCATCTCGTCCTTAAGGCGGCTCCAAGTTGCCTGCGTGGCGGGGTCGGTAAAGGGCCGCGTGATGCCAAAAGGCGCGTCGAGCAGGCGGTAGATATTGCCCTGCTCGCGCGCCAGCGCGCGGCTCGCTGGATAGACGAGCTCAAACATAAAGCAGATGAGCCCCACCAGGTAGTCCGCCGGCTCGTTGCGCTCGTCGCGCGCGACGCAGCGGTGCTCGTCAAAGGCGGCAAGTGTCGGCGACGAGAAACGGCTGCCGAGAAACGTCTTCTCGTCCACCTTGAGGATGGTGTCGACGGTGCTGTCGGCGATGGTACGCATAATGTCGATCTTGTCGCCATCGCGCACGATATCGCAGAAGCTCCGCGTGCGCTCGTCGAGCTGCGCGGGTAGACGGAAATCGCTGTGATAGGCAATGCTCGCTCGGATGAGCTCATCTTCTGCCGGGTCATCGATAAAGTCGCGGATGCTCGTTACGGCGGGTGCATCGGCGGGATTCTCGCCAAAGAGGATCTCGATGCCCAGCACCGCATGGCTCATGCTCTCGGCGTCCTTAAAGGTGTCCCAGCGTCGCAGCTGCTCAAAGCGGCCCATATCGTGCAGCAGGCCGCAAAGCCATGCCAGGTCAATATCTTCTGACGACCAGCCCTGCTCGCGCGCTACGGCATCGCACGCCTCGGCCACGTGGTACGTATGCTCGATTTTGAGCGCGATGCGTGGGTTGGTGGCGTCGTAGGCATCGGTGTAGCTTTTGAAGGCCGCGCGCGCCCGGTCTCGATCGATAGCTGTCATAATGACTTCCTAAAAAGTTGTGTCTTTCGATCCGGTGGCAATTGTAGGTGAACTCGGTTGCTGTCGGATGATGATTCTGCCGTATCGCTACATGCGGCTCGGAGACCTTGTCAGGATGAGAAGCGTATGGTGCTCAAAATCGTTAGAACCGTCTGGCCGGTGATGCTTACCTATGTTGCAATAGGCGCGCCGTGCGGAATGATCATGGGGCAGACGGGAATGGAGCCCTGGATGGTCTTTGCTCTGAGCAGCACGTTTGTGACGGGCAGCGGGCAGTTTATGATCTGCAACCTGTGGCTGGCGGGTGTACCGGCACCTTCGATTATCGCGAGCGTTGCTGCCATCTCCTCGCGTTTTGCGCTTTACTCGGCATCGATCGCGCCGCATCTGAAGAATGCCTCGAAGCGTCAGACGCTGGCTGTTGCCGCGACACTTACCGAGGAGGCATATGGCATCTCGCTTGCCAAGTTGGTTGAAGGGGAGGATTGGGGCCCGCGCGAGTCCTTTGTGCTCAACGTGATCCTCATCGCAACATGGGGCGTTTCGTGTACGATGGGCGCCATCGTCGGCGCCGTTGTCGATGTTCCCACCGCCATTGCAGCCTTTGTCTGCACCTCGCTCTTTATCTGCCTGCTCTTTTCGCAGCGGCTGTCGCGCGGCAACGTTGTCGCGGCGGTTTCGGGCGCGGTGTCCGTCGCCGTATGCAAGTTCTTGGGCCTCACGAATATTGCCGTGCCGGCAAGCGTCGTGGCCGGCATTGCCATTGCGTTGGCGTGCGATGCTGTATTTGACGGAAGAGGTGCCCGCGATGCCCGTTAACGAGTTCTTGGTTCTGTGGCTGTCGTCGTGGGCCGCTATCGCGTTCTTTCGCATCGCGCCGGCGTTCGCCTTGCGCGGGCGGACCCTGTCGCCCCGCATTACCGAGGCCCTGGGCTATATCCCGCCCGCTGCCTTTGCCGCGCTGGTCGCCAACGACTTGGTGAGCCCCGGCGCGTTCGACGCGGGACTCTGGCCTGCCTTGGTTCCCTGGATTGCGGCCGTCGGCGTCGTGGTCGTGGCGGTCAAGACAAAATCGATGCTGTGGTGCTGCGTCTCGGGCATCGTACTCTATATTGTCTTGAGCCTTATATAGGGGTGGCGTCGCGGGCGCCGAATCTCGTTCCATCCCAACTTGTCGAATTTTTCACCGAGCTGGTCTATTTCTTCTGGTACCATGGTCAAACTTTACTGTAGCAAAGCATGACGTGGGCTTTTGTTCCGCGTCAGCGGAAATGGGGGTTTCATGGCACAGGAAGCGACCGCCAACGAGCAAAAGAAATTCAAGGTTCCGCGCATCCCGGGCGACATCATGATCTATCCGATGATCGTCGGTCTTTTGCTCAACACCTTCTGCCCGCAGGTTTTTGAGATCGGCGGCTTCTTTACGGCTGCCTGCCGCGGTGGCTCCAATACCATCGTCGCCGCGATCCTGCTGTTTGTGGGCGCCGGCATCAGCTTCAAGTCCACGCCGGGCGCCATCAAGACCGGCATCGTCGTGCTGATTCCCAAGCTGGTCGTCGCAGCGGCTCTCGGCCTAGGTGTGGCATATTTCTTTAACGATAACTTCCTGGGTCTGAGCTCCGTGTCTATCATCGGCGGCATTACGTTTTGCAACATGGCGCTCTATACGGGCATCATGGGCGAGTTCGGCGATGAGTCCGAGCAGGGCGCCGTCGGTATCCTGTTCTTTACGGCCGGCCCCGCCGTCACGATGATCATCCTTGGTGTTTCGGGTCTTGCCAACATCCCTGTCGGTACTATCATCGGCTCCATTTTGCCGCTCGTTATCGGCATGGTTCTGGGCAACCTGTTCCCGTTTATCAAGAACCTGCTAGTTCCCGGTGCCAACCCTGCGATTGCCGTCATCGGATTTCAGCTTGGCGCGTCCATGAGCCTGTCGAGCTTTATCACTGGTGGTATTTCTGGCATCTTACTGGGCCTTGTCACGCTGTTTGTCGTCGGTCCCATCACCTTTGCGTTCGAGCGCCTGTGCGGTGGTAACGGCAAGGCTGCCGTGGCTTGTTCCACCATCGCCGGCACGGCTATGACCACGCCGGTTGCTCTCGCCGAGGTCGCGCCGCGCTACGCCGAGCTTGCGCCCACCGCGTACGCCCAGATCGCCACTGCCGTTATCATCACGGCAATCATGGCTCCGATTCTGACCGGCTGGGTCGACAAGAAGTTCTGCCAGGGCAAGGAGGACCTGTCGCCTGCCGGTGTCGAGGCCATCGAGGAGGCCGTCGCGACCGACATCGACGGCGAGTAACGGCCGTTACCGATAATTGATTCCGGCGTGCAATTCGCGCCGTCCGAGCGCCCGAACAGAAACTGTTTTGCAGTGATGTTCGGGCGCTTTGCTATGATTCCCTTTACCCCTGCGGAGTAAAGGGGTGTTTATTGCCCTGATTCGAATTGGGCGATTCTGACCATTCGGATATTGAAGGGATGGCGTCTAGTGGTTAAGGCACTCAAGATTGAGATATTCCTGCTATGCATGATTGTTCTTATCGGGCTTGCCGCGCGAAGTCGTCGCTCCTTGTTCTCGAGCACCCTGCAGCTATTGTTTAGCATGCTTGGCTACACCTCCGCCGCGTACATATTATTCGATATGATCTGGACGCTTTCGGATGGTGCGGACGGCACGTTGGGTATTGCTGCCAACTGGATTTCCAACGCGGTTTCGTTTTCGCTCTTTGCCATCGCGTGTCTCATTTGGTTTATCTATTCCGAGACGATGCAGGGCTCTCGCCTTGTGACCTCGCGCTATAGGGTGGTGCTTGTAACGTTGCCTACGGCTCTGGTGGTCGTGCTGGCTTTTACCAGTTACTGGACGCACGCCTTGTTCTATATCGATTCGCAGGGCGTGTATCGTCGCGGCTTTGCCTATATGATCCAGCCCATTGTCAGCTACTGTTACGTTATACATACGTCCCTGCATGCGTTTGTGCAATCTCGCAGGGTCGAGAGCCTGCAGACGAAGGCTATCTATCGAACCTTGGCATTTTTCGCCATTCCGGCCCTGGTGGGCGGTACCTTTCAGATCGTATACTCGGTGCCTGGCCTTTGTGTCGGCATAATGATTAGCATGTTGCTGCTCTATATCATCTGCCAGGAGCAACTCATCTCGACCGACCCGTTGACTGGCCTCAACAATCGCAACCGTTTTGAGACCTATATGCTGTCGCTCTTTTCAAATGTGGATCAGGCCGAAGATGTGTATCTGCTCATGATGGACGCCGACGGCTTTAAGCAGATTAACGATCGCTATGGACATGTGGAGGGCGACCATGCTCTTCAGGTTATATCCGCTGCGCTCAAAGAGGTCTGCTCGGCGTCTGGTGGCTTTATCGCACGCTACGGTGGCGATGAGTTCGTGGTGCTCCAAAAGGCAGCGGCGGAACAGGACATCATAGACCTGTGTTCGGCGATTAACGACGAGCTCGCGCGCGCCGAGGTTCCGTATCTGTTGCGGATGTCCATCGGCTACGCACGGGTTGGTGATGGCGTCGATACCTGGCAAGACTTGCTTCGCGCTGCCGACGCGGAACTCTACCGCGTCAAGGCCGAGAAAAAGAAAGCCGGCGCCCAGATACGCTAGAAAAAAGGGGCGTACGACCGTTGCGATGGTCGTGCGCCCTTTTTGCGTTTGCGGGGGCCACCGGCCATAATGCCCAGGCGCGGTGCGGCAAGACGAGCGTCTGCCGCTGCGGCTCGGTACGAAATCAACGAGAATCAGTGTGCTCCATTGAGCTAAAGTGTGCGAACGCCCTCTCTAAAAAGGTGAGCTCGCTAGGCTTTTTTGGGTTTGTTGACGATGATGATGCCGCCGCAGACCAACAGCAGGGCAACGATGACGGTAATGGGGCTCGTGCCAGCGCCCTCGCCGAGTAGCAGCGCGCTCAGCAGCACACCAAAGACGGGGTTCATAAACCCAAAGACCGAGACGCGGCTGACGGGGTTGACGGCAAGCAGGCGCGACCACAGCGAGTAGGCGACCGCGGAGATAAGCGCCATGTAGATGATGAGCGCGATGGCGGGGGCAATCGCCGTGGGGGAGAGCGCGCCACCCATCAAAAAGCCGATGGCGGTGAGGACCAGGCCGCCGACCAAGAACTGCCACCCGGCAAGCAAGACGCCGTCGTGCTCACGCGAGAAGATACCGATCAGGCAGGTCGAAAGGGCACCCGCGACGGTGGAGGCTAGGATAAAACCCTCGCCGTCGAGCGTAAAGCCAAAGGTGCCGTCCGCGCCCGAAAGGTTGACGAGCGCGACGCCGGCAAAGCCCAGTACGCAGCCGAGCACTTTGGCCGCATTGAGCTTCTCGGTGTGAAATGCCAGGGCGGCAAAGAGGATTGCGAGGAAGTTGGCGCTGGCCTCGATGATGGAGCTCGACATGGCGCTGGCGCGCGAGAGGCCCAGGTAGAAAAAGAAGTACTGCCCGATAGTCTGGAAGAGCGACAAGATGCAGATGGGCTTGATATCGCGCGCTTGCGGAACGAGCGGTCGGCGCTGGGCCACGCTCATGCCAACAATGACCAGCATGCCGGCAAGGGTGAAGCGCAGGCCCGCGAAGAGCAGCTGCGAGGCGCTGTCGTGCGCGGGAATACCAAAGAGGCCGTAGCCGATCTTGATGCAGGGGAAGGCGGAGCCCCAGAGCGCGCAGCAAACGAGACAGCCCAGGATGAGTCCGGGCAGGGTGGCGAGATACGGCTTGCGGCTTTCCATGATGTCCTTCTCCTATACGCGCAAAGCAAAAAAGAACCCGCCACCGGGGGTGCCGGTGGCGGGTGTTGTTACCCGAGGGGATTGTACCCGATGGAAACGTATTAAGCGAAGTAGGCTACGCCGCTCTCAAAGATCGGCATGAATTTGTCGCCGGGGACATGCTCGGGCACGTTGCAGTACAGGTTGTTGCCGCGACGCTCGGCATGGCCCATCTTGCCCAGGACACGGCCGTCGGGGCTCGTGATGCCCTCGATGGCGAGTGCGGAGCCGTTGGGATTGACGGAAAGGTCCATGCTGGGCTTGCCGTTCTCGCCCACGTACTGCGTGGCGACCTGGCCGTTGGCGATCAGCTGGGCGAGCACTTCGTCATTGGCGACAAAGCGGCCCTCGCCGTGGCTGATGGCGACGGTGTAGGGGTCGTCCAGGCTGCACTGCGACAGCCACGGGGACAAGTTGGACGAGATACGGGTGCGCACCAGACGGCTCTGGTGGCGACCGATGGTGTTGAACGTCAACGTGGGCGCATCGGGCGTGGCGTCGACGATGTCGCCGTAGGGCACCAGGCCGAGCTTGATCAGGGCCTGGAAGCCGTTGCAGATGCCCAGCATCAGGCCATCGCGGGCCTTGAGCAGGTCGCGGACTGCCTCGGTGACCTCGGGAGCGCGGAAGAACGCCGTGATGAACTTGGCAGAGCCGTCGGGCTCGTCGCCGCCCGAGAAGCCGCCGGGGATCATGATGATCTGGCTTGCACGGATGCGGCGGGCAAGCTCGTGGGTGCTCTCGGCGACGGCCTCGGGCGTGAGGTTGTTGATCACGAAGGTGTCGGCCTTGGCACCGGCGGCACGGAAGGCGCGGGCGCTGTCGTACTCGCAGTTGTTGCCGGGGAACACGGGGATGATCACGCGCGGGCGGGCGATCTTGGCGCCGCCGTACACGTGGATGTCCTTGGCGCGGAAGTCGATGGTCTCGACCTCGGGGGTCTCGCCGGCGCTGCGGTAGGCGAAGACGCCCTCGATGCCGCTCTCCCAGGCCTCCTGGAGCTCGGCGAGCTCGATGACCTCGGAGCCGGTGTCGATGACATAGCCCTCGACGGTGGTGCCCAGGGGCTCGAGAACAATGCCGTCGGCGACCTCGGGCAGCTCGGCGTCCTCGGCGAGCTCGACGATAAAGCTGCCGTAGAGCGGGGTGAAGAGGCTCTCCACGTCTACATCCTCGGCAAGCTCGATACCGATCTGGTTACCGACGCACATCTTAAAGAGGCTCTCGGCGCCGCAGCCGTAGCCGGGCGTGGAGATGGCCAGGGCGTTGCCGGTAGCAGTGAGCGCCTCGACGGCGTCAAACGCGGAGAGCAGCTGCTGAGCGTCGGGACGGTAGTCCTCGCCATAGGTAGCGGGGGCGATGCGGACGACGCGGTGCGTGAGGCCCTTGAACTCGGGCGAGACGGCACGGGCGGCCCTGCCCACAGCGACGGCGAAGCTGATCAAGGTCGGCGGAACGTTGAGCTCGCCGGCCTCGTCCTCAAACGAACCGCTCATGGAGTCCTTGCCGCCGATGGCGCCGGCACCCAGGTCGACCTGGGCCATGAGGGCACCCAGGACGGCAGCCATGGGCTTGCCCCAGCGCTCGGCCTCGGTGCGCAGGCGCTCGAAGTACTCCTGGAAGGAGAGATAGGCGCGCTTGTGCTCAAAGCCGGCAGCCACGAGCTTGGCGATGGACTCGACCACGGACAGGTAGGCGCCCGCAAACTGGTCGGCTTCCATCAGATAGGGGTTAAAGCCCCATGCCATGGCGCTCGCCGTGGTGGTCTCGCCGTCCACGGGGAACTTGGCGACCATGGCCGAGCTCGGGGTGAGCTGCGTCTTGCCGCCAAAGGGCATGAGCACGGTTGCGGCACCGATGGTGGAGTCGAAGCGCTCGGAAAGGCCCTTGTTGGAAGCGACGTTGAGGTCGGTGACGAGCGAGGTCATGCGTTCAGCGAGCGTGGTGCCGGCCCAGCTGGGCTGCCACACGCTGCGGGCACAGACGTGGGCGACCTGGTGCTTGGGTGCGCCGTTGGAGTTGAGGAACTCGCGGGACAGGTCGACGATAGCGACGCCGTTCCAAGCCATGCGCATGCGCGGCTCGGCGGTAACCTCGGCGATGACGGTTGCCTCCAGGTTCTCCTCGGCGGCGTAGCCCATGAACTCCTCGACGTCACCGTCGGCGACGGCGCAGGCCATGCGCTCCTGGGACTCGGAGATGGCGAGCTCGGTGCCGTCCAGGCCGTCGTACTTCTTGGTCACGGTGTCCAGGTCGACATACAGGCCGTCGGCAAGCTCGCCTACGGCGACCGAGACGCCGCCAGCGCCAAAGTCATTGCAGCGCTTGATCAGACGGCAGGCGTCGCCGCGGCGGAACAGACGCTGCAGCTTGCGCTCGACCGGGGCGTTGCCCTTCTGGACCTCGGCGCCCGAGGTCTCGATGGACTCGGTGTTCTGGGTCTTGGAGGAGCCGGTGGCACCGCCGATGCCGTCACGGCCGGTGCGGCCGCCCAACAGGATGATCTTGTCGGTGGGGGCGGGGCACTCGCGGCGCACGTGGTTTGCCGGGGTAGCGCCCACGACGGCGCCGACCTCCATGCGCTTGGCCACGTAGCCGGGGTGATAGAGCTCGTTGACCTGGCCGGTGGCAAGGCCGATCTGGTTGCCGTAGCTGGAGTAGCCGGCGGCAGCGGTGGTTACGAGCTTGCGCTGCGGCAACTTGCCCTCGAGCGTCTCGGACACGGGGACGGTGGGGTCGCCGGCGCCGGTGACACGCATGGCCTGGTACACGTAGCTGCGGCCCGAGAGCGGGTCGCGGATGGCGCCGCCCACGCAGGTGGCGGCACCGCCGAAGGGCTCGATCTCGGTCGGGTGGTTGTGGGTCTCGTTCTTAAAGAGGAACAGCCAGTCCTGGTCCTCGCCGTCGACATCGACCTTCACCTTGACGGTGCAGGCGTTGATCTCCTCGGATTCGTCGACATCGGTCATGACGCCGGTCTTCTTGAGGTATTTGGCGCCGATGGTGCCCATGTCCATGAGGCAGACGGGCTTGGCGTCGCGACCGAGCTCGTGGCGCATCTCCATGTAGCGGTCGAAGGCCTGCTGCACCACGGCGTCGTCGATCGTCACGTCATCCAGGACGGTGCCGAAGGTGGTGTGGCGGCAGTGGTCGGACCAATAGGTGTCGATCACGCGGATCTCGGTGATGGTGGGGTCGCGATCCTCATCGCGGAAGTACTGCTGGCAGAAGGCGATGTCCGCCTCGTCCATGGCAAGGCCGCGCTCAGAAATAAAGGCGGCAAGGCCGGTCTCATCGAGCTCGCGGAAGCCGTCGAGCACCTCGACGGGCTGGGGCTCGGGGGTCTCCATGTACAGCGTCTCGGGCAGGTCGAGCGAGGCGATGCGCGCCTCGACGGGGTTCACCACGTAGTGCTTGATGGCCTCGATGGCAGCTTCGTCCAGAGCGCCCGAGATCATATAGACCTTGGCGGAGCGCACGGCGGGGCGCTCGCCCTGGCTGATGAGCTGCACGCACTCGCTGGCGGAGTCGGCGCGCTGGTCAAACTGGCCAGGCAGGAATTCGACGGCAAAGACGGCGCCATCGCTTGCGGGGAGCTCGTCGTAGGTCACATCGACCTGGGGCTCGCTAAAGACGGTCGGCACGCAGGAGCGGAAAAGCTCCTCGTCGATGCCCTCGACGTCGTAGCGGTTGATGATCCTCAGGGCCTCGATGCCCTTGATGCCGAGAATCTCGGTCAGCTCGCCCTTGAGCTGCTGAGCCTCGACGTCGAACCCGGGTTTCTTCTCCACGTAGATACGAGAGACCATTGGTTCCTGCCTTCCTGATCGGTTGGGCGTACGGTACGGTATGCGGCAGCGGTCGGTTTGCGGGGCCTGCCCTGCGGTCGCCTTGAGCCACATGTTTGTAAACCTCACTATGATACGACAGCTCGTGGCGCGTTGCGGACGGCGAGGGTGCTACAGTGAAGCGCAAACAAGAGAAAGGCATCACATGGCATTCGTTTCACTCGCCATCATCGCGCTCGTGGCCTTTGCAAGCCCCTTCATCGCCTCGGCGATTCCCGGAAAACCCGTTCCCGAGACGGTCTTTTTGCTCGTGCTCGGTGCGGTGCTGGGACCTCATATGCTCGGCGTCATCCATGTAGATGCCGAGGTTTCGCTCGTGTCAGAGCTCGGCCTGGCCTTTTTGTTCCTGCTTGCCGGCTTTGAGATCGACCCTAAGAACATTACGGGTGTGGAGGGGCGCTACGGCTTGGCGACGTGGGCCGTCACGTTTGGTATCGCCTGGCTTGCCGTGCGCTTTACGCCGTGGTTCTCGGTCAGCCATTTCGACGGTATCGCCGTGACGCTCGCCTTGACCTCGACGGCGCTTGGAGCGCTCATGCCCATCTTGCGCGAGCGGTCGCTTGCCGGAACGCGCGTCGGTGATTCGATTCTCGCCTATGGTACGTGGGGCGAGCTCGGCCCCGTGCTCGCCATGTCGGTACTGCTGTCTGCCCGTACGGGCATCGAGACGCTGCTGATCTTGGGCTTATTTGCCGCCGTGTGTGTGCTACTTGCCGTGGTCCCCGGCCGTTCCAAACGCATCGGCAGCCGGTTTTTCGCCTTTATTCAGGAGCGCGCCGACACCACGTCGCAGACCTTCGTGCGCCTGACGGTGCTTATTTTGGTCACGCTCGTGGCGTTTTCCGCTATTTTTAGCCTCGATATCGTGTTGGGCGCTTTTGCCGCCGGCTTTGTCCTGCGCTACATCATCCCCGAGGGCAACCATACGCTCGAGACCAAGCTCGATGGCCTGGCCTATGGCTTTTTGATTCCGGTGTTCTTTACCGTATCGGGCGCGAAGATCGATCTGACGGCCGTGGCGTCGCGCCCGGGCTTGCTCGTGGGCTTTATCGTGGCGCTGCTGATTATTCGTGCCGTGCCCATTCTCATCTCTATGAGCATTTGTCCCGTGACGCGCGATGTGTCGGCGTATGGTCGCATTACGGTGGCCCTGTACTGCACCACGGCGCTGCCGATCATCGTTGCCGTGACAAGCGTTGCCGTCAACGCGGGCGCGCTGTCGCAAGACATTGCGTCGGTCATGGTTGCCGCCGGTGCCATCACGGTGTTCTTGATGCCATTGCTCGCGCAGCTCTTCTACCGCGTGGTGGATGCCGCGCCGGTCGCCGCCGTGGCAGAAGTTGCCGAGCATCCATCCGATGCGCTCGACATCTTGCGCGCTCACCACGACCTAGCGAGCTTGCTCGCGCGCGAGCATGAGCTGCTGACTTCGCATGGTCATGGTCGCGTATTCGAGGGCCTGCCTACGCTCGATACGATTGCCGAGCGTCTTTCCGCCGAGGCGGCGAGCGGCCACATCGATGCCCGCATCGTGGACGCGGCGCACCTGCTTGCCGATAAGACCTATGGAGACGAGGTCGACCCGTCCGAGCTGACTCCGCGCGAGCGCCGTCGCCTGGAGCGCGCCAAGCTCGCCGTGCGCGAATACCGCCGCCGCATGTTGGAGCTCTATGCGCGCGATGAAGCCCAGGACGACGACGGCAAGTAGTCGATACTCTCTCGGGGAAGCCGCGTCCCGCTTTGAAGGCTCGGAACGGGATGTGGTTTCCGAAACAGGGGCCGTTGGGAAACTGTGTCCCGGAATGGCCGCCCAGAGTGGGATGCAGTTTCCGCGAGAGACCCGTTGCGGAAAGCGTGTCCCAGAATCCGCGCCCAGAATGGGACATGGTTTCCGAAAGAAGGCTCTGAGGGAAGCTGCGCCCCGTTCTGAGCTGAAATACCGGGGCGCAGTTTCCCTTACAAACAGAACAAGGCGCGCTGTCTTCGGTTGATGCAGGCAGCGCGCCTTTTGCGTTGGGCCTCGTTGAGGTTCGAAGTCGTGGCTTGCGACCTTTAGGAGCGGGCGGCTCCGTCGACGGGGGGCACGGCACCCGTGACATGGGAGGACATGTCGCTCGCTAGGAAAACATATATGCCGTATAACGAAGAGCGAACTAGTTGGCCATGACGCCTTCGGTCCAAGCCTCAACGTCCTCGATGCGCAGGACGTTGGCGACCTCGGCCACACAGCCGACGCTGGCAAGCTCGGCCGCGGCAGCCTGGACGTCCTTCTCGAGCGCGCGGTGCGTCAGGAAGATGACCGAGCAGGCATCGCTGACGCCCGACTTGCCGTCCTCAACCTGGTTGATGAGCGAAATCGAGATGTTGTGCTTGGCAAAGATGTCGACCGTCTCGGACAGGGCGCCCACGCGGTCGGCGACCTTCAGGCGCACATAGTACTTGGTCTGGAGCTCGTCCATGGGCTTAAAGGCGAGGTTGTGGCCATAGGGCTCAATCTCGGGCAGCGGAGCCACGCCGCGGCTGATCTGCTCGGAGAGCGACAGGATGTCGCCCACGACGGCGCTCGCGGTGGGGAAGGAGCCTGCGCCGGCACCGTAGAACATGGTCTCGCCCACGGCGTCGCCTACCACGTAGACAGCGTTCATGGCGCCGTTGACCTTGGCAAGCATGTGGTCGGCGGGGATCAGCGTGGGATGCACGCGGACGTCGACGCCGGCGTCGGTATTGCGGGCGATGCCGAGCAGCTTAATGGTGTAGCCGAGCTCGCGGGCCTGGGCGATGTCCTCGGCGCCGATGGTACGGATACCCTGCTGGTACACATCGTCGGTGGTAACGCGGGTGCCAAAACCGATGGAGGCGAGGATTGCCGTCTTGCTGGCGGCATCGAAGCCGTCGACGTCGGCGGACGGGTCGGCCTCGGCATAGCCCTTTGCCTGGGCGTCGGCGAGCACGTCAGCGTAATCGGCGCCCTCGGCGTCCATGCGCGACAGGATGTAGTTGGTGGTGCCGTTGAGAATGCCAGCGATGGTCAGGATCTTGTTGCCCACCAGGTCGTGCTCGAGCGTGCTGACAATGGGGATGCCACCGCCGCAGCTGGCCTCGCACTTAATCTGCACGCCGCACGCGCGCGCCTTCTCGGCGAGCGTCTCGACATGACGGCCCAGCAGGGCCTTGTTGGCAGAGACGACGTGCTTGCCGTGCTCAAAGGCAGTGGTGAAGATCTCGGTTGCGGGATGCTCGCCGCCGATGAGCTCGACGACGATGTCGACGGCGGGGTCGGTGACGATGTCGTGCCAGTCACTCGTAAAGGCCTCGCGCTCAATGCCTGCCGCCTCGGCCTGCTCCCAAGCAAGCGCGCAGGCGCGGGTCAGCTTAAGGTCGATGCCGTAGGCTGCCAGGTACTCATCGTGGTGGCTCTTGATCAGACGGGCCACGCCGCCGCCGACGGTTCCCAGACCGATGAGGCCGACGTTCACGGTGCGCAGGGGTTCGCTCATAGATAGCTCCTTCGTGCATCTTATGGATGGATTAACCGCTTAAAGGTTGAGTGCATTCTAGCGTGAACCGAGGGCGCGTGCTCGCCAGGCAACAGGAGTCGCACAAAACGGTACCCCCGAAACGCTGCGGAAACATTGGAAACATGCTCGCTACAAACGAAACTCCGTAACAAACTGTCAACGTTTGCGCCATAAGGTTTGCCCCGTACCGCAAGACGGCCGCACTGCGGCCAGCGAAAAGGGGGACACCATGTTCAACATCAACAGCACGCTCAGCCGTAGGAACTTTCTCGCCGGTGCCGCGGCGCTCGGTAGCACCGTGGCACTCGCTGGTTGCTCGTCGGGTGGCTCGGAGGGCGGCTCCGCCGATGACGGCAAGACCTTCAAGATCGGTGTCATCGGCCCTCTGACCGGCGCCGCGGCAACCTATGGCGTTTCGGCCGAGAAGGGTGCCAAGCTCGCCGCCAAGGATTTCTCGACCAAGGACCTCAAACTCTCGCTTAAGTCCGAGGATGACGTCGCTGACGGCGAGAAGGCTATCAACGCCTTCAATACCCTGTGCGACTGGGGCATGCAGGCTCTCGTCGGCCCCGTCACGACTGGTGCCGCCGTCGCCGTCTCGGGCGAGATCGCCGACGATATGCTCATGGTCACGCCTTCGGCCTCGTCGCTCGACGTCACCAAGGATAAGACCACGGTCTTTCAGGTTTGCTTCACCGATCCCACCATGGGCGCCAGCGCCGCGAAGTCCTTGGCCGAGAAATATGCGGACGCCAAGATCGCCCTGTTCTACAACTCCGGCGATACGTACAGCTCGGGTGTTGCCGATGCCTTTGCCGAGCAGGCCAAGGAGTCCAAACTTGATATCGTCGATACCGAGACCTTTAAGGACGATTCCTCCACGAGCTTTACCAACCAGCTCACCAAGGCCAAGGAGGCCGGCGCCACGCTCATCTTTGCGCCGATCTACTACACGCCGGCGTCCGTTTTGCTCAAGAACGCCAAGGACATGGGCTACGACATGACGCTCATGGGTACCGACGGCATGGACGGCCTGCTCTCTGTGGAGGGCTTCGATACCTCTCTTGCCGAGGGCGTACTGCTCATGACCCCGTTTTCGGCTGACGATGAGAAGAATGCCGACTTCGTCAAGGCCTATAAGGATGCCTACGACGAGACGCCCAACCAGTTTGCCGCCGACGCTTACGATTGCGTCCACGCCATCGCCGAGGCTATCGATAGGGCGGGGATTGACATTTCGGCCGACGGTGCCGACATTGCCGGCGACCTTGCCAAGGCCATGCGCAAGATCAAGATCGAGGGCCTGACAGGCGAGCTGACGTGGAATGACGAGGGCCAGGTCGAAAAGCCCGCTACGGCCTATGTGATTCAGGATGGCAAGTACATCGCCGCCTAAGTGCATATAACGACACCGGTGGGGCCGTTTTATTCAGGGCAAGGACGCCTGTAACAGAACGGAAACATTACTTTCACACAATAAAGTGGCTAAACTGCATAAACCGACAGGAATACGCAGAATTATGGATAAATGGGCAAAACAAAAGAAAAGTTGAAATAATCGCCACTTTTCTCAACTAAAGCGTCTACTATTTTGCGAACGCCGAACACGGCGAAGGATGGCCTGTCGGGTAACCGAAACCCGACGAGATTTGAGAGGAGAGCCGCATGTCGAGCCTCACCGGTAAGTCATTGAACCCTGTTATGAATCGCAGGAGCGTTATCGCGAGCGCAGCAGGTCTGGGGGCGATGTCCATTCTAGCTGGCTGCTCCTCCAACGGCGGCGACAGCGGTTCCGCTTCGAGCGACGCTTCGTTTAAGATCGGCACCATCGGCCCGCTGACCGGCGCCAACGCGTCCTACGGCAAGTCCGTTACCCAGGGTGTCGAGCTTGGCTGCAAGGATTTCTCGACCAAGGAGCTGCCGCTTGCCAGCAAGGCCGAGGATGACCAGGCCGATGGAGAGAAGGCCGTCAACGCCTTCAACACCCTGCTCGACTGGGGCATGCAGGCCCTCGTCGGTCCGACCACCACGGGTGCGTCGGTTGCCGTTGCCGCCGAGTGCGGTAACGACCCCAAGACGTTCATGATCACCCCGTCCGCGTCCTCCGAGGACGTCACCGACGGCAAGGATTGCGTCTTCCAGGTTTGCTTCACCGACCCCAACCAGGGTGTCAACGCTGCCAAGTTCCTGGCGCAGAAGTATGCGGACGAGAAGTTCGTGCTGTTCTACAACTCCGGCGACGCCTATTCTTCGGGCATCGCAGATTCCTTTAAGGCCCAGGCCGCTGAGTCCAAGCTCGAGATTGTTGACGAGGAGACCTTTAAGGACGACTCCGCCACGAGCTTTACGAACCAGCTGACCAAGGCCAAGCAGGCCGGCGCCACCATGATCTTTGCGCCGATCTACTACACGCCGGCGTCCGTCTTGCTCAAGAACGCAAAGGACATGGGCTATGACGTCAAGATGATGGGCTGCGACGGCATGGACGGCATCCTGGGCGTTGAGGGCTTCGATACCTCTCTTGCCGAGGGTCTGCTGCTCATGACCCCGTTCTCCGCCGACGACGAGAAGAACGCCGACTTCGTCAACGCTTACAAGGATAAGTACGGCGATACCCCCGACCAGTTTGCCGCCGACGCCTACGACGGCGTGCACGCGGTGGCCGAGGCCCTCAAGGAGGCCGGTCTTGGTGTCGACGCCGACCCGACCGAGGCCGCCGAGAAGCTGTCCAAGGCTATGCTCAAGATTACCGTTGACGGTCTGACCGGCAAGCTCACCTGGAACGATAAGGGCCAGGTCCAGAAGGAGCCCACGGCTTACGTCATCACCGACGGCAAGTACGTGCAGGCCTAATTGGCCGCCTTACATAGAGCGGTTTTGATCCCAAGCAGGGGAGGTTTTGGCCTTCCCTGCTTGCTTGGTATCTAGGGACGATGTAACGTCCCTGTTTCATACATCAACTGGAAACCTATTCGAAAGGGGGATGTGGAACATGACGGTCTTTATCCAATACCTGGTCAACGGCCTGTCCATGGGCAGCGTCTACGCCATCATCGCGTTGGGCTACACCATGGTCTACGGTATCGCCAAGATGCTCAACTTCGCTCACGGCGACGTCATCATGGTCGGTGCCTATGTCTCGTTCTGTGCCACGTCGTATCTCGGCCTCCCGGGCTGGGCATCTGTAATTCTCTCTTGTGTGGTCTGCACGGTTCTCGGCGTTCTCATCGAGGGTCTGGCCTATAAGCCGCTGCGCCAAGCAGGCCCGCTGGCCGTTCTGATCACGGCTATCGGCGTGTCTTACTTCCTGCAGAACGCCGCGCAGCTTCTGTGGGGCGCCACGCCCAAGAACTTCACTTCGCTCGTCACCTTCCAGGTGCCGGAGTTCTTGGCCAAGTTCAACGTAAGCGCCGTCTCGCTCGTCACCATCGTCGCCTGCCTGGTTATCATGGCCGGCCTGATGTTCTTTACAGGTAAGACCAAGATGGGTAAGGCCATGCGCGCCGTGTCCGAGGACAAGGCCGCCGCTCAGCTCATGGGCATCAACGTCAACCGCACCATCTCGATGACGTTTGCCATCGGCTCGGCCCTTGCCGCCATCGCCGGCGTGCTGCTGTGCTCTTACTCGCCGGTGCTGCAGCCCACGACGGGTGCCATGCCTGGTATCAAGGCCTTCGACGCCGCCGTCTTCGGTGGCATCGGCTCCATCCCCGGCGCCTTTGTCGGCGGCATTCTCATCGGCATCATCGAGGCGATGGCGCAGGCTTACATTTCCACGAGCCTTGCCAACTCCATCGTCTTTGGTGTTTTGATCATCGTCCTGCTCGTCAAGCCTGCCGGCCTCTTGGGCAAGTACGTCCCCGAGAAGGTGTAGGTGAGCGTTATGAAGTTTCTTAAAGATAAGCAGACGCGTCACGACTTTGTTACGTACGCCATGTGCATCGTGGCATTCGCCATCGTGTTCTTTATGCAGTCGAACCACATGATTCCGCGCATGATCGCCGGTCAGTTGGTTCCTATTACGGCCTACATCGTCATGGCCATTTCCCTCAACCTCGTCGTCGGCATCGCGGGCGACCTGTCGCTGGGCCATGCGGGCTTTATGAGTGTCGGTGCCTACACGGGCATCGTCACCGCGGTCGCGCTGGAGAGCGCCGTTCCCTCCGATCCGGTGCGCCTTATCATCAGTATCGTGGTCGGCGCCATCGCTGCCGCCATCCTGGGCTTCTTGATTGGCATCCCGGTCCTTCGTCTGAGCGGCGATTACCTGGCTATCGTGACGCTGGCCTTTGGCGAGATTATCAAGGAGATCGTCACTTGCCTTATCGTGGGTGTCGACTCGCGCGGCCTGCACGTGATCTTTAACATCACGGGCAACTCTACGATCGACGACCTGCACCTGCTCGAGGACGGCACCGCCATCATCAAGGGCGCCCAGGGCGCCTCGGGCGTGTCGACGTACTCGACCTTCCTCGCCGGTGCCATCCTGGTCATGGTCGCACTCGTGATCGTGCTCAACCTGGTTCGCAGCCGTACTGGCCGTGCCATTATGGCCGTGCGCGATAACAAGATTGCAGCCGAGTCCGTAGGCATCTCCGTCACTGAGTACCGCATGATCGCCTTCGTGGTTTCCGCTGCCCTCGCCGGTGCTGCCGGAGCCCTCTTCGGCGGTAACTTCTCGCAGCTCTCCGCCACCAAGTTCGACTTCAACACGTCGATCCTCATTCTGGTGTTCGTGGTCCTGGGC
Source organism: uncultured Collinsella sp. (assembly GCA_958403205.1). GTDB lineage: Bacteria > Actinomycetota > Coriobacteriia > Coriobacteriales > Coriobacteriaceae > Collinsella. The sequence goes on along the minus strand of CATXWM010000010.1, from coordinate 15,928 downwards.
GGCCTGGGCAACATGCGCGGTTCCGTCATCGCGGCGGCGTTGCTCACGGTGCTTCCCGAGCTGCTCCGTCAGTTCTCGGACTACCGCATGCTCATCTACGCCATCGTGCTGATCCTGGTCATGATCTTTACCAACAACCCGCAGCTCAAGGCGTTCTTCGGTCGCGTCAAGGATCGCTTTGCTTCCAAGAAGGAGGTGGCAGCCGATGCCCAGTAAATTTGAGTTCAAGAAGGGCAAGATGGTCCCGTATCCTTCTGGCGCCATCGTTCCCGATCGTGACCTGGGCGAGCGCCCTGCACTCGAGTGCATCCACCTGGGCATTGAGTTCGGTGGCCTTAAGGCAGTCGACGACTTTAGCCTGACTATCGGCAAGACCGAGATCGCCGGTCTGATCGGTCCCAACGGTGCCGGTAAGACCACGGTCTTCAACCTGCTCACCAAGGTGTACCAGCCCACACACGGCACCATCCTGCTCGACGGCGAGGATACCTCGGGCAAGTCGGTCTATCAGGTCAACCGCATGGGTATTGCCCGTACATTCCAGAACATTCGCCTGTTCAACACCATGACGGTGGAGGATAACGTTAAGGTTGGCCTGCATAACCAGGAGCGTTACTCCGGCTTTGAGGGCGTGCTGCGCCTGCCGACGTATTGGAAGCACGAGAAGGCCGCCCACGAGCGCGCCATGGAGCTGCTGTCTATCTTTGATATGGAGCATCTGGCAAACGAGCAGGCCGGCTCGCTGCCTTACGGCGCCCAGCGTCGTCTGGAGATCGTCCGCGCGCTTGCCACCAACCCCAAACTGCTGCTGCTCGACGAGCCTGCCGCCGGCATGAACCCGTCCGAGACCGCGGAACTCATGGAGAACATCGTTAAGATTCGCGACACCTTCGGCATTGCCATCATGCTTATCGAGCACGACATGTCGCTCGTCATGAATATTTGCGAGGGTATCTGCGTGCTCAACTTTGGTAAGGTCATCGCCAAGGGCACGGCCGAGGAAATCCAGAACAACGACGCCGTTATCGAGGCATATCTGGGCAAGCAGGATAAGGGGGAGAACTAAATGGCAGAGCCGATGCTTTCCGTCTACAACATCAACGTCTGGTACGGCGCCATCCACGCCATCAAGGACATCTCCTTTAACGTCAACGAGGGCGAGATCGTGGCCTTGATTGGCGCCAACGGTGCCGGTAAGTCCACGACGCTTAAAACCGTTTCGGGCCTGCTGCGTTCCAAGACCGGCTCCATCAAATTTATGGGCGAGGACATTACCCATACGCCTGCCGACAAGCTGGTGGGCAAGGGCCTAGCTCAGGTCCCCGAGGGCCGTCGCGCCTTTTTGCAGATGACGGTCGAGGAGAACCTGGAGATGGGCGCCTATACACAGCCCAAGTCTACGGTGGCTCCGGGCCTGGAACGCGTCTACGAGCAGTTCCCGCGCCTGAAGGAGCGCCGTCGCCAGGTCGCCGGCACCCTTTCGGGCGGCGAGCAGCAGATGCTCGTTATGGGCCGTGCCCTTATGAGCAACCCCAAGCTGCTCATGCTCGACGAGCCTTCCATGGGCCTGGCGCCGATTCTGATTGAGCAGATCTTCCAGATTGTCGAGGACCTGCACAAGGCCGGCACCACGGTGCTTCTGGTCGAGCAGAACGCGCAGATGGCGCTCTCGATCGCCACGCGCGGCTACGTGCTCGAGACCGGTAAGATTACCATGACCGGCACGGGCCAAGAGCTCCTGCACGACGACAACGTCCGCAAAGCTTACCTGGGTGGTTAATCCATTCAACAAAGGGGGCGCTGACCAACCCGGTCAGCGCCCCCTTTTAAGTTGCGGTGGAATAGGGACTAAATGGGAGTCTCAGAGGCCAAAAGAGTCCCTATTCCACCGCAACTTCATGGGGATGTGTGACAATGCCCGTCGGAAAACATCTGCTGTCTTTGGGGGTCTATCTATGCTGTACGAGTTTTGTGCCGAGAACTTTGAGCGGGTGCCGGCGGCTATCGATGCCGGTGCAAGGCGTATTGAACTGTGCGACAACCTTGCCGTCGGTGGCACTACACCCTCGGCCGGTGTTATCAGCGCTACAGTCAGCTATGCTCACGAGCATGACGCGCGAGTGATGTGCATGATTCGCCCGCGTGGCGGTGACTTTCATTACAACCAAGACGAGCTGCGCATGATGGAGATGGACCTGGGCCTTGCCGTGAGCGCCGGCGTTGACGGCTTGGTCTTTGGCTGCTGCAAGCCCTGCGCTGGCGGATGGGCGCTCGACGAGCTTACGTTGGGCGCTCTCGTGATGGCCGCGGGCTGCGCGACCGAGGAATGCAAGCGTGAGCCCATCGACATCACCTTCCACATGGCGTTTGATCAGCTCTCGCCCGAGGCTCAGCTCGATGCGATTGATACACTTGCCGACTGCGGCGTTACGCGCATCCTCACGCATGGCGGCGCTGCCGGTACGTCGATCGAGGATAATTTCGATTACCTGGCTCGTTTAATCGAGTATGCGGGCGATCGTTTGACCATCCTTCCCGGCGGCGGCATCACTACGGCAAATCGCGATACCGTGGCGGCGGCACTGGGCGTCTCCGAGCTCCATGGCACAAGGATCGTACCGCTGGAGGTGTAGCCCGTGGCGCTTGTATTCGATGTTCAGCAGGCGAGTGGCAAGCCCGACGACAACCGTCGCCCCGGTACCGCGTGTCCCTTTTGCAACACGGAGGGGCTCACCAACATCATCCGGCGCGACGGTGACTGCATCTGGCTCGAGAATAAGTTCAAGACCCTGCGCGCCACCCATCAAACCGTGCTAATCGAGTCGGCCGATCACGATGCCGACCTGGTGACCTATGAGCCGGATGAACTCCACCATGTGATGCGGTTTGCCCTGGGTTGCTGGCAGCAGATGATCGATTCACAGCAGTATCGAAGCGTGCTCATGTACAAGAACAAGGGTCCGCTCTCGGGCGGCAGCCTCGTTCATCCGCACATGCAGATTGTGGGTTTGGAGCAGGAAGACGGCTATGCTTCGCTGACTTCCGCCAATTTCGAAGGCATCAATGTCTGGCAACAGGGGAGAATCTCGGTCAACATCTCAATCGAACCGATTATGGGGTTCTTTGAGGTCAACGTTTCAGCCCCGCAGGGAATCGCCGCCAGCGATGGCATGCGAGACCAAGCCGAGGCGGATCTCTTCGCCGATGCGATCCAGGTAGCTCTGCGCTATATCCTGAACGAGCACCACGGTGGTCGCGCAGAGTCGTACAACCTGTTCTTCTATCACCTGGGCGGTCGGACCATTGCCAAGGCGCTGCCGCGTTGGGTGGTTTCGCCCTACTTTGTCGGCTATCGTTTGGCCCAGGTCAATGCTGAGACCACGCTCGATGTCGATGCTGAGCGCCTGCGTGCGCATCTGGAAACGCTCGTATAGCAAGACTAACACCCGCGTAATGCGGACGGTTTAGCGCGCCATTGCATCGCGGCCGGCCTCGACGCGCTTGCGCTGGGCGGCGCGCTCCTCGCCGGTCAGACGCTCAAAGAAGTGCCCGATAAGTGAGGCGAGCACCTGCTGAAACAACGTTCCACACATGACGGGAAACACAACTTCGCCCGGAAAGTATTGCGTGGCGATGACGGCGCCCGAAGAGATATTGCGCATGCCGCAGGTAAAGCACATGGTGGTCGTTTCGCTATATGGCAGATGCAGCGCGCGGGCGACCAGAATGCCGACGACAAAGCCGCCGATGGCGAAGACCAAAATAAAGAGGGCGACTTCCAAGCGCACCGCGTTCATGTGCAGCACGTACTCGCTCATGGCGGTGGAGTTGGAGGCGATAACGCCCATCATCATGAACTTGCAGGCGGGCGAGAGCGCGGGGGAGAGTTTTTCGTGCCCCCATCCGCGCGTGAGCTCGTTGATCACGATGCCGAGCACGGCGGGGATGGCGATCATAAAGGCCATGTTCTGCATCATGCTCGGCATGTCGATCGAGACGGTGGCGCCCAGCAGGAGCTTGAGCGTAAGCGGAATCGTCACAGGGGAGATGACCGAGGACGTCAGGATGATGGTGAGCGCGAGCGGGCCGTTGCCGCCGAACATACTGATCCACATAAAAGCGGTGACTGCCACGGGCACACTGTATTCGAGCACGATGCCGCAGACAAGGTTGGGGTTGGAACCAAAGAACAACGATCCCATGGCGTAGGCCGCGATGGGAATAAGCGCCGCCGAGACCAACAACGCCAGAATCAGGTGCAGCGGACGGTGGAACACCTCGGCTACCTGGTGAAAGGTGTTGCTGAGCGCACCTTGGAACGTCATAAAGGCAAACAAGGTGGGAACGATGGGCTTGAGAACGCCGATCTGTTGAGGAAAGAGCACGCCGAGCGCCACGCAAATCGGAACGATGATTTGCATGTGCCCCGCGAGAAACTTGCCCAGTCCAACCCATTGCTTCATATGCTCTTGTGACTCCCTTTGCTCGTGAATCCGTTTTGACTGGATATGCTAGACGCTCACATGTGTCCGTGCGTCAGAAACGCTCGATTATTTCGAGGCTATTACCGGCATCGTTTACCGAAACCGCGGCGTGCTGCGGCGATTTGCGTCCGCGCCGCACGGTATAATAAATCCGTTCAACAGATCTGCCTGCCGAAGTGGGCATACACAGAGGACTCATCGCTATGAACCGTGAGAGGTATCGCGGCGACCTGCCCCTATCGGGGGTGGGTGCCTATGTCATCGCTTAAGACGACGCATCGCTGGGCGGTCGCTCAGCAAAATCCCGAGCTCGAAAAGGAGCTTTCGGCTGGTCTGGGCATTCCCGGGCTGGTGGCGCGCATTATGGTCGCGCACGGCATTGGCTCCATCAAAGAGGGCCAATTGTTTTTGACGCCTTCGCTCGATCGCGACTGGGCCGACCCACTCATTATCCCGGGCATGTCGGTCGTTGCCGACCGCGTCGAGCGTGCTATTCGCAACCACGAGCACATTGCAGTCTTTGGCGATTTTGACGTTGACGGTATTACGTCGACCTGCCTGTTGACCGAGGCGCTGCGCACGTTTGGTGCCGATGTCACGCCGTTTATTCCGCATCGCTTTGATGAGGGCTACGGTCTTTCGCGCGCGGCGCTCGACCGCGTTAACGAGCTCGCTCGCCCCCAGCTGATCGTGACCGTCGATAACGGCATTGCCGCCAAGGAAGAGGTTTCCTACCTGGAGAGCCTGGGGATCGATTTGGTGGTCACGGACCATCACGAGCCCTCCGACCAGGTGCCGCAGGGTGTGCCCCTGACTGACCCCAAGCTCGAGGACGAGGGCCCCTCGCGTGAGCTTGCCGGTGCTGGTGTGGCGCTCAAGCTGGTGCAAGTCCTGGGTGAGCGCCTGGGCAAGCCGTCGTATTGGCGTTCACTAATCGAGGTCGCGGCGCTGGGCACCGTGTCCGACATGATGCCGCTCACGCCCGAGAACCGCGCGCTGGTTGCCGAGGGCATCCAGCAGATGCGCGTAACCGCTCGCCCCGGCTATATCGCGCTTGCCGCGCTCGCCAAGGCGGACCTTTCGAGCATTACGGCGGATGGCCTGTCATTCTCGCTCATTCCCCGCTTAAACGCTGCCGGTCGCATGGCCGATCCCAAGCTGGCGCTCGACCTGCTGCTTGCCCGCGATCCCATCGAAGCAAGCGCGCTTGCCGCCGAGCTCGAGGAAATCAATCGCCAGCGCCGTGAGATCGAGGCGGAGCTCACGCGCGATGCCATGGCAAAGGTCGAGGAGACCTATGACGGCGGACGCGCGATCGTCGTGGGCGGCGAAGGCTGGCACGAGGGCGTCAAGGGCATCGTGGCAAGCCGTCTGACCAACCGCTACCACGTGCCGGCGCTGCTGTTCTCGATCGAGGACGGTATCGCGCGCGGCTCTGGTCGCTCGGTGGGCAAAGTTAACCTGTTTGACGCCATCGAGCGCTGTTCCGACCTGATGATTCGTCGCGGCGGACATGCCGGCGCGGTGGGTGTGACCATCGAGGCGTCCAAGCTCGATGAGTTCCGCCGTCGCCTTTCCGCCGTGTTGTCCGAGCTTCCCGCCGAGGACTTTGAGGACACCGACGAGGTTGCCGCCACGGTCGACCTTTCCGAGCTGAATATCGAGACTATAGAGCAGATTTCCCGCCTTGAGCCGTTTGGCCAGGGTAATAAGGTGCCGCTGCTGGCCGCCGAGGGCGTGACGATGTGTGATCGCGCCGTGGTGGGTAAGACCGGCGAGCATATGCGCTTCGTGGCGACGGATGGCGCCGCGAGTGTGCCGGCCATCATGTTTCGTGTACCGCAGATCGACAGGCTTATCAATTGCGACAGCGCCGTCGACTTGGTGTTTGAGTCCGTTGCCGAGCATTGGCAGGGTCGTGTGAAGCCCAAGCTCATGGTCAAGGATGTTCTGGTCCGCGATAGCACGCTGCCCAGCGTCGACGATCCGGCATGCGAGCTTCGTCGTGGCGTGCAGCCGGCGGACTCCGATCTGCGCCTGGAGTCGCGCAAACGCGAGACGCTCGCCCAGCTTTCCTATACCGAGCTCACGCGCTCGCTTATCCATAGCTTTATCGGATCGAACCAGCCGCACCGCGCGCAGGTTGAGGCGCTCGACGCCTTGGCCGATCACCAAAGTGTTCTGGCCGTTATGGGAACGGGGCGCGGCAAGTCGCTCATCTTCCATGTGCATGCCGCGCGCGAGGCGGTGCTTCGCGGACGCGCGAGCATCTTTGTCTATCCGCTACGTGCGCTTGTTGCCGACCAGGCCTATCACCTCTCGTCGACGATGGCAGCGCTTGGCATTGGCGTTGGCGTGCTGACCGGCGAGACCGTGGAGGCCGCACGCGATGACGTGTTCGCCAGCCTAGCTTCGGGCCGCACCGGTATCGTGCTCACGACGCCCGAGTTCCTATCTATCCACCGTGACCGCTTCGCACGTTCGGGCCGCACCGGCTTTGTCGTTATCGATGAGGCGCACCACGCCGGCCTTGCCAAGGGCGGCGACCGCAGCGCCTATCTCGACATGCCCGATATCCTCAAAGCCTTGGGCGACCCGGTCGTTATGGCTGCGACGGCCACCGCAACGGCTCCGGTCGTGGCCGAGCTCGCCCGCGTACTACCGATTACCCGCACGGTGGTCGACGAGACGGTGCGCGAGAACTTGCAGCTCGAGGATGACCGAGATCTTGCGAGCCGCGAGAACCGCCTGGTGTCAATCGTGGCGACGGGGGAAAAGACCGTCATCTACGTCAATTCGCGCGACCAGTCCGTGGCGCTCGCCAAGACGTTGCGCAAGCGTGTGCCCGATTGTGCAACCCATATCGCGTTCTATAACGCGGGGCTTGCGCGTTCTGATCGCCGTCGCGTGGAGGAAGCATTCCGAGACGGAAGCCTCAGCTGCATCGTCTCGACATCTGCCTTTGGCGAGGGCGTCAACCTGCCCGATATCCGCCATGTCGTGCTCTATCACATGCCGTTTGGCGGCATTGAGTTTAACCAGATGAGCGGCCGCGCCGGTCGCGATGGCCAGCCCGCCGTGATCCATCTGCTCTATTCGTCGCGCGACGCCCGCATTAACGAGCGCCTGCTCGACTGCTATGCGCCCGAGCGCGACGAGCTCGTCACGCTCTATCGCGCGCTGCAGACCATGTGGCGCTCCAACCGCGGCAAGACGGGGGACGATTCCTTTAGCGCGAGCGATATCGACATCGCGCAGATGTGCCTTGCCATCGATGCTCGCACGCCGGTCGACGAGCGTTCGGTGGAAAGCGGCCTGGGAATCTTCGAAGAGCTTGGTTTTTGTCGAGTTTCGGGGTTTGACGACACCCGTCGCATCGCGATGGCCGAAAACCCCGGCCGCGTGCAATTGAGTAGGTCAATTCGCTATTTGGAGGGCTTGCGCTCGCGCATGGAGTTTTCGGCTTTCCGGAGCTGGGCGCTCGATTCGTGCGCTTCTGATATGCTAGCCAAAGTTAACCGCCCGATCGTACCGCGGGCCTAGGGGAAGGGGACCTCGATGGATGCCGCAGCCCGTACCGCCCATGATTCCACCCTCCAGCCGTTTTCGGAGATGGAGCACTATAAGCATGCCGATGAGCTGCCGCCCGAGATTATGGCGGACAGCTACGACAAGCTGGAGCGCCTGTGCCTCAAATATATGAATGAGGATGACTTCTCCAAGGTGGAGCAGGCCTACTGCTTTGCCGCCGAGAAGCATTGCAACCAAAAGCGGCGCTCGGGCGAGATGTACATTAACCATCCCGTCGAGGTTGCCATCATTTTGGCCGATCTCAAGATGGACTGCGATGTGGTGTGCGCCGCGCTGCTGCACGATACCGTCGAGGATACCGAGACCTCGCTCGCCGATGTTTCCGGCCTGTTTGGCGATACGGTGGCCGAGCTCGTCGATGGCGTGACCAAGCTCACCAATATCGAAGTCGACAGCATGGACGAGAAGCAGGCGCTCACGCTGCGCAAGATGTTCCTCGCCATGTCCAAGGACATTCGCGTCATCATCGTTAAACTTGCCGACCGTCTGCACAACATGCGAACGCTGGCAGCCCTGCGCGAGGATCGTCGCCTGTTTAAGGCTCGCGAGACCATGGACGTGTACGCGCCCTTGGCCGACCGCCTGGGCATGAGCTCTATTAAGTGGGAGCTCGAGGACCTGTCCTTCTTCTACCTGGAGCCCGATGCCTACCAGCGCATCGCGCGCATGGTGGCTGAGTCGCGCGAGGTCCGCGAGCGCTACCTTGCCGAGACCATCAAGACGCTTACCGATGAGCTCAACCGCATTGGCCTGGAGGGCTTCCAGATCAACGGCCGCTCCAAGCACTATTGGTCCATCTACCAAAAGATGAAGCGCAAGGGCAAGGAGTTCTCCGAGATCTACGACCTGGTGGCGCTGCGCGTTATTACCCATTCGGTGCGCGATTGCTACTCCACGCTCGGTGCGGTGCATACGCTGTGGCACCCCATGCCTGGTCGCTTTAAAGACTATATCGCCATGCCCAAGGTCAATAACTACCAGTCGCTCCACACGACGGTCATCGGCCCTACGGCTCGTCCGCTCGAGATTCAGATTCGAACCTACGAGATGCATGAGCAGGCCGAGTACGGCATTGCCGCCCACTGGCTATATAAGAAGTCGGGCGGATCGTCTGCGTCTAAGACCAATGATGCTCAGCGTCTGGACGACCAGATTAACTGGCTTAAGCACTCACTCGATTGGGCTGCGTCTGATGAGATTACCGACGCCAAGGAATACCTGCATTCGCTGAAGGTTGACCTCTTCGATCAGGAGATCTTCGTCTTTACGCCCAAGGGCGAGGTCATGGCGCTTCGTGCCGGATCCACGCCGCTCGACTTTGCCTATGCCGTTCACACCGAGGTGGGAAACCATTGCGTCGGCGCCAAAATCAACGGTGCGGTGGCTCCGCTCACGCACGAGATTAAGACGGGTGACCGTGTCGAGATCCTGACGAACAAGAGTTCCAAGCCGTCGCGTGATTGGCTCAAGATCGTCAAGACGCCTTCGGCTAAGTCCAAGATCCGCCGCTATTTTGCCGCTGCGACCAAGGACGACGACGCTGCTGCTGGTCGCGATATGCTGGCCAAGGACCTGCGTAAGCGTGGCTATGGCATTTCTACGCCGCGTTCGACGCGTGCACTCAACGCCGTGGCGGAGCAGTTTAACTTCAAGCAGCTCGAGGACCTGTTTGCCGCCGTCGGTGCCGGCAAGGTTGCCCCGCGCGCTGTGGGCAATAAGGTCGAGCAAATCTTGGACCCCAAGCCCGAGGAACAGCTCACCAAGGCCGAGGCTATCGCCGAGGTCGTGAAGCAGCCCGCTCGCGGCTCCAACCGCAAGCCGCAAAAGCGCGGCAAGAGCGCCAGTAACGGCATTATCGTCAAGGGCGAGAGCAACAGCGGCCTGCTGGTCCGTCTGGCTCATTGCTGCAACCCCGTGACGGGCGACGACATCGTCGGCTTCATCACGCGCGGTCGTGGCGTTTCGGTGCATCGCGCCAACTGCCCTAACGTCAAGGGTCTTATGGAACATCCCGAGCGCATGATCGATGTGGAGTGGGACGGCGCTGCCGACACCCTCTTCCAGGTCGAGATCGTGGTCGAGTGCTTGGACCGCATGGGCCTGCTCAAGGATGTCACCATTGCCATTGGCGATGCGGGCGGCAATATCCTTTCTGCCGCCACGTCGACCAACCGCGAGGGTATTGCAACCCTGCGCTTTATGGTCGAGATCTCGGATGCGAGTGGTCTGGATCCGCTGCTGGCTTCCATCAGCAGTGTCGATTCGGTCTACGACGCTCGCCGTCTTATGCCCGGCGAGGGCGGAGCGCAACTCAAGCGCCGTGTGTAGGTGCGAGAGCCTCTCAGCATCATAGATATTGGTTACGTTCGAGGCATCGTTTGGTGCCTCGGGCGTATTTTAGAAGGAGGGTATGCGCATGGACGATATGACTTTGGACCTGACACCCCGAGGCGCGGCTTCGATTGAGGCGCTCGTCAACGGCCCGATTCAGACCAACAGCTACGCCGTGATTTCGAATGACGAGTGCTTAATCGTCGATCCGGCGTGGGAGGGCGAGCGTCTTGTGGGGCATATCCGCACCGCGCATCCCGAGGTGCGTGTACTCGGCTCTGTCTGCACGCACGGTCATGCCGACCATGTTGGCGGGGTTGCCGGGGTTCGTGCTGTCGTTGGCGACGGCGCACTATATGAGTTGTGCGCTAAGGACGTGACGGTACCTCGCGCAAATATCGAGGAGCAGCGCGCCATGTGGGGTATCGAGACGCCCGATCCGGGTGAGCCGACGCGTTTGCTTGCCGAGGGCGATACAATCGAGGTGGGCGACGTCTGCCTGCAGGTGATCGAGATGCCGGGGCATACGCCGGGCGGCATCGTCCTGTTCGCCGCGACCGAGCAGGGGAACATCGCCTTTGTGGGCGACACGCTTTTCCCGGGCAGCCACGGTCGTACCGATCTTTCCGGCGGTGACGAGGCGGCGATTATGCGCTCGCTCTCCAAACTTGCCAAGATGCTTCCGCCCGATACCGTTTGCTTGACGGGCCATGGCGATTCGACCACGATGGCGCGCGAACTTATGCAGAACCCGTTTATGCAGATGTAGGCTCGAAGCCGTCTTTCGAACCACGAAGACCGCTCAATCGTCAAGCTATTTTCCCCAGTGGGTCGATTCTGTGGGGCAAACGGTCAAAATTTGTCCAATCGGATGGTATTCGTGAACAAACGAACGTTTATGCTCGGGTGCGCCGTGGTAAAATCACAGGCGTTATCGGAGCAACCTTACAGGAGGTTTCTTTTATGCTCGTCAACGCAGCAGACATGCTCAAGAAGGCCGAGGCCGGCAAGTACGGTCTCGGTGCCTTCAACACCAACAACCTCGAGTGGACCCTGGCTATTCTCCAGGCCGCCGAGGAGGCCAAGTCTCCGCTGATCCTTCAGTGCACCGCTGGTGCCGCTAAGTGGATGGGTGGTTTCAAGGTCTGCGCCGACATGGTCAAGGCTGCCGTCGAGGCCACGGGCGTTACCGTTCCCGTCGCCCTTCACCTCGATCACGGTTCTTACGAGGACTGCTTCAAGTGCATCGAGGCCGGCTTCACGTCCATCATGTATGACGGCTCTCACGAGGAGACCTTCCAGCTTAACCTCGACCGCACCAAGGAGCTCGTTGAGCTTGCCCACTCCAAGGGCATGTCCATCGAGGCCGAGGTCGGCGGCATCGGCGGCACCGAGGACGGCGTGACCTCCAGCGGCGAGCTCGCTGATCCTGCTGAGTGCAAGCAGATTGCTGACCTGGGCGTCGACTTCCTCGCCTGCGGCATCGGCAACATCCACGGCGTGTACCCTGCCGACTGGGCTGGCCTTTCCTTCGAGCGTCTGGGCGAGATTAAGGCCCAGACCGGCGACCTGCCCCTCGTTCTGCACGGTGGCACCGGCATCCCCGAGGATCAGATCAAGAAGGCCATCTCCCTGGGCATCTCCAAGATCAACGTCAACACCGACCTGCAGCTCGTCTTCGCCAAGGGCGTCCGCGAGTACATCGAGGCTGGCAAGGATCAGCAGGGCAAGGGCTTTGACCCCCGTAAGCTCCTCAAGCCTGGTCGCGACAACATCGTTGCCCGCACCAAGGAGCTTATGGAGGAGTTTGGCTCCGTCAACAAGGCGTAAGCGTCGCTAAACTTCCCGCCGGAAGCCCCGTCCCCCTACACTGTTTCCTTTGCGCTCACCTGGCTTCGCCAGAAGTCGCGCCAAGGAAACAGTTCCGGGGGACGGGGCTTCCTTCGTTTAACGCCGCAGGGTTACTGGGCTGAATTCATTTTTATAGGTACCGTTTATCGGTGTTGATGGCTCCCTTGTTGGGGCTTTCTTTTTTATCTCGCTACAATGGACTTCAAGCGTTCTAGTGACTTGGAGTTTTGGTATGGCTGTTATTGATGTGCTGCCTTCGGATGGGAAGGTTATTGACGAGGGTCCTGTTGGTTGCTCTGTTGATGTTTGCTGTGATGACTTTCGTCATCTCGATATTGGACTGCCGCCCGAGATTCTTCGTCTCAAGGATGCCGGTTATTTGACGCAGGCTGTTGCTGCCTGCGATCGCCTTTTGGAGCAGAACCCTGAGCCTTCGCTGGCGGCTTGTGTTCGTGCCGAGCGGTATCGCATGCTCGAGACGCCGCTTCATTTTTCGGTGTCGCGTGATCGGGCCATTGCGATGATTCGCGAGGAGTGGCCAGAGTTTACCGAAGAGCAGTTTGACGACCTGATTGATCGCAAGCGTATTGACTGGCGCTTTATCGATGGCGAGCTGTTTGTTCTCGATAACTTCCTCGATTCGCTTCGCGTGTATCCCAAGGAGGTTCCGGGCCTGCGTCCCGATTCTACGGACGGCATTGCGCTGCGTAACCAGATGCTCAGGGAGATGGAGTCGCAAAACGGGTTGACTCGCGTCATCACGCTTAAGGCATCCGTGTCTGTCCCCGGGGCTCTGGAGGGAGAGACTGTTCGCGCGTGGCTACCCGTTGCCGCCGCCTGTCGTCAACAGTCTCATATCGAGGTTCTCGATATGACGTCGGAGGGCACCGTTGCCTCTGAGAACGTTTCGGCTCGTACAGCCTCCTGGACATCTTCGACCGAACATTCATTCTCGGTGACCTATCGCTATCACATCGATGCCGCCTATTGCGATATCTATGGTGGCGCGCTCCCATCGCATCCCTGTATGGACGCGCCACTGCCTGAGGACACCTCCGAGGACCGTCCGCACATTGCGTTCACGCCGTACCTGCGACAGTTGACGGAGCGTGTTATTGACGGGCTCGAGAATCCGCTCGATTGCGCTCGTGCTATCTATGATTACCTGACACAGCATATTGACTATCGCTATCAGCCACCGTACCTGCTTTTGGGATCTATAGCCGACGACTGTGCGCATTCGCTCCGCGGCGATTGCGGCGTTATGGCGCTCACGTTTATCACCATGTGCCGCATTGCGGGCGTGCCTGCCCGTTGGCAGAGTGGACTGTATGTTGCGCCCGATTCGGTGGGACCGCACGACTGGGCCGAGTTCTACACACCCCAGACCGGTTGGCTTAACGCCGACGTATCGTTTGGTTCATCGGCACGTAGGATGGGGGAGGAGTGGCGTCGTCGTCACTACTTTGGCAATCTCGACCCGTGGCGTATGGTGGCCAACAATCGATTCCAGGCTGAATTTGTGCCTGCTTTCGATGGCATGCGTGAGGACCCCTATGACAACCAGATGGGCGAGGCCTCGGTTGACGGACGTGGATGTCGTAAGCGGGAGATGTTGCGCAAGGTTGAGCTTATCGAAATGCTCGAAGTTCCATTTTCGGACTAATCAACAGAAAGCTGTGATAAACTAACTCACGCATTACGTGCCCGAGTGGCGGAATTGGCAGACGCAGTGGACTCAAAATCCACCGTTGGCAACAACGTGCGAGTTCGAGTCTCGCCTCGGGCACCATACATGTAAGTGAGCGTTCAAGGGGGTCAAGGCCCCCTTTTTCGTGCCGAACTCGCGTGAGCGCGCGGAGCGTTAAGCAAGCAGGCCTGTGGCCTGTTTGTAGCGGAGCGTGGCGAGGGCACCATACATGCACCTGCGCTTCACGGGGGTCAAGGCCCCCTTTTTCGTGTACGTAATGTGATAACGCGCGGTACGTGTTATTATTCGCAAGGCGTTGTTCCCGCAATGCCCTAAAGAGGAACCCGAGGGTTCCCACCTTTTGGCGCCAATGAGCAGCTGACTGGTCATACAACTTAGATTCCCTTCCTCATTTCGAGGATGTCTATGTGTACGACCTGGTTGCAAAGAAGCGCCGGGTTATTTTTTTATGAATGGAGGTAGGGAAAATAGCTAAGTCTGATGACACCCGCATCAACGACGAGATCACTGCATCTTCGTGCCGTTTGATTGGCGTCGATGGCTCTCAGCTCGGCCTGTTCGCCATCCGCGATGCCCAGCGCGTCGCTGACGATCAGGGTCTCGACCTGGTCGAGATCGCTCCCAACGCGGAGCCGCCGGTCTGCAAGGTCATGGACTACGGTAAGTTCAAGTACCAGCAGGCCATGAAGGCCAAGGCCGCTCGTAAGAACCAGTCCAAGGTCGAGGTCAAGGAAATGAAGTTCCGACCCAAGATCGACGTTGGCGATTACGAGACCAAGAAGGGCCACGTTCTGCGTTTCCTCAAGAAGGGCGCACGCGTTAAGATTACCATCATGTTCCGCGGCCGTGAGATGGCTCACCCGGAGCAGGGTCTTAACGTTCTCGAGCGTCTCGCCGAGGATCTCAAGCCTTACGCTACGGTCGAGTCCAAGCCTAAGATGGAAGGCCGTAACATGCTTATGCTGCTCGCCCCGATTAAGGGCGCCTTCGATGAGGATAAAGCGGCAAGCGATACCAAGTAACTAGTGTTCTGTAACCGATTAAGGAGTATTTCATGCCTAAGATGAAGTCCCACAGCGGCACCAAGAAGCGTTTCCGCAAGACTGGTACCGGCAAGCTTATGCGCGCCAAGGCTTTCAAGAGCCACATCCTGAGCAAGAAGTCCACCAAGCGTAAGCGTGGCTTCCGTCAGGAGACCGAGATCGCCGCTGCCGACCGCAAGGTCATCAAGTCGCGTCTCGCCTAAGTTCGCGTTCCCGTTTTTCGTTTTACCGTCTAGGAGTTGATAGAACATGGCACGTATTAAGCGCGCTGTTGCCGCCAAGAAGAAGCGCCGTACCGTTATGCACCGTGCGAAGGGTTACTACGGTGCCGCTTCGCGTACTTACAAGCATGCTAAAGAGCAGGTCCAGCACTCCCTGCAGTATCAGTATCGTGATCGCCGCAACAAGAAGCGCGAGATCCGTTCTCTCTGGATCACTCGCATCAACGCTGCTGCTCGCCTGAACGACATCTCTTACTCTCAGTTCATGCACGGCCTGAAGGTTGCCGGCATCGAGCTCGACCGCAAGGTCCTGGCTCAGATGGCTTACGAGGACATCGAGTCCTTCAACGAGCTGGCTACCATCGCCAAGAAGGCTCTCGAGGCCTAATAGATTCTCTTGAATCGCTAGGGGAGTGTCGCGTTGTGCGCGGCGCTCCCTCTTTTTATCTGAAGCGCGGTTTACATTGCTAAAAGCGCGGGTAGATAAACACTTACAGGTGACCGATCTCTATATATTCCTGAACCAAAGGGTCATCATCTGATACGTGCGGAAGATCCGCACCAGTCTTTCTATTACCTATAGAAAGCAATATGTTGTGTAGGACTTGTGAAGAGTGGAATTGACGTCCCACAGAGCTTCGCGGTCTGGCAATATATCTCCTTGCCGCGCGGCCCGGTGGAACCGGATCGGCCGCG
>CATXWM010000009.1 GCA_958403205.1 uncultured Collinsella sp. | reverse complement strand
ATGCAGCAGGGGCTCTCAATGTTTTTATGTCCTGCTCATATCGTCTCTGCCGGCACCTGGGGACAGTCCTTGCGGGGCGTCCCTACAGCGCCTATGCCAGCTTGTCGATCTGCCCAATCTCCCAAAGCGGAATATTGACGAGCATGCCCTCGTCTCTATATGCCACCAGGGAGCTCCTCACGCAACGCTCGAGCTTGAATTTTTCGCAGGCTATTTTCAGACTCTTCGCTTTAAGGTTCTCTGCCGCCTTGACCTCAAGCGGAAGCACGGTTCCCGCATGGTCGATGGCAAAGTCGGTTTCGGCATTGCCAGAGGTAGAGGACCAATACGCGGGAGTTTTGTCCTGGAGCAAAAGCTCCTGCGCGACGTATTGTTCGGTCAGCGAACCTTTGAACTCGGTAAAAACAGCGGATCCGTTAAGAACGATGGCCGGAGAGAGACCGGAGAGCGCTCCGAGGATGCCGGTGTCGATGCAGAACAGTTTGAAGCCCGAGAGGTCTTCGTAGCTCGAGAGCGGCGCCTTTAGAGCGGAAACACGTGGCACCTTATGAACGATTCCGTAGTCCGTGAGCCACTGGAGGCTTTCCTCGAAATCGCGTGCGCGCGCTCCGGGGCGAAGGGCGCCATAGACAAACTTCTTGTTCTCTTTGGCAAGCTGGCCGGGAAGGGATTTCCAAACCAACCTCATGCGCTCGATGATGCGGGCGGGTGCATGTTTGCCAAAATCGGATTCGTAAGCCTCGATGATTTGCTGCTGAAGCCTTCGGGCTTCGATGAAGTCGCGTGTCTCGGCGAAAGCGGAGACAACTTCGGGCATACCGCCGACAACAAGGTATTCCTTGAGCAAGTGCTCGAGCTTTTCGGTAACGTTTGCTAGAAGGTTCATGTCTGCGGTAAGGATGGCGTCGGCGAGCGGGTCGCCGTCGACGGCACGAACGAACTCGGCGAACCCCATGGGACGCATGGTGAGCTGGTCGATTTTGCCGACGGGAAATGACTCGTTTTCGCGTCGGAGCGCGAGGCCCATATAGGAACCGGCTGCTACGATGTGGTATTCGGGTGCAAGCTCGTTGAAGTACTTGAGCGAGGTGATCCCGCGCGGGGCCTCTTGGATCTCGTCGAAGATGATGAGCGTGTCTGCTGGCGTTACAGTTTGGCCACGTAGGAGTTCTATCTGGGAGATGATGCGCTTGGGGTCGAGGTCCCCATCGAACAGCGAGCGTGTGCTCGGCTCGAGCATAAAGTCAAAACGAATGACGTTTCGATACTGCTGGCTTGCGAATTCGTTAAGAAGCCAAGTCTTTCCTGTCTGGCGGGCTCCCTTAAGCAAGAGAGGTTTGCGATTCGCCCTTGATTTCCAAGCGATAAGTTCACTCATAAGCTGTCGCTGCATATTGCCTCCCAACCCTCTCGGCTAGTATAAGGCCATTTGGGCGTTTCCATCGAAAAATGTGCGAGACAACCACGTTTTTCCATCGGAAAATGTGGGAGACAACCACGTTTTTCCATCGGAAAATGTGGGAACACCAACCTAAGTCGCGGTGGAATAGTTCCTAAATGTGCTGGTAAACTGCCAAAACAGGAACTATTCCACCGCAACTTAGAGCCCCGCCGGCGTGTAAAAGAAACGAGCCCGCATCCCTTGGGGACACGGGCTCGAAAGCTCCATATGGTAGGGGCGGTGGGACGTCCGCGCATTTGCTGCGCAAATACGCACCGGCTTCGGCCGCCTGTCGGCGCCCTCGCCGGCTCGCTTCGGACGCTGCGCGTCCGCTTAACGCTCGCCCCCTCGCGGGTTCGAGTCCCACCGGCATCTAAAAGAAGCGAGCCCGCATCCCTGAGGAACACGGGCTCGAAAGCTCCATATGGTAGGGGCGGTGGGACTCGAACCCACAATCCTTGCGGCGAGAGATTTTAAGTCTCCTGCGTATGCCAATTCCGCCACGCCCCCGTGAGACTAGAAGTCTAGCACAAGCCGTCCGTTACGCGTTGACGGCCATCGAGTGTTGGCCCGACTTCTCCAGGAACTCCTGGAACTTGGCTTCGTCGCCCTTGTTCTGGTACTGCAGGGCCAGCAGGTACTCCAAGCGGCAGCGCTTGACCGGGTCGTCGCCGACATCCTCGAGCATGCGCTCCAGCTCGGGAATGTCGTTGTGGCGCTTGAGGATCATCGTGTCGTACATCAGTTGGCATTCGTGCGCGACTGCCTCGGCCTGACCGCCCTCAAAGCCCTTGATCTCGTGCAACAGCTCTTTGGACTTTTTGCGGTCCTCCTGGCCAACATAGTAGTTAAAGGCCTTAATCACCAGGTCGACGCGCTGCATCTTGGGGAGGTTGAGCCCCAGCAGCAGGTCGAACATCTCGCTGGCACGCTCGTGGTCCTCGCGCAGCAGATAGGAGTTCAGGCGCAGGTAGTCGCGGTTGTAGCGTGGGTACAGCATGCTAGTGAGTTTGCCGTCGAGCAAACGATCGAACTCGTCCCACTGCTTGGCGGCCATCAATTGCTGCAGGCGTTTAAACGTGGTGCGTTTTTTGACGCTAAAGAACACCGAAACGGCGATGCAGATGATAACGACGGCGGTCCAGAGGGTGCGGGAATCGGGCATATTGGGGTCCTTAGTCGCTCATAAAGCGAGCGGTATGACAACACGTACTAGATGTATTATACGCAGCGCGCAAGCAAACTGGCATAAAAGCTCATCGAGGCCGAGTGCCATCGCTCGCTGCGGTACACTTACCTAAAGTAAACCATGAAGGGAGACATTACCTATGAAGAAGATCGTTTTGGCTTGCGGTGCTGGCGCTGCTACTTCCACGCTCGTTGCCCAGAAGGTCGCTACCCTGCTCGACGCCAACGGTTATGCCGACAAGTACGAGATCGTGCAGTGCGCCATCTCCGAGGCCAAGGATTACTGCGACGAGGGCGCTGACCTGCTGATCGCCACCACCGTTGCCCCCGAGGGCCTCACCTGCCCGTACGTGAGTGGCGTGCCCTTCATGACCGGCATGAACCGCGTTGCCGCCGAGAAGGCCGTTCTCGACGTCATGGCTCAGTAGGCGCTGACTGCATGAGTGAGCAGAACGCCAACCCGGTAGAGCTCTTTGGTATGCGCGTTGCCCATGTGGGCATTAACGCCACCGACCCGGCAGACGCCCTGGAGATCGCGGAGCTGTTCTCGACGATGATGGGCCTGCCCGTCATCGAGACCCCGGTTTCGTACTTCAACGATTCGCTGGTCGAGATCATGAAGCAGAACGGTCGTGGCACCAAGGGCCACATCGGCTTTGCCGTTAACGACATCGATGCAGCTGAGAAGTGGTTTGCCGAGCGCGGGCTCGAGGTCAACGAAGAGTCGCGCGCGCTGCTGCCCGACGGTGGTACCAAGCTCGTGTACTTTAAGCGCGAGTTCGCCGGTTTCGCCGTGCACCTGTGCCGCGAGTAGCGCACAAGCTGCCATAGCTGGCAAAAAGGGATAGGGCCGCGTGGCCCTATCCCTTTATTTATGCCGAGGGGCTTCCTATCGTGGCAGGCGAATCGTAAAGCGGCTGCCGACCCCTTCGACCGAGGTCACACCGATGACGCCGCCGTGGCTGTCGACGATCCACTTGGCGATCGCAAGCCCCAGACCCGAACCCTGTGCGCCGGCATCGCGCGCGTTGTCGGCACAGTAGAACCGCTCGAACGCGTGAGCTGCGGATTCCTGGTTCATGCCGATGCCCTCGTCCTCAACACTTATGTCGATCGTGCCCGCGCCCGCATCCGGCGTTATGCCAAATGTGACGGTCGTTCCCGCATCCGAGTACTTGGCGGCGTTTTGCACGATCACGCGCAGAGCCTGCTTCACGAGCGCCACGTCGACGGGCGCGTCGCAGCGCGGGTCACTGGCAAGCGCAGCGTCAGAAGCCAGCCGATACGTGTGCTCGGTATCGATCATCTGCGATTCTTCGCATACCTCGCTGACCAGTGCAGCCAAGTTGGTATGCGCGCGCCGCAGGACCGTGCGCCCGGCATCGCCGCGTGCCAAAAACAGCAGCTGTTCCACGAGCTCTTGCATGTGCTCGCTTTCGGCCTTGAGGGACGCGATAGACTCCGCCAGCACGTCCGGGTCGTCTTTGCCCCAGCGGTCGAGCATGTTTACGTAGCCCTGAATCACCGCGATGGGCGTGCGCAGCTCGTGGCTCGCATCGTTGACAAAGCGCATCTGCTGCAGTTTGGCCTCTTGCATCTGGCGCAGTAGGCGGTTGAGTGCAACCTCGATGCTTGCCAGGTCGGCGTCGCCGGTAGTGACGCTCGGCGAGTCGACGCTCGCGCGCTCGATGGCTTGCTCCAGTGTTTCCATCTTGCCGCCGGCGAGTTGCATGCGGCCGAGTTCGTCCACGCGCAGGGCCAGGTCGTTGAGCGGTGCCATGGTGCGGCGCACGCGGCGGGCGCCGCCGAGCATGTTGAGCACGCTGATGACCTGCCAACCCACAATGACAAGGTAGAGAGGCCATAGCGTGACGAGGTCCTGCGCGAGGGGGAAAGTCTTGGTGGTACGCGCAAGCTCGACGGTATAGGTGAGCGTTGTCAGGTCCCAGCCGCGCGTGGGCGTCAGCGACATGCCGCGAACGGTGGCGCTGGGGATCCATCCTGCGGTAAACGCGCCGTTGGGCAGCGTCTGGTTGTATCCATAGACGAGGATCGCCACCGTAATAACCAACAGCAACAGATCGAGCCAGACGTAGCTCACCAGGCGGCGCCACATATAGCCCCAGTTGATGGCGCGGGCGATGGAGGTGACGCGCTTGGCCTCGGCGTTACGCACGGCAGACATAGCCCACCCCGCGCACGGTTTGGATGATGCGGGCGCCGCCGGCGTCCTCGATCTTGGCGCGTAGATGCGCGATGTGCACGTCGACGTTGTTGGTGTCGCCCACGTATTCGTAGCCCAGCGCCTCGTGCGCGATGCGCTCGCGCGTGAGCACGGTTTTGGCATGCGCCATAAGCAGGGCGAGAACGTCGAACTCGCGGGCCGTGAGCGCGATGGGCGAGCCTCCGACCGTGACTTCGCGGCGGTCGGGATCGAGCACAACCGAGCCAACGGTGAGCGTAGCGGGGGAGGGCGAAGCGGAAGCCTGGGCCGAGTCGCTGACCGGGGGTATCGCACCGGCGCCGACGCCCGCACCGGCCGCAGTGCCCGTCCCGGCGCCGGCGCCGCCAACGCCCGAAGCCGCCCGCACGGCCTCCGAGCGCTTCAGCGCCACGCGGATCCGGGCGAACAGTTCCTCAATCGCAAATGGCTTGGTCAGGTAATCGTCGGCGCCGGCATCGAGCCCGGCAACCTTGTCCATCACGGCATCGCGCGCGGTGACCATAATCACCGGCACATCCTTGTGCTTGCGGACACGTCGCAGGACCTCCATGCCGTTGAGCTGCGGCAACAGCACATCGAGCAGAATCAGATCGTAGTCGCGCTCCAGCGCCAGGTCCACGGCGGTGCGGCCGTCGGCGGCGTGCTCCACCTGGTAGCCCTCGTGCTCCAGCTCGAGCGTCACAAAGCGGGCGATTTTCTCCTCGTCCTCTACGATCAGGATCCGTGCCATGCGTGCCCCCGTCTGCGATTACTTGTCGTCGTTCAGATTTTGCTTGATGTCGTCCGCGGCATCGGCGGCGTGATTCATAAGGTTGTTGATGCTGCCGGGCACGTCGCCGTCGCTATCGATGCGGTAGCGCATGCCAAAGAACAGGCCAATCAGCATCAGCCAAATCGTAGCGCCCCAGGCAAACAGGGCGATGATGGGGATCAGGATGGGAATGTTGAGGATGATCGCGTCGCGGCGCGTGGCGATAAACTTGGTGTCCAGGCTCAGGCGGAAGAGCTTTTTGAGGTACTCCCATACGCTGTCCATCTTCTTGGAGAAGTCGGTCTTTTCGCTCGACTTCTCGTAGGCGGCCTGCGCGGCGACCATCTCGGCTGAGGGCTCATCGACTGGCGCGGACTCGGTGGCGGCGTGCGCCGACGTGGTCTGCGTCTTGCCCTGCGACTCGAGCCAAATGATGACGTCCAAAACGTTGCCGTCGGCGGCGTCGAGCGCGGCCTTGGCATCGCTGTAGCTCACGTTGCACTTGGTGCGGATGGTTTCAACTTTTTCGAGGTCGTCCATGACCTGTCCTTTCGTTCGATGGGCGCGACGCCGGGCGATTTGCCCGGGCGCGAGCGTTGCGTTCGGCGGTCTGCGTTGCGCGGCGCCGCCCCGCCCTTGGTCGAACTCTATAGTGCAGGTTATAGATTAAGCGATTCTTGAGCCAAGATTAACGTTGGATGAGTTTTTGGGTGGTGTGGGGAAGGGAGAGGTGTCTTTTTGGATAGCTAACAGCGAGGCCTAACACTTTTCCCGAGAAGTGAACGAGCTAAAACGGACCCCCGAAGCATCGACACTTTAAAGGTGCCGCTTCCTGCGGTTTCGGCGCTGAAATCCTGCGATTTTGCCGCCGAAAAATGCGGATGTTTCAGGGGTTCAAAAACAGCCATTCACTTCTCGGGAAAAGTATTAGACCTCGATAGCGGGGGATGTGGTGCCGGTGCAAAACGGCGTCAAAGGTTGGTCGAGCAGGCGGTTTCTCCATTGATGTCCGCACGACATGTGACACTTACCCTGCCGCCCTGCTCTGCCGTGGTGGCATATACCCGAACAGCGACCCTCTAAGGGGTTCGATACCAATGAGCGACAACACCAAGCATCTCGCAAAGAAGTGCGTCAAGGACGCGGGGCCGTGCCTCGCGCTGTGCCTTGCCGGCGCAGCGGTCGCGCTGCTGGCTGTTCTGGGGCCATTCGACGTGCTCCGAAGTGCCAGTTCCCTGCACGTTTGCATGGCCCTTGCCGGCGCCATGATGACCGGCGGCGTGCTCGATCTGATCTTTTGGGTGTTTGACCCGTTTGGATGGAAGAGCGAGGGGTAGGTCCCAAAGGATGGAAGGGCTGGAACGGTTGACTTAGTGATCGTGCAGAATGTGGGCTAGCGACTTACAGGGAAGTGGTGATCCGATGACGGTCTATGTGACGGGCGATATTCACGGCGGCGTCGACATGCAAAAGCTTCGCGACTGGGATCTTGGGGATGGTCTGACGAGTGACGACTATCTCATCATCGCGGGCGACTTTGGCTTTCCGTGGGATTTCTCTGCCGAGGAATGTGCCGACATCGCCTGGCTTGAGTCGCGCCCCTATACCGTGCTGTTTGTCGACGGCAACCATGAGCGTTTCGATCACTGGTCGGAGCGCCCCATGGAGCTGTGGCACGGAGGCCTGACGCAGCGTCTGTCGGACACCTCGCCCATCCGACGCCTGACGCGCGGTGAGGTTTTTTGAGCTCGACGGCTCAACGATCTTTACCATGGGCGGCGCCACGAGCGTGGATAAGGAATGCCGCATTCCGTATTCCAGCTGGTGGCCGCAGGAGCTGCCGGACGAGCGCAACTTTGAGGAGGCGCGGGCAAAGCTCGACAGCGTGGGCTGGAAGGTCGACTATGCGATCACCCATACCTGCTCCACGCGCATGCTTTCGCCCACGCTTTACCCGGCACCTGGCTGGAATTATCCCGATGTCGATCGACTCACCACGTTTTTCGACGAGCTGGAGGACCACCTGGACTACAAGCGCTGGTACTACGGGCATTTTCATCGGGATACCAACCCGGCCGAGCGTCACACCGTGCTCTACGACTGCATCGTTCGCTTGGGCGACGAACTCCAGCCCTGGGATGTTGCGTAGAGGCGGGGTGGCTGGCTACTCGACCGTTACAGTGATGTTCTCCCGATGCACGCGGATGACGTCCCAGCTAAAGTGCTCGACCAGCTGCTCGGCGGTACGCGGCGTGGTGTCCGGCGCGATGCCTGTTTGCCCGGCGAGCCATCCCAACAGTGCCTCGGGTGTGCCAAAGCGGGTGCGGAGCTCGCCCAGGTCCAGATCGCGATCGCGCTTGGAAAGGCGGCGGCCGTCCGGTGACATGAGCAGCGGAATGTGCGCGTAGTGCGGCGTGGGCAGTCCCAGCAGATGTTGCAGATAGATCTGGCGCGGCGTGGAACCAAGCAGGTCGCATCCGCGTACGATCTCGGTGACGCCCATGGCAGCGTCGTCGACCACCACGGCCAGCTGATAGGCAAACACGCCGTCGCTGCGGCGCACCAAAAAGTCACCGCACTCGGTGGCGAGTGCTTCGCATTGGGCTCCGTACGTGCGGTCCACGAATTCGATCACGTCGCTGGCGAGGTCGTCGACGGTGGGCACGCGCAGGCGCGTGGCCGGAGCACGCAGGGCACTGCGGCGGGTGATTTCATCAGCAGAAAGACCTCTGCAGGCGCCGCGGTAGATGGGCGTGCCGTCGCTGGCGTGCGGCGCGCTCGCGGCGTGGAGTTCGGCACGCGTGCAAAAACAGGGATAGGTGAGGCCGGCGTCTTGCAGCTGGCGCAGGGCGTCCTCGTACAGATCCAGGCGATCGTGCTGGTAGTAGGGGCCTTCGTCCCACTCGAGCCCCAGCCAGGTCAGATCGTCAATCAGTTGAGCGGCAAGTTCCGGGCGCTTGCAGCGATCGTCCAGGTCCTCGACACGCAACACGATGCTGCCGCCCTGGCTGCGGGCCGAAAGCCATGCGCACAGGCAGCTGAACACGTTGCCCAAGTGCATGCGGCCCGAGGGCGACGGGGCAAAGCGGCCCACGACGGGGGTGGGCACTGCCGTTGCTGGTGCGTCCGCGGCGGGCGTTGCTATGTTGCGTGTTTTGATATCCATGCGGATGAGTATAGCGCGGGGCTTGGCAGGGAAGGCGTTGCCGCGCGCACAAGTTGGCGGCGGTGCGCATTGCGCACGGTGGGTTTGCGGCTCAAGGTCTCGATCGCTGCGTACCGACTTAGCCTCACAAACGACAGAAACCCCGGCAGCTCTTCGCAACTGCCGGGGTTTCCGCGGAAAAGGGGGACATGATCCTCGAGCGAACGGCAAAGGGGCAAACCGTTTTCGCTCAACTGCTTTATGCCCCTCGGCTGGCGGCTCAGTCAGCGCATGCCGCGCCCACACAAAGCCGCTACACCTGTGACGGAGCTGTGAAGTGGTATCTATTGCTGGCGCAGGCCATGCCAAGGGTGTCCCTAATGACTGGTCATTTAAGAACGTCCCCAATGACTGGCTGTTGGGGTGCGGGTGTGACTTTCATCCCGTTTGGCGCTCCGGTCGCCTAGATGTTCGCCATGCGTACCCGCAAACGTGGGACAATGGCGCTGTTGGTTTTACAGACAAAGGATGTGCCTATGAACACCCTCGCCGCCAAAGTCAGCCGGCAGCGCCACCTGTTTGCGCGATTCGCTTCCGTCTGCGTGCTCGTCGCGCTTGCGTTGTTGCTGCTGCCTGTCGCCGCGCACGCCGACGGCTACTCCATGACCCAGACCTATATCAGTGCCACGGTCGAGGCCGATGGATCGCTGACCGTTGTCGAGGGACGCCAGTTTGATTTCGACGACGACATCAACGGCGTGTTTTGGGAGATCAATACGGGCTCCAACCAGCAGGGCGGCACGGCGGGCGTCGACGTGCTGAGTGTCGACGAAGAGGACACCGCGTTTAACAAAGTCGATAGCGCGAACAAGGGCGACTCTGGCGTCTACACGGTCGAGCAGACCGGTGACGGCGTAAGGATTAAGGTGTTCAGCCCTCACGAGAGCGGCGACAGCGCAATCTACTACGTGAGCTACACCATGACCGGTGCGGTTATGAACTGGGCCGATACCGCCGAGCTCTACTGGAAGTTCGTGGGTGACGGCTGGTCTGCGGATTCCGACGATGTCGAGATGGAAGTGCGCTTCGCAAATGCCGCTGCCGGGACGGCGGCCGTCAAAGGCGATAACTTCCGCGCATGGGGCCACGGTCCGCTGACGGGCGACGTGTCGCTCGATGAGGACGAGCCCATGGTCACCTATACCATTCCCTGCGTGCATCAGGGCGAATTCGCCGAGGCACGCATCGCCTTCCCCAGCGACTGGGTGCCGCAGCTTGCCGCCGCGGGCGAAGAGCGCATGTCAACGATCCTGAGTGAAGAGAAGGAATGGGCCGACGAAGCTAACGCCCGCCGCGCTCACGCTCGCATGATTGCCAATGCACTTGCCGTGCTAAGTGTTGTTGCGGCGGTGGCCTTTACCGGCACAATCGTTATGCTCAAGCTGCGCAAGCGCAAGCCCAAGCCGCTTTTCCAGGACGAATATTTCCGCGATGTGCCTTCGGCCGACCATCCCGCCGTGCTTTCGGCCCTCATGAGCTGGAACGAGGTGCCCGATCAGGCATATATCGCCACGCTCATGAAGCTCACTGACGACCGTGTGATCAAGCTGGAGCAGGCGACCGTGACCAAGGCCAAGAAGGGTCTGTTGGGGCGTGAAAAAGAAGAGCAGACGTATCGCGTGACGGTGAGTGATGCGGGCTGGAAGTCGGCCAAGGGCATTGACCACATGGTGCTCAAGGTCTTCTTTGCCGGTGCTAAGCCTGACGAGAACGGTGACCGTTCGCGCACGTTCGACGAGCTGCAGCACTACGTCAAGCAGCACGCTACACCCGTGGGTGATAAGCTCGAAGACTATCAGAACACCGTTAAGGGCAAGCTGGCCGATAGCGAGTACGTTGCCTCGGACGGCATTGTTGCAATGGTGTTTTGCCTGGTTCTTGGTATCCTGATTGCCTTTGTTCCCGTGGGATCAATCTTCTTTACCGATGGCGCACAGGCGAACATTACCGCCGCGGTTATCTCGGTGCCGATTGTGCTGGTGGGTATCGGCGTGGGCCTTACGTTCCGCCGCTTTACGCCGGAGGGCGCCGAGGTGGCGGCTCGCTGCAAGGCGCTCAAGCATTGGCTCGAGGACTTCACGCGCCTAAAGGAAGCCGTCCCCGGCGATCTGGTCCTGTGGAATAAACTTCTGGTGATGGGCGTGGCGCTGGGCGTTTCGAAGGAAGTCCTGCGTCAGCTTGCCGAGGCTGTTCCTCCCGAGGTGCGCGAGGCCGACGGCTTCTACGACAATTACCCCTGCTACTGGTGGTACTACCATCATTACGGTACCGAGTCGCCGCTCGATTCATTCGATGACGTGTATCACGAGAGCATCCGTGAGCTGGCTTCGAGTTCCGATAGCTCGAGCGGCGGCGGTGGCGGCTTCTCGGGCGGCGGCGGAGGCGGCGTCGGCGGAGGCGGCTTCGGCGGAGGCGGCGGCGGAACGTTCTAACGGTCGTAAATTATGGGATGGGCTTTTCTCGACAGCCGTCGGGGAAAGCCCATCCCTTTTTATGCGCTACCTACGAAGACTGTCCCCAGCAACTAGTCATTTAAGAACGTTCCCAACGACTAGGTGCGGTTGCTGCCAAGGAGTGTCCCGGGGTGCCGGCACAAAAGGAACGTCCCTAACTGCTGGGTTTAGGCTGTTAGATCGAGTTCGTAGAGGAAGCTTTCGCGCGGCATGTCGTGACGGCGCTCTTCGCGGTTGGCGCGGTGCGTGGCCGTGCGCTTAAAGCCGTGCAGCTCGTAGAACTTCCACGAGCAGTTGGAGTCGGTGTACAGGTGCGCCCTCGTCGCTCCAAGCGAGGACAGGTGCGAGACCGCGGCATCGAGCAGAACCGTGCCAACGCCCAGGCCATGGACATCGCGATCCACGGCAAGCAGCGTGACCTCGTTGTCGTGCGGCAACGGGCTGCTTTCGAGCAGGCGGTTGTTGGTTCGGATGGTTGCGCGCACAAACGAGAGATACTCGGCGCAGGCATCGGGCTCCAGCTCACGCATCTGCGACAGCAGCGCGCGTTCGGTATCCATCCAATGTTCCTTAACGGTGGCGCCGGAGCTCTGCCCCGCACGCGCGAGCGCAATGCCACGCGCCTGACCGTCGATTACGGCAACCTGCGAAAACGTCGATGACGAAAGGCAATAGGCGAGGTCGCACGCGGCCTCAAGGCGGTTGTACTCATCGTTATCCGAATTGTTATGCCAAAGCTGCTGCAGAATCAGTGCGATGGCGTCGAAGTCTTCGGTATCAAACGGTCGGTAGAGAACCCGCGAGACCATGGTGCCTCTTTCTTTTGCGGATGCATATCGAGCACAGTTCTACCACGCCATTGGCATCTAATTATGGTGCCCCTGTGTTCCATCAACTCACCGTGCCCGGTGCCGTGCCCATCCCCTCCGCTCGAAGCTTTTTCTGCACAGCCGCGCGTTGCGGGGTGCATCGTCGCGCTCGATGCGCTACATTAAATCAGTATTTTCAATGCCGCTGCGCGAGCGCTGCAGATCGACGTATCACCGACTCACAGAGCACGGCGGCGTACCAGACAGGAGGACTGCATGGGATCTGATGTGAAGATCGCACGCGCGTTGATCTCGGTTACCGATAAGACGGGCGTCGTCGATTTCGCACGGACGCTGGTTGACGACTTTGGCGTCGAGATCATCTCTACGGGCGGCACGGCTCGTGCCATCGAGGACGCGGGCGTTCCCGTAACCCCCATCGAGGAGTTCACGGGCTATCCCGAGATGATGGACGGCCGCGTCAAGACGCTGCATCCCAAGGTTCACGGCGCGCTGCTTGCCCGTCGCGATTCCGAGCAGCACATGCAGGAGGCCGCTCAGCACGGCATTAAGCTGATTGACCTGGTCGTCGTCAACCTGTACGAGTTCGAGAAGACCGTCGCCAACCCCGAGGTCACCTTCGCGGATGCCATCGAGCACATCGACATCGGTGGCCCCTCCATGCTGCGCTCTGCCGCTAAGAACGCCGCGAGCGTTACCGTCATTTCCGACCCGGCCGACTACGACGCCGTCCTGGCCGAGATGCGCGAGACCGGTGGCTGCACCACGCTTTCCACCCGTCGTCGCCTGCAGGTGAAGGTCTACCAGACCACCGCCGCCTACGACACGGCTATCTCCCGTTGGCTTGCCGCCCAGGCAAGCGACGTGGCGGACACCTCTGCCAAGCTCGAGATCTCGCTGGAGAAGGTCGACGACCTGCGCTATGGCGAGAATCCTCAGCAGAAGGCTACGGTCTACCGCTTTGCCGAGGGCTGCGAGAACACCGCGAGCTCGCAGTTCCCGCTCGTGGGCTCCGAGCAGATCCAGGGCAAGCCGCTCAGCTACAACAACTATCTGGATGCCGACGCCGCTTGGAACCTGGTCCGCGAGTTCGACGAGCCGGCCTGCGTGATCCTCAAGCACCAGAACCCCTGCGGTTCCGCCGTTGCCGAGGACATCACGGCCGCCTACGACCGCGCCTTCGCCTGCGATCCCAAGAGCGCCTTTGGCGGCATCATCGCCTGCAACCGCGAGGTTCCCTTTGAGCTGGTTGAGCACTTTGCCGATCAGAACAAGCAGTTCGTCGAGGTCATCATCGCCCCGAGCTACACCGCCGAGGCGCTCGAGCGCATGGCTAAGCGCCCCAACCTGCGCGTGCTGGCTACCGGCGGCGTGGACCACGGCGCTCAGGTGGAGCTGCGCTCCGTCGACGGTGGCATGCTGGTGCAGGAGGTCGACCACGTGACCGAGGACCCCGCGACCTTTACGTTCCCCACTGACCGCAAGCCCACCGACGCCGAGATGGCCGAGCTCGAGTTTGCCTGGAAGGTCTGCAAGGGCGTTAAGTCCAACGCAATCCTGGTCTCCAAGGGCAAGGCCGGCATTGGCATGGGCCCCGGTCAGCCCAACCGCGTGGATTCTGCGCTGCTGGCCTGCGAGCGTGCCGAGGACTTCTGCGAGCGCGAGGGCGTGGAGAAGGGCGGCTTTGCCTGCGCAAGCGACGCATTCTTCCCGTTCCGCGACAACGTCGACGTGCTTGCCGCGCACGGCGTGACCTGCATCATCCAGCCCGGCGGCTCCAAGCGCGACGACGAGAGCATCCAGGCCTGCAACGAGCACAATATTGCTATGGTCTTCACCGGTGCCAGGCATTTCCGTCACTAAGTTTCGCCCCGGGACAAAATAATCTCCGCAAAAGACGGTCGCTCCGTTTGGAGGGCCGTCTTTTTGGTATAAGAGGACGGAATGACTAACACGAAAGGTACAACCATGCCCCAGATTGATGATGACGAGCTGTTTGGCAATGCCGAGGATCAGCGTGCGTACGAGGACTTTTGCGCCAATCAGGAGGCGGTCGAGAAGTTCACGCTCGACAAGCCCGCGCTCATCTGCCGTTGGCGTATGTCCAACAAAAAGGTGCCCATGCTCAACCGTCACATCCGCGCGCTGTCCGAGCGTCTGGTGCAGGGCGAGCCACTTACCCATAACATGCTCAGTTGGGCCAAGCAGCACGTTGAGTGGTCACTTGCCGAGGGCGACTACACCGCACGCGACGGCGTGCTCATGCTGGTGATTGACGTTAACGGCAATGCCGCCATGACGGTGGGGGAGTACGAGCCGCTGGCCGACACGTCGGCCAAGGCGCTGCGTGCCCGTTCTGCCGAGGCCCGCTCCGAAGCCGACGAGACCGGCGTGGCGCCCGAGCTGCTCGCCGCCGTCAACAACGGCGAGCTTGCCTTTGTGGCGCCGGCGAACGAGTGCCTGTGCGGCACGGCGACGCTCATTGAGCAGTTGGCCCAGACCAAGGGCATCCCGGTCACGCGCGTAGACATTCCCGCGCAGCTTAAGGGCGCCCTGTTCCTGGTGAGCGACGAACACGGCGTGGTTCCCGCAACCGAGACGGACGCCGCCGAGGCCGACGCCGCCACGGTCGCCTTCTTTGCCGACGGCTACGAAAAGCTCCGTGCCCGCCGCTAAATGATGTTTCTGGGACGGGGATTAAAAACTCATTTAATTCCCGTGCCCGTTGCGAGCGAGGGGCAAGCCCCTGCCGCTCGCGAACAGTTCTGTCACCTTGGTGACGCGCAAGGCGCGCACCTGCGGCTCCGCAGCCATAATGGTGGCAAGACAACCAAGGGGGAGCGGAATCCATGGCGCTGATCTATATCGTTGAGGACGACGAGCCCATTCGTCGCGAGCTTGCCGATATCCTTGCCCGTGCGGGTTTTGAGGTCGAGGCATGCGAATCATTCGAGCACGTTTCGCGCGATATTCTCGCCGCCGCGCCCGACCTAGTGCTGCTCGACCTCACGCTTCCCGTCAAGGACGGCCAGCATATCTGCCACGAGGTTCGCCGCGAATCCGAGGTTCCCATCATCGTCCTCACGTCGCGCACGACCGAGATCGACGAGGTCATGGCCATGACGCTCGGCGCGGACGACTTTGTTCCCAAGCCCTACAGCGCCCGTGTGCTCGTGGCGCGCATCAACGCCCTGCTGCGTCGCACCGCGGCGGCAGGCGAGCGCAGCACGCTCGTCCACAAGGGGCTGGAGCTCGACCTCGCCCGCTCCATGGTCACCAATACGGCAACCGGCGACAGTACCGAGCTCACCAAAAACGAGCTGCGTATCCTCTCGCTGCTCTTGGGTCGCGCGGGCAAGATCGTCTCGCGTCCGGCCATCATGCAGGACCTGTGGGACTCCGATGCCTTCGTGGACGACAATACGCTTACCGTCAACATCAACCGCCTGCGCACCACGCTCGAAAAAATCGGCATCAAGGGGTATTTGACGACGCACCGCGGGCAAGGCTATTCGGTCTAGGGGCCGGCTATGTCGTTTGCCAAGTTCTTTAAAGACGCGCTGCTTCCCGTCGCCGTGTGGACGTGCGGCGTGCTGCTGAGCTGCTTTGTGCTGACGGTCGCCGGCGCACCCGTTTCTATCGTGGCCGTGGCGGTCGGCGTGTCCTTTATCTTCGGTATGCTCGGCATCGTGATCGAGTACTCTCGCCGTCGCCGTTTTCTGCGTCAGTTGGAGCGCGCGGCAGAGGAGCTCGAGAGTCCCGCATGGGTGCAGGAGATGGTGCAATGTCCGACCTATGCCGAGGGCGAGCTCGAGTACGAGGTCTTGCGCCGGGTGGGCAAAGCTGCCTGCGACGAGGTTGCCGAAGGCCGGCGTCAGACCGATGACTATCGCGACTATATCGAGAGCTGGGTCCACGAGGCCAAGCTGCCCCTGGCGGCGGCTCACCTGATTTTGGAAAACCTGGATGGCAGCGAAGACGACCTGTCGCGCGTGGATGACCTGGGCCGTGAGCTGGCTCGCGTGGAGCGCTATATCGACCAGGCGCTGTACTATGCGCGCTCGGAAGTCGTGGAGCGTGACTACCTGATTCGCCGCTGGGATCTCAAGATCTTGGTGACGGGCGCAATCAAGGCCAATGCGCGTGAGCTCATCGCGGCACACGTGGCGCCGGTGTGCGAGAACCTCGACTTTGAGGTCTTTACCGACGAGAAGTGGCTCGAGTTTATTCTGGGCCAGCTCATTCAGAACAGCATTAAATATGCGCGTGAGGATGGTGCGAAGATCACGTTTTCGGGTGCGTTGCTGGACGAGGGCCTGGCGAGTGAGCGCATCGAGCTTACTGTCGCGGACAACGGCTGTGGCGTGAGCGCGGCCGACCTGCCCCGCGTGTTCGAGAAGGGCTTTACCGGCGACAACGGTCGCACCACCAAGCGTGCAACGGGCATCGGCCTCTACCTGGTGGCGCGCCTGTGCTCCAAGATGGGCATCGACGTCACCGCAGCATCCGAGCCCAGCGAAGGCTTCGTCGTTACGTTTGCCTTCTCAACCAACAAGTTCCAATACTTTGAGTAGGCGGGCCGTCTTGCGGTGCGGACGGCTATGTTCCCGAACGTGAACTTAGCTAAAGTAATTGGTGCTATGTTCCCGAACGTGAACATAGCCATGAGGCTCAAATGAATCTCCTATAACAAAAACGTGCCGCCCCAAACGGGGCGGCACGCCATTCCTCTATTCAGCCAACTCGCTGAAGTAAGGCTGCGAAGGCCGCGGGGCCGGGAGGGGTTTCCTAAGGGCACATCCCGCAGCCGCAACGCGGCGAGGACGTGCCCGTGGAAACCCCGCAGGCCCCGCGGCCGGTGGGAGCAACGCTACTTCACGACCAAAATGTCGCAGTCCGTATTGCGCAGCAGGAACGTCGAAATCGAGCCCAGGAGCGCGTACTTAATTGAGGACAGGCCGCGGGCGCCGCAGAGCACCAGATCGGGCTTGACCACGTCGAGCATCTCATCCTTGAGCGTCTCACGAATGCGGCCGGTGCGAATCATGACCTCGACCTCGGGAATGTCGGGATTGGCTTTGGCCTCCTCGAGCTGCTTGGCGATGGAGTTGTTAAAGGCCTCCTCCAAGCCGTTGACCAGGTCGACCGGATAGGAACCGGCGCTCTCGAGCGCGGTGGAGTCGATAACGTGGCCGATGATCAGCTTAGCGCCGTTGTTCGCGGCGACCTTGATGGCGCGTGCGAGCACAAAATCCTGCTGCTCAGTACCGTCGAGTGAAACAAATACCTTGGTATAGCCCTCGTTCATGGTTTCCTCCTTGGTCTATCGCACGGGCGCGGGGCTCGTGCGTCGGGCGGGCGCGGGCGCGTTGGCCGCCGGACACTTTATCTTGTTGCAGTTATACCCAAGGATTTCGGTTTGACCGCTCGCAATTCTGTGAACGGGCGAGTTTTTTGGTAAGGGTAGGCGCAGGCGCGCCGCCAACGGTTGATAATGGGACATCGCCCGCACCGTCCGCAGAACAATATCGGCGGGTGTCTAACGAGGGGGTCCCTTTGGATATCATCGAGCTTCTAAAATCTGCCTTCATGGGCCTGGTCGAGGGCATCACCGAATGGCTGCCCGTTTCGTCGACCGGTCACATGATCTTGGTGGACGAGTTCGTCAAGATGAACGTGAGCGAGACGTTCTGGAATATGTTCCTGGTCGTGATTCAGCTTGGCGCCATTTTGGCCGTCTGCGTCCTGTTCTTCCATGAGCTCAACCCGTTCTCGCCCAGCAAGGGCAAGGAGGGCCGTCGCGACACCTGGGTGCTGTGGGGCAAGATTGTGCTCGGCTGCATTCCCGCCGCGGCGATCGGTCTGCCACTCAACGACTGGATGGAGGAGCATTTCTACAATGCTCCCGTCGTGGCGCTGGCGCTCATTGTGTACGGCGTACTGTTTATCGTGATTGAGAACTGGCGCGCGAGCAAGCGCGAGGAAATGGCCGTTGCCGGTTCGTTTGGTTCGCGTGCTGTGGTGGCGAGCGGACGTCCCGCCGGTGCGCACTTTGCGGCGCCCGCCGCGGCTACCGCTGAGGATGAGGACGATGACGAGAATCTGGACTTTGGCTCCATCGCCACGCTCGAGGACCTGAGTTGGAAGACTGCGCTGGGTATCGGCTGCTTCCAGGTGCTTTCGCTGGTGCCTGGTACGTCTCGTTCCGGTTCTACCATCATCGGTGGCCTGCTGCTGGGCTGCACGCGTTCGGTGGCGTCCAAGTTTACGTTCTTCTTGGCCATTCCCGTCATGTTTGGCGCGAGTGCGCTCAAGCTGGTCAAGTACTTCATCAAGGGCGGCACGTTCGGTGCCAACGAGGTCGCTATCCTGGGCGTGGGCTGCGTTGTGGCCTTTGTGGTTTCGCTCATCGCCATCAAGTGGCTCATGGGCTTCGTCCGCCGTCACGACTTCAAGTGCTTCGGTGTCTACCGCATCATTCTGGGCATCGTAGTGCTCGCATACTTCTTCGTTCTGGAGCCTATGCTCGGCCTGTAACTTGGTTGACGCCGCGCGGCGGCCAGGGAGACAACTTGTCATTCGAAGGGGGCGGCATGACCAAAAGGTCTATGCCGCCCCCTTTTCATGCCAATTTGTTCGCCCTGGCCGCCGCTCGCTACCGTTGCCATGACATCGGTGGCTCCGTGATTGGTGCAATGGGGCCAGGTTTCTTTGCACCAATGTGGTGCAGACTAACCTGACCCCATTGCGCCAAATCCGCTGGGCGGGCCTGACGGTGGCGCACGGAGTCGTGGTGTGATTTGCGTCGGTGTCCGCGCGGCTCGGTATACTGGTACGGCTCAAACTATGGCGCTGCCCGCAGGCGCGCCGTCCGTCAGATGAGGAGTCGCCCATGACCCAGCCCTTGCCCTGGGAAAAGAATATCGCGGTACCTGTGCCGCCCGCGCCGGAACCCGTGCCGCTCGATGCATACACCGCCCCTGCTGCGCCGGAGCCCGAGCTCGTTCCACTCGACATCTACGACGCTCCCGCGCCGGCGCCCAAGCCCGCCAAGCCGCTCGTCGACATCGACAGCCTTAATCCCGCTCAGCGCGAGGCGGTCCTGACCACCGAGGGCCCGCTGCTGGTCCTTGCCGGCGCCGGCTCGGGCAAGACCCGCGTCTTGACCTTCCGTATCGCACATATGCTCGGCGACCTGGGCGTTAAGCCCTGGCAGATCCTTGCCATCACGTTTACCAACAAGGCCGCGGCCGAGATGCGTGAGCGTCTGGCGGCACTCATTCCCAGCGGCACCCGTGGCATGTGGGTATGCACCTTCCATGCCATGTGCGTGCGTATGCTGCGCGAGGACGCCGACCTGCTGGGATACACCGGTCAGTTCACCATCTACGATGACGATGACTCAAAGCGCATGGTGCGTGACATTATGCAGGCGCTCGGTATAGAGCAAAAGCAGTTCCCCATCAACATGATCCGCAGCAAGATCAGCTCGGCCAAAAACGCCATGATCGGCCCCGAGGACATGCTCAAATCCGCCGACAGCCCCAATGACAAAAAGGCCGCGCAGGTCTACCTGGAGCTGGAACGCCGCCTGCGCGCCGCCAACGCGATGGACTTCGACGACCTGCTCGTGCGCACGCTCGAGCTGCTGCGCACCCGCCCCGAGGTGCTCGACAAGTACCAGGAGCGCTTCCGCTACATTAGCGTCGACGAGTATCAGGACACCAACCACGTCCAGTACGAGATCGCCAACCTGCTGGCCGCCAAGTACCAAAACCTCATGGTCGTGGGCGACGACGACCAGTCCATTTATAGCTGGCGTGGCGCCGACATCACCAATATCCTGGACTTTGAGAAGGACTTTAAAAACTGCAAGACCGTCAAGCTGGAGCAGAACTACCGCTCCACGGGCCATATCCTGAGCGCCGCCAACGCCGTGGTGCGTCACAACTCGCAGCGCAAGGACAAGCGCCTGTTTACGGCCGAGGGCGACGGCGAGAAGATCCAGGCCTTCCAGGCAAGCGATGAGCGCGACGAGGGTCGCTGGATTGCCGGCGAGATCGAAAAGCTGCACTCCAAGGGCACGAGTTACGACGACATCGCCGTGTTCTACCGCACCAACGCCCAGTCGCGTATTCTCGAAGATATGTTTCTGCGCGCGGGCGTGCCCTACAAGATCGTGGGCGGCACGCGATTCTTCGACCGTGCCGAGATCCGCGACGTCATGGCTTACCTCAAGATGATCGTGAACCCGGCAGACGAGATGAGCGTCAAGCGCGTCATCAACACGCCGCGCCGCGGCATCGGCTCCACCTCGATCCAAAAGATTGAGCAGCTGGCGCGCGACAACCGTTGCTCGTTCTTCCAGGCTTGCGAGATCGCGTGCGCCGAAACCGGCATGTTTAGCGCCAAGGTGCGCAATGGCCTGTCGAGCTTTGTGTCGCTGGTGCGCGAGGGTCGCCGCATGGACGGCGAGCTCAAGGACGTTGTCGAGATGATTGTCGATAAGACGGGCCTGCTGCAGGCTTTCCGCGCCGAGGGCACCATGGAGTCCGAGAGCCGCGCCGAGAACATCCAGGAATTCCTGGGTGTCGCTGCCGAATTTGAGGAGACGCACGAGGATATCGAAGGTACGCTCGAGAGCTTGGAAGAGCTGCGCGCTGCCGGTGTTGCCGATGTGCCTGTCAGCGCCGAGCCCGAGCCCGTCGTGGTGAGCGCGCCTGCGCCCGAACCGGGGCCGTCTGCCCCGGTATCCTCGTTTGAGGCGCTCGTTGGTGCGCGTGACGCCGCGGGCTCCAATCCGCTCGATAGCTTGGCCGCTCCGGCGCTGTCTCCGCAGGATGCCCTGGCCGCCGCCATCGCGGGCAACGCGTATGCCGTGCCAACAGAGTTGCCGGCGGGTGCCGTGCATGCCGACGAGATCGAGCGCACCTACGGTCCGCTCACCTGTAAGGCGCTGCCGGCGCTCATGGAGTGGCTGGCCTTGCGCTCCGACTTGGATTCCCTGGCCGGCGAGACGCATGCCATCACCATGATGACCATCCACTCCGCCAAGGGCCTGGAGTTCCCGGCGGTGTTCGTGGCCGGCATGGAGGAGGGTATCTTCCCGCACGTGCACGACTTTGGCGGCGGCGATGACCCGGGCAAGCTCGAGGAGGAGCGTCGCCTGGCCTACGTCGCCATCACGCGCGCCCGTAAGCGCCTGTTCTTGACCTATGCGGCCACGCGTCGCACCTACGGCTCGACCTCTGCCAACCCGCGCTCGCGCTTCCTCAACGAGATTCCGTTTGAGGATATCGAGTTTAGCGGCATCGGTTCTGCCGGTTTTGAGGGCACGGGCTGGGAGAAACGCGGCGACCGTCACGGCACCTTTGGCTCGGGCATGGGCTCGGATATGTACGGCGGCAAGGTGTTTGGTTCGCATACGCGCTCGACCGGCGGTTCCGGTTCGCGCGGTGGATCGAGTTTTGACGATTTCTTTGGCGGCAGCAGCTACGGGACCGAGCGCCATCGTGGGGTCTCGCCCGACGCCGGCCGTGTTGCCTCGACCTTTGGTTCGGGTGCGCCGCGAGCCAAAAAGCCGTCGTCCAAGGTGTCGCCGACAGTGGAGCGCAAGGTCGATCGCGCTAGCGCGTCGCAGGACTTTGCCGCAGGCGATACCGTGAGCCACAAGACCTTTGGCACGGGTACCGTGATCTCGGTCGCCGGAGACATGATCGAGGTTCAATTCGAAAAGACCGGCCAGACCAAAAAGCTAATGAAAGGTTTTGCACCGATCGTCAAGCTGTCGTAGTCTCGGCGGACCCGGGCGGGCGTATGGGGCAACATCGCCTGCTCGGGCAGTCCTGCGCAAGACGGAGAGCACATTAAGTGCTCTCCTTTGCGTGCGGAACTCGCGATCGATGTTGCCCCATACGCCCGCCCGGGTCCTTGGGTAACGTTGCTGAACGAGCGTTGCTTTGCCTCTCGCTTTTTGATCTGGAGAACCGGGTGGGCTGAATACTTAGACATGGCAAGGGGCTCCCCCGTACATGGACGGGGGAGCCCCTTGTTGCGTTTGGGTTGTTGGTGCGATCTACAGATGCGAGACGATCAGTTCCATCTTGCCTTTGAGGTCAATGGAGCTGACGGTGCTCGGGGCCAGCAGGTGGCTTCCCTTGTGGACGGGGTCGCCGCAGACGGTGCCTTCGCCGTCGATGACCGACAGGCACATGAAGGGCCAGCGCTGGTCGAGGGTCTTGCTGCCGTTGACGCGCACGCGATCGACGGTGTAGCAGGGGTTGGACTCGAGCTCGGTCACGCCGTCCACCTCGGGCGCGGTCACCGTGCCGTCGGTCGGAGCCTGAGCATCAAAGTCGATGCAGTCGAGGCTCTGCTCAATGTGCAGCGGGCGCAGCTTTCCGTCGGTGCCGGGACGGTCGTAGTCGTACAGGCGATATGTCACGTCGCTCGACTGCTGCGTCTCCAGAATCAGCGTGCCGGTCTTGATGGCGTGAACGGTGCCGGAGTCGATCTGGAAAAAGTCTCCCTTGTGAATCGGCAGCACGTTGAGCATCTCGTCCCAACGGCCCCCCTCGATCATCTGCGCGGCCTCGGCGCGGTCGTGCGCGCGCTGGCCGACGATGATCGTGGCACCGGGCTCGCAGTCCAGTACATACCAGCACTCGGTTTTGCCCAGGCTGCCGTTCTCGTGCTTGGCGGCGTACTCGTCGTTGGGATGAATCTGGATCGAAAGGTTGTCCTTGGCGTCCAGAATCTTGATGAGCAGCGGGAACTCCTTGCCCTCGCAGTTGCCAAAGAGCTCGCGGTGCTCGGCCCACAGCCACGACAGCGTGTGGCCGGTGTACGGTCCCTCCGCAATCTGGCAGTCGCCGTTGGGATGGGCCGAGATGGCCCAGCACTCACCGATGGGACCCTCGGGAATGTCGTAGCCAAACACGGTCTCCAACTGGCGGCCGCCCCAGATCTTCTCGTGGAAGATCGGCGTGAGTTTAATCAAATCGGACATGTGCATACTCCCATAAGGTTGTGCGGGTGCCGCGTAAGACGGCTCAAAACGAGCGCCCGCGTGACTACAAAAACCTATGCCAACGTTACGTTGTGCAACTCAAAGCGATCGCCAACGTTGCGCGAGATCGAATACTCAAAGGCGGCGCCGCTGTCCAAAAAGCCAATCTGGGTGAGCTCGAGCAAGGGAGAGCCGGGTTTGGTATCCAGGCGCTCAGCTTCTTCCTCGGTTGCTGCCACGGCGCGAATGGTACGGTGAAAGCTCGAAATCTTCAGCCCACATTGCTCGCGGATGAAGCGGTAGAGCGATCCGTACAGGTCCTTCTTTTTAAGGCCTGGAATCAGCTCGAGGGGCATGTAGGTGTACTCGATAACGATGGGCTTCTCATCGGCCTGACGCACGCGCACGACGTGATAGGCAAAGTCATCCTCGGCAATTCCCAGCTGGGCTGCGATGTCCGCTGGTGGATTAACGATCGAGAAATCGTAGACCACCGAGGTCACCTTCTCCCCGCGGTGCTCATATGAAAAGCCCTGGGCACGGTCGTTTTTGCCCTGAAAAAACGCCTGGCCGGGAAGCCCCGCCGTGTCCTTAACGTAGGTACCCGATCCACGACGGCTGGTAATAAGACCTTCCTCGGTGATTTGCTCGATAGCTCGTTTGACGGTGATTTTGGAAACGCTATAGAGCTCGCAGAACTCAACGACGGTGGGAAGCTTATCGCCCGGTTTAAGAGCGCCATCCTCGATACTTCGACGAATATCTGCAGCTATCGCCTCGTATTTGGGAATCAAGGAACCTCCTTTCCAACTTGATTGAGAATAAAAGAAAGTATAGTCAACGCCTAAGTATCTCTATTGAGTTATTGAAAAGTTCGAGAAAGATAAAATCAAAAGACGCCCCGCTTGTAAAATCAGAGCGTTTTAAATGATAAACATCTGAGTAGTGTCGTGTTGAGGAATGATCGGTCCGAGGACAGGACCGAACCGATATAGCGGCCAGCGAACCGAATCTCGTACTCTGCGTTTCCCCAGATATAACCTGCCAAAACAAACCTGTCCCTTTTTGGTAGGTTTTTGCCTTGGGAGCGGTACCATACAGGCAATGTTTAAACGAGAAAGGTGGGCTCCCATGGAACCTAAGCAGTACTACATCGGCATTGACGTCGGCGGCACTTCGGTTAAGGAGGGCCTGTTCGACGAGGACGGCAACCTGCTAGCCAAGGCCAGCGTGCCTACGCCTCCCATCGTTGACGCCGCGGGCTTTGCCGCGGTGACCGAGGCTATCGACCAGGTGGTCGCCAAGGCTCGGATTCCGCGTGCCTTTGTGGCGGGCATTGGCCTGGCCGTTCCGTGCCCCATCCCGGCATCGGGCGATGCCAAGGTCAAGGCCAACATTGCCATTAACCTGCCCGAGCTGAGGATCGCCATTCAAAAGCACTGCCCCGACGCGGTCGTTAAGTACGAGAACGATGCCAACGCCGCTGCCATGGGCGAGGCCTGGCTCGGTTCTGCCAAGGGCGTGCAGAACGTGGTGATGGTCACCATCGGTACCGGCGTGGGCGGCGGCGTTATCGTCAACGGCGACGTGGTATCGGGCGTTGTGGGCGCCGGCGGCGAGATTGGCCACATGTGCCTGAACCCGGCTGAGGAGCGCACCTGCGGCTGCGGCGGCCATGGCCACCTGGAGCAGTATTCCAGCGCCACCGGCGTGGTGAGCAACTACCTTGCCGAGTGCAAGAAGGCGGGCGTCGAGCCCATCGAGCTCACCGGCCCCTCAGATTCCAAGGACGTGTTCCAGG
This sequence comes from uncultured Collinsella sp., assembly GCA_958403205.1. Lineage (GTDB taxonomy): Bacteria > Actinomycetota > Coriobacteriia > Coriobacteriales > Coriobacteriaceae > Collinsella. The sequence continues at coordinate 40,044 of CATXWM010000009.1, read as the reverse complement.
CCTGCCGCGAGGGCGACAAGCTCGCGCTGGCTGCGGCCGATACCATGGCCGATTATCTCGGCCGTGCCCTGGCGCTTATTGCCAACGTGGTCGACCCCGAGATGTTCCTGATCGGCGGCGGTGCGTCTGCCTCGGCCGATGTCTACCTCGACGCCGTTCGCGAGCACTTCCAGCGCTACGCGCTTTCCGCCTCGCGCGAGACGCCCATTAAGGTCGCTTCGCTCGGCAACGACGCCGGCATCATCGGCGCCGCCTACGTAGCCCTGCGCGCCGCCGGTAAATAGCTGGTGCAAGGGGGTCAGGTTACTTTGCACCAACATGGTGTAAAAGGGACAGCCTTGGCCCCCGTGCCTACCCCAAAATATGCCGTGGCCCTTCCGTCTGCGAAGGCTCGGCATCGGCGTGCTACCATAGCTACGTCCAAGTACACATATCAAGTGGAGGATATCCATGGCAAACGTTCTTGTCTTTGGTCACCAGAACCCCGATAACGACGCCATCATGAGCGCCGTCGTCCTGTCCCAGCTGCTCAACCAGGTTGAGTATGCCGGCAACACCTACGAGGCCTGCGCCCTTGGTCAGCTTCCGGCAGAGTCCGCCAAGCTGCTCGCCGACGCCGGCATCGCCGAGCCTCGCGTGATCGAGTCCGTCGAGGCCGGTCAGCTCGTCGTCCTCACCGACCACAACGAGTCCGCCCAGTCCGTCGCCGGCCTTAAGGATGCCACGGTCTTTGGCGTCGTCGACCATCACCGCATCGGCGACTTCGAGACCGCCGGCCCGCTGCACTACATCTGCCTGCCCTGGGGCTCCAGCTGCACCATCGTCACCAAGCTCGCCGGCGTGCTCGGCGTTGAGCTTTCCGACGTCCAGGCCAAGCTGCTGCTCTCGGCCATGATGACCGACACGCTCATGCTCAAGAGCCCCACCACCACCGATGTCGACCGCGCCGTCGCCGCCAAGCTCGGCGAGCAGGTGGGCGTCGACCCGGTCAAGTTTGGCATGGAGGTCTTCCTCACCCGTCCGTCCGGCTCCTTCACTGCAGCCGAGATGGTCGGCAACGACATCAAGATGTTCGAGCCCGCCGGCAAGAAGCTGCTCATCGGCCAGTACGAGACCGTCGACAAGAGCCGCGCGCTCGGCATGATCGACGAGATTCGCGAGGCCATGCGCGCCTACGCCGCCGAGAAGGGTGCTGACGGCATTGTCCTGTGCATCACCGACATCATGGAGGAGGGCTCGCAGGTCCTGCTCGAGGGCGAGACCGAGGCCGCTCAGAAGGGCCTGGGCATTGCCGACGAGCACGACGGCGTCTGGATGCCGGGCGTCCTCTCCCGCAAGAAGCAGGTCGCTGCCCCCATCATGGCCGCCTGCTAGGTTTAGTTGACCAAACGCCACGACCGGATCGCGGACGCCCCGCGCTCCGGTCGTTTTTTGTGCACGGCGCCGCGTCGTCTCTTGGACAGGCGTGCCCGCGCCGTTGAGCAAATAATGTTCAACCTGTGGTTCCGCTTTTCGGCCACGCCTGCGTGCTTGTCGTGCAGGGTAGGCTAGATGCAAGCGTAATACGTTAGAGCGCGGCGCCGCCACTTGGGCGGGCCGTGCTTTTTTAAGACGGGAGCTTTCCCGTGAAAGGAGCCGCCCATGGCAGCAACTGAGCAGCTGTTTAACGTTCGTGAGCGCAAGCGCTTTGAACGTCACGACATCTGGGAGCGCATCGCCGAGAACGGCACGATTTCCGCCGCCGTCATGGTCTTCGCCGCCATCGCCGCCGTCATTTGCGCCAACACCGATGCCTACGAGGCCATCCATCACTTTTTGGAGACCCCGCTGTATGTGGGTCTGGGCAACCTCACGGCTGGCCTCACCGTCGAGCTTTTCGTCAACGACTTCCTCATGGCGATCTTCTTTTTGCTCGTGGGCATTGAGCTTAAGTACGAGATGACAGTTGGCGAGCTCAAGAATCCGCGTCAGGCCATGCTTCCCATGCTGGCGGCCGTGGGCGGCGTCGTCGTTCCCGCTTGCATCTACCTGATCTTTAACCATGCCGGCGCGCACAACGGCTGGGCCATCCCCATGGCAACCGATATTGCCTTTGCGCTGGGCGTGCTGTCGCTTTTGGGCAACCGCGTGCCCAACGGCGTGCGCGTGTTCTTCTCGACACTCGCCATCGCCGACGACCTCATCTCCATCGCCGCCATCGCCATCTTCTACGGTCAGAGCCCCAATCCGTTTTGGTTGGGCGCCGCCGCGCTTGTGACCTGTGCGCTCGTATGGCTCAACAAGACGCAGCATTACCGCCTTGCCCCGTATTCGGTACTGGGTCTGCTGTTGTGGTTCTGCATGTTCAAGAGCGGCGTACACGCTACGCTCGCCGGCGTCATCTTGGCCTTCACCATTCCGGCCAAGTGCGGCGTTAAGCTCGATAGTCTGACCGACTGGCTGGGCGAGTGCCTGCCGCTGCTCGATGACCGCTACGACGACGAGGCACACATCCTGGGCCAGCACGACTTTACCGTTTCGACCACCAAGGTCGAGCGTGTCATGCACCGCGTGACCCCGCCGCTCATCCGCATGGAGCGTCTGATCTCCACGCCGGTCAACTTTGTGATCCTGCCGATCTTTGCGTTCGTCAACGCACAGGTTCGCCTGGTGGGCGTGGATATGAGCACACTGCTCACCGACCCGGTGACGCTCGGTGTGTACTTTGGCATGCTGCTGGGCAAGCCGATCGGCATCTTTGGCATGACGTTCGCCTTGGTCAAGCTCAAGGCCTGCGAGCTGCCGCACAATGTCAACTGGCACATGATTGCCGGTGTGGGCATTCTGGGCGGTATCGGCTTTACCATGTCGATTCTCATCAGCGGCCTCGCCTTCCCGACGGCCCAGTTTGAGGTTCTGGCTGCCAAGGCCGCCATCCTTGCCGGTTCGGTCACCGCTGCCGTGCTCGGCATGATTTACATGAGCGTGGTCTGCAAACATCCCGCGCCCAAGGGCGAGTAAGGGCACATACAAGTTTGAAAACGCCGCCTGTGAACACCATCACAGGCGGCGTTTTAGTCATTGGGGACGTTCTTAAACGACTAGTTGTTGGGGACAGTCTTCCCAGATGGCATGTGGCACTTGGGGACAGTCCCCAAGTGTCGGCAGTTTGGGACGGTCCTTTTCGGTCGCTCGCGAAGAGTGTCCCTCTCGACTAGTCGTTTAAGAACGTCCCCAATGACTAGGTTTATTCCACGGTGCCGTAGACGGCGCCCCAGCCGTGGGCGGCCAAGGCTGAGTTGAGTTGGTCGCAAAGTGACTGGCGGTCGTAATAGCCGGGCGGTAGCAGGTTGACGATCTCCATGAGATCGGGCGCCAGATCCAAGATTTCGGCCTGTACGATCAGATCCAGGCGGTCGATGGCGTGGCGGTCGTAAAACAGTCCGTCGACCAGGCGCTGCAGGTCGCCGAATTCCTCGGCCCTAAACGAACCGTACTCCATAGTGCCTCCTTGGGCGCCTCACGCCGGCATGCGCGGCGATTCGTAATTTATTGCGATGGACTTAATCTATCACGGCTTCATAACGTTGCGGCGGTGGCGGTCTATACTTAGACGAACTGCAACGTCCCGCTTCGCGAAAGGTCGCACCCATGCAGACGATCTACCAGAAGATGGAAACCACCGAACTCGATGCCGCCATCGAGGCGCTCAAAGCCGAGGTCGCCGAGGTCAAGGCCAAGGGTCTGGCGCTCGACATGGCCCGCGGCAAGCCGTCGCCCTCCCAGGTGGACATCTCGCGCCCCATGCTCGATATCCTCAATGCCGACGCCGATTTGCACGACGGCAACGTCGACTGCTCCAACTACGGCTGCTTCGAGGGCATTCCCTCGGCACGCAAGTTGGCAGGGGAGTTCCTGGGCTGCCCCGCCGAGCAGACGCTCGTACTCGGTTCGTCGAGCCTTTTGATCGAGCACGATATCGCCGGCATGTTCTGGCGCTGCGGCTCGTGCGGCAGCGAGCCTTGGGAGGCTTACGAGGCCGCGCACGACGGCAAGAAGGTCAAGTTCCTGTGCCCGGTGCCCGGCTACGACCGTCACTTTGGCATCACCGCCGACCTGGGTATCGAGAACGTTCCCGTCGCGATGACCGACAACGGCCCCGACATGGACGAGGTCGAGCGCCTCGTTGCCGCCGACGATTCCATCAAGGGTATCTGGTGCGTGCCCAAGTATTCCAACCCTACGGGCATCACCTTTAGCGAGGACACTGTGCGCCGCCTGGTCGAGATGCCCACGGCCGCGCCCGATTTCCGCATCTTCTGGGACAACGCCTACTGCGTGCACGACCTGTACGACGAGACCGACGAGCTCGCAAACATCTTTGACCTCGCTCGCGCGGCGGGCACCGAGGACCGCGTGGTGGCCTTTGCCTCGACGTCCAAGATCACCTTCCCGGGCGCCGGCATCGGCTTTATCGGTGCGAGCCCCGCGGTCATCGCCGAGTTCTCCAAGTGCCTGAAGGCCGGCCTCATCAGCGCCGACAAGCTCAACCAGCTGCGTCACGTGCGTTTCCTTCCCACCATCGAGGCGGTCAAGGAGCACATGAAAAAGCATGCCGAGTTCCTGCGTCCGCGCTTTGAGGCCGTCGAGCGCAAGCTCACCGAGGGCTTGGGCGACACGGGCTGCGCCACCTGGACGCACCCCCGCGGCGGCTACTTTGTAAGCTTCGATGGTCCCGAGGGCTCGGCCCAGAAGGTCGCCGCGCTTTGCGCCGACTTGGGCGTCAAGCTCACGCCGGCCGGTGCTACCTGGCCCTATGGCAAGGACCCGCGCGACACCAACATCCGCATTGCGCCGAGCTATCCCACGGTCGAGGACCTGGAGGCCGCGCTCGATGTGCTGGTGCTGGCCGTTAAGCTTGTCGCTGCCGAGCTTGCGCGTGCCGAGCGCGCCTAACGCGCGGCTTCCCGTACTATCCGCACTTTCGATACGTAAAGGAGCGTATTTATGGATTTGGGTATTTCCACCAACCCCACGCCAGAGCTCTACACCATTAAGGTAACCGGCGAGATCGATATCTCTAACGCCGATAGCCTGCGCAATGCCATCGACCTGGCGCTCGAGCAGCCCACTGAGGCCGTTGAGCTCGATTTTGCCCAGGTGAGCTACATCGATTCGACGGGCATTGGCGTGCTCGTGGGCGCCGCGCACCATGCAGCCGATCACGACAAGCGCTTTGGCTGCGTTAACGTGCAGCCCCCGGTGATGCGCGTGGTTCAGCTGTTGGGTGTCGACCAGGAGATTTCGATCACCGCTGCATAATTTTTGCCCCCAAAAGGGCGTGCCGTTTGGCATATGTTTGTGATGCGCTCGGACGTTTTGACGTCCGGGCGCTATACTTGACCGAATGAATAGACGAGTTCCGGCCGAATGGCGCGGTGCGGGCTCGACTCACATCGAGCCTTGGAGGTATGTGTGTTTGGTATTGGAGAGGGTGAGCTCGCGATCATCGTGGTCTTCGGCTTTTTGCTGTTTGGCCCGGATAAGCTCCCGCAGATGGGCCGCACGATCGGCCGTGCCATCCGTCAGTTCCGCGAGACGCAGGAAAAGATGACGGCCGTTGTTCAGTCCGAGATTATCGATCCGGTGAGCGAGGCCGCGTCGGCCCCGGTCAAGCCCAAGAAGGCTGCCGTCGATGACGATTCCGATGCGGACGAGGATACCGCCGAGACGGCAGCGCCCGCCAAGAAGGAGACCTTTGCTGAGCGCCGTGCCCGCCTTGCCGCCGAGAAGGCCGCGAGCGAGGGTGCCACCGAGGACGAAGGCGCTGCTGGGGAGGCTGAGGGTGCCGAGCCTGCCGCTGCCACCGTCGAGTCCGAGCCTGCTGCAGAGCCGGAGCCCGAGCCGACAGAGCCCACGACGGCTGACCTCTATGCCCGTCGTCCCCGAAAGCGCAAGGCTGTCGTCGACCAGCTCGCTCGCGAGCTCGAGGCCGAGGACGACGCCGCTGCCGCCGACGCCTCGAAGGGAGGCGATGAGTAATGCCTATCGGACCTGCGCGAATGCCGCTCTTCGATCACCTGGGAGAGCTCCGTCGCCGTCTGACCATCGTGGTCGTATCGGTGTTTGCCGCCGCCATCGTGCTGTATTTCGCCACGCCCGTGGTGCTCGACATCCTGGAAGACCCCATCCGCTCCTTTGTGCCGGAAGGTAAGTTCTACATCACCACCACGCTCGGCGGCTTTGGCCTGCGCTTCTCGCTGGCCATCAAGATGGCTGTGGTCATGTGTACGCCCATGATCATCTGGCAGATTCTGGCATTTTTCCTGCCGGCGCTTCGCCCCAACGAGCGCAAGTGGGTCGTGCCCACGGTGCTCGCCTCGACGGTGCTGTTCTTCCTGGGCGCCATTTTCTGCTACTTCATCATCATTCCCGCGGGCTTTGAGTGGCTCATCGGCGAGACCTCTGCCGTCGCCACGGCGCTGCCCGACCTGGAGAACTACGTCAACATGGAGCTGCTCTTTATGATCGGCTTTGGTGTGGCGTTTGAGCTGCCGCTCATCATCTTCTACCTGTCCGTCTTCCATATCGTGTCCTACGCGGCCTTCCGCGGTGCCTGGCGTTACGTATACGTAGGCCTGCTTGTGGGGTCGGCTGTGATTACGCCCGACGGCTCGCCCGTTACGCTGGGCCTTATGTACGGCGCCCTGCTCTCGCTCTACGAGATCTCGCTCGCCATCGCCCGTGTGGTCATCACCGCGCGCGAGGGCAAGGAGGGCTTGTTTGTGAGTCGTCTGGACCTGTTCTCGGACGATGAGGATGACGAGGAGTAAATCGGTATGCACGAGGTTGGCATTGTCAACGGCATACTCGATACAGTGATTCGCGCGGCGCGTGGGGCGGGGGCCTCGCGCGCCGTTTTGGTAACGCTGCGTATCGGGGATATGACCGAAGTTGTGCGCGAGGCGCTCGACTTTGCGTGGGAGACGTTTCGCGACGAGGATCCGCTCACGCAAGGCTGCGAGCTTGCCGTGGAGGAGGCCCATCCACAAAGCGAGTGCCTGGACTGCGGCGAGGTTTTCGACCACGATCGCTTCCATTGCCGCTGCCCCCAATGTGGCGGCGCCAACGTGCGCCTGTTGCACGGTCGCGAGCTCGACATCGCGAGTATCGAAATCGAAACCCCCGACGATTAGCCCGCCAGCCACCTGGGGACGGGGTATAAATGGTAGAAATAGGCGTGCTGTGCGGCTTGACATTTCATTTTGACGTGTGCAAGCAGGCAAAACAGCGCATGTCAACGACGAAATCTACCTTTTCTACCCCGTCCCCAAATGGTAGAAGTAAGGAGCGCTAAGTATGGCTGAGAAAACGATTGATATCGCGTCGCCGATCCTGTCGCGCAACGAGCGCCTGGCAGATCAGCTGCGTCAGCGATTTCATGAGACAAACACCTATGTGATCAACGTCTTGTCGAGCCCTGGCTCGGGTAAGACCACTACGATTCTGGGCACCAACGAGCGCCTGCGCGACAAGGCGGGCCTGCGTTGCGCCGTCATCGAGGGCGATATCGCCTCGGATGTCGATGCCATCACCATGAAGGAAGCCGGCATGCCCGCCATCCAGATCAACACGGGCGGCCTGTGCCACCTCGAGGGCAACATGATCATGGAGGCCGTTGACGCGTTCGACCAGGCCGTCGGTCTGGAGAACATCGACGTCATCTTTATCGAAAACGTGGGTAACCTGGTCTGCCCGGTCGACTTTGACCTGGGCGAGAACCTGTCCATCATGATCCTCTCGGTGCCCGAGGGCGACGACAAGCCCATCAAGTACCCGGGCATCTTCCAACACGCCGGCGCGCAGCTGCTCAACAAGGTCGACGTGGCTCCGGCTTTCGATTTTGACATGGATAGGTATACTAAGACACTCGATGACCTCAATCCGCAGGCGCCGCGGTTTGCCGTGAGTGCGCGCAAGGGCGAGGGCATGGATGCCTGGTGCGATTGGCTCATCGGGCAGATTGAGCAAGCAAGGGCGTAAGTCGGCCGCCATACGGGCGGGCGTAGCCGCAGAGATACGAGATAGGAGCCTCTTTTGAAGCTCATCATCGCCGAGAAAAACGACGCCGCGCGTCAGATCGCCGAGCGTCTGTCCACGGGCAAGCCCAAAAAGGACAAGGTGTACAACACCGCCATCTACCGTTTTGAGTGGAAGGGCGAGGAGTGCGTGACGATCGGCCTTGCCGGTCACATCCTTGAGCCCGATTTTTGTGACAGCGTGCTGTTCGATAAAAAGCTGGGCTGGTATTCGGTCACCGAGGACGGCGAGATGCTGCCGGCCGACATACCCGATGGCCTGGCGCGTCCGCCCTACGACACCAAGCGTAAACCGTTCCTTGCCGACGGCATTTCCATCAAGGGCTGGAAGCTCGAGAGCCTGCCTTACCTCACCTGGGCACCCGTCATTAAGCTACCGGCCGAGAAGGAGCTCATTCGTTCGCTCAAGAACCTGGCTAAGAAGTCCGACAGCGTCATCATCGCCACGGACTTCGACCGTGAGGGCGAGCTGATCGGTTCGGACGCCCTCAACAAGGTGCGCGAGGTGGCGCCCGACTTGCCGGTTGCCCGCGCCCAGTACTCTTCGTTTACCAAGGCCGAGATCACGCACGCCTTCGATAATCTCGTCTCGCTCGACCAGAATCTAGCCGACGCCGGCGAGAGCCGCCAGCATATCGACCTCATTTGGGGCGCGGTGCTCACGCGCTATCTGACGCTCGCCAAGTTCGGCGGCTTTGGTAACGTGCGCTCTGCCGGCCGCGTGCAGACGCCGACGCTCGCCCTGGTGGTCGAGCGCGAGCGCGAGCGCATGGCGTTTGTGCCCGAGGACTATTGGCAGATTCGCGGCATGGGTGCCGCGCAGGGCGCTGCCGAGGACGACCGCTTTAAGATTGCGCACAAGACGGCGCGTTTTACCGACAAGGATGCTGCCGAGACGGCGTACGGCCATGTCGACGGTGTCGCGACGGCAACCGTCGCCGCGGTGACCAAGCGTTCGCGTAAGCAGCAGCCGCCCACACCGTTTGCGACGACCTCGCTGCAGGCTGCCGCCGCGGCCGAGGGCATCTCGCCTGCGCGTACGATGCGCATCGCCGAGTCCCTCTACATGGCCGGTCTCATCAGCTACCCGCGTGTCGACAATACCGTGTACCCCGCGACGCTCGATCTGGGCGCCGTGGTGAGCGACCTGGCAAAGATCAACCCGGCGCTGGCGCCGGTGTGCAAAAAGGTGCTCGCCGGTCCCATGAAGCCCACGCGCGGCAAGGTCGAGACCACCGATCACCCGCCTATCTATCCCACGGGCGAGGGCGATCCGTCCACGCTCGACGGCGGCCAGCGCAAACTCTACGACCTCATCGCCCGTCGCTTCCTGGCAACGCTCATGGGACCCGCGACCATCGAGAACACCAAGCTCGAGCTCGATGTGAACGGCGAGCCGTTCGTGGCCTCGGGCGACGTGCTCGTGACTCCGGGTTTCCGCGAGGCATACCCGTACGGCCTTAAGCGCGACGAGCAGATGCCGCCGCTGGAGCAGGGCGATACGGTCGACGTGTTCGACATTAAGCTCGAGGCCAAGCAGACCGAGCCGCCCGCGCGCTATAGCCAGGGCAAGCTCGTGCAGGAGATGGAGAAGCGCGGCCTGGGTACCAAGTCCACGCGCGCGAGCATCATCGAGCGCCTGTATACCGTGCGCTATCTCAAAAACGATCCCGTTGAGCCGAGCCAGCTGGGCATCGCCATCATTGACGCGCTGACGCAGTTTGCCCCGCGCATCACGAGCCCCGATATGACCAGCGAGCTCGATGGCGATATGACCCGTGTGGAGCGCGGCGAGGACACCGAAGAGCATGTCGTGACGCACTCGCGCGCACTGCTGGCCGGTGTGCTCGACGAGCTGCTCAAGCACACGCAGGAGCTGGGCGACGCCATCAGCGACGCCGTCACGGCCGATGCGCGCGTGGGCGCCTGCCCCAAGTGCGGCAAGGACCTGGTTATGAAGACGAGCGCAAAGACCCGCGGCAGCTTTATCGGCTGCATGGGCTGGCCCGACTGCGACGTGACCTATCCGGTGCCGAGCGGTGTCAAGGTAAGCCCGCTCGAGGGCGAGGCGGCCGTGTGCCCCGAGTGCGGCGCGCCGCGCATTAAGTGCCAGCCGTTCCGCCAGAAGGCCTTCGAGATCTGCGTGAACCCCACGTGCCCCACCAACTACGAGCCCGATCTTAAGGTGGGCGAGTGCAAGGTGTGCGCCGAGGCAGGACGCCATGGCGACCTGATCGCGCACAAGAGCGAAAAGAGCGGCAAGCGCTTTATCCGCTGCACCAACTACGATGACTGCGGCGTGAGCTATCCGCTGCCGGCGCGCGGCAAGCTCGAGGCGACGGGCGAGACCTGCCCCGAGTGCGGCGCCCCCATCGTGGTGGTCAACACGGCGCGCGGCCCGTGGCGCATCTGCGTGAACATGGACTGCCCGACCAAGGAGAAGAAGCCCGCCCGCGGCCGCAAGACCACAACCAAGGCGAGCACGGCGAAGAAGACCACGGCGGCAAAGAAGACGACCGCCAAAAAGACGACGGCCAAAAAGACGACTGCCAAGAAATCGACTGCCAAAAAGACCGCTGCCGACAAGTGACCGAGCACATATCCGAGCACATATAGACACGACGGGGCCGGGCGCGCAAATGCAAATGCGCGCCCGGCCCCACTTCTAAGTTGCGGTGAAATAGGGACTGTTTTTGCTGGCAAAAGGCCTAATTAATCCCTATTTCACCGCAAGTTTTGATCAGTTGTTGGGATTACTTCACCTCGACGGGTGCGGCGCCGGGGTAGCGGTCCTCAAAGTCCAGACGGTATTTGTTGTCGTTGGTGCCCGCTACGTTGTCGCGCGCCAGCGGCGCCACGATCTCGTCCTTGTGGTTGGCGGGGCTGGAGTACTCAAGGCTGATCTCCCAAGCGTCGCAAATGACGTCGATGCGATTCTCCAGGTCGTCATAGAGCGTGATGATATCTTTCCACGAGCCGTAATTCTGCGAGTCGATGGGAACGTCCAGGTCCTCGACCTCGTCCTTCAGGTCGTCGATCTGATCCTCGAGCGACTCGGCGGCATCGCTGGCAGATTGGCGCGAGCTTCGGTCATCCTTAAGGTAATACGTGTTAAACGTTGTGGCGCAGTCGCGAACCTGCTGATCAAGATCGGAGAGCCTGCTGTAGTAGGAGCTCAGCTGGTCGTAGACGTTCTGCTCGCTGATGGTGGCGGCATCGTGGACGTCATCGTCATCATCATCGTCAAGCTTGTTGGGGTCGCCCTTGACGGACGCGTCGTCGTTATCGTGGTCGATCTTGACCTTCTCGATCGTCGTGCCCTTGGTATCATCGGCGCCCTTGTCGAAAGGCTTGATCATAAAGAACACGACGAGCGCGATAATCACGACGATTAGCGCGGCGATGATGCCGATGAGCAGGGCGTTGTTGTTCTTGGGAGCAGCGGGGGCGCCGGCCTGCGGAGCGGCGGTCGGTATGGGCTGCTGCGGCGTGGAGCCGGCTGGCGCCGTCCATTGCTGCGTCGTGCCGACTTCGGGCTGGGGAGCGGGCACGGGCTGATGGGCGGACTGTACGGTCACGTCTGCCGGTTGGGGCTGAGTCGCCGTGGGCTGCTGCGCAGACTGCACCGTGGTCGCGGCGGTGTCGAAGGCGGCGTCGGGCGCGGCGGCATGTTCGGCTGCCTGCGCATTCTCTTGCGACTGAGAGGTCTGGCCATCATCGGTTACCGGCGTTCCGCAGCTGGTGCAAAAACGCTCGTCGTCATTCAGAAGTTTGCCGCAATGGGTACAAAACCGGGGCATGATGGTTCCTTCCATTCGATGTGTTGGCTAGATTATAAGGTGGTTCAGGTGCGGTTGGGCCGCGCCGACCCAACTGGTTATGTGAGGATGGTCGTGCCGCGCAAGCCCTGTCGCATGCGTCACAATGAGTGCGGCGTGCTGGGTGTCCGGCGCGGCCGTTTATCGACGGCTCGGTAGAATGCGATGGTGGGGAGTGAGTCTGTGTACTGCGGCGAGCAAGGTCGGGGTGGCGGCGAAAACGTGGAGGCGTTCCGGATCCCGCCGGGGGATGCACCCCTCACTGCGCGCGATTGCTCGCGTCGGGTGTTTTGTGCCGGGATGTTGACCGGAGCGCTTGCCTCGGTGATGAGTCTCGGCGGTTGTGCCGCGCACCGCAACGAGGCTGAGGGCTCCGCTGCCCCTGTCAAACAAACGTCAAAGCGGTCATCCGCGACAAAAGCGACGGCCGCCCCTAAGTCTTCTTGGATCGCCGCCATTCGGCAAGATATCGAGGCCCTGGTCGAGCCGTATGGCGACTCCGTCTCGGTTTACGCTGTGGCGCTTGATCCTCAAACGTTCGCGTCGCTCGATGGTGAAGTCGCTGTGGCGCCGGACACGCGACGTGTGGCGGCAAGCATCATCAAGCTTCCCATTCTCGCTTGTGCGCTCGAGACCGCGACGGCGGGCGAGCTGTCCCTCGACGAGCAGATAACGGTAACGCAACAGGATATCGTGGGTGGCAGCGGCAACATTCAGTCGCGCGGCGCGGGTGTGTCGTACAGTATTGACGAGCTGCTGCACGCTATGATCGCCCAGAGCGATAACGTGGCAGCGAACCTTGTTATCGGCAGGCTTGGCATGGATACGGTCAACGAAACGTGTGCCGCATTGGGGCTGACCCAGACCGTGCTCGCTCGTTTGATGATGGATGCCGAGGCCCAGGCACAAGGCCGCGAGAACTATACGAGCGCCCGTGATGCTGCGGCCGTGTTGCAACGGCTGGCGGCAGGGACAATCGCGACGCCCGAGCTGTGCGAGCGAGCGCGCGGATATCTGCTGGCGCAGGAAGACGCGCGCGGTATTGTCGAGGGCGTTCCCGGCGGCGTTTTGGTCGCGCACAAAACGGGCAGCCTGGCGAATGCTCAGCACGATGCCGCAATCGTCTACGCCGAGCGCCCTTACGTGCTGGCAATCCTCACCCAAGACCTCGAACGCGAACGGGCCCTAGCCCTCGAGCGCGATATTTCCTTCGCCATCAACGCTCGCGCCCACTCCTAACTTGCGGTGAAATAGGGATTGTATTTGCTGTTAGAAGGCGTATTCAGTCCCTATTTCACCGCAACTTTGGAAAGGCACCTTTAGCCGTTGGGGACGTTCTTAAACGACTAGTCATTAAAGAACGTCCCCAATGGCTAGTCATTTAAGAACGTCCCCAATGACTAGGTGGGATTTGGGGTGCGCCGGACGCTGGGGTATCATGGCTTGGTTGCTATAGCTTGCATTTTCGCGCCTTGTAGGAAGGGGCTGCGCCCATGGCTTTTGAGCCCGCTCAACATAGCTTTATCACGCTCGAGGGCGTCGACGGCGCCGGCAAGTCCACGCAGGCGCGCCTGCTTGCCCGTGCGCTCGAGCTCGCTGGCTACCAGGTTGTGAGCCTGCGCGAGCCGGGCGGCACTACCATCAGCGAAAAGATCCGCGCCCTGCTGCTCGACCCCGCCAATACGGCGATGGGCGACACCTGCGAGCTGCTGCTCTACGAGGCCGCGCGTGCCCAGCTGGTGCACGAGGTCATAGCTCCCGCCCTCGCTGCCGGCAAGGTGGTTCTGTGCGACCGTTTCTACGATTCCACGACCTGCTACCAGGCGTTTGCCGACGGCCTCGACCGCCAGATGGTGCGCGATGCCAACAGCCTGGCTGTCGCCGGTACGCATCCGGCGCTCACGCTCGTCTATCACATCACGCCCGAGCAGGCGGCGCTGCGCATGGCCGCCCGCGGTGCGGCCGATCGCATGGAGGCCAAGGGCATGGCCTTCCAGGAGCGCGTCTACCAGGGATTTTGTTCAATTGCTGCCGAGGAGCCAGACCGCGTAAAGCTCATCGATGCCACTGCGTCGATCGCAGACGTCTTCGCGCAGACGGTCGAGCTGGTTCGTGCGTACGGTCTCGACATCCCCCAGGATGCCGTCGCCGCCGCGCTTGCCCAGGAGGCTGAGTAACATGGCCCCCGCGCAGACAAGCCTGCTGGCCAAGCTCGACACCCAGGAACGCGTGCGCGACTTTTTGACCAATGCCGTCACCAGCGGTCGCGCATCGCACGCCTACCTGTTTTTGGGCGCGCCCGGCGCGGGCAAGCTCGACGCCGCGTGGGCGCTTGCCCAGGCATTCCTGTGCGAGCAGGACGGCTGTGGCTCGTGCGACAGCTGCGTGCGCGTCGCACGCCATACGCACCCCGACGTGCACTATTACACCCCCGAAAGCGCTACGGGCTACCTCATCGCGCAGACCCGCGAGCTGCTCGACGACGTGCCCCTGGCGCCCATCCGCGCCAAGGCAAAGGTCTACATCATCGACCGTGCCGAGCAACTGCGCGCCAACACCGCCAACGCGCTGCTCAAAACGCTCGAGGAACCGCCCGAGGGCGTCATGTTCATCCTGTTGGGCACCTCGGCCGACGTGATGCTGCCCACCATCGTGAGCCGCTGCCAGTGCGTACCGTTTCGGCTGGTGTCGCCCACTGTGGCCGCGCAGGCCGTGAGCCGCGCCACCGGTCAGGATCCCGCGCGCTGCCGCATGGCCGTCGCCGTGGCGGGAAGCCCCACGCGTGGTATCGAGTTCCTCAAGAGCGCCGAGCGCCAGGACGCCCGCCGTCAGATGGTTCGTGCCATCGACTCGCTCATCGCCGCCGACGAGGCCGATGTGCTCAGTCGCGCCAAGTCGCTCATCGTCGCCGTCAAGGCGCCGCTCGCCGAGGTCAAGTCCACGCAGGAAAAGGTGCTCGAGCAAAATGCCGACTACCTGTCGCGTGGAGCATTGAAGCAGCTTGAGGACCGCAACAAGCGCGAACTCAACGCGCGCGAGCGTTCGGGTATCATGGAAGCGCTGGCGAGCGCGCGGACGCTCATGCGCGACGTGCTGCTGACGCTTCAGGACGAGGCGGCAGGCGTTGTGAACGAGGACGTGCGCGACACGATCGGGCGGCTTGCCGCGGCGACCAATGTTGCGGGTGCCACCCAGGCGCTCGAGGCAGTCGCGACCGCCGAGCGCAACATCGCCAGAAACGTTACTCCCCAGCTGGCCATCGAGGTCATGCTGTTCGATATCAGGAAGGCACTGAAATGCCGTTAGTCGTACCCGTTAAGTTTACCTACGCCTCGCGCGACCTGTGGTTCGACCCGCAGGATCTGGATATCCTCGAGGCCGATTATGCCATTTGCTCCACCGAGCGCGGAACCGAGATCGGCCTGGTCACGGCCGATCCCTTCGAGGTGCCGCAAGACGAGATTGGCCAGCCGCTCAAGCCCGTGTTGCGCGTAGCGAGCGACATCGATCTGCAGCTTGCCGACGACCTGGCTATCCAGGGTGACGAGGCCATGGTCGACTTCCGCCGCCTGGTCAAGGAGCTCGATCTCGAGATGAAGCCGGTCGGCGTCGAGTACCTGTTTGGCGGCGAGAAGGCTGTGTTCTACTTTGCTGCCGAGGAGCGCGTCGATTTCCGTCAGCTCGTCAAGGACCTGTCCTCGACGCTGCACATTCGCGTCGACATGCGCCAGATCGGCGTGCGTGACGAGACCCGCCTAGTGGGCGGCTATGCCCAGTGCGGCCAGGAGCTCTGCTGCACGCGCTTTGGCGGACAGTTTGAGCCGGTTTCGATTCGCATGGCAAAAGAGCAGGACCTGCCGCTCAACTCGTCCAAAATTAGCGGCGTCTGCGGCCGCCTGATGTGCTGCCTGCGCTACGAGTTCGAGGCGTACAAGGACTTTAAGAGCCGCGCGCCCAAAAAGAAGACGCTTATCGATACGCCGCTTGGCAAGGCGCGTATCCAGGAATATGACACGCCGCGTGAGCAGCTGGTGTTGCGCCTGGAGAACGGCAAAGTCTTTAAGGTCAACTTGGCCGACATGACCTGCTCTGAGGGCTGCAAAAAGAAGGCCGCCGAGCAGGGCTGCAACTGCCGCCCCGACTGCGTGACGCGCGATGTGCTCGAGCGTATCGAGTCGCCCGAGATGCGCCTGGCGCTTATGGAACTCGACCGCGAGAACGGCGTCGACGTGGGCGATGGCCTGTCGAGCGCCGACCGTCTGGCCGGCACGTCGATGCCCAAGCGCCGCCGTCGCGATGCGGACGCCGATACCCGTGCGGGTCAGAGCCAGGGCGAGGGTCGCGGCCGCGGTAAGGGTCGCGGCAAGGCCGAGGCACCCGAGGCCGAGGAAGCTGCCGGTGGACGTCGCCGCCGCAAGCGCTCGGGTTCGGGCGATGCCGGCGAGGCCGCTCCCGCAGGCAAGAACTCCTCCCGCGAGCGCGAGGCTCAGCAGCCTCAGCAGCAAAACCGCGGCGGTGGCATGAATCCCACGCGCCGTCGTCGCCGTCATTTGTCGAGCGAGGAGCGCGAGGACGCCTTCCGCGCCGCAGCCGCTCGCGAAGCCGGTGCCGCCCCCAAGGGTGGTTCGGGTTCCGATACGCCTGCCGACAAGGGTGGCAAGCAGCGCAACGATGACGAGCGCGCCCCGCGTCCGCGTCGCCGCCATTCCTCGGGCACGCAGCAAAAGCCCTCGGTGCCCTCCGTGGCCGATCAGGTCTCGGATGGCGAGGTCAAGGTCACGCGCCGTCGCCCCGGAGATGGCGGAGGGGCGGCCGCCAAGGCCGCGCGCGGTGCCGCTCGCGACGAACGCGAGTCGCGCGAAGATCGTGGTGGCGAGGGTTCGGCCGACCAGGGCCAGAAGCGCCGTCGCCGTCGCCGTTCCCGCAAGCCGCGCCAGGATGGTGGCGAGGGCTCGACCCAAAACTCGTCCGCACCGCAACCGCCCACCGGCGAATAGCGCCCGCAAACGGATTTAACCTGCCCGACCCCAAACGCGTCGGGGTACCATAGCGCTGAATCAACAACCCTCCCTGCGACCGAGCGTAGGGAGGGTTGTGTCGTGAAGAGACATTTGAACGTGTTGGGATGCCTGCAAGGTGCCGGCATCCTACCGTTTGCGGACGAATTGCTACCGTTTGCCGAGCGGGCGGCGCACGAGGCGCTTGAGGCGTTGTCACCCACGCGATGTGCCGGCTGCGAGCGCGCCGGTGCGCTTATTTGCCAAGACTGTCTGGCCGCGCTTGCGCTCATCGACCCGCGGCATAGCTGCACTCGATGCGGCGCCCCGTTTGGGGACTTGCTGTGCACCGAGTGCTCGGTCGAGGGTACGTCCTCGGCGATGGCCGAAGCTCTCGACCGGTGCCTGGCATGTGCCGTTTACACGCACCCGCTGCCGCGGATTATTAAAGCGTACAAAGACGCGGGCGAGCGACGCCTGGCGCCGTATCTGGCAGAGCTGCTATACGACACCGCCTTACATGCCCAGGCCGCGGCACCCGATCGCTTAGGCGGTGTGTTGTCCGGCGCCGATGCAGTGGTGTTTGTGCCCGCGACGGCGGCGGCGTTTCGGCGACGCGGCTTCGATCATATGGAAGCCATCGCGCGCCCATTTTGCGAGCTGTCGGGTGTTCCGCTGCTCGACGCCCTCGTTAAGTACGGACATGGCGACCAGCGTGAACTCAGTCGTGAAGAACGCCGTGAACGCGCCCGAGGCATGTACGAGACCGTTGAGGACGTGCGGGGCCGCCGCCTGTTGCTTATCGACGACGTTATCACCACGGGCGCGACGATGGCAGCGGCTTCGGCGGAACTCAAGCGCGCCGGCGCCGCGGCCGTTGATGGCCTCGCTATCGCACGCGTTTGGTAGGGGTGATTCGTGTGGCGGTAACAATCAAACAGCGCAACAAGCCGACAAAAGAGCAGCTTGCGGCTTCCGTGATCCTGACGGGTGCCTCGGCGTTGCGTATGATGCGCGCCGAGCGCCGGCAGATGGGCTACATCGGCTGGAAGGACCTCAATCCCGATGAAGAGCGCCGCGTGCTGTGTACGTCATCGCCTTCGACCGAGGATATCTATCTTCCCGACCTGGTGCGAATTGGAGCCAAAAGCGGCGAGGTGCAAGAAGATCTGTGCTTGCTGGTGGGATCTGCGGCGCAGCGCCGACGCATGCCTGGCGTGGGCTGGTCCGCGTGTTCCGGGTTGCCTGTCGGCTCGATTCTAGAGGTGGAACCGGGGGTGTACAGCCTATCTCCCGAGGCCCTTTGTGTTGCCGTCGCCCGCGAGGTCGGCTGTATCCAGGCGTTTGCCCTGGCCCAGGAACTGTGTTCCAAGATTTCACTAAGCGATCGCGGGAAGTATCTGCCTCCCTACACCTCGCCTGTTGCGAATAGACTTGCAAAGGATAAGGACCAACCGGCAGACGTGGGCTACTTTGAAGTCGAGCCGGTGTTGACGCCCGATCGCCTGGCAGATTACCCTGCGGCATGCAAGGGGAGTGCGGCCAAACAACTGCTACGCCTGTGTCCCTACCTGTCAGAAAACCTGCGCTCACCCATGGAGTGCATCATGCTTGCCATGTTTTCGCTTCCGTTTTCCTATGGCGGATTTGCCTGCGGTCCCTTTAAGACCGACTACAAGATCGAGTTCGATGACCGCGCGCAGGCAATCTCGGGGATGCCGTATGCAGTTTGCGATGCGTACCAGGAAACAGCCCGGTTTGACCTTGAATACAACGGTGAGCTGGGTCATTCCTCCCGGAGGGGGCGTATCCATGATGAAAAACGCAATACGGGCTTGATTACTATGGGAATCGAGGTCGCGACGGTCAATAACGAGATGCTTTGCGACATGGAGGCAATGGAGGCACTCGCATGACGCATCCACCAGCGTATGGGTAAGCGATATCAGAATCGCGTAGAGGCGCGTCGAAAGAGGCAAGATGCTCTGCTGAATACGCTCCGAGCGTGCTTTGGGTTCAAGCCGGCGTAAAACTATGGCTTTATAGGGAGGTCTGTTTATATGCCCTGTGCAAAAAACGGCAAATATGAGTACTGTTACTAGATTAGTGGCAGTAAAAACAAAGAAACTTGGGCCGAAAATTTGGATTCATTGAAGAGATAATAAACGAATGTGGAATATCTTGGCGCCAAGCAGGCTGTGCGGAACTCAAAAAGGGCTCGCGGGGCGGAAAAACGCTGCTACTAAATTGGTGACAGTACTCATATTTGCCGTTTTTTGCACACGGCGCTCTGAGACGGGTGCCCCGGAGCTCCCCGTAGGGGAGCTCCTGGCTTCATGGGGGCACGAATGGTCCGCTCCGACCTGCAAAATCTGTGCTCACGGTGCGAATGACGCCCCTAACCTTAAACTTTAGCTTGAACTTAGCTATAATGCGCTACGTTCCTGCCAGGCTGTGGTTGCGGACGGACGAAATGTCCATCCTAGTCCAAGACAGACGCGGTCAAAGGGATCCACGTAAGCGACCGCGTGCGCGCGGCGCGATCATGGCGCGTCCTAGATGTAAGCCGCACCGTCCGTTCTACTTTCTTTGGGGCAATACCGCCTCGCGGGCGAGCGGGCCAGTCGTGAAGGTGGCTGCGGCCTCCCGAGCAAACGCCCCGGTGCGCAAGTGTGGGGTCAAATACCAGGTCAGCTGGTGGGAACAACCCGATATTCCGTGCGGGGCACGGATCGTATACGACACAGAAGGCAGGGTAGTGGACATGGTGAGGGGCAGCTTGATGCATGCGGCTCGGTTAGGTGCTGGGACCGCGGTGGTCATTGCCGTTTTGGGCCTGAGTGGATGCGCGTTCAATCCACTGTCCACGTTCACGACGCCCACGATCGACCAGATCGAGCGCGAGACCGTTACCCCCACGGTATCGGACGATGCCCTGGTCACGCCGGGAACCCTGACGGTCGCCCTCGATACGTCCGATGCACCGCAGGCCATGCAGGATGCCGACGGAAACCTCACGGGCTATGCGGTCGATGCCGCTCGTGCCCTCGCATGCCGCATGGGTCTCAAGGTCGCCTTTGTCGATGCGTCCTCGGCCGATTCCGCGCTCAGCGATAAAAAGGCGGACATCTTCATTGGCGACATCAAGTCTGCGGGCGGCGACATCAGCTCGCTTGGCACCTGTCTGTACGATGCCGCCGCCGTATTCGGCAAGAGCAGTGACGGCGAGTCGCTGAGCGTTTCCACCGAAACGCTTAACACCGCTACCCTGGGCGTTCAGACCTCCTCGGCCTCGCAGGAGGCGCTCGCCAAGCAAAGCATCACCGCCAACCAAAAGACCTTCTCCAACATCAACGAGTGCTTCGAGGCACTCGAGTCGGGCGAGGTCGATTACGTGATCTGTGATTCCACGGCCGGTGGTTACCTCGCGCGTCTGATGAGCCAGATCTCCTATGTCGGCACGCTCGAGGCGCCCTCCACGCTTGGCGTCGCAGGCCTTAGCTCTAACGATGAACTGTGCCGTGCCGTGAGTGATGCCCTCGACGGTATCACGGTCGACGGCACGCTCGAGGCGGTCCACTGCGTCTGGTACGGACAGATGCCCTATGACCTTACCGCCAAGACCGTTTCGGGGGCCAATGTGCAGGCATCCGACTCCACGTCCAACGAGACCGAGTCCTCCGATGGCGACGCCTCTGATAACAACGGCGACGGCCCGTCGTCTAGCCAGGAGGGCACCATCACCGACGATGACATCAACAAGCTCAATAGCTAGTTATTGGTAGGGGTGGCGCCTGCCACACGCTGAACAAGGCGCTTCTTCACGGTTTCAACACGCATGGCCGGGTCTCCCCAATAAGGGAGCCCGGCTTTTCTATTTTGGTAAAAACGGCAGGTAAAAGCTGATTTCCAGGAAAAAAACTAGCTTTGCCGACGCCCTCCTATAGCGCACTTTGTCACGGAAAAGTGCGAGACTTCGGTATGCGGTATCAAGCAGTCGTTATTCGGGTCTTTGGGAATTCGCGTGATTAAATGCACGGCAATGGGTACATAGCCAGTACAGTAAGTCCCCGAGGCAGATTGGAGCCACGTATGGATATCAAGGTTTCTGGACGCAAGACGACGGTAACCGATGCTCTGCGTGCGCATGTGGATGAGAAGATCGGCGAGGCGCTCAAGGTTTTCGATATCGAGCCCATGACAGTCGACGTCGTGCTTCGTTATGAGAAGAACCCCTCGAACCCCAACCCGGCAATCGTCGAGGTCACGGTTCGTGTCCGCGGTTCTGTGATTCGCGTTGCCGAGCACGGCGCAGATATGTATGCCGCCATCGATCTCTCCGCCGATAAGGTCACCCGCCAGCTGCGCAAGTTCAAGACCAAGGTCGTGGACAACCGCCAGGGTGGTGCCAGTGCCGCGGATGTCGCGCCGGTCGAGCGTGTCGAGGATCTGGCCGACCTGCTGCTGCCCGAGGAGGACGACGACCTGCTCGTCCGCGAGAAGGTCATCGATGTCACCCCGATGACCGAGGAGCAGGCGCTGGTGCAGACCGATTTGCTGGGCCACGACTTCTACGTGTTCGAGAACGCGACGACCGGTCTCATCAATGTGGTGTATCACCGTAAGAATGGTGGATATGGCATCATCAAGCCCCGCATCGAAACACTTGACGAGTAAAATACGTTAACTTGCATGAGTTAACGGTTGGCGGCCATCCCATGCGGGTGGCCGCCTTTTTACGTAAGGAGTCGCTTTGATGGACAAGGCCGCATCCGCCGGTCATTCGAACCGTTGCCGCATCGTCGTCGATACTTGCTGCGACTTTAGCCCCGAGGTCGCCGCGAACCTCGATGTCGATATCCTGGGTTTCCCCTTCATTATCGATGGCGAAGAGCGCACGGATGACATCTGGTCGAGCATGAGCCCTAAGGAGTTCTACGACCGCATGCGCGCCGGCGCTCGTGTGTCTACCTCCGCCGTGTCGCTCGGTCGCTATATCGAGTTCTTTACCGAGTGCGCCAAAGAGGGTACGCCCACGGTCTACCTGTGCTTTACCTCGGCGCTGTCGTCGAGCTACAACTCCGCGTGCCAGGCGGCAGATGCCGTGCGCGCCGAGTATCCCAACTTTGAGCTCTACGTGGTCGACAACGCCCTGCCCTGCGCGACCGGCGCGCTCTTGGCGCTTGAGGCCGTGCGCCAGCGTTCGGCGGGACTGACCGCCAAGCAGCTGGTCGATTGGGCAAACGAGGCAAAGACCTACGTCCACGGCTACTTTACGCTCGAGAGCTTCGATGCGCTGGCTGCCGGCGGCCGTATTCCGCCCGCGGCGGCGCAGCTCACGGCAAAGCTCGACGTCAAGCCCGAGCTCTCCTACGACCTGGCCGGCTCGCTGTCGCTGATTGGCGTCAACCGCGGCCGCAAGAAGGCGCTCAAGTCCATCCTCAAGTCGTTCCGCGAGAACTACGTGCCCGATCGCACCATGCCCATCGCCATCATGACGGCCGATGCCGAAAAGGATGGTGACTGGCTCGAAGCCGCCATCCGCAAGGAGGAGGGTTGCGCCGACGTCACGATCATTCGCGGCTCCGTGGGTCCCACCATCGGCTCGCACGTGGGCCCCGGCATGGTGGGCTGCGCGTTTTGGGGTAAGAACCGCGCCGACAAGGCGTCGCTTTCCGACCGTATCGCCCGCCGCGTGCGCGGTCAGTAGGCAAGCGCTGCGTCCGTAATCGCCCTCGACTCACAGCCCAAACGCTGGCACCGAGTATTCAACCTGGTAACAACACCCAACCCAAAAGGAAAGGTTTCATGGCAAACAAGCTCTCCGTCGCATTCATCGGCACCGGAATCATGGGTGCCCCCATCGCCGGCCACATTCTGGACGCCGGCTATCCCGTCACGGTCAACAACCGCACCAAGTCCAAGGCGGCGGCACTTATCGAGCGCGGCGCCGTCTGGGCAGATACGCCGGCCGATGCCGCGGCGAACGCCGATGTCGTCTTTACCATGGTGGGCTATCCCTCCGAGGTCGAGGAACTCTACCTGGCGGGCGACGGCCTGCTCGCGTGCACTAAGCCCGGCGCGGTCTTGATCGACCTCACCACGAGCTCGCCCGAGCTTGCCCGTGACATTGCCGAGGCCGCCCAGGTTTCTGGTCGCATGGCGTTTGACTGCCCCGTCACCGGCGGCGAGTCGGGCGCTATCGCCGGTACGCTCACGGCTATCGTGGGCGCTACCGAGAACGACATCGCGCCGGTCCGCGACATCCTTGCCACCTTTGCGGCCAACATCTGCTGCTTCGACGGCGCCGGCAAGGGCCAGGCTGCCAAGCTCGCCAACCAGGTGTCGCTGGGCGCCTGCATGGTCGGCATGGCAGACGCCATGGCATTTGCCGAGCTGAGCGGCCTTGATCTGGAGAAGACCCGCCAGATGATCCTGGGCGGTACCGGCAAGTCCGGCGCCATGGAGAGCCTGGCTACCAAGGCGCTCGACGGCGACTACAAGCCCGGCTTTATGGTCGAGCACTTTATTAAGGACCTGCGCTTGGCGCTCGCCTATGCCGACGACCGCGAGCTTGCGCTGCCCGGCGCCGACGTGGCCTTTACGCTCTACGACATGCTTGATGCCATCGGTGGTGCCAAGCTGGGCACCCAGGCCGTCACGGTCCTCTATAAGGAGGAGGCCGACGCCATCGCCGCCGGTCTGGACTGGTCGCAGTATCGTCCCGAGGAGCATGGTGCTCACGAGGAAGGCTGCGGTTGCGGCGAGCACGGCGACGACCATGAGTGCGGTTGCGGCCACCACCATGGCGAGGACCACGAGTGCTGCGGCGGCCACGGCCATGATGATGGCCACGAGTGCTGCTGCGGCCACCATCACGGGGAGTAGCGCCCATGAACTGGACGTTCGTGGTGCTAGCGCTGGTGCTCTTTCTCTTTGCGATCTACATTGGCTTTTTGTGCGGCCAGTGGGCGTGCGAAAAGCGCGTGATCACCAAGCGCGACTACTGGATTGCCAACTTTGCAGGAGCGGCGGCAGTCATCCTGCTGACCTGGGTGTTTTCGCTGTTCCCGCTGGTGCAGTTTGCGCCGATCGGCTGGCTCGGCGGCTTTATCGCCGGCCTTAAGATGAGCTTTGGCGAGTCCGTCGGCCCGTGGCGCAAGCACGACGAGGTCTTTAACGTCAACAAGGCCCATCGCGCCGCCGCCGACGCGGGCGATGCCGAGGAGCGCCGCCGTGCACGTCGCAATGGCGCGGCCGACCGACAGCTCATCTCGGTCACCGATGACAGCAAGGGTGCTGGCAAGCACGCCAAGAAATAGTAAAAAGAGGTAACTATGGCAGAAAATAAAGACGAACAGCTCACCGACGAGGAGCTGGCACAGCTTCAGCTGGCAGAGGAGAACGAGAACGCCGTCGATCGCCTGGTCCAGGAGCTCGGCTGCCCCACGCGCCGCATCCGCCAGTTTGCCGCTCGCGTGCTGCACCTGCTTGCCGAGCGCGATCCGCAGCGCGTCGTGCCCTGCGTGCCCGCGCTGATCGAGGCGCTCGACCGCCCCGAGGCTCAGACCCGCTGGGAGGCCCTCGATGCCCTGACGGCGCTCGCCACCACCTGCCCCGAGCAGCTGGGCGATGCCTTTGAGGGCGCCGAGACCGCGCTGTTCGACGAGATTTCCTCCACGCTGCGCTATGCCGCCTTCCGCCTGCTGTGCGTGTGGGGCGCCACGGGCGTCGAGCGTTCGCGCGAGGCTTGGCCCATCCTGGACGAGGCCATTCAGTGCTACCACGGCGACCTCGAGTATCGCGACATGCTCGGTTGCCTGTACGAGTTTGGCCAGGGCGAGATCGACGCCGAGGTCGCCGAGAAGCTCGCGTTGCGCCTTAAGTTCGATGCCGAGAACGGCAAGGGCAGCTATCTCAAGGCCCGTTCGAGCGAAATTTGCGAAATGCTTGTTAAACGTTTTGGCCTGGATCTCTCCAAAAAGAAGAAGCGTGCTAGCGTTAAAAAATCTGACGACGCCGAAAACGAGGAGTAACAGATTATGGCGCACGATGTAGTCCTGATTCCCGGTGACGGTATCGGTCCCGAGATTACGCAGGCCATGCGCCGCGTGGTCGAGGCCACCGGTGTCCAGATCAACTGGAACGTCCAGGAGGCCGGTGCCGGCGTCATGGACGAGTTTGGCACGCCACTGCCCCAACACGTGCTCGATGCGGTCGCCGAGACCAAGGTTGCCATCAAGGGCCCCATCACCACGCCGGTCGGCACGGGTTTCCGCAGCGTCAACGTGGCCCTGCGCAAACACTTTGACCTGTATGCCTGCGTGCGCCCCTGCCTGTCGCAGCCGGGCGACGGCTCGCGCTTCCGCGACGTCGACCTGGTCATCGTGCGCGAGAACACCGAGGACCTCTACGTCGGCATCGAGTTCGATGAGGGTGCTGTCGAGGTCGAGGAGCTCTCGCAGCTTGTCGAGCGCTCGGGTCAGAAGACCTTCGCCGCCGATTCCGCCATCTCGATTAAGCCGATCTCTATCGCCAAGAGCCGCCGCATTGTGGAGTATGCCTTTGAGTATGCCCGCCGCTGCGGCCGCAAAAAGGTGACGGCCGTGCACAAGGCCAATATCATGAAGGCGACCGACGGCCTGTTCCTGCGCGTGGCGCGCGAGGTGGCCGCCAGCTATCCCGATATCGAGTTCAACGACAAGATCGTCGACGCTACCTGCATGGGCCTGGTCCAGAACCCCAATGACTTCGATGTCCTGGTGCTGCCCAACCTGTACGGCGATATCGTCAGCGACCTGTGCGCTGGCCTGGTGGGCGGCTTAGGTATGGCCCCCGGCTCCAACATCGGTGCCGATTGTGCCATCTTCGAGGCAACGCACGGCTCCGCGCCCGATATCGCGGGCCAGGATATCGCCAACCCCACGGCCGAGATTCTGTCTGCGGCTATGATGCTCGATCATCTGGGCGAGAACGATGCGGCCAATCGTATCCGCGCCGCCGTGTCCGCCACGCTCGACGAGGGTAAGCAGGTTACCGGCGACGTACGTCGTGCCCAGACCGGCTCCGTCGAGGGCGCTGTCGGTACGCAGGCCTTTGCCGATGCCGTTATTGAGCACCTGGCCTAAGACATACAGGCTGCAAACGCCTAAATAGTACTTAAGTGTTTGCGTATAACCTAAGAATCAATACGCCCGGCGCTCCGTCGGGCGTATTCTATTGAGGACTATGTTTCCTAACAAGGAGTAGCTGACTATGGGTCTGATTCAAAAGAAGGACGAGAAGGACGAGATCGACGGCATCCAGATTATCGAGCGCGGCGAAGGCCCCGACGGTGATGAGGATGAGAAGATCGACCTGGTCGCCGGTACGTCTGCCGAGCACATTGCCGCCGGCACGACGGCCGAGGAGGAGGACGCCCGACTGGAGGCTCAGATTGCCGCGGATGCCGCTGACGAGAATCTGATGCCCGAGGCCCAGGATGAGGACGACGATATTCTGGGTTCCGATGAAGACGACCGCGCATCCAAGCACAAGAAGACGATGATTGCCGCCTTCGTGGTTGCAGTCGTGATCGCTGCTGTGGTCGGCTTCTTTATCGGCAACGGTGGTTTTGGCGGCAAGGGCGTCGGCTCGGCGACCCTCACCGAGGACCAGCTCGATTCGACCGTGGCAAGCTACAGCTACAACGGCAAGAAGAGCGACATCACCGCGCGCGAGGCCATTGAGAGCCAGTACAGCCTCGACACCGTCAAGGATGGCGATGGCAACTACACCGCTCCCTCTGCCGACGTCATCCTGTCCTACGTGCGCAACAAGATCCTGCTCGACGCTGCCGAGGACGAGGGCATCACCGTCTCTTCTAAGGAGATGAAGAAGTACGCCGAGGATTCCATCGGCACTTCGGACTACAAGACCATGGCCACGCAGTATGGCGTGTCCAAGGACCAGGCCAAGCAGATCGTCCGTCAGTCCGCGACGCTGCAGAAGCTCTACAAGAAGAAGGTGGGCGATAGCTCCGCAAGCATGCCGACCGCCCCGACCGAGCCTGCTGACGGCAACGAGGAGACCGCGAGCAAGGACTACGCCGATTACATCATCAAACTTGCCGGCGACGAGTGGGATAGCTCGAAGGGTACCTGGAAGGACGAGAACGGCACCTACGCTAAGGCCTTTGCCGACGATGCCTTTACGGCCGATAGCGCCACCTATAAGCAGGCCATGACCGCCTACTACACTGCTTACCAGCAGTACTCTTCGCAGGCTTCGAGCGCCAGCTCCAAGTGGACCGAGTATGCTAACGGCCTCTACGCCAAGGCCAACATCAGCATCTACGGCCTGTTTGCGTAAGGTTTGCCTGCACTACTGCGCGCTAACCGATCTACCTGATTGAGCCCGCTAGAACGGACAGCGTTCTAGCGGGCTTTTTTGTTACCGAAACCGTTAGGGTAGGTCTCGCACCCGCGCAAATGCTTCATCGCCCCCCGATTCATCTGGGAAAACAGCTGCAAACGATTACAAGTAACCGGTGAACGGTCGAAAACTACCGTTCACCGATAATCTCAAAACTGGTTCTAACTGGTATTAAGTCAAAAAGACCAATTCACATATCTTCACAATGACCTGCATTTTTTCTACACGCTATTTTTAGCCGCCCTGCGTTGTTTAGGGACAGGAAAAGTTCCGATCTTTTGCCAAAGCGTTTCGAAACGGTTTCAAAACCGCAGGTAGAAGTATTAACGAGCGGTAAACGGTCGAAATATCACCGTGAGCGGTGCAAAAACGTTTTACCGTATGAATCAACGAAAGCGACCTCTTCTGGAGTGATATAGTGACAACAACACGTCACGTGGTTACTACCAGTTTAGAAACCACTGGTCTTCAAAGAACGCTTTCTAAGAAGCTTTAAGGGCGAGCGCCCGCTGGCTTCCGAAAATCATCGGACTCAGATCGTACACACCTTCGGAAGGGAAATTTGAATGGTTGGCTTTATTCTTACCGGTCATGGACAGTTCGCACCCGGCCTAGCTAGCGCTATCGCTATGGTTGCCGGCGACCAGCCCGCTTTTACCGTCGTTCCTTTTGAGGGCGACCAGGCTGCTTCCTACGGTGAGGATCTCCGCGCCGCTATTACCGCCATGCGCGAGGAGTGCGATGGCGTGCTCGTCTTTACCGACCTGCTTGGCGGCACCCCGTTCAACCAGTCGATGATGATTGCCCAGGATGTCGACAACGTCGAGGTTCTGACTGGCACCAACCTTCCCATGGTTATTGAGCTTCTGTTCCTCCGCGGCAATGCCACGCTCGCCGAGCTTGCCGAGCAGGCCGTGACCGTTGGCCAGACGGGCGTCACCGCCCAGACGGTCGCATCCGTTGCCGGCTCCGAGGAAGAGGATATCTTCGGCGACGAGGACGGCATCTAATGGCCGATTTCGGAGCCAACGTCCTGAGCTCCTCGGTCGCCCTTTTAGGCCTGCTTGTCATCATGGGCTTGATTTACACCATCTGGTCGCAAATCAACATGAAGAAGAAGCAGAAGTACTTCAAGGAGCTGCACACCGAGCTCAAGCCGGGTCAGGAGGTTCTTTTCGCCGGCGGTATCTACGGAACCGTCAAAGGCATCGAAGGCGAGAAGGTCCAGATCAAAGTCCGATCCGGAGCCGTCGTAGATGTTTCGCGTTACGCGATTCAGGAGATCAAGTAACTGTCGTCAGCAAATAACGAAAGGAAGCTGATCAACATGGCAGAACCCAACATTCTTCTTACCCGCATCGATAACCGACTGGTTCATGGTCAGGTTGCCACCCAGTGGAACTCCACCCTGGGCTCCAACCTCATCCTCGTCGCCAACGACGACGTGGCGTCCAACACCATGCGCCAGAACCTCATGAAGATGGCCGCTCCCGCCGGCGTCGCTACGCGTTTCTTCTCTCTGCAGAAGACCATCGACGTCATTGGCAAGGCGAGCCCGCGCCAGAAGATCTTCATCGTGGCCGAAACACCGGAAGACGTGCTTACGCTCGTCAAGGGCGGTGTGCCTATAAAGAAGGTAAACATCGGCAACATGCACATGTCGGAAGGAAAGCGCCAAGTCGCCACCTCCGTCGCAGTTAACGACGAGGATGTCGCTGCGTTTAAAGAGCTGCAGGAATTGGGGGTGGAGTTGGAGATCAGGCGCGTTCCGAGCACGCCTGTTGAGGACACGAGCAAGCTCTTCTCGTAATCCTCGTGATCCACGTTGTCAGGAGTGAAACCCTGACGTTCTGTACGTGATATCCAAAGTGCGTACATACATTTTGAAAGGAGGAGCAAGATGGAATACTCGATCATCCAGATCGCTCTGGTCTTCGTTGTTACGTTCATCGCGGCAATCGACCAGTTTGACTTCCTCGAGTCTCTCTATCAGCCCATCGTCACCGGCGCCGTCATCGGTCTTATCCTTGGCGACCTCAACACCGGTCTTCTCGTGGGTGGTACCTATCAGCTCATGACGATCGGCAACATGCCGATCGGAGGCGCTCAGCCGCCTAACGCCGTCATCGGCGGCATCATGGCAGCCATTCTCGCTATCGCCACGGGCCTCGAGCCCAACGCGGCAGTCGGCCTCGCCATTCCGTTCGCTCTGCTTGGCCAGCTTGGCGTTACCCTGGTCTTCACGCTTATGTCCCCGCTTATGTCCACGGCCGATAACATGGCTCACAACGCGGACACCAAGGGCATCGAGCGCCTGAACTACTTCGCCATGGCTCTGCTCGGCCTGATCTTCGCTGTCGTCGTCACCCTGTTCTTCATCGCTGGCGCTACCATCGGTCAGACCATCGCTTCTGCCATCCCGACTTGGCTGCAGACCGGTCTCTCCGCTGCAGGCGGCATGATGCGCTTCGTCGGCTTCGCCGTCCTGCTCAAGGTAATGATGAACCGCGATATGTGGGGCTTCTTCCTCATGGGCTTTGGCCTCGCGCTCATCACCGTTGCCAACGATTCGCTGGCAACCCCTGCTCTGCTCATCCTCGCTCTCATCGGCTTCGGTATCGCTTTCTGGGACTTCCAGCAGCAGACCGAGCTGAAGGGTGCAGCTGTTTCTGACGGAGGTGACTTCGAAGATGGCATCTAATGAGTATGTGATCCCGGAGCACTACGAGGATCTCACTCCTGCTCCGCAGCTCGACCAGAAGACCCTCAACAAGATGGCTTGGCGCTCCTGCTTCCTGCAGGCCTCGTTCAACTACGAGCGTATGCAGGCCGCTGGCTGGCTCTACTCCATCATCCCCGGTCTGGAGAAGATCCACACCAACAAGAACGACCTCGCGGCTTCCATGAGCCACAACCTGGAGTTCTTCAACACCCACCCGTTCCTCGTCACCTTTGTTATGGGCATCGTGCTTTCGCTCGAGCAGAACAAGGTTGACATCCCCACGATCCGCGCCGTCCGCGTCGCCGCAATGGGCCCGCTCGGTGGTATCGGTGACGCCCTGTTCTGGCTGACGCTCGTGCCTATCACGGCCGGCATCACCTCCAACATGGCCATCAACGGCAACGCCGCTGCACCGATCATCTTCCTGGTGATCTTCAACGTCGTCCAGTTCGCTCTGCGCTTCTGGCTCATGAACTGGTCCTACAAGCTTGGCACCAGCGCTATTGACGCTCTGACTGCCAACATGCAGGCCTTCACGCGTGCCGCTTCCATCATGGGCGTCTTCGTCGTCGGTTGCCTGGTCGTCACCATGGGTGGCACCCAGATCAACCTCCAGATCCCCAACGGCACCACCCGTGGCCTCTCCGCTACTACCGTGATCGTCTCCGAGAAGGAGGCCGAGAACTTCACCGGTATGGAGGGCATCGATACCGAGACCGCTGAGGCCGGTACCATCGCCATGACCGATGAGGACGGCAACGCCCTCACCGCTTCCGATGCCGACGGCAACGCTGTCGAGTGCGGCGTCACCGATCTGGGCAACGGCATGGAGTCCGTGACCTACGGCACCGTTACCGAGGATCCGGTCAACTTCTCTGTTGCCGACACCCTCAACACCATCGTCCCGAAGCTCGTCCCGCTTATGCTTACGCTGCTGCTTTACTACATGTTCGCTAAGCACAGCTGGACCCCGACCAAGGGCATTCTCCTGCTCTTCGTCCTTGGCATCCTGGGCGCTGGCCCGCTTGGTCTCTGGCCGAGCATCTGGTAAGGCTCTAGCTTGAGGGGTGTGTCCCTACGCGGCTCACACCCCGACCCCTTAAGCCATGTGTATGTTAAAAGCCGCGTGCTCGAAAGAGCGCGCGGCTTTTGTTTTCTTGATGATTCGGGTGTGGCAGACAGATAATGCTAAACACCCTAGGTAGTTAGCCGAATTCGAGCAAAAGGGAGGATAGGATGGCGATCGGAGCGCGTAAGCAACCGCTGTACGATCAGCTGGTCGATATTCTGACCGAAAAGATCGACCATGAATATCGCGCCGGTGACATGATTCCTTCCGAGCGCGAACTTTCGGAGCGCTATGGTCTCTCGCGTACTACGGTACGCCTGGCTCTGCAGGAACTGGAGCGTTTAGGACTGGTGGTTCGGCAGCACGGTCGCGGTACCTTTGTGACCGACCGTTCGGCAAAAGCAACCAATCTTATGCAGTCCTACAGCTTTACCGAGCAGATGCGCGCGATGGGTCGCGACCCCGAGACCACGATTCTCGAGTTTTGCGAGATGGAGGCCGATAAAAATCTGGCCGAGCATATGGGATTGCGTATCGGTGATCGCATTTTTAAGCTTAAGCGCCTTCGTTCTGCCGACAACATGCCCATGATGGTCGAACGCAGCTATCTACCAGTTCGTCAATTTTTGTCCCTAAAGCGACCGCTGCTGGAGCGTAAGCCGCTTTACGATGTGATTGAGCAAGACTTTCAGCAAAAGATACGCGTGGCCGAAGAGGAGTTCTATGCGAGCATAGCCCGTCCCACCGATGCCCACCTTTTGGGAATTGTCGAGGGCTCGCCTGTGCTCGATTTGGTCAGGACTACGTATAACGAGTCAAACGAGGTTGTGGAGTACACACTCTCGGTTGCTCGTGCCGATCAGTTTAAATACAAGGTTTACCACCAGCGTAGCGACTAGTGTTCGCATCGTTTCCACATGATGATTCTTTGCATTTAACTGGTTACTACCAGATAACCAACCGAAGTGTATAATTGCACGTCAGAGGATTACTTCTAGAGAGAGGTATTAGAAATGTTCGAGAAGAGTGTCGAGGAGCTCACCGAGCTCGGCGCCCAGATCACCACGGCCGAGATTGCTCAGCAGCCCGAGCTTTGGCGTGATACGCTCAACATCTATCGCGAGAACAAGGAGGCCATCGAGGCCTTCCTGGCCGAGGCTCGCGCTATGGGCGAGGGTCGTCTGTCCGTTGTCTTCACCGGTGCCGGTACGTCCGACTACGTTGGCGATACCTGCGCCCCGTACCTGCGTCACGCTGGCAACACTGATCTCTACGACTTTAAGCCCATCGCCACGACCGACATCGTGAGCGCCCCGCGCGACTTCCTGCGCGCCGAGGATCCCACGCTCGTGGTTTCCTTTGCCCGCTCCGGCAACAGCCCCGAGAGCCTTGCCGCCGTTGCCGTTGCCAAGGAGCTCGTCCACAACGTCAAGTTCCTCAACATCACCTGCGCTCCCGAGGGCAAGCTCGCCGTCGAGTCTGCCGATGATCCCAACGCGCTGACGCTGCTCATTCCGCGCGCCAACGACAAGGGCTTCGCCATGACCGGTTCTTATTCCTGCATGACCCTGCTCTCCACCCTTATTTTCGACACTGCCTCTGACGAGCAGAAGGCCGAGTGGGTCGAGACGATTGCCAAGATGGGCGAGGAGGTCATCTCCCGTGAGCCCGAGATCGCCGATTACCTGGCTGGCGACTTCAACCGCGTGACCTACTTGGGTTCTGGCTCCTTCGGTGGCCTTGCCCAGGAGAGCCAGCTCAAGATCCTTGAGCTCGCTCACGGTCTGGTCGCTACTTCCTACGACACCTCCATGGGCTATCGTCACGGACCTAAGTCCTTCGTCGACGATAAGACGCTCGTCTTCGTGTTCGTCAATAACGACGCCTACACCCGTCAGTACGACATCGACATCCTCAACGAGATCGGTGGCGACGAGATCGCTCAGCACACCATCGCCGTTCAGCAGGAAGGTGCCACCGTCTATGAGGGTGAGTCCTTCACCTTTAAGGGCTACGAGGCACTTCCCGAGGGCTACCTTGCTCTGCCGTTCGTGATGTTTGCCCAGGCTATCAGCCTGCTCAACTCCGTGCGCGTGGGCAACACGCCCGATACGCCGAGCCCCACCGGCACGGTCAACCGCGTGGTTAAGGGCGTGACGATTCACCCCTTCACCGCTTAATCGCGTCCCCCTGTAAGGGCGCCCGTCCGCTCATAACGGCGGGCGGGCGCTTTTTGTTTTACGTGAGCTGGGTATAAGCATCACTACAGTCAACTGCTTTAGAAGCAAGGAGTGCATATGAGCACGTACGCAATTAAGGCTGACAAGTTCTTCTTGCCGGCAGGCCCGCAACTGGGCGGCTATCTTATGGTCGAGGATGGCGTCTTTGGCGCCTGGCAGGCCGGCGAGCCCTCTTGCGAGATTAAGGACTACACAGGATCGTGGATCGCACCGGGTATGGTCGATACTCACATCCATGGCTTCTACAACCACTCAACTACCGATAACGATCCCGAGGGCATCGATATCAGCTCGACCGAGCTAGCCCGTCGCGGCACCACCAGCTGGCTGCCCACGACGTTCACCGATGGCGTCGAGCAGATCAAGGACGCCTGCGCCGCCATCGCTCAGGCGGACGAGGGTCGCGGCCCCGACTTCTGCGGTGCCCGCATTCAGGGCATCTACCTGGAGGGCCCCTTCTTTACCATGAAGCACGTGGGCGCGCAGAACCCCGCTTACCTGATCGATCCCTCCGAGGAGGTCTTCGATCAGTGGCAGGAGGCTGCGGGTGGTCGCATCGTCAAGAGCGCCATGGCGGCCGAGCGCGACGGTGCCGCTGCTTATGCGGCTGCTCTGAATGCCAAGGGTGTGGTGACCAGCATCGGTCACTCCGACGCCACCTACGATGAGTGCATCGCCGCCATCAACGCCGGTGCCAGCTGCTTTACGCATACCTATAACGGTCAGCGCGGGCTGCATCACCGTGAGCCCGGTGTCGTGGGCGCTGCCATGTCCACGCCCGAGACCTACGCCGAGATCATCTGTGACGGCAAGCACGTTAACCCTGCCGCCATCAAGGCGCTGCTGCAGGCAAAGGGCTGGCAACACACGGTGCTCATCACTGACTGCCTGGGCTGCGGCGGCATGCCCGAGGGCAGCTACACCAGTGGTGGCATGGACGTCATCATGAAGGACAACCTGTGCTGGCTCGCCGACGGCAAGAGCATTGCTGGCTCGGTGCTCACGCTTGCCCAGGGCGTCAAGAACATCGTCGACTGGGGCATCGCCAGCGCCGATATCGCCATTCGTATGGCAACCGAGGTGCCGGCACGCTCCGCGCACATCGAGGATAAGTGCGGCAGCATCATGCCGGGTCGCGACGCCGACTTTGTCGTGTTCGACCATGAGCTTACCCTCGTCGAGACGTATGTTGGCGGCCAGAGCGTCGGCAACGCCTTTACCGAGTAACGATAGAAAAAGACGGCGGGCCCGAATCTGCTCGGACCCGCCGTATGGGTTAAACGCTCAAAAGCACCTTCACAGTTACAGCTTGTTAGCGATCTTCTTTGCCGTGCGCTTGACGCCGGCCACCAGGCCTCCTGCAGGATGCTCCTTCTCGTATGCTAGACGCTTCTCGCGCTTGGCGTACTCTTCGACGATGATATCGCCATATTCGTCTTCGATCTTATCGAAGAAGTCGACGGCGCCCTTAATTTCCTCAGCGGTTGGGTGTCCCTTTTGGACACCGCCGGCGAGTTTGAACGGCCCCCACGTATCAAAGCCGGGGCAGCCGTAGACACCCATAAAGATGGCCTGCCTCATGCGGCAGATGCCATCGATATCCTTGCCGTACCACTTGTTTTTGCCACCGTAGGTCATAAGGCCAAACACCTTGTCCTGCGGCTGCAGCACGTTCGTGAGCACGCGTGCCATGTCCTTGTCGATCTCGGAGTAATAGATGCCCGTGGCGACACCGATCAGATGATATTCGTGCAGGTCGGGGTACTCGTTTTTACCGAGCGCCTTGACGTCGAGGGTATCGATCTCGGGGTGTGCCTCGACGATGGCGTCCACGAGCTTTTTCGTATTGCCGTGATGGCGCGAGGCGTAGAGGATGATGGTT
The DNA here is from genome assembly GCA_958403205.1 of uncultured Collinsella sp. Lineage (GTDB taxonomy): Bacteria > Actinomycetota > Coriobacteriia > Coriobacteriales > Coriobacteriaceae > Collinsella. The sequence continues at coordinate 4,825 of CATXWM010000009.1, read as the reverse complement.
CGCATAAGAAGGCCTTTCAGCTGTAATTGCATCAATGTCTGTATGGTACCCCGTTACATGGCTGGGATACCGGACGCATCGATGAACGTGCGGGTTTGTCCTTTGGTTAGGGCCGAGACGGGTACTTGCGAGCAAAAAGCAGTTGTTCGAAAGGATGGGCAATGGAATACGCTCTCTCCAACGATTCGATTTCTATTAAGGTGTCCACGGCTGGTGGTTCGTTTACCTCGATCGAGGCCGGAGGTCGCGAGTATCTGTGGCAGGGCGATCCCGCCGTGTGGTCCGGCCAGGCACCGATTTGCTTCCCGATTTGCGGAGGCTTGCGCGACAACAGCGCCATGACGTTTGCCGGGCATCATGTAAAGCTCGCTCGCCACGGGTTTGCGCGCAAACAGGAGTGGAAGCTGCTGAGCCAGAGCGAGAACGAGCTGGCGATGTGCCTGGCTTCGGAGGATAACGCCGCGCTGCTGAGCGATTATCCGTACCCGTTTAAGCTTGTCGCTCGTTATACGCTTGAGGGGGATGCCGTTCGCGTCTCCTATGAGGTGACCAACGAGGGGACTGAGGACATGCCGTTCTTTATCGGCGGTCATCCCGGCTTTAGGTGTCCGCTCGATGAGGGCGAGGCCTATACGGACTACGAGTTGCGCTTTGAGAAAGACGAGGCTGCGGAGCTCTGCACCGCCGTTCCCTCGACTGGATTGATTGACGTGGCAAACCGCTCCAAGAACCCCATGGTGGAAAAGACGCTGCCCCTGTCGCACGAGCTCTTCGATTTTGCGGAGACCATCTTTGACGTGCTCGAGAGCCGTCAGGTCACGCTTTCCAAAAAGGGCGAGGACAAGGGCGTCCGCCTGAGCTTTGAGGGCTTCCCATATCTCATTGTGTGGAGCAAGCCCGAGGGCGATTTTGTGGCGGTTGAGCCTTGGGGCGGTCTCTCGACCTGCTCCGATGAGGACGACGTGCTTGAGCATAAGCGCGGCTGCCTTGTCGCCAAGCCCAAGGAGACCGTCGTTCGCTCGTTCACGATTGAGATTCTGTAATTCCGTTTTGTCGACTCGTATCGCGAGGCACAAGGAGCCTGCGAGATAAGGAGCTAAAAATGATCCTCACCGTTACGATGAACCCGTCTGTCGATACGCGCTATCAGCTCGATGAGCTCATTATCGACGACGTCAACCGTGTGACGCCCGAAAAGACCGCCGGCGGCAAGGGCCTCAACGTGGCCCGCGTGCTGGGTCAGCTGGGCGACGACGTTGTGGCAACCGGTCTGCTCGGCGGCCACATGGGCGCCTACATGGCTGAGCTCATGGACGCCAACGGTATTAACAACGACTTTGTGCCCATCAAGGGCGAGACTCGAATTTGCCTCAACATTCTCCACGCCGGCAACCAGACCGAGCTGCTCGAGAGCGGCCCGACAATTGCCCCCGAGGAGCTCGATGCCTTTACCGCCAAGTTTACCGAGCTTGCAGGTAAGGCCGACGTCGTCACCATCTCGGGTTCGCTGCCCCGCGGCGTCGAGGCGGACTACTACGCCAAGATCACGGGCATTGCCGAGAACGCCGGAGCCAAGGTGCTGCTCGATACCTCGGGTGCCTCGCTCGAGGCTGCGCTCAAGTCCGAGGTTAAGCCCGAGCTGGTCAAGCCTAACCTGACCGAGATCAACGGCCTTCTGGGCACGAGCTTTACCACCGACGATGTGGACGAGCTCCGCGCCGCGCTCGCTTCTGACGCCCGCTTCTCCGATATCCCCTGGGTCGTCGTGTCCATGGGCGCTGCCGGCTCCGTTGGCTTCCACAATGGCCGTGCGTTCCGCGCAAAGACGCCCGATATCCCTGCCGTTAACGCAACGGGCTCTGGTGACTCCACTATCGCAGGCTTCGCGCATGCCATCGCTGCTGGCGCAGACGACGAGACGGTGCTGCGAACCGCCAACACTTGCGGCAAGCTCAACGCCATGGATCCTATGACCGGCCATCTGGTCATGGACCGTTGGGACGAGGTCTACAACGGCGTTGTCGTGACCGAGCTGTAAGGGCTTGGGCGTCGGTCCCGGCATCGCTTGCTAGCTCATGTCGACGACAAGTGCGATAGCATTATGTCGGGGCGCGACGCCGACGTTGTCGTGTTCAATCCCGACCTTACCCTGGTCGAGACGTATGTGGGCGGCAACAGCGTCGGTAACGCGTTTATCGAGTAGCCGCCAAAGAAACGATCCGAGAGGGGATTTAGATGATTTACGGTGCATTGGGCGATATCGAGGAATACCGCGGAATGCTCAAGGGCCTCGATGTGCTGATTGACTGGCTCGAGGAGAACGATCCGGCGCAGCTCGAGGTCGGCAGCCATCCGATTCTGGGCGACAAGGTCTATGCGAACGTCATGGCTCCCACGACGCGTCCCGAGGCCGAGGCTCACTATGAGACGCATCAGCGCTATCACGACCTGCAGATCGACGTCGAGGGTCGCGAGGCCTTTAAGGTCGCCACGGGCAGCCTGACGCTGGTTCAGGAGTTTGACGAGAAGGACGACTACGATCTGGTCGATTCCGACGCCTCGATCGCCGGCGATCTTGCTGACGACAAGTTTGCGCTGTTCGTTGCCGGCGAGCCTCACATGCCCACGCTCGAGTTCCCGGGCGATGGGGCGCAGCCGGTCAAGAAGATCTGCTTTAAGCTGCTTGCAGATGCTTACTGGGAGGAGTAACGCGCTGCTCGGCTGAACTGTTCGTATGCTGGCGTGATTCCTCTAGGGATATCACGCTAGGACCCCGCCAAACGTGTTTCCCTAGGGGAATCACGTTTGGCGGGGTTTTCTGTTTTTGAATAGGGAAGCTGTTTATTTGCGAAGAACATCGGCTAGCCGCAGGATTGAAATCATCGACCGATAAGTGAGTTCCACCTTTTCGCCCGCAAGCAGTCGTTTCGATTGAATCTCATCCAGCCCCACAAGCCGAGAAAACAGCGGGCCGCTCATCGTGCCATCGTCAATTGATTCCCTTATGGTCTTCAAAACGTCCGTATCATGAAGCGACGCCGAGCTGTAGGGGGCAACACGAGCGGAACTCTCAATTAACGACGAGACAAAAGGATGGAGATGCTTTGGACATAGTCCATCAAACACCACATCCCCATTGTCGTTCGAGCCGACCAGGCGCCAAGTATAATGATCGACCCAGTCATCTCCGTCATATATGGCGTCCATGAGCAACTTCCCTTCTAGAGAGAGAAACCTATTTGGACATCGGGGCGCAAGACCGCAATCCATATCGGGCCTGCAGCAGCTCCAACCCAACGCACCACATAGGTTCCCTTTCGTACATGTGTATCAATCTGCCCCGAAATGCCGGTGAATGCAATTCCAGACCCGTTTGTCGGATAGCAATCGACGTATTTTTGTTTTCCGCTCACAACCTTGTATAGATATATCGTTCCAGCAAAAGAGAAGGTATCGTGGCTATTTTAAATCTATATGGCCAATTCGAGCCCTCACCATGGCAATTATTGCAGCTGGGTTTCTTTTCATTAAAATTTCACTTTGGTAAATCCCCGCCCCCTAAGCATTAAATCCGAAGTCCACCGAGTGGGCGAATCGGCAACAAAAAAGCCACCCGAAGGCGGCTATCTTGTGCAATGGAGCCAGCGACCGGGCTCGAACCGGTGACCCCCGCTTTACGAGAGCGGTGCTCTACCAACTGAGCTACGCTGGCGGCCATGTGGTGACGCAACTGAGGCGTCAACGGCTGTCTATGATACGGGACATCGCACATCCGTGCAAGTGTTCTGACGGCTTTTCTCACTTTAAATGCACTAATATTGGAGACGTGATGTCTCGCTCTTACGAGTCTCAAACAGAATGGGACTGCCATGGCTCAACCCAAGATCCTTCTCATGCGTATCGATGACCGGTTTATTTACGGGTAAGACGTTGAGCTGTGGAACGAGGCTATGGGTTCCAACCTCGTCCTAATCGTCAACGACGAGATTGCGGCGGATTCGCGCAAGTGGGCGCCTATGAGGGTCGCGGCGCCCGAGGGCGTGTGGACGCGGTTTTTCTCGGTGCAAAGGACCATCGACATCATTCATACCGCAACGCCGCGCCAATGGATTCTCATCATGGTGGCGTCGCCCGCGGATGCGCTCGCGCTGGTCAAGGGCGGTGTGCCCATTACCAAGATCAGTATCGGTCACATGCAAGCAGGGGAGGGCAAGCGTCCCGCGACGCCCACAGTTGCCGTAGACGACACAGACGTCGCCGCCTTCAAAGAGCTGCAAGAACTCGGCATAGAGCTAGAAATCCGCTCCCTCCCCAGCTCCAATCCCGACCCCATTCAACTAGTCGTTGGGGACACCCTTGGCACTTGGGGACGTTCCTTTTAATATGAGCAGGACATTGTCAAGAGGCAAAATCGGGCCTGGCCCCAACGATATGGGGTCAGGCCCTCTCCCTATATCAGCCCGTCCGCGGCGACCTCGGCGTGTCTTACCGACGCTCGTCTTTGCAGTTTAATATCCGCCCGCGGCGATCTCTCGCCGGGCAATCCGTTGCTACGGCTGAGGCTTCTACGTCGAACCGACAGTCTGTGCACGCGTGTGGCGCCCTGGGCGCTCGCAGAAAAGGGACCTGAGGTTCGCCTCAACGGCTTCGGATCGAACCGCTTCCGGGGTGACTGGCTTATGTGCGGGGGACCGCCCCCCTACGCCTCCTCGGCCATGAGGCCGACCGCCCATACCCAGCAGGCGAGCTCGCGCGCCGTGGCCACGTTCGCCTTGTTGCCGTGGACCCCACGCGCGAGCAGTGCCTCCCGCCTCTCGACCAGCCT
>CATXWM010000008.1 GCA_958403205.1 uncultured Collinsella sp. | reverse complement strand
CCGTACATGTACGGATGAATGTGGGAAGTGTTCGGATAAAGTTGCCAATCAAGGCCCCAGATACTGGGACTCTATCCGGCAATCCTGCCGCCCGACCATGACCATCGCTTGGTACACTACTCAAAACAACCAGTATTTAAAGACTTGCTCGGCACACCAGTTTGGAGATTCGTGGGCGAAAGAAAACAGCGCGCGAACGGAAAGCTATTTCATAGCCGTCTGCTAACCCAAAAGCCGCCTCCTGGGTCGTTTAGGCAGACTGAGCATGGGTTTGATGTCACTTCACCGGAGTTCACGCTGCTCAGCCTTGCCACGCAGGTCTCACGCAGCCAGTTACTCATGGCTTGCTACGAGATGTGCGGCTCCTTTGCAGTGTTTAAGCCCTGCGAGCGAACGCAACAACAACTCGATGAAGCTATTTCGCTTAAGCTCATTCCGCCCAGCTGCGGCTGGGAGCGAGCTAACGACACCAAGGGCAATGACACCAACTTGTGGAAGCGCACGCCGCTTCTTACCGCAGCGAATATCGCCGCGTTCGCCAAGCAGGCCGCAGGCCTGCGCGGCGTTAAGCAGCTCCGCTGGGCCGCCGAACGCATGACAGGACAGACCGCCTCGCCCTTTGAAGTCCAGACGTCAATTCTCATCTCGCTCCCCCGCGATGAGGGCGGTCTGGGCATCGACATCACCAATAACGCGCGCATCCCGCTCAGCGAAGCCGCGCGTTCGCTGTATGACAAAACCTGCTGCTACGCCGATATCCTCATCGAAAGCGCCACCGACAGCATGGGCGTCATCCTTGAATGCCAAGGCCGCTCCGCCCACGACAGCGAAGCCGCGAGCCTCTCCGATGCCGAGCGCGCCACCGCACTCACAAGCATGGGCTACGACGTCATCCAAATTACCTATGACCAGATCAAGGAGAAGAAGAGCTTCTACCACATAGCCGAGCTCATCCATAAAAAGGCTGGACTTCCCTACACCCCAAAGACCGATCAGGAACGCACCACCGAAGATGCCCTGCGGCAAGAGCTACTTGTCGATTGGGTTGAGCTATTCACTGCCGGGCCGGCCAGCTAGCAGCTAGCAATCAGGGGCAGCGCAGACACATCGGGCGATTCGACACGGGCGGCAAAACCCGCCTCGGTTAGCTCGACGACCTCGGTAAACGTTGCATCGAAAAACTCCTCGGTTAGCAAGCGATACGGCGGATGATCGGGCTCGCCGGGGTTTTCGCGTACAATCTCGTGCATAACGCCGATGGTCTTGAGCACATACTCCTTATGGATGGGATACTGACCAAAACGCGTCGCCGCAGTATAGAGGCGATCGGTCGCGCGCGGAATCGAAACAATGCCGAGCGTCTTGCCAAACCAGTCAAAGTCGCCTTGCTTTTTAATGCGGAATTCCTCGCACGGCTTGCCGCCGTGCGCCTCCAGGTACTGGTTCACGCGGGTGTTCCACACGGTATCGGCCACCAGATGCGACCAAACGCCCAGCGTCAGATCGAGCAGCGACTGCGCCACGTCATCGGGCGCGAGCGAAAGCTCGCTAGCACCGGGACCGGCAACCGGCTCGGCATCCTTGTAGCGTTGGGGATAATGCACCCGATTGAGTCGCTCGCGCTCCTCGGCGATCGAGGTCGCGGCAGCCGGCGTACCAACAGACGCCCCTTTGAGCAGCGGCGCCACATAGGTATCCCAAAACTCATGCTCGCGCGGCTTAGGGATAGGCTCGGGGTTTGCAAAGTGCGTAATGCGATACGGAATGGGATCAGCGATGCCAGGGACCATATAGCCCACGAAGATATCCGGAACCACGCAGCCAAACAAAAAGGCATTGCGGTCGCGCACACTATTGGCAAGCGCACCGGTGCGCTCCAGCAAACGCTCCGTCTGAGCGATATGAATGTTCCAGCTTGGCATAGCCACCCCCATAAAAACCTGGATAACTATACCATCACGGCAAAGCCGCGCGGGCGGCTACGCACGCTCTACGCAGCAACTATTCCGCAGCGCCGCTCTCGGTTCCATACGACGACACCGGCGCCTCGACCACATGGTGATATCGATCGATATAGATGGCGCGGGCGCCCAGGCGCCGCGCCAAATCCTGATGATGCGTGCTCATCAAGACCGTCTTGCCGGCAGCAACATAGGCCAGTAGAAAGTTGACCACGATGTCGCACGAGTCCTCGTCAAGTCCGTTGGTGGGCTCGTCGAGCACCAGGATATCCGGGTTCATCGACACGACGGCAGCCAGCGCAACGCGCTTCTTTTGCCCGCCCGAGAGCTGATAGGGAGAGACGTCGGCAAGATCGGCAACCTGGAACAGCTCCATGGCATCGCGGACGCGGCGCTCGAGCTCGTCTGCCGGCAGCCCCATTTGAGCCGGGCCAAACGCGACTTCCTCGCCGACCGTGGCACAAAAGAGCTGCGCATCGGCGTTTTGGAACACAAAGCCCACGCGCTGATGGAACCGCTGGGCCGTCGCGGAATCCTTGAGATATGCGGCATCGACCGCATACCCGTCGAACAGGTACGCACCCGCGTCCGCAAGCTCAAGGCCGTTGATAAGACGCATGATCGTCGTCTTGCCGCAGCCGTTAGGACCAAGCAGAGCAACGAGCTCCCCACGGTTCACCTGCAATGAAACGCCGTCGACCACCGTATGACCCGCATAGGAAAACACCACGTCGCGAAACTCGATGAGCGGCGTGACCTCGGCGCCGGCAACACCGCTCACACCCATCGCGTTATTCGTATCGTTTGCCAAAACGTCGCCCTTCCCTACTCACATCGACGGTTCGACCGTCCGCGCTACAACATCGCGCACAACACGGCGAGCAACGTCACAACGGCCGCGTAAGCCGCATCGCGCCAGCCAAAGCCGCTCCGTGCAGGCGCCGGATACACGCCGGCGAAGCCGCGGCACAGCATGGCCTCGTCCATCGCGCGGCTGCATTCCATCGCCTTGATAAACGTCATGCCCATGATACCCGCCAGCGAGTCGGTGCGCGAAAAACCCGCAGGCGCGGAACCGACGCTGCGCAGCATGACTGATTCGCACAGACCGTGCGCCGTGCGTCCCAGCACCTCGATATGCTTGAGTGCCATATCAAACGTAAAGATAACCTCATCGGGCAGGTGCAGCATTTTGAGCGCCGCCGACATGCGGCTCCAGGTGAGCGTCCACGAAACACCCAGCACCAGCGACACATTAATAAACGTCTTGAGCGCGATCTTGAGCATGGCGCCCGTGGCAGACGCGCCCAGCAGCAGGGCAGGCAGTGCCAGAACCACCGCGAGCCCCGCAGCGCCAAGCGCCGGCACAAAGGTTGCCCGCAGCCCGCGTACGGGGCGTACGGCAACGAGCACCAACACGATAGCCGCCATCAACATGAGGTACAGCGGGCTTTGCGTCAGACACACGCACAGGACGCAAACGAACATCCCCACCAGACGCACCGGAGCCGAAACGCAAGAAAGGGCGCGGTCGACCATCGACCCGCCCTCGTGCGCACCTCCACCCAGGCGAACCCGCTCAAGCAGGCTCGCCAGGTGCAGGACATTCTTTTGCATCACACGATGCCGAGCCCCCACGGGCTCGTAACGCTGCTCGACCGCAAGCCAGCTAGGCAGCTCGGCTATTGCCATGAGCACCGCTTTCCTTAACCGTCAGCGAGATCAGGCGGAATGCGATGGTGAGCACCGCCACGCCAATCACGCCGGACAGGATATACATGGCAGCCTGACCGGCAAAGCCAAGGCCCTGCTCCTCGGAATAGGCCTGCAGATAATCGCCCGTGGGCAGGGCATCGGCAAAGGTCGGAGTATCGAGGCCAACCGAAGTCTGCAGACTGTCGTCACCAGCTTCCTGAACGGCGGTCGCGGCGCCCTCGGCGTCCCACTCGCCCCATGCGTCACCCGTGGCCAGCAGGCCCAGCGGCGTGGCCACGACAAGCACGGCGACCAGGATGAGCGTGGGGATCAGCGAGGTCTTCTTGGCGGTTGCGCCCTCGGACTCCAGCAGGCCGTCGGAAGCCTCGGGGCCGACGATAAAGCTCGGCGCCGTCTTCTTGATAAAGCCGTAGATAGCGGCGGTCGCCACGCCCTCGACCACACCGGCTACCAGCATATGCGGAATCAGCATGGCCGGAATGGAAACAGACAGCGGGAAGGGGCAGTATAGCGGGGCACCCGAGGCGTTGGTGAAGAGCATCGGCTGAATGCCAAACTCGATGGCAGCGCAAAGGGCAGCCACGCACAAGCCGACCCAGCCGCTCACGATGGCAGAAACCGAGGTGCCCCAGCTCTTGTCGTGCAGGCGGCTGTTGAGCGCGCGGAATACCATGGCGGCAACAAACGGCAGCACAAAAGCCATGTTAAAACAGTTGGCCCCAAAGGACAGGATGCCGCCATCGCCAAACAGCAGCGCCTGCAGCGCCAGCGCAACCGAAACCGCAATGGCCGCGGCCTCGGGACCCAGCAGCAGCGCAATGAGCGCGCCGCCGACGGCGTGACCCGTGGTACCGCCGGGCAGCGGCACATTGAACATCATGAGCAAAAAGGAGAACGCGGCGCAGATGCCCAGGAACGCCATGTGCTCGCGATCGAGCGTGGCGCGTACCTTCTTAATACAGTGAACCCAAACGGGCACCATCGCCACTGCCATGACGGCATCGGTCTGTGGGGACAGATAATTATCTGGAATGTGCATGTATGCCTCCCGGTTGTTGGCGCACAGAATTGCAACGCCGCTTAAATCACCTTGTCAGTGTTACGTATTGTCAGATTCGTAACACGCCGCGGGCTATCATAGCAAAACGGCGCGCCGCCAACAAAGCAGCACGCCGTTTTGCAATACATATGTAACATCTGAAGGCTCGTCGGTGCCTTATTCCGAACACCGCGGTCACGCAGGGCCCGCAGCAACCGCCATCAGGCCCTACGCTCCCAGCGCAGGACCTAGCCGCGGACCTCGCCGTTTACGCCCTTGCACACCTTGGTGACGATCTTCTGGTGCGCCTTTTCGACCTCTTCACTGGTGAGCGTGTGGTCGTCGGAGCGATACGTAAGCGCAAAGGCCATGGATTTCTTGCCCTTGCCGATGCGGACCGGATCGCGGTAGACATCGAACAGGCGCACGCCCTCGAGCAACTTGCCGCCGGCGCTGGTAATACGGCGCTCAAGATCCTCGCAGGTCACAGCGTTGTCGACCACGATAGAAAGGTCGTGCTCAACGGCCGGGTATTGCGAGAACTCACGGTAGTTCTCCTGGTTGCGGGCACCCTTGATCAGCTTGTCCAGGTCGAGTTCAAAGGCAACGACGACCTCGTCAATGCCCATAGCCTCGCGCGCCTCGGGGTGGATCTCGCCAACCCAGCCCAGCACGGTACCGCCCGAGAGCACCTCGGCAGCACGACCCGGCTGCAAGAAGGCATAGCTCTCGCCCTCGACGGGACGGAAGCGAATCTTCTCGATGCGCAGCTGGGCAAGCAGCTCCTCGACAATGCCCTTGCCAAAGAAGAAGCGCAGCTTACGGTACTTCATGTTCCAAGACTGCTCGCTCCACTGGCCCGAGAGCACGCCCGCCACGGACTTGGTCTCCTTGGGCAGGCTGGCATTCTCGCGACCGTGGAACAAGCTGCCGACCTCGTACAGATGCACGTTGGGCGTGCCGTGGGCCTCGTTATAGGCAACGGACTGCAGCAGGCCCGGCAGCAGCGAGCGGCGCATCTCGGTCTGCTCGGCCACCAGCGGGTTCATGAGCACCACGGGGCAGCCGCGACCCTCGGTGGACATGCCAATCTTCTCCAGGTCGCCCGGGGCGGCAAAGCCAAAGGTCGTGGTCTCGTTGAGGCCACAGGCGCGCAGGATCTCGCCGACCTTGCGGGTAAGCTTCTGCTCGCGCGTCAGACCGCCGATGTGGTTCTTGGCAGCCGGAATGGTCGCCGTGACGCGACCCATGCCCCATAGGCGCAGGACCTCCTCGATCAGGTCGATCTCACGCGGCAGGTCGGGACGGAAGCTCGGCGGCGTGACCATAAAGTCCTCGCCGTCGCACTCGACGGTGCAGCCCAGGCGGGTGAGCGAGCGCTCGATAAAGTCGGGCTCGATGTCGGCGCCGCAGATGGCGTGCACGCGGGCCAGGCGCAGCTTGATGCTGTCGATGGTCTTGGGCGCGGGGAAAACGTCGACATAGCCGGGAGCAACCTCGCCGCCGGCGATCTCCTCAATCAGCGCGCAGGTAACGTTGGCAACATCCACGCAGCCGGTCTCGTCAACCTGGCGCTCAAAGCGGATGGAGGCGTCGGAGATCAGCGACAGGTCACGGCTGGTGTGCGAGGTGCGGCCGGCGTTGAAGCAGGCGCTCTCGACCATCACGTCAACGGTATCGTCCTCGATCTCGGAATCCATGCCGCCCATGACGCCGGCCAACGCCACAGGGCGCTCGCCGTCGGTGATGAGGCCCATGCCGGCGTCGAGCACACGCTCCTCGCCATCGAGCGTCGTGAACTTCTCGTCCTGCTGGGCGGCGCGAACCACCACGCGGCGCCTGCCATCGCGCTCGGCAAAGGTGTCGAGGTCAAAGGCGTGCAGCGGCTGGCCGGTGAGCATCATCACGTAGTTGGTGATATCGACGATGTTGTTGTGCGGGCGCACGCCCAGGGCGTTGAGGCGCTTGACCATCCAGTCGGGCGAGGGGCCGACCTTCACGTTGCGCACGATGCGGGCGACGTAGCGGTCGCACAGGCCCTCGTCGGCAATCTCGACCGAAAGCTCGTCGTCGGTCGCGCGGCCGGTCTCGACCTTGATGGCGGGCAGCTCAACGTGGAAATCGCGGTCGAAGATGGCACCGGTTTCGCGGGCCATGCCGATCATGGACAGGCAGTCGGGGCGGTTGGGCGTGATCTCGCAGTCGAGCACGGTGTCGCTCGAGCCCACGTACTCGGCAAACGGCATGCCGCAGGGCGTATCCTCGGGCAGGATCATGATGCCGGAGTGGTCGCCGCCCAGGCCGAGCTCGCGCGCGGAGCAGTTCATGCCCATGGACACGACGCCGCGAAGCTTGCTCTTCTTGATCTTGACGTCGCCGGGTAGGACAGCGCCGATCATGGCCGTGACGATGTGGTCACCGGCCTCGAAGTTCTGCGCGCCGCAGACGATCTGCAGCGGAGCGGGGTTGCCGTCGGCGTCGAGATTCTTGTCGCCCACATCGACCGAGCACACATACATGTGGTCGCTATCGGGGTGCGGGGTCTTGGTGAGCACCTTGGCGGTCACCACGTGGTCGAAGGACTCGCCCACGGTGTCGATCGCCTCGACCTCGGTGCCGGTACGGATATATTCGTCCGAAAGGGTCTTGGGATCCTCCGGAATATCGATCATGGTCTTGAGCCAGTCGTAAGAAACACGCATCTAGCTCTCCTTTCATACTGAAAGCCTGCGAAGAGATGCAGGTGGAAACTTCAACTTTGTGAACATTCCTTACAAAGCGAGGGTTGTCCAAGTGCGGCAGATCGGCCCGAAAGAGGAGCGCCGCGTACTTTGGTACGCAAGCGACGAATGAGCGCCGAGGTGCCGTGCTTGGGCAAGCCGCAGCCTAGAACTGATTCAAGAAGCGCATATCGCCAGTCATGAGAGTTCTGAGGTCGGGCAAGTCGTAGCGCAGTGCCGCGACGCGCTCGGCGCCAATACCAAAGGCGAAGCCGGTGTACTTCTCGGGGTCGATGCCGCAGTTGATCAGGACGTTGGGGTCGACCATGCCGCAGCCCAGGATCTCGATCCAGCCGCTGTGCTTGCAGAAGTTGCAGCCCTTGCCGCCGCATACGTGGCAGCTCACGTCCACCTCGCAGGAAGGCTCGGTGAAGGGGAAGAAGTGCGGGCGGTAGCGCGTCTTGCGGTCCTCGCCAAACATGCACTTAACAAAGTAGTCGAGCGTGCCCTTAAGATCGCCAAAGGTGATGCCCTCGTCGACGACCAGTCCTTCGATCTGGTTGAACTGCGGCAGGTGGCAGGCGTCGGCCGTGTCGGGACGGTAGACGGTGCCCGGGCAGATCATGTAGATGGGCGGCTTCTGCAACTCCATGGTGTGGATCTGCACGCCCGAGGTCTGGGTGCGCAGCAGCACGTCGGACTCGCCGTGAGCGTGAGCCTCGGGATGCGCGACGCTGCCGGGGTTGTTGTCGACCACATAGAACGTGTCGCGAGCCGAGCGGCTCGGGTGATCCATGGGCGCGTTGAGCGCGGTGAAGTTGTAGTAGGAGGTATCAACCATGGGGCCGGACTCGACGGTGTAGCCGATGCCGCAGAAGATGTCCTCGGCCTCCTCGATGATCTGCTTGATCAGGTGCTGGTGACCGATCTGCGGACGGATGCCCGGCAGCGTGATGTCGACGGCCTCGTGCTCGAGTGTGTGCTTGAGGGCGGCGGCCTTCATCTCGGTGGTGCGCTCGTCGAGCATGCCCTCGATCAGCTGGCGCATCTCGTTGGCGCGTTTGCCCATCATGGGACGATCCTCGGGGGCGAGCTTGCCCATCATGCGCATCAGGCCGGTGATACGGCCCTTGCGACCGAGCAGCTCAACGCGCGCAGCCTCGAGCTTGGCAGCGTCGTCGGCGCCTGCGACGAGCTCCTTGGCCTCTTCCTCGAGTTTGACCAGATCATCAATCAGACTCATGTCTTCCCTTTCGTCTCTCGCGCATCCGCACTCCGGGACGGCTGACGCTGCCCGATGCTGCGGATGCGCGGCCCGGTTCGGTAACAAAAAACCATCCTCGGGCATGTGCATTGCCCAAGGACGGTTAAATTCCGCGGTACCACCTTGTTTGACCCGGCGGATGTCTGGCCCGCCGCGCCCACTCTGTGCCTCTTGTCGCGAGGCTCACGGCTTCCCTACTGGGACTTTGCTGCCACTGGCCGCGTGCCCGTTGAGGTCGCTGCTCGGGAGTGAACGCTTGGCCCTTGCCACCGCAGGAAGGCTTGCAGCCCATGACCTTCCCTCTCTTGCCGGCGACGCGGCGGGCAAAACCCTCTCCGTCAACGCATTGGGCTATAGGATAACACATTTCGCGAGCGCATCGCCGCGTTCCGTTTTGTTCGCGCTGGGTACAAGGCAGGTAGCTGTGCAAACTGGCCGCGCACCCGCCTGCGGCGCTCGGCCTGCGAGATTAAGGATACGGTATGGGAAAGAAACTCGATAAGAAGGCCAAGGCCGCCGTGGCAAAGGCCGCCAAGGGCGTCAAGGCCGCTAAAGTCGACAAGGCCGTCAAAAAGTTCCGCAAACTCGAGGGCAAGCTGTGGACTCGCGAGTACCTGCTCAAGATTGCCGAGTTCGATGGAGCGACGATTGCTCCTGCCAACGGCGCTGCCGCCCGTGCCGACGCCATGGGCACGCTTGCCGGCGAGCATCACAAGCTGCTGACCAGCGAGAAGTCCGTTGAGCTCGTACGCTCGTTAGCGCGCGAGACGGTTGCAGGCGGACACGTAGACGACCCGCAGCTGCTCGACGAGATTCGCGTGCTCGGCCGCGACCAGCGCGAGGCAAGCGTTATTCCTACCGAGGAGGCCGAGGCCTGGACCAGGCTCACCTGCGAGGCCGACGCCGTGTGGCATAAGGCCAAGACGGCCAACGACTGGGCGAGCTTTGAGCCCTATGTGGATAGAATCGTCGCCCAACTTAAGCATCAGGCCGAACTCATGGACCCCAAGCGCGACCCATACGACGTTTGGCTCGACCAGTACGAGCGCGGCCTTTCCGCCAAGAGCTTCGACGCGTTTTGCGAGGAGGTCAAGGCCACGGTCGTGCCGCTCGTGCACGCCATCGGCGAGCGCGGCCAGCAGCCCGATGCCGACTTTTTGCACGCCCGCGTGCCCGAGGCCGCCCAGCGCGCCATGAGCTTCGACCTGATGAAGCTCGTCGGCCTGAACCTGGACGACACCACGCTTGCCTTTACCGAGCACCCGTTTAGCGAGGGCTTTGCCGTGGGTGACGCGCGCATCGCGACACACATCTACGAGGACGATTGCATCTCCAACGTCTACAGCATCATCCACGAGGCGGGGCACACCATGTACGAGCTGGGCGTCAATCCCGCCTATGCGCGCACCTGCCTGGAGGGCGGCACCTCCATGGGCATCCACGAGAGCCAGAGCCGCTTCTTTGAGAACACCGTGGGCCGCAGCCGTGCCTTTATGGGACCGCTGCTCGAGGTGCTGCGCCGCCACGCACCCGAGGTCTACGGCGACGTCGACGAGGACACGCTCTACCACGCCGTGAACATCGCGCAGCCTTCGCTGATCCGCACCGAGGCCGACGAGCTCACCTATCCGCTGCACGTTATGGTGCGCTACGAGATCGAGCGCATGCTGTTTGCCGGCGAGGCCACGGCCAAGGACATCCCCGCGCTTTGGAATCGCTTTATGGATGAGTACCTGGGCATTCCCGTTCCCGACGACACGCACGGCTGCCTACAGGATACGCACTGGAGCGGCGGCTCGTTTGGCTACTTCCCCACGTATGCGCTGGGCAGTGCCTACGATGCCATGTTTGTGCCGGCCATGTGCCGCGACGGTGTCGACCTTAACGGCGCCTGCGCGAGCGGCGACCTGACACCTGTCCGCGCCTGGCTGGGCGAGCACATTTGGCAGTGGGGCCGCGCCAAGGACGCGCCGGAGCTCATCAAGGGCGCGTGCGGCATGGCGTTCGATGCCCGCTACTACTGCAGCTACCTGCAGGACAAGTTCACCACGCTCTACGAGCTGTAAGGCATAACCGACACGCCAACGCAAAGGGGACGCCGCGAAACCAATCCGCAGCGTCCCCTTTTTTCACCCAATAACTAGGTACCCAATGACTAGTTCGTTGACGCTAATGTCTTGGCAACGTCAGCGAAAACGGCCCCAAGCGAGCAAGGTGACGTGAAATGAAAGGGCGCTGACCTTCTGGTCGCGCCCTTGAAATTGAACGTCAGATTGCCGCTTGGGGCCGTTTGCAGCGTCGAGCAGCTACGCGGTTTGGTAAAACCGCGTAGCTATAAAGCCTCGAGCGCGTTGGCGATGCGCTTCATGGCGGCATCGGCGGATGCTTGGTCGGGCGCCTCGGCCAGCACGCGGATAACCGACTCGGTTCCGCTCTTGCGCACGAGCACGCGGCCCTCGCCTGCCAGCGCAACCTCGGCCTCAGCGATGGCGTTCTGCACGCCCATGTTCTCGAGCGCGGCATCCTTGTCGGCCACGCGCACGGCAACCTGCGCCTGCGGCAGCAGCTTGCACGGAGCCGTGAGCTGCGAGAGCGTCTCGCGCTCGGCGCGAATCACTTCCATCACGCGCAGCGAGGTCATAATGCCATCGCCCGTGCGCTCGATATCGCCAAAGATCGTATGGCCCGTCTGCTCGCCGCCCAGGCTGTAGCCGCCCTCGCGCATCTTGGCATACACGTGACGGTCGCCCACGCCGCTGGTCACGGCGCTCAGGCCGGCAAGCTCCAGCGATTTGATCAGGCCAAAGTTGCTGGCGATCGTCGGCACCACGGTACCGCCCGAGAGGCGCCCGTGCTTGTTCAGATACACGCCGCACACGTACAGGATCTGATCGCCGTCGACCACGCGGCCGCGCTCGTCCACGGCCAGGCAGCGGTCGGCATCACCGTCGTAGGCAAAGCCCACATCCAGGCCCTGCTCCACCACATGGCGCTGCAGGCGCTCCATATGCGTGGAGCCGCAGTCGACGTTGATGTTAAAGCCATCAGGCGCGGCATTGATCACGCGCACATCGGCGCCCAGCGCGTCGAACACCGGCTTGGCCACCGAGGATGCCGAGCCGTTGGCGCAGTCGAGACCAATCTTGACGCCCTGCAGCGAAAAGTTCGCGCTCGCGATGAGCGAGGCAATATAGCGGTTGCGACCCTGCATGTAGTCGACCGTGGCGCCAATGTGGTTGCCCGTAGCCAGCGGCACCTCGCTCTTGCCATCGATGTAGTCCTCGATGAGCTCCAGCACGTCCTCGTCCATCTTAAAGCCGTCGCTATTGACGAGCTTAATGCCGTTATCGCAAAACGGGTTGTGGCTCGCGCTGATCATGATGCCGCAATCGAAGCAGCCCTCCACGGTCTGATGCGCCACGCCCGGCGTCGGGATCACGTGCAGCATGTAGGCGTCCGCGCCGCTCGCGACCAAGCCGCTCACCAGCGCCGCCTCGAACATATAGCTCGAGCGACGCGTGTCCTTGCCCACGATCACGCGCGCCTTGGCCCCGCGGTTGGCGCCGTAATACCAGCCCACAAAGCGGCCGATCTTATAAGCGTGCTCTACCGTCAGCCCAACGTTGGCCTCGCCGCGAAAGCCGTCGGTGCCAAAGTACTTCATGCGCTCTCCTTACAAAATAGGGGCGAACAGATTGCCTGTCCGCCCCAAAATGGTACTCGATTATCTGCGCTACCAGAAAAACCCTACGCCGACGCGCTGTCGCGAGCCGCCTGGCATGTAGGAGTCTGACGCAGCGTAAGCGGCTTGTCCCCCGCCTCGGCCGACGTGGTCAGCGTATACGTGATCGTCGTCGTCTCGCCAGCATGCAGGTCAACGGTGCCCGAATAGAAGGGGATTCCATGCCACGTAGCGGCGCCAAGACCAAACTGGGTGCCCTCGACGGTCAGATCAGTAATGTTGCCGCCCGTCGGGGCAAACAACGAGACATTCAGACGCTCGTCGTCACGCGCGGCATCGGGTGCGCTCGCCGCAACGTAGTCGGGCAGCTTGCCAGCCTCCTCCTGCGTCATGATGTTCGTCAGGGTAACGGTGATGCGATAGGAGCACGTGCCGTCACCGTTCTTGATGCCCTGGCCAATCTGCGTATCGGCGTTCAGATACCAGTCGAGCTTGGAGAAGCTCAGGTTGTTAAAGTAGACACCAGCAACGGGATCTTCACTCGGGTCATCCGGATCGGGCAGTGAGGCGTCGATGTTCATCTCCTTGATAGCGTTCTGCTCGTCATCGTTTTTCATCCACGCGATCAGGCGGCCCTCTTCGGCACCGCGCTCAACGGCGCTGACAAGCTTCGTAACATCGACATCGCCGATACCGCCAAGGATCTTGTCGAAGGCAGCGCTGGCGACGGATGCAAAGATGCCGTCAGACTCCTCGACCGGATAGTTCCAGTACACATCGTGCATGAGGACCTTTGCGGCGTTGGTGCCGTCGACAACCGTTCCGTCGAGCAGTGACACGTTACCGACCAGGCCCAGCAGATACTGCAGGAACACCGGGTCGATACCGATGACGCCATCAACGTCCTGTCCATACTGGGACTTCCACAGCGCGGCGACACGCTGCGAGTTGCGGGGCCAATCAGGCGAATAAGTATTGCCCGAGTTGTACAGGTTGCTGTGGTTGCCGAACAGCGCCTCATCCTCTTCGTCGACGCTCTCGACTGCCTCATCCTCACTGAGTCCAATGCGGGGAACAAACTCGCCAATCGACATCTGGCCGTCGGTGACCGAAATCAGGCCCTGCGAACCGCCAAAGCCGCCGCAGGCACGAATCTCGACGTTGTTCATGGCGTACATAAGGTAGTTGCGCGTCTGGCCGTTGGCGCCGAGCATCTGGGGAAGGACGGGGGCGACCTTCTCCGCCGCGTCAACCGCGCCGTTGAGGGTGGCAAAGCCGTCCTTGGCCTTATCGACCAGCTCGGTCACCTGGGAAATATGAGTATCGCCAATGCCCTGGACCTTCTCGTTGGCGCTCTTGAACACCTTCGAGCTGCTGGAAAGCGAATCGGCGACCGCCTGCAGCGCGGACACGTTAATCATGCCGTCCTGGAACAGCTTGCCGGGCGTAGCCTGCGAAAGGTTATCGGCCATGGGAACCAGCGCATTGCTCGAGACATCGGACAGGGCGTCAATCATGGTGCGGGCCGCATTGATATCGCTGCCATACACCGGGATAAACGAAGCCGCCGCCCACAGCGGGCTCGAGGTCTCCGCCTTCATGCTGTTACAGAGCTCATCGATCTTCTTCGCGTCGTCAGGCAGCGTCGAAAAATCGCCCGACGTGACCTTGTCCTTAAGGCCACCGACGATCTCGACAGCCTCCTTCGCTTCGCCCTTTACGGTCTTTGCCGAGTTAAGCAGCATAAAGCCGCTTGCGCCAAGCGCAATGAGAAGCACCGCGACTACAGCGGCAATAATGGCGCCGGTGTGACGCTTTTTGCGCTCGCCCTTGCGATGGCGATGACGGACCAGACCGTCAGAGGTCGAACTCGACGAAGCGTCGCTACCGTAGTTCAAGCCAAAATCGTAATAATCTTCCTTGGAACCCGAGCCCGCAAACTCGGTACCGCTATCATCCAGGCGGGCGAACGTGCCAGTCTCGGAGGCGCCGGTGTAAATCGTGCCAAGGTTACCCGTAAGCCCCGCGCCACCGGCAGAGGGAGTATTGTTGTCGGCCTTGCCGGCATTAACGTTGTCGGCGGCATTCGCGGCGTTGGCAGCACCTGCGTTGTTCGCAGGTACCGAAGGAGCCCCGCTCGGCTGCGACGCGGAGGTTGCACCACCCGCAAAGACATTCCCTCTTGCACGGCCGGTCTTTTTTGCCTTTTGAGACTGCTCGTACAGAGCGGTAAACATCGCCGTCTCGCCCGGGGACACGCGCTTACCGGAACCGCCCTGTCCAGCGCCGCCCGGCGTGCCGGCCTTACCAGCCCCGTTCGGACGCGGCGGAACTGCAGGACGGCCGCTATCGCTGCCCTTAAAGTGATTACCAGCCATAAAGAAATCCTCGCAATTGAGTCGCAATGAAAAAGTCCATAACGTTACTAGTTTATGGCATTTTGAGCATCGACAGCTAAACTCCAGACACGGACATCAATTGGCGAAAATGCGGCACAACACCTTTTCTGCATTGGCGGCGGCGCCAGCTACACCGTGAGGAACATCATCACGATGATCATGGCAAAGCCGATAAGGTCGGTCGGCAAAAACACCGTGCCCAGCATAACGGCGCTGGTGATGGTCGCCGAAACCGGCTCCACAGTTCCGATGAGGCTCGCACGCACCGAGCCGATGTCCTTAACGCCCTGCATATAGAGCATGTAAGCAAAAAACGAGCCGATAACCACGAACACCGCGAGCGCCTCGATACCGGCGGCATCGAGCGCCGGCATATGCGCCCAGGGCTGCACGAAGACACATGAGACCACGCCCGCCGTGAGCATTGCCGAGCCCGTGACGATGGGGCTACCGTATTCGGGCAGGATCTTGGCGGGAATCACCGCCATACACGCGGCGCTGACCGCACACATAAGACCTGCTGCCAGGCCAAGCGGCGAGATATTCAGGCTGGTAGGGTCGCCGCCGGTGGCAATTAAAAAGGTTCCACCCAGAGCCAGGCCAATGCCGATGACTTCGCGAGTACGCGGCATGCGGCGATCGGTCACGCAGGCGTAGCCCATGATGATAACGAGCTGCAGGCACTGGAGCACCGTCGCGGTTCCGGCGTTCGTCAGGCGCACGGCCGAAAGATAGCAAAACTGGTTGAACAGCAGGCCAAAGGCGGTAAAGAGCAGCAGCTGCTTGCGATCGGCGGGTGTGGTCCAGAGCTTAATCAGGCGCTCGCGGTCGCGCGTAACAACCACGGCCATAAAGAGTAGACCGGCGAGAATCTGGCGCACACTCATAAGCCACAGGGTATCAACGTGATAGGTATCGAACAGGAAGCTCGCGCTGGTACCCGAAAAACCCCAAAACGAACCACCCACCAGCGTGGCCAGAACGCCCGTAATCATCTTGCGCGTCGACGCACTGTTCAGGCGGTCGCGCCATGCACGGCGGGTACTGCGGCTGAGCTCGTCAGTGCCCTCGGGCACATCAATGTTCGATATATCGGTCATCGGCACCGAAGCCCCTGCGCCTTCGACCTGCTCGACACACTCTTTGCTCATTCCACTCCCCCGAAACAGTCTGGAAGCAATTCGGCTTACCTTACCACGGCAAAGGCACCAGCTGGAGGCTTGTCCGTTTATCGGTAGGACAATTCCGCAGACGTCTTTCCATAGCTCGATACCACAATGGGCTTGCATTATGCGACAGCCAAATCGCGGCAGCAGGCTCTTTTGAAATGGATATGACAAAGCCCCCGAATTCCACAATGTAAGCGATTTTTAAAAATGTTCTTGCCACCGAGTTCAGGCTCCGTTATATTATCCCTTGCGCGCTTGCGCACCCTTGATCGGGCGTTTAGCTCAGGGGGAGAGCGCTTCCCTGACACGGAAGAGGTCAGAAGTTCAAATCTTCTAACGCCCACCAAATGTTCACAGCTCAGAGGCTATGTCTCTGGGCTGTTTTGTTTTATGTCGCCAAACCAAAAAGGCTCCGCAGCACCCAAGGCCACCTCAACAACGCCAGCAACCACCCCAACCGTGCCAGAAGTCGCTTCTGCGCCGACGAAAACACCCCAACCAAGGCCAAAACCGCCCCAACAACCCCGGCGATCACCACAATCGGGCTCGGATGGACCTCGCAGCCACATCTGATCGACCTTCCTATAATCAGGTCTAATACTTTTCCCAAGAAGTGAACGACCTTATTTGGACCCTCGAAGCACCCACACTTTCTGGCATCAAAACCGCAGGATTCCAACGACAAAACCGCAGGAAATGAGCCATTAAAAGTGTCGATGCTTCGAGGGTCCGTTTTGACTCGTTCACTTCTCGGGAAAAGTATTAGACCTGGAAATAGGGGCCTTGGCTACACGCCCGACAATCGCGTCTACCAATGCAGATGTGCCTCGATTACGGTTTGCCAAAGCTTAAACCGCTTCGTTTCGACGCGCGCAAGAGCGAGATATCGCTGTTTCTCGTTCATTGCCCTGTTAAAGACGGGGCGTTTATTCCGGTGCAGCTTGCGCCGGATGCGTTCGCACAGTCGAACGAGCTTTTCGTAGTCGCTTGCCTGGTCGGTAGTCACCGTAAAGTACGCCACCCCATTGAGCAGCTGCAACTCGTTGCGGCGCTCGGCGTCCTTGTGGATCTTATCGCTCCCGTCATGGATGGCATCGCTATCGTAATCGACCAGTGCGGTAAGGACTTCGGGCAGCAGCCCGGCCCTCACTTTGTCCACGCCCACCTCGGCTTTCGCCGTAAGCGTAATATCGGGCATGCGCTCCAACACGCGTAGCTTACGTTTGCGCCCATCGTTGTACCCATCGCGAATTAAGTACTTCTTGTTCAGTTCGGCCTTGCCCAGCGCATACCCACCGTAGCGCGCAGGTAGCGACATAAACATGCAAAGCCCCGACTCCCTTGGCGAGCGCGACCCCTCGATCACGTATGCAAGCAATGCCTTGGCTTTCGCAATATCTCGCACCTTAGGGGACTTCTCGATATACGCCGCAATGAGCTCCATGGTCGTAAGCTTGCCGTCGCGCATGCCCATATCTCTGCTTGTCACCCCACCGGGAGCAAGGTTATCCAGCCGATAGTCCGCCGTCATGGCGTAGCCGGCATAAATCGCCTCCGCCGCATCGCCGTCGTGCACAGCCTGCAAAAACGCCAGCTCGGGAGAGCACACGTATGCACCCAGGTCGCCTCTCCAGTGGCCCAGCGAGATAAACGAACCCGCCGGGAGCTCATTGGTGCACAGGTGCGTCGCGACGTGCTTGGTCCGCCGGCGGTCGGCTCGCTTCGGCACCATCAGGTCCAGCACGTCAATCCCAAGGTCGTAGTGATCGATGAACTCCTGCGCCTCTTGGTCACAGAGCGCGCAGGCGCCTGCAATCGACACGACCTCTGGTTCCGAATCCCCAAAGCGGGGGTTCGGAATATGCGCCAAAAGCGCCAAGGCAGCGTTATGTGAAACGATAAAGTAGCTCATGGCGCGAAGATAGCATGCGCGTCGGTAGCGGACAGCGGCGCGGAAAAGGTTTCGATAAACGACCGGCGGTTTTTCGCCATGGCGCACCCAAAGCGCTCATTCGTCGACGTCTAGATGTTTAGTGTCAACAGGTTGTTTACACCCGAGTGGTGACAAATAGAGAGGCCCCTGCCAAGCTGTGAGTTGTCTAGATTCCCAGAGAGGAGGGGCCTCCCATGTCCCAGCATCCTAACGCAAAACTCACCCCGAAGGGGCGCGAGACGCTCGTGTCGCGCATAGGGTCCGGCCTCGGCGTCGCCGAGGCCGCCCGCCAGATGGGCGTCAGCCGCCAGACCGCCTCCAAGTGGCTCGCCCGCGCCAGGCGAGGCGAGGGACTCGCCGACCGCAGCAGCCGCCCGCGCAGGCTCGCCAGGCTCACGCCCCCCCCGAGGTCGAGGAGCGCGCCTGCGAGGCCCGCAGGGCCATGCTGCTGGCGCCGCTCGCCCTGGCGGCCGAGACGGGCGTGCCGGCCCGCACGTGCGCCCGGATCGTCGCCAGGCACAGCCTGCCCCGCCTGGCCGACATCGACCGCGTCACGGGCGAGGTGCGGCGGCGCGGCCCCGTGACGGCCGTGCGCTACGAGCGCGAGCGCCCCGGGGAGCTCGTCCACGTCGACGTCAAGAAGGTGGCGCGCATACCCGACGGCGGCGGCCACAGGGCCCTCGGGCGCGGCTGCGGCTCCCCGGGCGGGGCCGGGCTCTCGTGCCTGCACGTGGCGGTCGACGACAACAGCCGCGTCGCCTACGCCGAGCTGCTGCCCGACGAGAGGAAGGGCACGGCCTGCGGCTTCATGTCCCGGGCGCTCGCGTTCTACGAGGGGCTGGGCGTCTCCGTGGAGCGGGTCATGACCGACAACGGGCCGGCCTACCGCTCCGGGGACTTCAACGCGCTGCTGGAGGGCCGGGGCGTCAAGCACAAGTACACCCGCCCCTTCAGCCCCCGGCAGAACGGCAAGGTGGAGCGCATGAACCGCACGCTGGCGCAGGAGTGGCAGTACGCCCGCGCATGGGAGAGCGAAGGGGGCGAGGGCCTCCGCCCTCGCCCCCTTCCTGGAGCACTACAATTGGGACCGTCCGCACAGCGCGTGCGGGGGCCTGCCCCCGATGTCACGCATCGTCGGCGTAAACAACGTCTTGGCACACAACAGCTAGCGCCTCTTTGCGATCTTCACGCCAGCCACTGTGGCAATGGCCCCAGCAAGGAGAAGGGAGACCCCAAGCGCGCTCGAGGGGGTGGAGTCACCGGTGTTGGGCATCTTCTCGGCACTAGCCTTGGCCGACTGCTTGGGCTCGGGCTTTGGCTGAGGAGTACCCTCGTCCTTGGGCTCGGGCGTGGGCTCCGGCTTGGGCTTGGGCTCGGGAGTAGGCGCCGCAACCGAGTAGGCCAGGGTTGGGACCTCGAAGTCCTCCGACGCACCCTGTACACCAGCGGAGTTGACGGGCGAGAGCGTAGCCTTCCCGTTGGCCGCCAGCGAGTAGTCGCCCGGCTCGGTGGGTGCCTGCGCAAGCGTGATCTTGTAAGTCAGCTTCACGGGCGCGAAGTTCGACACGGCCTCGTTGGCAGTGAGCGTGTAGGCATCCGCGCTGGGGTCGTAGACCAGGGTGAAGCGCGCCTTGGTGTCGCCCTTGCTGTGGAAGCTCCAGGCGTTCTCGCCGGTAGCGGTGGCCTCGAGCTGCTCGTCGCCAACGCTCAGCGCGACGGAGTCGGGAACGAAGTCGAAGTCGTAGGTTTCGCTCTTGCCCATGGAGTCGGTGATAGTGGAGCCTGCGCCGCATGCGTACAGGATGTTGTCGGCGATCTGCGAGAAGCCGAGGTTGTTGCCGCCGTTGAGCTCGTTCATGAACTTGACGGAGAAGTCGGAGTCGCTGCCGGTGCGCACCGCGAAGCAGTTGTAGCCGGCGCCCTTCAGCGCCTGCCACGTGTTGTACGCCTCATAGACCGCGCGGTCGGGCGCCATAGCGTGGTCGGCCTGGGTGCCATGCTCGATGTAGGTGAACTTGGAGTCGGTGATCTCGCCCTTCGGGTTTCTCACCTGCTG
Organism: uncultured Collinsella sp.; assembly: GCA_958403205.1. Taxonomy (GTDB): domain Bacteria; phylum Actinomycetota; class Coriobacteriia; order Coriobacteriales; family Coriobacteriaceae; genus Collinsella. The sequence continues at coordinate 49,824 of CATXWM010000008.1, read as the reverse complement.
GCCGTTGACGACAGCGGCGCCGCCGTCGTTTCCGTACGTCGTGAAGTTCAGCGCGTACTTGTCGCCGTCGGCAGCCACCCACTGCTTAAGGTGCGAGTAGTACGTGTTCCAATCGCCGTACGGCATCGCGTACGACGTGGAGTCGGGCGTACGCGCCTGGCGCCACTCGTCGATCATGCCGAAGTACCAGAAGTCCGTCGCCTTGAAGTCGCTCGCAGGCCTCAGGGAGTTCTGGTCCGAGTAGGTGTACTGGTAGTAGATGTCCTTGACCTGGCCGTCGGAGCCGGTGAACAGGCGCGTCAGGCCGTCGCTCACGAGGATGACGTACTTGCGGTTCGCTGGCGTGGCGGAATCGGCGTCGAGCATGGCCTGGGCCTTGAGCAGGCCGTCATGCATGTTCGTGCCGGACTTGATGGTGCCGGTGTACCCACCGGTGATGGCACTCTTGAAGTCGCCAACGTTGTCTGCGGTCAGCGTGGCGAGGTCCTTCTCGACGTGGCCGTCGCCCTTGAACGACACGACGCCCACGCGCACCTAGTCGACGCCCTTCACCTCGTCGACGAGGCGGTCGAGCGTGTCCTTGGCGCCGGCGATGGAGGCGTCCCTGCAGCTGGAGTTGTCGACGACGAAGACGATGTCGGAGGACATCACGGCCTCGGCGCTCGGAAGCTGGAGCGTGACCTCGGCGGTCTTGCCCTCCTCGAGCCACTTCGCCGTCTTGGACTTGGGGATCTCCCAGCCGCTTCCGGCATCTGAGTCGCTCGTCGCCGCTAGGGCGGGCATGGGGAGCACAGACGCAACGACGAGGGCAAGCGCGGACAAGGCCGCGAGAACTGCCCGACGTCTCCGTTGATGGTTGAGTATTGCATTGCTTGGCATCGGTTCTCCTTCCGGCAGGTCAGCAGTAGGGATTCTCGACAACGCGATTATCGAATTGCATTGTATCACGATGCTTTGTCTATCTTGGAAATCTGACACACAGACAAGGCCACCGAGGGGAATTCGAGCTGCCAGCGGACAGGAGCGACGGCTGAGCTTTCGGCCCGATTACTTCACCAAGTGGGATGAGTGCTTCGGCAGGATGGTCCTGAGCAGCGCTCGTTGGTATCCTTCCAATAAGGCGCCTTCGCCCAATCGGAGGCGCGGCTTTTTTGGCTGGCAGGCACTTGACCTGTGGGCTAAGGGCAGCGAGAAGTCCGGCGTGCGCGCAGCTAGCGTCATCGACATGACGGCAGCGCAGGCGGAATAGGAGAGGTGCGGGACAAGGCGCTCGAGAAAGGCTGGAGCCCATGGCAGACACGAAAAGGGCAGACCTCTACGACCGCAGTGAGCAAATCCCAGACCCCCTCGCCCTGGACAAGGAGGGGATTGCCACCGCACGTCTGGCGGATGTCCTCGATATCGGTCCTCGGATTCTTTCGGTTGCCCTCGTCATCGCGGCGACGGTGTTCTTCCTCGCGAATCTCGATGCCTTCGCGGGCGTAGGCGCCCTTCTCGCGCTTCTCGGCGCCGCCATCGTGCTCGGATGGGGAGTCCTGCTCTCCTCGGCAGCCCTCATGCATCGGCACCTCTGGAAGCTCTCCCCCACCTCTCGGCACGACTACGCGCTCAGGCTCTACCACGGGCGCTCCGGGAAGAACCCGAAGAAGGCATGCGAGCTTCTCCTCGGCATGGCTCGCGCCGACATCGAGACCGGAAAGATCGAGGCGGCCGCCGCCGCACTCTCGCACGCCGACAGCGCGCTTCTCGAGGGAGACGAGCTCAAGCTCTTCTATCTCCTCTCCTATGTGACGGCGATTCCGGAGGGCGGCAAGAACGCCGAGGAGGCGCTCGTGCGCTACGCCGCCGTCCCCGTCAAGCGGTTCGCGGGCTTTCCAGACGAGAAGGAAGCCGCATCCTGGCTCGATTACGCGGACGTCGACAAGGCGCGCGCCGTCGTGGCGGGCATCCGCGGCCCCAAGAGGCTCCATCCGGCGCTGCAGCTTGCCCTCTCCCTCATGGCGGCGCATGTCCTCGCCTACTGCGGCATGCTGTACGGCGTGGATGCGGATGCAGGCTGGATGCTCAGGTGCGGCTACGCCTCGGTGGCGGGTCTCTTGGCTGTGGCATCCCTTGTCGTGCTGGGAATTGCCATCGCGCGCGTTGCCCGAAAGACCCCTCTCCAGAGCGCGAACGGGAAGGGAGCAAGGCTTGCCAGGGGGATTCTCGCCCTCTTCATCGTTCTGGCTGCCCTGAGCCTTGGCGCCCAGCTCTTGATTGATGGGCCCCTCATACACGACGGCGAGGAGCGTGCCGTGGCGCAGGGCGTCCCCGACCAGTTCGCCGACAAGGTCTACGACTATCTCGCCGTTGCGTGGCCGGGATACGACCCACGCGACACGACGACCGACTATTGGAGGACAAACAGCCCCTTCCTGATGGAGAAGTGGAGCGAGGCGGCCCTCTACGACACGGAGAGTCCCGCACCCGAGAATGACTCGTCGTCCTCAGCCGGAGGCGATGCTTCCGGCTCTGGGGAAGACACGGCCTCCGGAACGAACGACACGGCTGCCGATGGCTCAAGCCAGGATGCTTCTGGCAACGAGGCGGAAGCGCAGCTGGAGGCCACAAAGGATAGGATGCGCTCGCTGGCGGTCTATCTGGAGGACAACGGCATCGTGCCCGACATGGACGTCTTCGACGCCATTCTCTTCGACGAGAACGCGAAGGGCGACATGTACGCAAGGCTGGGAACGGCATCCGACAAGGAGAACGGCAAGCTCGTGACGGTCGAGTACCGGCTTTATTCGAACGGCGAGAAGACCGACGGGCAGGGCTTGACCTCAGAGGAGTTCGTGCTCGAGAAGTGGTACCCGCAGGACGAGGGAAGGGACGCCGAGGTTCTCGGCTTCTATCTCGTCGACGAGGCATCGGGCGCCGTGACCGACGAAGAGAAGACCAGCTGGTAGCCGCATGCGCCGAGCGCATTGCAGACGACGTCCGAGTCCAGGAGCACGAAGGGCAGCCCATTTCACACGCCGGGCGACCGCCTCGTCATGCGCCGGACCTGTCACTGATTGCGTAGGCGGGCCCGAAGGACGAGAAGTGCAGCACCCGCGGCAGCGATCCCCAGGAAATGCGGAGTCGCCCAAGGGTCACCGGTAGCAGGAATGGGTGAGCGGGGCTCATCTTTCAAAGCCGTCTGCGCGGGGGCCTCCTCGGCGACGCGCAGCTGTGACCCCCCCCCAGGCTTCTCGGACTCGGCGAGCTGCTCGGCTTTTCCGGCGCCACGTAGGCGTTGTTGAAGACGGCCTCGTTGACTCCATCACCGTACGAGACCTCGGGTATGAGGCTGCCGTCCGGGTCTATCTGCTCGGCGACGACCGTCACCTGGTAGACCCTCGCGTCGTACGTGATCCCCTCCTCGTCTCCCGCGACCTCGCGGATGGAGTAGCGATACGTTCCCATGCGCGTATAGGTGATGGGGGCAAACGTCACTGAGCCGTCCGCTGCGTTCGCGGCAGTCTGCAAGACGTTGCCCTGCTCGTCGAGAAGCTCGACGGAGAACTCGCCCCCCGCAAGCTCGCGGCCGGTGAGGGTCACCCTCGCCCCAAGCCGTACCTGGCCCCGCGGCGCGAACGTGTTGACGAAGGACACGACCGCGGCCCTCGCGGGCTTCTCGCCTGCCGTGTAGACGTAGGTCTCGCTATCCGCACCAGCCGTCGTAACCGTCGTGGTGGCCGTTACACGTCCGTCGTCACGCCTGCCCACCTCGATGGCAAGCGTTCGCTCGGCCATGTCGTAGGCGGTGGCGGGGTAGCTGAGGCCCTTAGCTGAAACCAGCGAATACCTGTAGGTCTTGCCGACGTCCTCCTTGGTGAAGACAATCGGCTTTCCGTCGCGGACCTCGAAGAAGTCCACCGTTGCCGGCTGGCCATCCTTCGCGCTGGGGAACCTGAAGACTCCAACGTACTGCCCCACCTGCCTCCCGAGGAGCAGCGCCTTAGACGCCTGGTCTTCAGGCACCACGGTCACCATGTACTCGGGATAGACGGAGTCGCGCCCGTTCATCACCGCGGACAGAGTGATGCCACCTGCCTCCGTGAAGTTCAGGGCGGGCTCGTAGGAGTTCGTGAAGGTCGGCGACCAGAACCCGTTGCCCACGGCGACAAGCTCCCCCTGCACGCGCCCGACGACGAACTCGAACGCGCCCACGTGCGTGTCGTACACGATGTCGGGATCCGAGCCCTGTACCTGGGTCACCTCGTAGCGGTAGGTGCCAGGCTCCGTGAACGTGATGGCACCGACCTTGATCTCGGCGTGGTCAGGCAAGAAGGAGAGCGTGTCCTCCTTTGTCACCGTGATGGTGGTATCGGCTGGCTCGGGCGCGCCGTTCAAGCCGGTCACCTTGAAAGCGAACGCATCAGAGTCGTTCCAGGCCCGACCGGAGATCCCCACCCTCAGAACCCTGGCGGGCGTGATAGTGACGGATTCGGTGGGGCCGTCATCGGCAAGCGCCTGCGCGGGAAGAACGATTCCTGCCAGAGCAAGCGAGATGACACACAGGAAGAGTGTCTTCCAGAGGGACTTCATGGGCGGCTCCGTTTCGTCCGGGGTCTTATCCGCCACAATGTTCCGCTCTCGCGGACGAAGTCGGTAGTGTCGTTTGGGGGGCGAAACGGCCAACCGGAAGACCCCCGCCTCGTCTCCCCCATCGCGGTCCCCGATTCCGCCTTGCACAACGGACAGCTGAGCGGCGAAGATACGTTTGGCGAGAGGAGAAGACATTGGAGACCGAGAACGTGGCACTTCCCCGGCTGCCCATGCCGCTCATGTGCACGTCGTTTGAGCCGGGCTGCCTCGATGCGGCGGTGGCGTCATTCGACGACCCTGACGTCCAGGCCATCGCCCGCGCCGAGGCTCTCTACTTCCGGGGCCAGGCCGAAGCGGCGGACGCCGCGGCGACTGCGTATCTCGACGCCGACGACGTCGGTCTGCGTCTCTCGGGAAATCTCATCCGCGGCTTCGCGAGCCTCTCGCTCAACCACATCGCCCAGGCGCGATCGTGCCTGGGGGCGATCGTGGCAGAAGGCTCGGCGGATGCCGACGAGGGCGAGTCAGAGCCGCTTCGCGCGTCTCGCATGCTCTTTGGTGCCGCGGCGGGCGTCCTCCTCCACCTCCCAACGCCCTTCTCGATGGAGGAGTTCGCGTCGTGCGCGGCAAGCCTGCCCGAGGGCCTGCGCCTCTTTGCGAGCTACCTGCTCGCACATGCCTCCTACCTCAACGGAGACTGGGGCAAATGCGTGGGCATGGCCGAGAACGCCCTGGTCATGAAGCGTGGAAGCTATCCGATATCGGAGACGTTCCTACACCTAGGGAAGGCGATGGGATACATGAGCCTGAAGGAGTCCGACCACGCCAGGGAGCACTTCGAGCGCGCGTGGGCGTTGTCGAGGCCAGACGGGCTGTACGAGACCATAGGCGAGCACCACGGGCTATTGCAGGGACTTGTCGAGAAGTGCCTGAAGGCCGGCTACCCCGAGGACTTCTCGCGAGTGATCGAGATAACGTACCGCTTCAGCTACGGCTGGCGCAGGATCCACAACCCGGATGCCGGCGAGAGCGTGGCAGACAACCTCTCGACCACGGAGTTCGCCGTCTCGATGCTGGCGTGTCGCGGATGGAGCAACGCCGAGATAGCGCGGCACATGGGCATCTCTGCCGGCACGGTGAAGAACAGGCTCTCGAGCGCGTACGCCAAGCTCGGCATCTCCAAGCGCTCCGAGCTCGGGCGGTTCATGCTGCGCTAGACGAGCACCTTCTTGTTGTCGGCACCCGGCGTCGTGACGATGATCTCATCCGGCACGACCGTGAGCGCGCCCTTGGCAGTGGCTGCACCCTTGAACATGGACTCGACCTCGCCCTTGAACTTCTCGACGTAGGCGCCCTCGGCCGTGTAGGTTGCCGTCCCCTTGATCTGGTAGCCCTCGAGGGTCTTGGGGTTGTAGGCGGAGAGGGCGATCCTGCCGCCGTTGGCCTTTAGGTTCGCAAGCGTCGTCTGCAGGAAGACGTCGCCGATGTGGAGGTTGCCCTCCTCGTCGATCTCCTTGAAGGCGACGGGCACGACGTTGGGCCTTCCGTCCGCGCAGGTCGCGAGGTCCCACATGGACTCGTTCAGGACCTTGATGACGTTCTCGTTAAGCATGGCTTCCTTCTTCTCCCGAGCAGCACCGCGCTGCTCTGCGTATCGGATGCCGCTCAAGATAGGAGACTCACACGGATGGAGGAAGATATGGGGCGGAACTTGAGTTGCTCTTGTTGCCCGTAGCTGGTCTCTACCTGCGGGTTCCTGGGACGAGCGGTGCGTCTGTCCTTGCCGGCACCACCTTCACGTCCACAAAGTCGCAGACCTGGCACTGCCTCGGCGCGTCGGTCGTCACCTCGCGGTTTGTGAGTCCCGCCCACTTGCATATGTCGCGCAGGATCGGGACGACGGACTCGCCGCGCTCCGTGAGCGAGTACCCCACGCGCGGGGGTATCTCGTCGAAGCTCCTCCTCTGCACGAGGCCATCACGCAGGAGCTCCTTCAGGGACGACGACAGCACGGCATCGGAGATGTTCGTCATCTCCTCCCTCAGCTGACCGTATCTCAGGGTCTGCTTCTTCGAGAGCACGCAGAGGATGCGGCTCTTCCATTTCCCTCCGAAGACCTCGAGTCCGTACTCGAGCGGGCAGCGGATGTCCGGCTCGAGCTTTCTGGTGTGCGGCATGATGCCTCCAAACGTTGCTGTTGCCACCAGTCTTGCAGCATGTTGGGCGCGTCTCAAGTAACTATGCAAAACATGAGTGTCACCTGTCGCGGCGTCTCCTTGGTGCCTCGACAATGCATGCGCAAGCAGGCGGGGAGGTGCGTCATTCGGCGCGCCTCCCCGCTTCTCATGCCCCATGTCCCGGCTCTGGCTAATCCGCCGGGCTGAAGTCCTCCTTGGGGACCCCGCAGACAGGGCAGGTCCAGTCATCTGAGATGTCCTCGAAGGCGGTCCCGGGAGCGATGCCGTTGTCGGGGTCTCCCCTCTCCGGGTCATAGACGTAGCCGCAGACGTTGCACACGTACTTTCTCATGGCAGGCCCAGCACCTTCTCCCCCGGCATCCTCCGTTGCACCAATGAGGGCGCTGACCGCTGCCAAGCACCGTCGGCGAACCCACCGCGATCGCCTTCGATTTGAAGACCTCGGTCATGATCTCGTTCTTGTCGGCATGCGCAATCGAGAAGACCTTCACGACGGTGCTCGGGCTCTGACGTGCGACCTCTGCCGCAATCTCGTGAGCGATCTTGGTCGTGCCCTCCCACATCGTGTCGTAGACCACCGTGACCTGGTCCTCTTGGTACTCGCGCGACCACTTGTCATAGAGGTCGACGATCTGCATGGGGTTGTCGCGCCAGATTGCGCCGTGTGCCGGAGCGATCATCTATAGGGCGACGCCGCTTTGCGGGGCCCCTGGGTCATTTGAGGTGCTTGAGGATGTCGCCCAGCCCGAAGGTGGTCTTGCGGTAGACCTTGTTGTAGAGGGCCTTCTTCGGATGGAGAAGGCCCATGCCCTTCTTGCCGTATCCAGGGATGAGCGCCCTCTTCACCGCACGGGTAGCCCGGCCCCTTGTCCTGGCACTTATCGACTTCTTGATACTTGGCTTCCTCATTCCGTACTTCATGGCTCATTGCCCCCTACGAATTGCAGAGCGAGCGCATCGTCTTCAAAAGCAAGTGCATCGCCCTACCATGGTACGTCTATGCGGGACGGCAGAGGGATGCTCCCACCTTGTCAGCCCCTCTGCGCAGCGCTACCACGCTTTTCTCCGCCAGCCAATCGGGCCGGACAGCTAGAAGACGCCACCTCTCGTGCATGGAGCCACTGTCAGCCGGGCACATTGCCATCGAGGCATCGCGCCGACGTGTCTGGGGCGGTGCCTCGAGCATGTTGAAGGTGGATGCCGCGATGGCGTAATGGTCCCTGGTCAACCTGGATCAGCGGGCGAGCTACCAGAGCCTAGCAGACGGCTTCCCGTCTGCTGAAGTGGCTGCGCCTGCTCGTTTGCCAGCTTGACGGAGTCCATTGCACGTGCATCAATCGAAGAGGCAACGCTCTATCACGTCACGCCCACGCAGTTTCTCGAGCCAGGCATCAGGGATGGCTCGCCATCCGTACGCGATGCCGGCAAGGCCACCTGCCACAGCCGCCGTCGTGTCCGTATCGTCCCCGAGATTCACCGCTAGACGCAAATTCGTCAAGCTTTTGACAAGATTGCCGCTCAACTGACCAAAAGCCGGCCACGCACCTGCCCATTTGCTTGACGGCACGGCCCCGCCAAAGCGCCCCGCGACTTCTTAGGCGGCCAAAACACTCGTCCAACGGGCCCAACGCCGCGCCGCAACCGCCCCGTAAAGACCGCAAACACCGCCGGCCACCAGCACAAACTCGGCCATCTACAGCCGCACGCATCGAGCAGCCGCCGCTGCGGTATCCTTGGAGCACTTGCACCCGCGCACCAAGGAGCCGCTATGCGCACCGAGCTCGATGTCCCCTTTTCGCAAAAAGAAGAAGCCAAGGCGCTGGGCGCCAAATGGGACCGGACCAAAAAGATCTGGTATGTGCCCAGCGGCGTTAATCCCGAGCCCTTTGCCGAGTGGCTGCCCGGCGTAGACCGATCCGACCCCTCCGCACCGTATATATATCTGGTGCTGGGCAAGCGCGAGTGCTGGAAGTGCCACAAAGAGACCTCGGTCGCGGCCTTCGGTATCCCTTATCGAGCCGATGACGGCAAGGACACCGCCATCGCGCACGCGCCCAACGAATCCGGGCACATTGCCATCGACACGGCCAACGCCAACGCACTCGCCATCGTGCCCGCTCTTGGCTGCGTGCCGGGCGAGATCCGCGACTACCTTCATAAGCGCTGCGGCTACAAGCCCGTAGGCGCGCGAGCCTCCAAAGCCCCGTCGCTCGGCAACACGTGCACCAGTTGCGACGCGTTGCAAGGCAGTCGCTATCTGCTCGAAGAGCCCTCGTCCCCGTTTGCCCTCACCGCCATCAACAAGCTGCCGGCACTGGAGTTTGTGCGCGTCGAAGTTGCCGGCGTCTTTGGCATCCCAGCCACGCGCACCGACTTTGACCAGGCGCTCTTTACCTGGGCACGCGACCATCACGCCGAGTTCCATAAGCAGCTTGGTGAGGGGATTTATTTGTAGGGGCAACATCGAGGTATCGAGGAGCAGGGGTTGATTGTTAAATAATCTCGAAACGCTACAGCCCCAAAATATGCTCCAGGTAGCCCTTGTTGAACCAGAACGATTGCTTCGTCATCCAGCGCCCGTCGGGCAGTTCGTAAGCATTCCTTGCGATGTCACCGATCTCTGTTCCATCGGCAAACTTGTAAGCCGCTTTTGACGTATGCGGGCGAACGTGAACAATTGGATTGTCCGCCATACCGGGCAGATTGTTAGTCACTTTGAGCTTTCCGCTCGCATCCCGATACGGATTGAGCTCAACGCCCTCACGTATTACCTTTCGCGTCTCATCCCAACAAGCTTTCGCTGGGCCTTCGATTTCGTTTTCTCCCATTGCCCAGAACAAACAACGATCGAGACGCAGCACGCCATCGTGGTCCTCACGGAACACAACGAGGAAAAAGCGATTGGTCTCAAGGCACGCATGAAGAGGCGACGTCTCCCAGTCTTCTTCAATCAAACGCTTGAACTCAAACGGTGGGAACGACATAGCCTGTTCGATGTGCCCCCTGTTGTTAACTCGAACAGTTCGGACGGAAATGCCTGCCTTGACGAATTCCTCGGCAGCATTGTTTTTGATTCCGAGCATACGATAAACGAGCGTTGTCCACTGCGCCTTATTGCCCGTGTACTCCAGTCCATACTGTTCGGCAATTTGACGATCGGTCTCACCGTAATGGCGCTCGATAAGTCCAGTTACGTAACTTTCGAAATCGATAGACTTGCCATCGTCCTGAACAATGCTCTCCCCGACTCGCGGAGCACCGAGGACATAAGTATGAAGCACATAGTCCATATACGAGCGCTTGAGGGAAAAGGCGCGACGCTTTGCGCGATGGCGCTCAATCTCGCCCGTATCGGTATTGAAGTATTCATAATACTGGTCCGCCCACATTGTGGCCTCAGTTGCGCCCTTCGTGCAAGCACCCAGATAAGTCGTCATGCCTTCTGAAAGCTCGTCCGCACGGCCATCCTGAATATAGGAAATGATCTTCTCGTAGTCGGCGCGAATGATTTTCATGTCCTCTTCGGGCAGACGAACCATGACCGCACGCTCAATGCGTTGGTCGTATTTATCGATGGAACGATCTCGGCCGTAGTAAATCAACAGGATATTGCTGAGCTTGGTCTTGAGGTGAGAACTGTCGTAGTCGAGCGAAACAGGTCGGTCATAAGGAATCATGGTCAGGACAAGGCGCTCGCCAGCAGACTTCCGGCCGTTCTTGAGCACATCAAAACACGTTGCCTTGAGCTCAACGCCCGCCTCGGGAAAGTCGGGGCGATCGTCACTATTGGCCTTGTAGCCAAAGTAACGTTCTTCGATAAGAGTGCCCATACCGCCTTTGTACTTCTTGGAGCCAAAGTCCTTGGGCGCACTCTCCCCCTCCGGAGCAATACCGAGCTCGAGAATATCGCGGAACGTCATGCCATCGAGATTGGCAGCATAGCGCTCAATACTTGAGGGGTCAGAAAAATCAGTATCGTCAAGCATGCGCTTGAAATCGAGGCGCTTCTTAGACACGGGATACCTCCGAAACTCGCAACTAACCTCATGGTAGTTCAGAGCAACTACTAACGCCCAGAAAATTGAGGTCTTGATTGTCCCCTCGATCGGTTATTGTTGTGACCACCATAACCGGACACAGCAGCGATTGGAGAAACGTGTCTGAGATTAATATTGCCGAGCTTTTTGCGGGCGTCGGTGGATTTCGTTTGGGTCTCGAAGGCTATGCCGACCCTCGCCATCCCGAGTTTTATATGAAGCCCGCCGGCCCCTTCCGCACCATTTGGGCCAATCAGTGGGAGCCGCCCGGAACCAAGGCGCGTCAGTTCGCGGCCCGTTGCTACATGGATCGCTTCGGCAATGATTCCGTCGTCAACGAAGACATCAATAAGGTCCTGGAGCAGGCCGAGGCGAAAGAAATCGAAATCCCCGATGTCCAAATGGTCGTTGGCGGCTTCCCCTGTCAAGACTACTCTGTCGCGCGTCCGCTCAATCAGGCACACGGCATCGAAGGAAAGAAGGGTGTCCTCTGGTGGGACATCTATCACTTCCTCGAAATGAAGAAGCCCAAGTTCGGTCTCTTTGAGAACGTCGACCGCCTGCTCAAGTCGCCCGCGTCTCAACGCGGTCGCGACTTCGCCATCATCCTAAGCTGTCTTGCCGACCTCGACTACACGGTCGAATGGCGCGTGGTCAACTCTGCCGAATACGGTTTCCCCCAGCGTCGCAAGCGTGTTTATATCTTCTGCGAAAAGGACGCTGGCAAGGTTGATCTCGTTAATCGCATGCACAACGGCGTCATGGCTAAAGCCTTCCCCGCCATCTATCCCGACGAGATGTCCGAGCTCGACGTTTTGCCCGACCCCTACGAGAACTCAACTCGTTTTGGCGTCGGCCAAAAGACCTCTCAATTCAAGAATGCTGGCGTCATGCAGGGCTGTCATGTTCTGACCTGCGACTTTGCCGAGGACTATCACGGTGAGCGCCACGTGCTTGGCGACGTGCTTGTCGACGAGGCTGATGTCCCGGAGCAGTTCTACATCTCCGACGAAAAGCTTCCCGACTGGCGCTACCTTAAGGGCAGCAAGCGCGAAGAGCGCACTAACAAAAAGACAGGCTTTACGTACACGTATTCCGAGGGAGCCATGAGCTTCCCGGATGCCACCGACAAGCCGAGCCGCACCATCCTCACAGGAGAAGGCGGCACGGGAGCGAGCCGCTTCAAGCACGTCATCGAGTGTCCCGATGGCCGTTTCCGCCGTCTTGTTCCCGACGAGCTCGATCAGCTTCAGGGATTCCCGAAAGGTTGGACCGATACGGGCATGACCGACGGCCATCGGGCCTTCTGCATGGGCAACGCACTCGTCACCGGCGTGCCCCATCGCATTGGCGAAGCTATGGTCGAAGTGTACAGCCTCTAAGGCAAGCAATCAGGAGCCGGCAGTTCACGCTGTCGACTCCGTTTTTTCCATCCCACTCCCCTGTATACTGATGTAGCACGTGTTTCATCCGGGCTTGTTGGGCCGGATTGTTCATGGGAGGGTCTTATGGCTGCTTCGAATCCGCCTAAGGGGAGCGTTTCTTCTTCGTCCATCAAGCCGGTTACGCGCAAGGCTGTGCGTTGCCAGCGCGAGGTCGCTTGGCTTGTCACGCAGGCGGCGGGCAGGCTTGTGGCGACCACTCAGGACGTCAATGCGCCTACACCGAGCTTTGTGTTAGCAGCGGCGCTGGATTTTGTGCGCCAATTGGAGCTTGCCGAACAGGATGCCAACGGCCACCTCGACTACCAGAATGTTATGGCGCCCGACCTGCAAACGTTCTGCCACATGGCCAAGTTGCCCGCCGCGCCCAATGCGCTTTCGGACGCAGGCTACATGTTTACGCTTTCGGGCGCAGACCTTATCCGCGACATCTATGCATACTGCAGCGAGCTCGCCGAGCGCCAAGTCTTTGACGCGGCAGAAGTCAAACCGGGATATGTCATCAAGCTGGTTCTTAGGCTGTTCTTGATGGACGGGTTCGGGGCCATGCCGGCGTAAGCCGAGTCTTCAGCATCACCGTCGACTGAGCAACAACCGCTTTACCTTAGTGGGCGCCAATTGAGGGTCGATTATTGGGTCGCCTCGTCCACTAACGCATTTATTCCACGCGCTCTGACAGTCGATACTTGCGGTTGCGGCTTGTCAACGGCGCCGTCGGCTCAAGCTCGCCCTGCTCAATGAGCGCATTGACGCGTGCCCTAACCTGGGAAACCGTGAGTCCCGTGCGCTCCGCCAGTTCGCGCGTCCCCAATTCGCCGTAGCGCTTGAGTGCCGTCATAATCAAGTCCCCGCCATGATCGACCGGCTCGATCTTTGAACGGTAAAGTACGACCTTGAACCGATCGAACCCCGGGCAGAACAGGGGCTCGGCCAGACCATACGCGCGCATGGCATCGATCATCATCGGGATGCCCGAGCCATTGCCCTCAGCCGGCGAACCTGCGCCATCCGGCAGCGGGACAATCGACATGAGTTTCACGAGCGTCGCGTTACGGCATCGGGAGCTGCCGTCAAACAAGTTCTCGCGAGTCTTCCCTCCATAAAGGCCGCCGGGATTCGTCACCTCGATACGGTCGTCAAAAACGTCGACGGCGATCGATTGCCCACAGAACCGATCCCCGTATTCCCTGTGGATAACCGCGTTGGCGACTGCCTCGCGCAGGACCTCCTCGGGAATCTCCAGCGAGTCGATACGCGAGATGCCTTGGACGGTCGAGGTGCGGCGCAGGTTTTTGGCGACAGCCGCGACAGTATCCGAAATCATCTCGCCCAGGGTGCCCTCGCAGACTGTGCGGTCCATAAATCTTAGCGGTCCCGCAGCGCTCTTTTGAGTTCCTGCATGGACAGCCACATCAATGAAGAGCTTAGGATAGAACTGCTGAGGGTAAACGCCCGCGGCAAGGAGGCCGGCCTTGGTAACATTGCCCTGGAAGTCGAGGAGATTCAGGCGCTCCATCTTTGTCTTCTTGTCCGTCGCACCACGCATCGCTCGAGGCGTCAACGAATAGGCGCGTTCTATCGTGCGGTCGACCAGCGACTCGTCGAGATCGCCCACACTCGTGCCGGGCACCGCATCGCGATCGCTAGGACTCGTCCGTTCGTATGACGACAGTGCCAAAACCTCGGTCGACGAAAGCGGGACATCTTTGTCATCGATGCGTTTGTAGCTGCCACCTTGAGCGCCCCGCTCTATGACATAGCAAGGCTTGCTCGACGGGTCGAGCTCCTCAATCGTGATAACGAGAACAACGGTACCCCGAAGCCCCACGCGCTCAATGGTGTATTTGGGCGGATTGGCCAGCTTTCCGCGACCGCCGGCATCGCCCATGCCCGCCACGAATTGGTTGAGCACTTTCTCGGTCTCAAAGTTTGCAACTGGAACAAAACCCGCGCGCTCACTCACTCCGAGCACGATGATGCCACCGGCGGTGTTTGCGAAAGCGCTGACCGTTTCCCATACGTCGCGGGAAAGCGTCATGGCGCTCTCTTTTACTTCGACGCTAAGGTCATCCGAACCCATTCGCTTTAAAGACTCAAGCAAACCGGCCAGCTCGTTTTCGTTCATCTGCACGTCCTTTCGCTCGGTTCTGCGAAGAATGCCGCGAATAGATTTCCTTCGTCTCTCAGTTATCTCTCGTAATTATCTCTCATCTTTCTGTTATCTTTCATATTAGAGAGGAGTGAGAGATGAAAGATAAGATGTCTGTCATCTGTTTCATTTAAACATGTTTTCGCTGTTAGAACAATCGGTATTGAGATAATACCATGATTGCTTGTCTCTTTGCTGCTCAGTTATCTCTCATATTTATCTCTCGTCTTTCTGTTATCTCTCGTATTCGTGACGAATGAGAGATGAGAGATGTGCGGGCGGCGGATGAGCGTGGATTTTGGACGGTCGGGAAATGAGGGTGGATATTTGGACGGTATTTGGGCTTTTGGCAGCCGATTTCGTCCGAAAATCCACGCTCATTTGGTGGGCGTCCGAATTTCCACGCTCGTGTGTCCGAAAATCCACGCTCATCCGGCAGATTGGTCGAGGGCCCCATATGGGTATACTCTCGAGGATTCGACTCGATTCGCCCCCGCTGGGGCGTCAAAGGAGACTTCATATGCCCACCACCTCAACCGACCCGCGCGCCGCAGCCGCCGCGCTGCTGGCACCCGGCACCACCTGCCACGGCTTTGCCGTCGAGCGCTGCGAGACCGTGCCCGAGCTCGACTCGGACGCCTACGTGCTGCGCCACACCGCCTCGGGCGCTCGCCTGCTGTACCTGGCGTGCGACGACGAAAACAAGGCCTTTGCCATTGGCTTTAAGACGCCGCCGGCCGATTCCACCGGCGTGTTCCATATTCTTGAGCACTCGGTGCTGTGCGGATCGGCCAAATTCCCCGTCAAGGAGCCGTTTGTCGACCTGATCAAGAGCTCCATGCAGACGTTCCTCAACGCCATGACCTACCCCGACAAGACCATCTACCCCGTTGCCACCACCAACGAGCAGGATCTGTACAACCTGATGGACGTGTACCTGGACGCGGTGTTCAACCCGGCCATCTATACCAAGCCCACCATTTTTGAGCAGGAGGGCTGGCACTACGAGCTGGACCTGCCGGAGGGCGCCGAGAACGAGGGCGACGGCAGCTCCGCGAGCCTGCGCGAGGGCACGCTGCGCTATAACGGCGTGGTGTTCAACGAGATGAAGGGTGCGCTGTCCGACCCCATGAGTGTGCTGGACGACGCCGTCAACGCCGCACTCTATCCCGACACCGCCTATGCGCACGAGAGCGGCGGCGACCCGCGCGCGATTCCCGCGCTCACCTACGAGCAGTTCCTGGACACGCACGCGCGCCACTACAATCCTTCCAACTCCTACATCACGCTCTACGGCGACCTGGACGTGGACCGTGCACTGGCCTTTTTGGACGAGCGCTATCTGTCGCAGCCGAGTGCCGCGAGCCGCCGCATGGACGTTGCCGTTGCCGCCGGCGAGGACCCGTCCGCGCTGGCACCCAATCCACTGGGCGTGCAGGCACCCGTGACCTGCGAGTACAGGCGCATCGAGATGGCCACCACGCCCGAGAACGCCCTGGTGGGCTTGGGCCTGGTGCTGGGCAGTGCGCTCGATCGCAAGCGCACGATCGCGGCGGACATCCTGTTTGAGGCACTGCTGGGCTCCAACGAAGCGCCGGTTAAGAAGGCCATTCTGGCCGCCGGCCTGGGCGGCAACGTGGTGAGCTATACCGCGGCCGAGAGCCTGCAGCCCTACGAGCTCATCATGCTGCAAAACGCGCAGCTCGGCGTAGCGCGCGAGCTGCGTCGCGTGTTCCAAGACGCCTGCCGCGACCTGTGTGAGCACGGCGTTCCGCGCGAGCGCCTGGAGGCCATCATCAGCAGCAACGAATACGACCTGCGCCAGCGCGACTATGGCATCGCCGACGGCGTGGCCATTGCGTGCGACGCACTGAGCACGTGGCTCTACGATGACGACGCCGCGACGCTGGCGCTCAAGTACGGCCCGGTGTACGAGGAGCTGCGCGGCGAGCTGAACGGCACTTACTTTGAGGACCTGTTGCGCGAGCTCGTGCTGGAAAACGATCACATGGCGCTGGTCGAGCTGGTGCCGGTGGACGCTGCCGAGGGTGCGGAGAGTGCCGAAGCTGCCGAGCTAGCTGCCAAGCGCGACGCCATGACCGATGCCGAGCTGGCGGACGTGACCGAGCGCGCGGCCGCGCTGCGTGCCGCGCAGGAGGCCGAGGACACGCCCGAGGCCAAGGCCACGCTACCGCGCCTGCGCGTGTCCGACATTGGCGAAGCACGCCCCGAGCCGCCGCTCGTTGTGGACACAACCGCGCCCATCCCCTGCCTGCGCCATGGCATCCCCACTAACCGCCTGGCCTACGCCATGCAGTACTTCGACCTGAGCTGCGTCGCATTTGAGGACCTGCCCTACGTGACGTTGCTCTGCCGCCTGCTCAAGCAGCTGCCCACGCGCGAGCACTCGGCCGAGGAACTCGACAACTTGCTCGCCGGCAAGCTCGGCTTTTTGAGCTTTACGACCGAGGTCATGACGCAGCCCGACGTGGACGACGTGCGCCCCTACCTGCTGGTGAGCGCCGGCGCCCTGTCCGAAAAGATCGACGCACTGGCAAGCCTGCCGCGCGAGGTGTGGTCGAGCACGCTTTTGCTCGATGCCGACGCCGACCGCGTTCGCGACGTGCTCACGCAGATTCGCATTGGGCTTGAGCAGGGCTTTATCAACAACGGCCACTCGGCGGCGCTGGGTCGCGCGATGAGCTACAGCTCGCCTTCGGTCGTGGTGCGCGAGCAGCTCTCGGGCGTGGACTTCTACCTGTTCCTGCGCAATCTGCTCGAGCACTTTGACGAGCGACTGGACGACCTGCGCGCCAAGCTTGCCGCGCTGGCAGACCGCATCTTTGTGGCCGATGGCTGCATGGCGAGCTTTACCGGCAGCGACGAGGACTTTGACGCGTACTGGGACGCCGCGGGCGACCTGGGGCTTGGCGCAGGCGATGATGCCGGCCGCGACGCGCTCGCGGTGCCGGCGCCGTGCGACCGCCACGAAGCTTTCGTGATCCCCAGCGACATCTGCTTTGCCGCACGTGCGTGCGATCCGCGTCGCCTGGGCATTGACGTGACAGGCGCTTGGGCCGTGGCTGCCAACGCGCTCTCCTACGACTACCTGTGGAACGAGATTCGCGTGAAGGGCGGTGCGTACGGCTGCGGATTCCGCGCAGCCGGCGAGCGCCAGACGGCGTTCTACACCTACCGCGACCCGGCGATCGATCCTTCGATTGAGCGCGTGGAGCGCGCGGGCGCATGGCTTGGCAGCTTTGAGCCCGACGAGGCCGCCTTTGAGGGCTTTATTGTGAGCTGCGTGAGCGGTATGGACGCGCCGGTGAAGCCGTACGCGCTCACCAAGCGCCGCAACACGACCTACCTGGCCGGGCTCGATCCGCACGCACGCGAGGAGCGCCGCGCCCAGATGCTCGCCGCCACGCCCGGTGAGCTGCGCTCGCTCGGCGCCGACGTGACGCGCATCGCAGCCGAATCGCCCACCTGCGTCTTTGGCGGCCGCGAAGTCATCGCCAAGAGCAACGCCGGCTTTAACGTAGTCGACCTGATGGGCTAACGCACCAAGGTAGATTTTTGGGACATGCCCGAAAATCTACCTTTTTCTGCGGCTTGAGCGGGGCGGCGCAGCCCACCGCGGCGGTTTGTCTCGATCTGTAACATCTGGAGCCGATATTGCCGTCTTGATGTTACAGATCGAGACAAACCGCCGCAGACACCCATCACAACACAGACCACCACGAAGGTGCATGTATCCCCTTCGTGGTTGTTTTGCTGTTTGCCCAGATAAAACCTGCCAAAATAAACCTGTCCCTTTTTGGCAGGTTTGCTAAAGGAGGTTGGGATGGACAAGGCTAAATTGCGGCGAGCGGTGATTGCCCGGCGCGATGCGATTCATTTGGATGTGCGGGCGGCGAAGTCTGCCGTTATCTGTGCGCGGCTTGTTGAGCGACTGGGTCGCTCGGATCCCGCGGCACCGCACACCGTTGCCGTCTATGCCGCGATGGGTTCCGAAGTCGACTCAGCCGCGTTTGCCGCAGCTGCCGCCAAACGTGGCTGGCGCGTGGCCTATCCGTGCATGCTCTCGGCAACAGACGCTGCAGCTTGTGGCCAGCGCATGTGTATGCGGGCAGTTGCCGCCGACGATGCGTCCGCGGCTCCGTTTATCGCCCACCCCACACGGGCTTTCGCGGCCATGGACATCGACAGCGGCCGCTTCCCTATCGTGCCTGCCGAAGCTCTCGACATGATCGTCGTGCCGCTCGTGGCCTTCGACCAAACCGGCGCGCGCCTGGGCTACGGCGGCGGTTGCTATGACCGCTATCTGCCCATGCTCTCGCCCGCATGCCAAATCATCGGCATCGCCTTTGACGAGCAGCGTGTCGACCGCGTTCCCACCGACGCTCACGACCTGCCGCTACCCCACATCATCAGCGCCTAATCGCCGCCACATCAGCCACGGCTACAGCAGTACCATCGCAGCCTAGTGCTCCTCGCCGGCGCGGGCCAGGTCGTAGGGCGTGGTCTGGTAGACGTAGTAGTTGAGCCAGTTGGTGTAGAGCAACTGAGCCTGGCTGCGCCAGACGTTGCGCGGCTCGGCGGTGGGGTCATCACCTGGGAAGTAGTGCGCCGGCACCTCCGGGTTGAGCCCGCGCTTCACGTCGCGCTCGTACTCCAGGCGCAGCGTGTCGGTATCGTACTCGGGGTGACCAAATACAAAGAAGCGACGGCTGTCGGTCGACTTGACGATGTACAGGCCCACCTCGTCGGACACGGCCACGACCTCAAGCTGCGGCTCGGCCTCCACGTCCTCGCGGCGCACGTCGGTGTTGCGCGAATGTACGGCATAGAAGCGGTCGTCAAAGCCGCGGACCAGCGGACTTTGCGGCTTCACCAGATAATGCTCAAACACGCCGCTCGCCTTTGCCGGCAGGTCGTACTTCTGGATACCGTAATGATGGTACAGACCGGCCTGCGCGCCCCAACAAATGTGCAGCGTAGAGTGCACGTGCGTGGTGGACCAATCCATGATCTGGCAGAGCTCGGGCCAGTAGTCGACCTCCTCGAACGGCATCTGCTCCACGGGCGCGCCCGTGATGATCAGGCCGTCGTAGTGGATGTCGCGGATGTCGTCGAACGTGCGGTAGAACGTCTCCAGGTGGCCGGCACTCACATGCGTGGCCTCGTGCGTTTTGGTGCGCAGCAGATCAACCTCAACCTGCAGCGGCGTATTGGAGAGTTTGCGCATGATCTGCGTCTCGGTGGCAATCTTGGTGGGCATGAGGTTGAGGATGAGCACGCGCAGCGGACGGATGTCCTGGTGCAGCGCGCGGTACTCGGTCATGACAAAGATGTTCTCGCTCTCGAGCTGCGCGGCGGCAGGGAGGGCGTCGGGGATGCGAATGGGCATGGATGCTCCTTACGAGTCAGTTGCAGCTATGGTACAACGAGCGGCCCCGTCCGCGCGAGCACATCGCCCAGCGATACCGTCAGCGGCCCAAATCGCTCCAAAAGTAGAGATTAAGGCATGCCCAAAAATCTATGGCGCTTTAGCCTAGCAAAGTGGCAACAGGACGTTACAATGGTTCGACGCGAAAAACTCGGCCGAAAGGATACATATATGTACCAGACGCGTAAGATCGGTGTGGTCGGCCAGGGCCACGTAGGAGCACATGTCGCCAACAGTCTGCTCATGCAGGGCATTGCCGATGAGCTGTACCTGTGCGATATCAACGAGGCCAAGGTGACGTCCGAGGTCCAGGACCTGCGCGACTCCCTTTCGTTTGTCCCGTACAACACCAAGATCGTCAACTGCTACGACCACTACGAGGAGCTTGCCTGCTGCGACGTCATCGTCAACGCCGCCGGCAAGGTCGCGCTGGCCGCCGGCAACCGCGACGGCGAGCTGTTCTTTACCACCGACGCCGCCCGCACCTTTGCCAAGCGCATCGTCGACGCCGGCTTTGACGGCATCTTCGTGAGCATCTCCAACCCCTGCGACGTCGTGTGCACCGAGCTGTGGCATCTGACCGGCTACGATCCCAAGAAGATCATCGGCTCGGGCTGCGGCCTGGACTCCGCCCGCCTGCGCACCGAGATCTCCAAGAAGGTCGGCGTGAGCCCTAAGTCCATCGACGCCTACATGATCGGCGAGCACGGCTTTAGCCAGCTTGCCGCCTTTAAGGCCGCAACCATCGCCGGCAAAAACCTCAACGAGCTTCAGGCCGAGAACCCCGACAAGTACGCCTTCGACCACATGGAGGTCGAGGAGCTTGCACGCAAGGGCGGCTACGTAACCTACCAGGGCAAGCAGTGCACCGAGTACGCCGTCGCCAACTCCGCCGCGCGCGTCTGCGCCGCCGTTCTGCACAACGAGCACGCCGTGCTTTCCGCCTCCACGCTCATGACCGGCCAGTATGGCGAGGAGGGCATCTTCACCTCCCTGCCGTGCGTGATCGGTGCCGAGGGCGTCGAGGAGGTCTACACACTCGACCTTTCCGAGCACGAGCTCGAAGGCTTCCACAAGAGCTGCCAGCACATCCGCGACAACATCGCCCAACTCGACTGGTGGGATGCCGAGGCCTACGACGCCAAGTAAGCCGCTGGCTGCCGCAACCTTGCAAATCTATGCGCGATACTAAGCGGGCCGCACCGGAAACTCACCGGCGCGGCCCGCTTTTTACGCACGCTGTTCACTTGCAAATCGAAGGTGAATGGTTTTCCCGGTACCTAGTACTGCTCGATGCCCATGTAGCGACGAATCTCAGGGCTGTGGTCGAACACCTTTCCGCGCGCGGCGCGCAGCTCGCAGCTCATCGCGTAGAAGAAGATCGGCTCCAGGAACGAACGCACGCTGGCAGGCACCTCGCCCACGCCGTACTCGAGCGCGTCGAGCACCATGACCGTATCGGTGTGCGTGTTGAGGAACGCCAGCGCGCGCTCCTCCATGGGGCGGCACTCGCCCGATCCGAGCTGCACAAAGTAAAACACGCCGGGCTCGGTGGCCTCGAACGGGCCGTGGAAGTACTCGCCGGAGTGAATATAGCAGCAGTGCTGCCACTGCATCTCCATGAGCGAGCAGATAGCCATGGCGTAGGTCTGGCTAAAGTTGGGTCCGGAGCCCAGGATATAGAAGAACTTGTGCTGCTGGCAGAGCTCGGCAAAGCGGGTGCCCAGCTCGGCGTTGACCTTCTCGCGCGCAGCGGGCAGCAGCGCATCCATCTGCTTGAGACCCTCGTACATGTCAGCGAGTGCCTCGTAGCCTTCCTGCTGGTCGAGCAGCTCGGCGGCGATCAGAGCGCCGATACCCTGAGGCACCTCGGCCTGCGGCACGCCCTCGCCCCAGGGGTAGACCCAGGTGGTCCACTTGCCGTTATCGATCTTGGAGCCCTCGCAGTCGGTGAGAGCAACGACCTCGGCGCCAGCGGCCAGCGCCATCTCGCAACCGTCGACGACCTCCTGCGTGTTGCCACTGTGGCTGCAGGCAATAACGAGCGACTTCTCGCCAAGGCTCTTGGGGGCCATCAGGCAAAACTCGCGTGCCGTGTAGACCGTCGAGGTAAACGTGGTGGCCTCGCGCTTGAGCAGCTCGTTGGCCGGCATCAGGTCAATCATCGAACCGCCACAAGCAATCCAAAAGACATTCTCAATCTTACCCTTGCGCTCGATGATTTCCTGAACCAGATCATGTGCGTTCATCCTGATGTTCCTCCTTGTGTGGCGGTTTTGAACGACGACAGCTTGTACCTGCGGTCGTTCTATGTTGTCCTATTTATAGCACGCACGACGACGCTCGTGAAGTCATTTCACCAAACTTGTTCTATGTTGTTCTATCTATGGACGTTAGATGTCGAAAACGTAGCGCGAGCCCACGATCTTTTGGCGTCCGAGCAGCAAGGGCCGATCGTCCGCATCGGTAAAGTACGCCTCCATATAGAAGAGCGGCTCGCCGACCGGCACCTCCAACAGCGGGGCCGCCTGAGCATCGGCGAGCGCAATCTCCACGGTGCAAGGGTCGGACTTGAGCGGTGCGCGGCCCGAATGCTCGGCAACGAGCGCAAAGATCGAGTTATCGGTGAGGTCCTTATCGGCAAGTGTCTGCAGATAGGGATGGTCAACCAGCACAAAGGCGTTGTTCTCGAGCATGACGGGGATGCCGTCGGCCGTGCGCACGCGCTCGACCACGATAAGCTCGCAGCCGGGCTCTACGCCAAAGAACGCCGCGTCCTCGCGCGTCGCCGCAACCACCGTGCGCGATACCAGGCGCGCACCCGGCACCATGTCGTTGGCAGCGCAACCCTCGGAAAAGCTCTGAACGTCACCCTTCTGGACAATCTTGCGCTTGAGCTTGGGCGCGCACACGAACGTGCCCCTCCCCTGCTGGCGGTTGAGATACCCCGCGCGCGACAGCTCCTCGATGGCGCGGCGCACGGTGATGCGTCCCACGCCGTAGTACTTCGCGAGCTCCATCTCGGAAGGAATGCGCGAGCCGGATGCGTACACGCCACGCGCGATCTCGCCCTTTAGGTCGTCCATTACCTGCTGGTACAGCGGCACAGCGGACACCTCAGTGCGCTCGGTTTTATCATCGGATGCCATCGTTATGCTCCATTCCGTGCATGCTCGGACTCAAACTCTTCAATCGCCGCCATAAACTGCTCGCCAAAGGCGTCGGCCTTTTTCTCGCCGATGCCGTTGACCTGGATAAGCTCGTCGCGCGTCTGTGGGCGTAGGCGGCACAGGCCGCGCAGGGCCTTGTCGGAAAAGACCATGTACGGCGCCATCTCCAGCTCCGTCGAGATCTCCTTGCGGAGGGCACGCAGGCGCTCGAACAGCTCGGCATCGTCGCCAACACGCGGGCGCTGATCCAGCTCGGCCTCCTCGCGCAGCAGATCGACGGCGCGGCGGGCGCGGGCCGAGGCCTTGCGCTTGGACGCACGACGCTTAACGGTAAAGGCGAACGCCTCATCCTCGACCTCGACGGCACGCGGACCCAGCCCCACGACCGGGTACTGCCCCTGCGAGGTGGCCAGATAACCGCGGCCGCACAGCTGGCCGATGATGTCCTTGATGCGCCCGACCGATTCGCTCGACAGCTCGCCGTAGCCGCGGTCCTCGTCCAGATGCATCTGGCGAATGCGCTCGGTGTTGCCGCCGTGGAGCACGTCGGCGATCAGCGACTTGCCAAAGCGCATGGGTCGCGCGGCCACGTAGCGCACGGCGGCGCGGGCCATATCGGTGACGTCCTCGACCTCGAACTGCGTGAGGCAGTTGCTGCAGTTGCCGCAGCCCTCGGCGTCATCCGTGGCGGTGGCGCCCGCACCAGCCGCAGCAGCATGCTCGGCCGCGGCCTCGTCGCCAAAGTAGCGCAGCATGTATTCGCGCAGGCAGCCGGTAGTATTGCAGTAGCCCTCCATCTGGCTGAGCAGGCGGTAGCGGTTCTGGAGCGCCCATGCGCGCTGCTCGTCGTCGAGCGCCTCATCGGCAGCATCGCCGCGGTCGATCAGAAAGCGACGCATGCGAAAATCGTTGCCGTTCCACAGCAGGTGGCAGCTGGCCGGGTCGCCATCGCGGCCGGCTCGACCCGCCTCCTGGTAGTAGGCCTCGATGCTCTCGGGCACGTTGTTGTGGATCACGTAGCGCACGTTGGGCTTGTCGATGCCCATACCAAAGGCGTTGGTGGCAACCATCACCTGGATATCGTCGTCGATAAAGGCGCGCTGGCTTTGCCGGCGGGCGTCGTTGCCCATGCCGGCATGGTAGCGGCCAACGCGAATGCCGCTGGGGCCCAGTGCCTCGGCAAGCTCGCCTGCCAGCGCATCGACCGTCTTGCGGGTCGAGCAATACACGATGCCGCTCTCGCTCGAATGCGCGATCACGTAGTCACGCACCCACGCGGCCTTGGCCTTGTCGCCCATCTCCTCGCAGCCAAAGTAGAGGTTCTTGCGATCGAAGCCCGTCACCACCGTCGCGGGGTTTTGCAGGCCGAGCATCTGCTGAATATCCGCGCGCACGCACTCGGTCGCCGTAGCGGTAAAGGCCGCCACGATGGGGCGCTGCGGCAGGGAATCGATGAACTCGCGAATCTGCAGGTAGGCGGGGCGGAAATCCTGACCCCATTGGCTCACGCAGTGGGCCTCGTCAATGGCCACGAGCGGCACGCCAATGCCGCCGTCCGCCGCGGCCTCCCGCGCAAAGGCCAAAAAACGCGGCTCGAGCAAGCGCTCGGGCGCCACGTACATAAGCTGGTAGCGGCCCTCGCGCGCCCGCTTGAGCACGGTGTTTTGCTGGGCCGGAGTAAGGCTGGAGTTGAGATAGCTGGGTCGCGCACCCGCCGCGAGCAACGCACGGGTCTGGTCCTCCATAAGCGACAGCAGCGGACTCACCACAAAGGTGATGCCGGGCAGCATGAGCGCGGGCACCTGGTAGCAAATGGACTTGCCGGCGCCCGTGGGCATAACACCCAGCGCATCACGACCGGCAAGGATCGCATCGACCATGCGGTCCTGTCCCGGGCGAAACGAGGTGTAGCCAAAATAGGCGCCGAGCGTGTCGAGCGCCATCTGCTGCATGCTATCGGTCATGGTTTCCTAACGTTCAAGTCATCTGCCGCCGATTATACGCCGCTATGCGGACCAGCGTCGCACGGCTGACGGCCACGGGCAATACGGTCTAAAGCGGACGAGCGTGGATTTTTGGACACTTTCCGGATGAGCGTGAAAACGTCGCTGGTTGAGCATAGGTCAGCGAAAACGCCCCTAAGCGAGCAAGGTGACGTGAAAGAGGAGGGAAGCGTACTTCGGTACGCGACCGACGATTGAACGTCAGATTGCCGCTTAGGGGCGTTTGCAGCGTCGACCGGTCCGCCGTTCGTTAGAACGGCGGAACCAAAGGCGCAGCGTCGAGCCGTTGCGCGGTTTGGAAAACCGCGCAACTAGAGCTACATGACCATAACGTAGCGCGATCCCACGTAGTACTGCTTACCCATCAGGACCGGCTCGCCATTGGGACCGGTAAAGCTGGCACGCAGGTTGAGCAGCGGATCGTGCGGAGCAATGCCCAACTCGGCTGCCTGCTCGGTATTGGCACGAACGGCCTCGACCGTGCGGTAGCCAACCGAGACAATCGGCGTTCCGCCAACACGCTCGACCTCGGCAAAAATCGACTTGTCCTCAAGATCGGCCGTCAACAGCTCACGGTAGGCGTCAAACGGCACAAAGATGTTCTCCTCAAAGATGGGCTCGCCGTCGGCTGTACGCACGCGCTTAATATGCAGCAGCAGCGCGTCCTTCTGCAGGCCAAAGAACTCCATCTCGTTTTGACGTGCCGGCACAATCTGGCGATCGACCACATGCGCGCCCGCCTTCATGCCGTTGCTGGCACACAGCGCGGTAAACGTCTGCAGCGTCGAAGCGTGGAACTGACGATTGATGTGCGGCGTGGAGACAAAGGTACCACGGCCCTGCTGCTTAACCAGGTAGCCATCGGAGCACAGCTCCTCGACGGCGCGGCGCACCGTAATGCGGCTCACGTCG
Organism: uncultured Collinsella sp.; assembly: GCA_958403205.1. GTDB lineage: Bacteria > Actinomycetota > Coriobacteriia > Coriobacteriales > Coriobacteriaceae > Collinsella. The sequence goes on along the minus strand of CATXWM010000008.1, from coordinate 23,892 downwards.
TACTGCTCGGCTAGCTCAAGCTCGGACGGAATACGCTCCTTGGGTGCATAAACACCTTTCTCGATCGCATCCTTGATCTCGTCGTAAATCTGCTGGTAAAGCGGTGCATTTTTGGGCGCGGGCATATCTGATCACTCTTATCGAAATATCGAAATAACTAATACGTATATAACGTCTAGTTTCATGTTACCTCATAATGATAAAACGATACACCCTCCCTACCAAAAAGCGACAGCTTCATTTTGGTAGGTTTTATCTGGGAAAACGAAAGCCCCTCGAAAGCAGCGAGGCTTTCGAGGGGCTCATACGGAAGGGTTGCGCCAGGCCGGCAAAATGCCAATACCCTACCTGCCGTCGTCCTGCTGCAGGCTGTCCTGCTCGCTGAGGCGCGCCTGCCTGCTGGCCATGCGCGCGGGCTTGTCGGGATCGGGTACGGCCGTGGGCATAGGCTCGTCGACATGACCGCCCCACCAGCCGCCCACAAAGTTGAGCGTGTGGAACACATTGATCACGGCGCCGGGATCAATGTCGCACACCAGCTTGATAATGTCCTGGCTCTCGTAGGTCGAGACAACGGCGTGCAGCAGGTACATCTTTTCGCGGCTGTATCCGCCAATGACCTCGGCGCAGCTAATGCCGTGCTGAAAATGGTCAACATAGGCGGTCATGACCTCGTCCGCCTTGTGCGTCGTAATCTGCAGCGTCACGCGGTCGTAGCGACGATAGAAGCTGTCAATGGTCTTGGTCGAAATAAACTGGAACACGATGGAGTACGCTGCCTTGTCCCAGCCAAACATAAAACCAAAGATCGCCAGGATAAAGCAGTTGAAACCAAAGATGACGCCCCAGATGGTCTTGCCCGTGTGGTTGGAGACCCACAGCGCGATAAAGTCGGTGCCGCCGGTGGATGCGCCGGACTTGAGCGCGATGGCAGCGCCCAGACCCGAGACCACGCCGCCAAAAATGATGAGCATGATCTTGTCGCCCAAAAACGGAGCGAAGTGAAAGACGTTGAGGAACAGCGATGAAAGCACGACCTGCATCATCGAGAAGATGACGAAGCGTTTGCTAATGCCGCTCCAGCATAGGAGCGCCACGGGGATGTTGAGTGCAAGCATACCGAGCGAGATGTCGATGTGAACGCCGCCAAGCGAAGTAACGCGATCGAGCAGGACCGCGACGCCGGTGAGACCGCTCGGAAGCAGGTCGGCGGGCCGAATGAACGCCTGGATCAGGAATGTCTGGAGAACGGCGGAAATGGTGACCGCCACGGCGGTGATGGCGCGGCGGACGATGGTGAGGCGGCCGAGCACGAGCACGCGGTCCGTGAGCTGATCGATGGCGTTCGCCACGTAGGCTCCTTTCGAAGGCAGATATAGTTGTGAGGCGTGCCCGCGATTGTAGCATGGAGCGTACGGGGGCGCTTCAATTCACCCTCTCTCGACAACCATCAGAAGGACCGTGAGGCCGCTCAAAAGAAAAACGCCGTGAAGAGAGCGGTCCCTTCACGGCAAATTCGGCGTTTGCCCAGATAAAACCTGCCAAAATAAACCTGTCCCTAAATGGCAGGTAGGATGTCGGTCAGGTTGTCGATGACGACGTCGGCGGCGGACTGGTCCAGGTTGACGCCCTCGTGTGGACGCAATGCCAGGACGCGGGCGCCGGAACGTTTGCCAGCCTCGATCCCCAAAGGCGAATCCTCGATAACCAGGCACTCGGCAGGCTCCACCCCCAGCGCCTCCATGGCACGCAGGTAGATCTCGGGGTCGGGCTTAAACGCACTGCACTCGTGACCGCTGATGGTGTAGTCCAGCACATCGGCGATACCGGCAATTTCCACCAGCTCGTCAATGAGCTCACGATAAGACGAGCTCGCGATGGCGCACTTCACGCCGCGCTCGTGCAGCTCACGCATCACCGGCTCCGTCTGCTCATTGAGCAGCTCGGCATACGGAACGGGGTGATCCGGGCTGTAGACCTGCTTGTACTCCACGCGCAGGCGCTCGCGCAGCTCAACATCGTCGGGCACCAGCGCCTCCCAAATGGCAGGCTCGTTAGACCCCGAAAGATCGGGGATCTCGTCAAAGTGGAACCCCTTCTCCTCCATAAACGCCACGCGACGACGGTTGTAGAACCACTCGGTATCGACCAGCACGCCGTCCATGTCAAACAGCACTGCTTTGATCATACGCATCTCCTCCCACCTGCCAAAAAGGGACAGGTTTATTTTGGTAGGTTTTATCTGGGGTTTTGCGACACGACAGACGCCCCTCCCCAAAGCAAAAAGGGGACGGGGCGCAAACCCCATCCCCTCTCAATCAACCCGTAAGGTCTACTTACTTGTGATTAGTAGGAAAGCTTCCACATGTAGCGACGCATGGTCAGCGGGTGCTGACGGGCCTCGGCGATCTGGTTGCCGTACTCGCGCATAACGGCGAGGTGCAGCAGCGGGTTGAAGTAGGTGACGACGCTCGCGGGCACAGCGTCAGCCAGGCCGTAGTCCTTGGAGTCGATCAGAGCGACCTTGGCGCCCATGCGCTTAAGGAAGGTGAGGGCGCGGGCGTCCATCGGACGGGTAGCGCCATCGGACATGAAGAAGACATAGGGCTTACCCTCGGTGGAAACCTCGAACGGGCCGTGGAAGTACTCGCCGGTGTTGTAGGCGGCGGCGTCGATCCACTGCATCTCGGTGAACAGGAAGGCGGCGTGAGAATAAGCCATCTTCTCGGAGGCACCGGAAGCCATGAAGTAGATCATCTTGTCGTCCTTGAAGTCCTGAGCGAACTGCTTGGCAAGACCCTTGCAGGACTGAGCAGCGTTCTCGCAGAGCTCAAAGACGTTGGTGAGGCCGGTGATCATGTCCTCGTAGTGGTCATAACCCTCGGTCTGCTGAAGGATCTCGACAGCAAGAGCGATGGCATAGCCGGGCTTCTCGCACTTGGCAGCGAAGTTGGCGTGGAAGCCGTGAACGATGACGTAGTCAGCGTCGACGGTCAGAGCGGAGCCAGCCTTGTTGGTGAGGGAGACGACCGGGCAGTTGTGCTTCTTGGCGGTCTTGTTGGCCTCGACGGTCTCGGGCGTGGAGCCACCGAGGGAGCAGGTGATCACGAAGGTGTGCTCGTTGACCCAGGAAGGCGTGTCGTAGTTGAACTCGTTAGCAGTGAAGATCTGAACGTTCAGCTTGTCCGTGTTGTTGGCCAGGAAGTACTTGGCGGGGTAAAGGTCGGACATGGAGGCACCGCAGCCGACGAAGGCGACGCTGTGGATCTCGTGGTTGGACAGGACGTCAGCGACGATCTGCTTAGGGAGGTTAAGGTCGATCTCGTACATCTGACACATTCCTTTCGATTTTTGCGGCGCCACTTTGCCGGACGCACGCAGGGTTACCGTGATTTGGACCGAGTCACCGGCCCGTTGAGGATGTGACAAAGGAGCTGTCCCATTGTCACATTTTGGGAATGGAAGCCTGCCTGGGGTATGGGATGTCAGGCAGGCTCCCCGGGGAAAGCGATTAGACGCTTGGTCGCGACTAGGCCAGGATGCCGGCCGCGGAGAGGGCGATGCCGCCCACGATGGCGATCACGAGAAGCCAACCGGTGTTGACGTTCTTCTTGATGAGCCAGTACATAAGGCCAGTGAGGCCAAGGGAGATCATCTGGGGCATCATGCCATCCAGGATGTCCTGGATAACGACGGTGCCCTCAGCGAACTGCAGCGGGGTGGTGGCGCCGATCAGCGTAGCGATCATGCCGCCCACGGACATAAGACCCACGATGCCGCAGACATACATGAGCTTCTCCATGAGGTCGCCGCCCTGAAGCTTGCTCAGGTACTCGTGGCCGCCCTGATAGCCCATCTTGGCTGCGAACCAAGTGATCAGCACAGAGGGGACGATGGAGATGAGCATGGCCAGGATCGGGCCCATGATGGAGCCCTGCTGGGCCAGCTGAACGCCCAGGCCAAAGGCGATAACGCGGATGGTGCCCTGGAAGAAGGAGTCACCGATGCCGGAAAGCGGACCCATGAGGGAGGTCTTGACCGCGTTGATCGAATCGGGATCGAAGTTCTCGGGATCCTTGGCGTACTCCTCCTCCATGGAGGCGGCGAGGCCCAGGATGAAAGCGCTCGTCTGCGGGGTGCAGTTGTAGAACGCCATGTGACGGTGGTAAGCCTCTTTCTTAGCAGCGAGCTGCTTGGGGTCGGACTCATCCGGATAGAGGCGATCGAGCGTGGGAACCATGCCGTAGAGGAAGCCCATGTTCATCTGACGCTCGTAGTTCCAAGAGGCCTGAATGGCCCAGGAGCGCCAGAAGAACTGGCTGACCTTCTTGTTCAGGGACACGTCCTTGGTTGCAGTTGCCATAGTGTGTTCCTCCTTAGTCTTCGTCGTCTTCGAGCGGATCATAGTCGGAATCGACACCGGCGGCTGCATGGGAACCGTTGAACTTGAAGCCCATGAAGACGACAGCCAGGCACACACCGATCAGAGCGACCGCGATGACGGACAGGTTGAGGTAAGCGGCGAGCAGGAAACCGATGAACAGGAACGGAGTCATACCCTTCTTGATCATCATGGTGAGCAGCAGGGCCAAGCCGTAGGCGGTCATAATCTTGGTCGAAACGTTAAGACCAGTGGACAGCCACTCGGGAACCATGTTGACGATGGCCTGAACCAGGTCGGTGCCAACAAAGACGGCGAGGAAGATCGGCAGGAAGTACATGACGGCGTACAGACCGGAGCCGGCGCAGATGTGCATACGGTAGGCGGTCTTGAACTTTCCGTTATCGATCGCGCTATCTGCCACATGGGTGAGGGCGGCGATGATGGAACGGAACACGATGCCGAGGAGCTGACCCAGGACGGCGACCGGGATGGCAATCGTCATGGCGGTCTCGGCGGAAGCATCGGTCAGGCACGCAAAGGCAGCGGCCACGATGCCGCCCAGGACCATATCGGGCGGAACGGCGGCGCCGACTTGCACCAGGCCCATGGACACGAGCTCGACGGCGGCACCGACGGCAAGGCCGGTGGGCACATCGCCCAGCAGCAGACCGACGAGCGTAGCGCCAACGAGGGGCTGCTCGAAGTTAAGACGACCGAGCAGGCGGGAGTCCCACATGCAGAACACGCCGACGAGGCCGACGAGCACCGCACTGATGAACGTATTCATACCCTTCTCCTTTCAGTCAGGCAAAAGCCTGGTTGATTACAGCTTGGCGTCGATGTCGACGCTCTGATACGTGGGGGTCTGCTGGACGTAGAGCTTGATGCCCATGTCGAGCAGCTGGTTGATATCGGCCTTCTGGGTGGCATCGAGGAAGACGGAGCTGTCCTTGCCGCCGACCTGATCGGCACCGTCGTGGTTGGCGGTGGCGCCCAGGTTGATGGCGTCGAGCTTGTAGCCCTGGCAGAACTGCAGCATCTCGGCAGTGTTGCCAAAGACGAACATGACGCGCTCGCCGAGGGTGTTGAGCTTGTCCATCTTGGCGAGGGCACGCTCGACGGTGAAGACGTTCAGGCGCACGCCCTGGGGCTTGGCCAGCTTAAGAGCGCCCTTCTTGATGTCATCGTTGGCGGCAGCGTTGTCGACGACGATGATGCGCTCGGCCTGAACCTTGGTGGTCCAGGTAAAGACGACCTGGCCGTGCAGCAGACGGTAGTCAAGACGTGCGAGGACGATCTTGGCGGGACCGGAGCTGTGACGGGACGCCTTGGCCTTCTTGGCGGGAGCCGCGGCGACCTCGACCGGTGCGTTGGGGTTGGTCAGACCGGTGCGGGCCTCGTTGATGAGGGCCGCGAGCTCGGCTCCCTTGACGGGGACGGGGCTCATAGCGAGCGTCAGTGCCAGCGGGATGTTGAAACCGCTGACAACCGTGAACTTCGTGCCGTTCTTGGAAAGCTCGACCATGCTGTTGTTGACCGAGCTGCCGAGCATATCGGTCAGCACATAGACGGTGTCGTCCGCGTTGAACGTGGCGATCATGGCGTCCACCTTATTGGTGATGGGCTCCTTGTCGTCACGAGCAAGCGACACGACGTGGACGTTCGACACGTCGCCGAGAACCATCTCGAGCGTGTCTTTGGCGCCTGCGGCCAGGCCGCCATGAGATGCGAGAATGATCTGATTCATCTTGCCTCCTCCTTTTCGTTATGGTCATTATAACGTCTTATACGTTGCTTATATTGCTAATTAGTATAAAGACCGTTCGCGGGTGAAAATCGACCGTTGACGGGTTTAACGCAATCGAAACGTTGGTGCAGGGTAGGTCGGCGCTGTCTTGGCGACGCTCGATCAGACGCCTCGCCAATCCCCTATCGCACGAAGTACCAGGGGCTTTCCTGCACGGTGGGCTCCAGCGCGATGCCAGTGCGTTCCTTAAACAGATCCATGTCCTGCGATTTCTCCGTCCACCACGCGTTGGGCTTAAAGGTCATGCTCTCAACAACATGACCGACAAACACACTGTTGCGCAGCTTGGAGAAGTCGGTGTTCATGATCAGGATGGACGCGAGCACCAGCACGATGCCCAGGACCTTGATCGCGCCGGCGGGCTCGGCGTAGATGCCAATGCCCACCAGTACGGTGACGACCGTCTCGAAAGACATTACGACGGGAACTTTCGACGTCTCGAGCCCCATGGACAGACCCTGCATATATAAGATATAGGCCACGGCTGTGGGAATGAGTCCAAAGCCAAGGAACAACAGCAGCAGCTGTGGCGACATTGCCGCGGCGACATCCGGCCACGGAGCCGCGATAGCCGCCATAACCGCACCGCCAAAAACAAAGCCCCAAAACGTGACAGCCAGCGGGTGGACTGTCTTGGTTGCTATCCGGCTAAACACCGCGAGCGACGCACCGCAAAGGCCTGCAATCACGCCCGACGTGACGCCCCAAACCGAAAAATGAAAACCGGAAAGGTCGCCATTGGTCACTGCAAGCACGCAGCCAACGATGTTAAAGACAATGGCGACGAGCTTGTTGGGGGTCACGTCCTCGCGATAAAGCACGCGGCCGAGCACGACGCCAAACACCGGCGAGGTATAGAGCAGCACCGAGGCCGTGGACATGCCCACCTCGCCCATGCACTCGTAATAGCAGGTGTTGGCGGCGGCCAGGCCGACAATACCGACAAGCGCGCAGGGAACAAGCTCTTTAGGGCTTGCCTTGAACAGTGCCAGCGGACCCTGAGCCACGGTAGACCCCTCACCTGGACGGCAGCCCATAAACATCAGGACCGGCGCCAAGATAAGCGCTCCGACCAACAAGCGAAAGGCAGCCATGCTCTGGGACGAAACGCCCATGGCCGAGATGCCGTTTACAAAGATTCCGATGCTGCCCCACATAAGCGCGGCGATCAGCACCAGCACATAGCCCAGATTGCTTTTCTTCAACGCAGCCTCCTCGGTATTGTTTCCAATATGTTTCACACTACGTTATAGTCGTTATATACATTTTTCAAGACACAAATCGGCGAGCGGGAAAATCCGATCGCCCACACACTCATTGGGTACTCATTGGGGACGTACTTAAATGAGTAGTCGTTGGGGACGTTCTTGGATGACTAGTCATTTAAGAACGTCCCCAACGACTAGGACTGTCCCCAACTGCCGGCAGAAAAGGAACGTTCCCAACGTCTAAGGCGCCGCTGGTTGAGCATAAGTCAGCGAGCGGGCCGCATTTGAGGCAAGGTGACGTGAAACGAAAGGGCGCTGACCTTCTGGTCGCGCCCTTGAAGTTGAACGTCAGATTGCCCAAATGCGGACCGCGCAGCGTCGAGCCGTTACGCGGTTTGGTAAAACCGCGTAACTAATACTCAAGCTTCCACATGTAGCGGCGCGTCATGTAGTCCTTGTGGGTGACGGCAGAGAGCGCGCGCATGTACACATTGTTGAGGATCGGGGCAAAGATCAGGTGGTTGAAGTACTCGCTCACGCTGTCCTTGATGTCGTTGAGGCCGAGCTCCTTGGCGTCGAGCTGATAGACGCGCTCGCCACCGTACTGGTTGACGAAGCGGATGCCGCGCTCGTCGTTGCAGCGGCTGCGGCCGACGCTGATGAGCTGGAACAGCGAGGTGCGCTTGTCCAGGATCTCGAAGGGGCCGTGGAAGAAGTCGCAGGTGTTGATGGTGCAGGAGTCGATCTGCAGCATCTCCTGCACGTTGCAGATGCTAAAGACGTAGGCGGCACCAAAGAGCGGACCCTGAGCCATCACGTTGATGCAGGGCTTGTCGGCGTTCTGCTCGGCCCACTTGGCAGCGAGCGGACGGGTGTACTCGACGGCCTTGCGATAGATGGGGTCGACCAGGTCGAAGGCGGCCATAGCGGTCTCGTACTCGGCATAACCCTCGGTCTGCTGCGTGAGCTCCATGGCGATCATGGTCACGACGGCGGAGTTGGTACGGCCCATGCAGGACTCGTCGACGGCCAGGCTGTCATACTGGATCTTGTAGTCGCAGACCTCGGTGAGGCCGGACTCGTCAACATAGATTGCGATGGTGCTGGCGCCGTGGTCCTTGGCGACCTGGGCGGCGACGATGGTCTCCTTGGTGCCGCGCATGGACACGACAACGGCCAGGGTGTTCTCGTTGACGTAGGCCGGGGTGGCGTGCACGAACTCGTTGCTGGTGTAGCTGGAGCTCACGACCTGCGTGGCCTCGTGCTCCATAAAGTACTGGGCAGGATAGTTGCCGCCGTTGGATCCGCCGGCGCCAATCCACACGACGCGCTTGATGCCGCCCTTGTCTGCCTTGTCAGCCAAAACCTGGGAGACGACGTCCTTAACCTGTTCCTGAGTAGTCATCGCGCATCAGCCTTTCTTCTCGTTTGATGCTCTCGATGGCATACAAGTTACATACATGTTTTGGTTATGTCGACTAGTTGTATGCTATATTTGTCTTAGAATTTTTGCTGATGCGGTTTTTGATAATTGGCTACCAGCGGTTTTGTTGTCGTATTGAATACATGCTTGCTTAGATAAGCATACAAGTTAGATATAGGCTGATCGCATGAACGCTTCATCTAAAAAGAAACTGAGCCAATACGAGCGCTTGGCGGGTACGCTTCGCGACCGCATCGCCGCCGGCACCTACGCGCGCGGAGACAAGCTGCCGTCCGAGATGGAACTCATGGACGAATCGGGGCTGTCGCGCAGCACCGTACGCCATGCCCTTAAGGTGCTCGTTGATGAGGGTCTGGTTCGAACCGAGCGCGGGCGCGGCGCCTTTGTGGCCGACACGCCGGCGCTCCACGAGAACAACCTGGTGTTTTCGAGCTATACAGCGCAGGTCCAGGGTCAGGGCATGAAGCCCACCACGCGCACGGTGGACTCGGGCTTTACCAAGGCGGGCGGCAGCATAGCCAAGTTCTTTGATGCCGCCGTGGGCAGCAAGCTCGTCAAACTTGTCCGTCTGCGTTATCTGGACGATGCGCCACTGTGCCTGGAGACCACCTATCTACCACCGAGCTTTGAAGCACTCATCGACCGCGATATCAACGGTTCGCTCTACGCCACGCTGCGCCAGGAATTCCATCGCGCGCCGGCACAGGGACATAAGACCTTTGAGGTGTGCTATGCCTCGCAAAACGAGGCGTTTTTGCTCAACGTTGAGCGTGGGCAGGCGCTGATCCTGATCACCGACTACGTCTACGACACCGACGGCCGCCCGCTCCATGTCTCCAAGCGCATCCAGCGCACCGACCGCGCCAAATACACCGAGCCCATCGGCTAACCTGCCAAAACCACCACAAAGGGGACAGACACCTTCGTGGTGGTTTTAGGCGAGGAGATCGGGGAACCAGGTTGGCTTAGGCTGGTTGGGCGTGCGCTCGGCAAGGACCAGCTCCATCCAGCACATGTCGTACCAGCGGCCGAACTTTTGGGCGCAGCGGTCAAAGGCGCCCACCAGGCGGTAGCCCATATGGGCATGGAAATCCTGACTGTTGTGCGTTAGATACTCGTCGTCCTTGTCGTGCGGCACGGCAATGAGCGCGCACATGTTGGTGATGCCCATCGCGATCAGGCATTGCTTGAGCGCATCGTGCAGCTTGCGGCCCAGCCCGCCGTGGCGCACGTCGCGCGCCAGGTAGATCGATGTCTCGACCGACCAGTCGTATGCCTCGCGGCTGTTGAGCGGACTCACATAGGCATAGCCCACCGGACGCCCGTCCAACTCCATCACCAAATACGGGTAGCGCTTGAGCGTACGCTCGATGCGCCCGGCGAACTCCTCAACGCTCGGCACCTCGTATTCGCAGGTAATCGCCGTCTGGCGCACATACGGCTCATAGATGGCAAGCAACGACGGTGCGTCTTCGGGCGTCGCCAGGCGGATCGTCGGCTCGGACATCTCGGTCATACAACCCCTCCCCCTCAAAAAGCAAAGACCGCCCCACACCAAATCCAAGCGCAAGGCGGCCCCTCGTCATCACATCAGCCTACAGGACAGCCGCCAGCGCGTCGATGTCCTTCTGCGTCGTGGCCCAGCTGGTGCAAAAGCGCACCACCGTGTGGGTCTCGTCGTACTTTTCCCAGTACTCAATCGAGGCATGCTCGCGAATGCGGGCCATATCCTCGTTGGGCAGAATCACGAACTGCTGGTTCGTGGGCGTCTCCAAGAAGAACTGGTAGCCGCGCTCGTGCAGCACACGACGAAGCGCCTGAGCGGTCTCAATCGCCTGGCGACCAATCTCAAAATACAGGCCATCGGTAAAAAGAGCCTCGAACTGCACACCCGTCAGGCGGCCCTTGGCGAGCAGTGCGCCATGCTGCTTAATACGCGGAATGGGGTGCGCCGGGGCGTGCATGCCACAGAACACCACAGCCTCGCCGCAGAGCGCACCACACTTGGTGCCGCCGATGTAGAACACGTCACACAGCTGCGCCAGCTCGGGCAGGGTAATGTCGCACTCATCGGCCGCCAGCGCATAGGCCAGGCGAGCACCGTCCACAAACAGCGGAATCTCGCGCTTCTGGCACACCGCGTGAATCGCCGCGAGCTCGGCCTTGGAGTACAGCGTGCCGTACTCGGTCGATAGGCTCACATACACGGCACCCGGGAACACCGTGTGCTCGTAGCTCTCGTTTTCGTAGAACACCTGGATATAGTTCTCGAGGTCCTCGGCATGCATCTTGCCCTCGTAGCCGGGGATGGTGAGCACCTTGTGGCCGCCAAACTCGATAGCGCCCGCCTCGTGACAGGCGACGTGGCCAGTCTCAGCAGCAACGACGCCCTCGTAGGGCGCAAGCAGCATGTCGATCACCGTCGCGTTGGCCTGCGTGCCGCCCACCAGAAAAAACACGTCGGCATCGGGGGCCTGGCAGGCCTCGCGAATAAGTTGCTTGGCGCGCTCGGTGTGCGCATCGGTACCGTAGCCGGGCTGCGGCTCCATGTTGGTGTCGACGAGTGCCTGCAGCACTGCCGGATGTGCGCCGTGGGAATAGTCGTTGTTAAACGCGAGCATGGCAATCCTCTCTAGCCGGGCACGGGCCCGATGATTCAAACGGGGCTATTGTACGCCGTTGGGATAGGCAACGCGCGCGGCAAGGCACTCAAGCGCCAACACCAGGGCAAAGCCGCAGCTCACGTCGCTCAAAAAGTGAGCTCCGATCACGATACGGCCAAAGGCGACGAGCGCCGCGACCACAGCCGCCGCCCAAAAGATCACGCGGCGACGCGAAGGTTTTTCCTTAAAGGCTGCCGCGGGAAGCCCGGCGAGCATAAGGCCGATCGCCGCGTGCGCCGTGTGTCCGCTCGCGAACGACTTGAACCCGTCCTTGATCACGCCGGCGGCGATATAGGTCCACTTGTCGGGGTTGCCGATCACCCACCACGGCTGAAAATCGAGCCCCGGCGTCACCTCGATCACGCGCATGCGCGGGCGCGACCACAGCGGCTTGACGATCACGTTGAGGATAATGGCCTGAGCGACCCACACGGCAAGTACCATCAACGCCCAGCGCGTGAGCTCGTCGGGCGCGGTCGCGCGCGTGAGGCGATAGACGATAAGGTTAGCGACGATGACCAGCACAAATGTCAGCACCAACTGAGCAGCGATGAGTTTGCCGCCAACCCGCAGGGACGAAACGATCTCGTAGCCGACCAGGCCAACGTTGACGAGGATGCCGAGCACGGCGAGCCATTTGCTCCCCCTGGAGTCGGGACGCACCGCACGCACGAGCATGACGCCCGCGACGCTTGCCGTCAGCTCGAACGGTAGCTCGCCGGCAGCCTCGATAAAGCGGCCGTACATGCTGCCGATATTGAACAGCGCGCTCGAAATCTGATAATCGAAGAAGCTGCCCACGCCCAGACAAAGGCACAGGACAACCGCGATAATGGCGACATCTTTCTTATAGATGTATCCGAACATGCTTTCCTTTCGATGGGGCCGGAATCAACTCGCAACGTGGCGGGACAAAGATGACTTCGTCCCGCCACGCCCCCTACTTGTTAGTCATCGTCGCTCGCGCCTAATTGTTGCAACAGCATGAGTGCCGCGGCCACCGGGCCGGTGCCGTCGTTGGCGTCGAGGCCGCGACCCAGGCCGCTGCCCGCGCCGGCGCCCGCCTTGTAGGGCACCGACAGCTTGCGGCTCTTGGGGAAGTTCACCGCGCCATAGCGGGTCTTAAGCTCAAAGGCCACCTTCTTGGGCACGTCGACGCCCAAAAACGTGATGCGACCGCCACTGAGCGTGACGCTCTCGAGCCCCAGGCGCTCGCCGCGAATGCGGATTCGTGCGCGATTGAACAAATTGAGTCCCGCCAACGGCAGCTCGCCATGCGCGGCCTCGGTCTCTTCCTGCACCTCATCGATGCTCTCCAGGTCCTCGGCCGCTGCGAGCTTACGGTACACGAGCACGCGCTGATCCACCGCCGGCAGGTACTCCTCGGACAAGAAGTAATCGGCAGGCAGGTTAATGCCCACGCTCGCCGCCTCCACGCCGGCGTCGTCATCGCCGCGCGCCTCGGCTACCGCCTGGCCCAGCATCTGCGTAAACAGGTCAAAGCCCACGCTCGACAGGTTGCCGTGCTGCTCGGCCCCCATAAGCGAGCCGGCGCCGCGAATCTCCAGGTCGCGCATGGCAATGCGCATGCCGCTGCCCAGGTCTTGGAACTCGGACAGTGCGGTCAGGCGCGCCGTCGCCTCCTCGGTGAGCGGCAGCTCGCCGGGGAACATAAAGTACGCGTATGCCTGCGTGGCAGAACGGCCCACACGGCCCTTGAGCTGGTAGAGCTGTGCCAGACCCAGACGCTGCGAATCCTCGATGATGAGCGTGTTGGCCGTTGCGTTGTCGATGCCGCTCTCCACGATGGTCGTGGCGATAAGCACGTCGATCTTCTTGGTCGCGAACTCGATCATCACGTCCTCGACCTCGCGCGGGCTCATCTTGCCGTGCGCCACGCCCACGCGCGCCTCGGGCGCGGCCTCGTGCACGCGCGCCACGGCGTCGTCGATGGTCTTGACGCGGTTGGACACGTAGTACACCTGGCCGCCGCGGCCCACCTCCAGGCGAATCGCCGCACTCACCACATCGGGGTCGTACTCCCCCACGTGCACGATCACGGGACGACGCCCGGTGGGCGGTGTGGTGATCAGGCTCATGTCGCGCACGCCGCTCGTGGCCATCTGCATAGTTCGCGGAATCGGCGTTGCCGAAAGCGTGAGCACGTCAATCTGCTCGCGCAGGTTCTTGAGCTGTTCCTTGTGCTGCACGCCAAAGCGTTGCTCCTCGTCGATGATCACCAGGCCCAGGTTCTTGGGGTTCACGTCGGCCGAAAGCAGACGATGCGTGCCGATGAGCACGTCGATCGTGCCCTCGGCAAACGCCTTGAGCGCGCGCTTTTGCTGCGCCGGGGTGCGGAAGCGGCTGAGCACCTCGACCTCGAGGCCAAACGGGACAAAGCGCTCAAAGAACGTCTCGTAGTGCTGCTGGGCCAGAATGGTCGTGGGGCAGAGCACCATGACTTGGCGGCCGGAGTCCACGCACTTAAACGCCGCGCGCAGGGCGACCTCGGTCTTGCCAAAACCCACGTCGCCGCACAGCAGGCGGTCCATGGGCTTGGGCGCCTCCATATCGGCCTTAATGTCGGCGATGGCCTCCAGCTGGTCGCGCGTCTCGTCGTAAGGAAAGCTCTCCTCCATCTCGATCTGCTCGGGCGTGTCAGGCGGGCAGGCGATACCCGCGATTGATGAGCGGCGCGTATACAGGTCGACCAGGTCAAACGCCAGCTTTTTGGCGTTCTTGCGCGCCTTGTTGGTGGCGCGCGTCCAGTCGGCTGTGTTGAGCCTGGTCAGGCGCGGCTTGTCGCCGTCGGGGCCAACATAGCGCGTGATGCGGTCGACCTGCTCGAGCGGCACGTAGAGCTTGTCGCCGTCGGCATATTCCAGCAAAAGGTAGTCGCGCTCCTTGCCGCCCACTTCCTGGCGCGCGATCTCGCTAAAGAGTGCGATGCCGTGGGTAGCGTGCACCACGTAGTCGCCCGGCTTAAACGGGAACGTGATCTGCGTAATGTCAACCTTGCGACGGCTGCGCGCGCGGTTGGCGTCCATGCGGGCGTTGAGGTCGGCGATTGAGAACACGGCCAGGTTGGCATCGGGCACCACCACGCCCTGCGGCAGGGCGGCATCGACAAAAGTCACGCGTCCGCGCGAGATGGTGGGCACGGCGGCACCGGCGGCAGCCTGGGCGGCGCCCGCCTCGAGCGAGCGGGCGTTGAGCGCGTCGGCCTTACGCTCGCGAATGGAAGCATGGGCCTCCTGGCGTGCGGCACGGTCGGCGGAATCCGCCGCTGCCACGCGCACGCGGTCGCCGATGGCACCGGCATTTTCGGGCGCCGCGGTCAGCGATTCCTCAAAGGTAATACCCTCGTCGCCAAAGGTGAGCTCCATCGACTCGCGCGCACCGCGGTCGGGAATGGCAAACACGCAGGCATAGCGCTTGCCCACGACCTCCTGGATGCGCGTCATAAAACGGTTGTCCGAGCCTGCGATGGCAGGCTGCTCAATCTTGAGCTCGGCCGTCACCGCGCCGCCGGCACGAATGAGGCTTACGTAGTTCAGGCGCTGCTGGGCACCAAAATCGAGCTGTTGAGCGCGCACGTACAGACCGTCCAGGCGGTCAATCCCCGCCTCGCCGGCACGGGCCTCGATATCCTCGTAGGCACGCAGGCAGTCGTCGAACAGCGAGCGCGGCTCGGACAAAACCACAAGCGCCTTGCCGCTCACGTGTGCCAACGGGCTTACGGTCTGGCCGTACATCACCGGCAAAAAGCGGTCGAGCTCGGGCGTGACGATGCGTGCATCCACCATCTCGAGCAGCGCTGCCAGTTTACTGTCATCCTGGCTGGCGCGGTAGAGCGCCACGTGCATGTTGTGGACGGCATCGTCGGTAAGCGCCAGCTCGCGGCACGGGAAGATCTCGATACTGTCCTCGTTGCCGATGGTTTGGCCCGTGGAGCTCACCATGCGGCGGATGCGGTCAATCTCGTCGCCAAAGAACTCGATGCGTACGGGCGCCTTTTCCTGTGCGGGGAACACCTCGACGGTGTCGCCGTGCACGCGGAACAGACCGGGCGCGTCGGCGGCGCCGGCATTGGTGTAGCCCATGCCCACCAGGCGCTGCGGCACCTCGTCAAAAGGAATCTCCTCGCCCACCGCAAAAGTGGTGGACTCCCAATAGCGACTCTCGACC
The DNA here is from genome assembly GCA_958403205.1 of uncultured Collinsella sp. Lineage (GTDB taxonomy): Bacteria > Actinomycetota > Coriobacteriia > Coriobacteriales > Coriobacteriaceae > Collinsella. Next base: position 8,198 of record CATXWM010000008.1, on the reverse strand, counting down.
GGCGGCACGCAGCGCAGCAGCGCACGGGCCGAGGCAACCATGATGCAGTTGTCCCCGCGCACGATGCGCCCCAGAGCCTCGCAGCGCTGCGCCACCACGGCGTCGTCGGGCGCCTGCTCGCGCCACGGATAGTCCTTGCGCTCGGGAAAACGGCACACATGCGCAAGGCCCACGTAGGCGGCAAGGCTGCGCGCGGCGCGATCGGCCGCGTCCTCGCCGCTCACAATGTAGACCGTCGGTCGCGGACGGCGCGCAAACTGGGCGGCCGCCATAAGCGTACGGCCCGACTGCGACACGGCCAGCGTCACGTCCTCGCCGGCATCGAGTCCGGCCTCGACGGTCTGCAGTGCCTCGGCAGTGTAGAGCTGCGCGGCTATACGGTGAATGAGCATGCTGTTCCTCCGGCATCGCAACGCCAAAAGCCCGCCGGGGCAAGCTCGGCGGGTATGCGGCGGATTTCATTGCCTGTCATGGTAGCGCATGAGATGGACACGCCAGCGCACGCCAAACAGCTACCCCAAAACGCGCACGCTGGGGCAAAGGTCTGCCAGCGGGCACTCGTCGCACTTGGGCTTGCGAGCGTCGCAGATCTCGCGGCCAAAGGTAATCCACTGGTGGTTGACCGATTCCCAATACTCGTGCGGCAGAATCTTGAGCAGGTCTTGCTCGGTCTTGAGCGGCTCCTTGGCGTGCGTCTTGGGACTCAGCATCAGGCGGTGCGCGATGCGGTTGACGTGCGTATCGACCGCGATGCCCTCGACAATGCCAAACCCCACGTTGAGCACGATGTTCGCCGTTTTGCGGCCAACACCCGGCAGCTTGACGAGCTCCTTCATGTCGGCCGGCACCTCGCCACCGTAATCGGCAACGATCATCTGCGCGGCCTCCACGGCGTGCTTGGCCTTGCTCTTATAAAAGCCGAGCGACTTAATGGTATCGGCCACATCGGCCACGCTCGCCCCCGCCATGGCCTCGGGCGTGGGCCACTGGGCAAACAGCTTCGGCGTCACCTTGTTGACCTGCGCGTCGGTCGTCTGCGCCGAGAGCAGTACCGCGATGAGCAGCCTAAAGGGATTCTCGTGATCCAAAAAGCACTCGACCGGGCCATAGCGACGGTTGAGGCGCTCGCACACCTCAACGGCGCGCTCGCGTTTGGCGGCATTGGTCTCGCGTGGCATAACGACTCCTCGGCTCAGCGGCATAACAAACCTATGGGCACGATTGTCCCACGTATGGGGTCTTTACGCCTCCAAAAATGCGCCGGTCTGGCGGCCCCACAGGCTCGCATACTCGCCGCCTGCCTCGACAAGCTGCGCATGCGTACCGTCCTCGACAATCTCGCCGTCCGCCAGCACCACGATGCGATCGAGCGCCGCCACGGTGGACAGGCGATGCGCCACCACAATGGAGGTGCGACCGCGCATCAGGTTCTCGAGCGCCTCCTGCACCAGCGCCTCGGACTCGCTGTCGAGGGCAGACGTCGCCTCGTCGAGCACCAGGATCGGCGCGTCGGTCAGGATAGCGCGGGCGATGGCCACGCGCTGACGTTGGCCGCCCGAAAGCTTGACGCCGCGCTCGCCCACCATGGTGTCAAAGCCGTTGGGCAGGCGGTCGATAAACTCCAGGGCATTTGCCAGGCGCGCGGCCTCGCGGATCTGCTCGTCGGTGGCGTCGGGGCGTCCGTAGGCGATATTCTCGCGAATGGAGCGATGGAACAGCAACGCCTCCTGCGGCACGTAGGCAACCTGGCGGCGCAGACTCTGCTGCGTACAGCGCGAGACGTCCTGGCCGTCCACGAGCACGCGGCCGCCCTGTACGTCGTCCAGGCGCAGCAACAACTTGGTGAGCGTCGTCTTGCCCGAGCCCGATTTGCCCACCAGGCCCACGCGCTGGCCCGCTGCCACATGGAGCGTCAGGTCGTCGAACACGCTCTCGCCTGCCGCGGCATCACGGTATGCAAAGCTCAGGTGCTCAAAATCAATCGCACCCTCGCCCACCTTGAGCTCGGGGGCGTTCTCGTCGTCTGCCACCAGACGCGGCTCGTCCAGCACGCGCGTCATCTCGGCCGCATCGCCCAGCGCGCGGTTGATGCGCTGCATCATGGAGCTTACGTAGTTCAGACGCATGGTGAGGTTGTACGTATAGGTAAAGATCATGACGAGCGCGCCGGCCGAGATGCCAAACCACGCGTTGCCACCCGCGACGAACACACTCACCACGGCCATGGTGATGACGATAAGGCCCGAGGTCGTAAAGTTGCGCTGCATCATGGCGTGCATCGAAACCGTTTCAGCATCGCGCGCGGCGCGGTCGGCGGTATCGAACAGGTCGCGCTCAAAGTCCTCGCGCCCACAGGTCTTGACGGCCAGGATGTTCGTGACCGCGTCGGACAGCACGCCCGACAGTTTGTTCTGAGCGGCGGACGTCGCGGCCGAAAGCGGCATGATGCGCTTGTACATAAGCCAGACAAACGCAATGTAGACGACCATGATGCCCACCAGGATCACGGTAAACGTCGGCACCACCGGAGCGAGCGCCGCCACCGTGCAGACAACCGAGGTGATGGTGGGAATGAGCGAATACACCGTCACGTCGACCAAGCCCGTGTAGCCACTCATAAAACGACTCGTCTGGCTCACAAGCGATCCGCCAAAACGGCTGGTGTGGAATGTCATGGATTGATTGGAGAGCGTGTCGAAGCACAGGCGCGCCAAGTGATAGTTGCCCGCAATCTCGAGCTTGTAGACGGTGTAGTCCTGCAGCTTGGAGAGGATTTGGCCCGCTAGGTTAACGAGCACGAGCGCCAGAATATAGGGGCCAAAGACCTCAAACACCTGGTCGCCCGCCACGGGGCCGGCCTGGACGCGGTCGACGATAAGGGCCATCACGTAGGTGTTGGCAAACGTGAGCAAAAAGATGTAGCCCGCCGACGAGAACACCGAGAGAAAGACGATCAACGGCTGCGTGCGCGTGACGTCCCAAAAACGCTGCAGCGTGCGGCGCACGGTGGAGCGTTTGAGCGGACTGGTGCTTCTCTGAGACATGGGCTTCCTTTCGTGTCTGATAGGGCGAAACGCCATTGTTGCACACTAAAGCGCACTTCAGACAAGCACGATGCGAAAAGCGCCCGCGCCGTGCTTGCGCAGGCGCCCCGCCGTCAGATGCAGCTAGTCCTCGTCTTTTTGGTCTGCGAGCAAGCCTGCGGACTCCAAGCCCAAAATCTCGTCGGCCTCCCGCGCGTCTTCCAGCGCGTCGATATCCTTGAGCTTGCGCTCCATAACGTTGGTGCGCGTGGTGATGATGCCCTCGACCGTTTTACCCGCGGTCTCGATCTGCTGTTGGGCGCGGCGCAGCGCCGCCTGATAGCGCGGCAGCTCGGCCTTGACGGCAGAAAGCACGCGCAGCACGTCGTCGGTACGTTTTTGCAACTTAAACGTCTGGTAGCTCATCTGCAGGCTGTTGAGGATGGCCGCCATGGTGCTGGGGCCGGCAACGTTGACGTGATAGTCGCGGCCCAGGGTCTCGATAAGCCCGGGGCGGCTGACGACCTCGGCATACAGGCCCTCAAACGGAACGAACATAATGCCAAAGTTGGTGGTCGCGGGCACGCTCAGATACTTTTCGCAGATGTCTTTGGCCTCGCGCTTCACCATGGCGTCGAGCGTCTTGCGCGCGGTGGCCACCGCCTCGGCATCACCCGACTCTTGCGCGTCGAGCAGATGCTCGTACGCGTCGCCCGGGAATTTGGAGTCAATCGGCAGCAGCACGGAATCGCCCTCGTCTACCGGCAGCTTGACGGCAAACTCAACGCGCTCCGAGGCGCCAGGCTTGGTGGCGACGTTTTCCAGATACTGGTCGGGCGTAAGGATGTCCGCCAGGATTGCACCCAGCTGTACCTCGCCCAAAATGCCACGCGCCTTGACGTTGCCCAGCACGCGCTTAAGGTCGCCCACGCCGGTGGCGATAGATTGCATATCGCCCAGGCCCTTATACACGGCCTCGAGCTGGTCGCTCACCTGCTTAAACGATGCAGACAGGCGGTCGTTGAGCGTACGGGAGAGTTTCTCGTCCACCGTCGCGCGCATCTGATCGAGCCGCACGTTGTTGTCCTTGCGGATGGCGCCCAGCTGGGCATCGACCGTCTCGCGCACCTTGTCCAGGCGGTGCTCGATGCCCTCGCGGTTGGCGCCGAGCTGTTGGGCCGTCTCGCGACGCAGGTCATCCATGCGGTCGCCGGCCTGCGAGAACTCACGCGCGATGGTCAGGTAGCGCTGCTGCTCCACGGCGGCATCGGTTGTCTGCTGCTGCGCGATGGCATTTGCCGTACGGCGGGTTTCTGCCAACGCGACGTTGAGGGTGTCGAGCGCGTTGTTGGCCTGCTCGAGCGCAGCCAGCATCTCTGCCCCGCTATCGCCGCGCTCCCGCAGCTCGGCGCGAAGGCCCTTAAGCTGCAGGGCACAAGCCACAGCAACCCCCACCGCCACCAAGGCGATCACAACAAGCACGATATCAATAGCAGACATAGACTCCGCCCAACAAACCTCATCGACTATCAATCAAAACCGCGATCAATCTTACCCCGCCACACGCATCGGGCGCTCCACGGCAATCGGGCAAATGGATTTTGGGCCACAGGCATCAAAACGCTAACTCTCCCAGCCGGCGCGGATGGTTGTTACGACATCGCCCAGGCGCTGGCCGAGAGCTGCCAAGTGTTCAAGTACCTCACTGGGCGAGGCGCCGTTGAGAATGCACGTGAGGGCATATGAGGCCAAGAAGATTGCCGCGAGCCCCAACGGAATCAGCACGATCATCGCCAGCGTACGCAGGCGCTGGGTCCAACGACGGCGACGCGCACGACGTTTGTCGAACGCAAGCTCCTGCGCATATGAATCTTGCTGTACGGAATAGGCTCCTGGGTCCGCCTCACCCGCAGACGATACCGCGGACGCGGCGTTTTGCGCAGGAGGCTGGACGGCCGCCCCTTGCATTTGCATCTCCATAAGCCGTTGCTGCTGGCGCAACATGCGCTCGGCTTGTTGCCGCGGGGTCTCAAGAAACAGATCCATGTTGGCCTCCTCAATCGGAGCATTCGACGCTTACGCCCAGCATCACGCACCGCCAAGGCCACGGCAACGCAATCCGAAGCAATAGCTGCAAAGTTTCTTGTTGACAAAAGCTGTCGAAAACCTCAACAACTCCCCTACCAGCACTTTCTCTGAGCTTTTTTATCGAATGATCTTTTGCCCTTCCGCCCTTACGCCAACCGACCAAAACCTAACCAAAAGCTTGACGGAAATTGTGAAGACCGGAACCCCACACAAAAAGTGCCGCCCCAAAGGGGCGACACACAAACTTCTAATCAGCTTTTCAGTAACGAGCACGCGACGACCCGAAGCGGGCCGGGAGGGCCGGACTACCTTCCCTCAACGCGACCCTGCGAAGCCGTGAGCGAGGAGGGAAGGTAGTCCGGCCCTCCCGGCCCAGCTCACGCTAGCACCACGCGCTAGTAGTTCACCACCTGTTCCTCAAAGTACGCCTTCGGGTGGTTGCACACCGGGCACACCTCGGGCGCCTCGGCACCAACATGCAGGTGCCCGCAGTTCAAGCACTTCCACACCTTTACGCCCTCGCGCTCAAACACCTCGCCCGATTCAATGCGCTCGACGAGCTTGTTGTAGCGCTCCTCGTGGGCCTTCTCGACAGCACCGACGCCACGGAACTTCGCGGCGATCTCGGCAAAGCCCTCCTCCTCGGCGGTCTTGGCAAACTCGTCATACATCGTGGTCCACTCGTAGTTCTCGCCCGCGGCGGCGTCGCGCAGGTTGTCCAGAGTGCCCGGAACGGCGCCGTCGTGCAGATACTTAAACCACAGCTTGGCGTGCTCGGACTCGTTGCCCGCCGTCTCGGCAAAGATATTCGAGATCTGAACGTAGCCGTCCTTTTTGGCCTTGGATGCATAGTAGCGATACTTGGTGTGTGCCTGGGACTCACCGGCAAAAGCAGTCTCGAGGTTCTTCTTGGTCTGAGAGTTCTCAAAATCCATAGGTGTACTTCCCTTCAACGCATGCCGCCCATAGGCTTTGAGCGGCCTTATCTTTAGGATGCCCCCCATGCCGAGAATTTAAACCTTATAATCCTGTTCTTCAGATTCGAGCGAGCTATACACTCAGCCAACGATCGCCCTCGGAGCGGCAAAAGCCCTCGCGCTCCAGATCGGCAAGGATGCTTGCGACCAGCTCGCGCTCGACCGGCTCTCGGCCGGCTGCCGTCTCCATCTCGTTAACGCCTGCAACGGCTTCATCGAGCGTAATACCTGTCGGCTGCCCATCGCGCGCTGCCAGCAGCATGCGCACAATGTGGGCGCGCTTTTGGCGACGCGAGCCCTCAAACTTGGACTGACGACTATAGCCCGCCGACCGCCTGGACGGATTGGGCAGCGTCTTTTTAAGATACGCGCCGTAATCCAGCAACGCGTAATACCACGCGCGCGGCGTGTCGGCATCGTCTTGAGGCGCGGCAAAGGGCGCAATCTCATCCGCCGCCGCACCGGGGGCCGCCGGACAGGCAGCTTGAATCAGCGGCACCAGCTCGCGATCGGGAACGGCCGGCACATCGGGAAAGAAATGATGCAAAAAGACCGTGCGCACGTTGGTCTCCAGATACACGCCCGGAAGATCGAATGCAAACGAACGGATGCCCTGCGCCGTTGCCGGGCCAATGCCGGGCAACGCGACCAGATCGTGCATCTCACGCGGAAACTCCCCATCCCAGTCCTCCACAACGCACTGTGCAGCCCTGTGAAGCGCCAGGGCGCGGCGATTGTAGCCCATCCCCTGCCACGCATCCAAGACATCGGAAGGGGCGGCCTGAGCAAGCGCCCGGACAGTCGGAAAGCGATCGAGCCACGCCGGCATGCGCGTCTCCACGCGCGGCACCTGCGTCTGCTGCAGCATGACCTCGGAAAGCCAGATGATATACGGGTCGCGCGTGCGGCGCCACGGAAGGTCGCGATAACGCAGGACCCCTTCCGAACGAATCATCGAACGAAAGGGGTCCTGAATCATGACAATGCTCCTTATGCGGCGCTATTCCTCCCGGCAAGCATACGCGCAAGCGGCGTACTCGGGAAACGCATCGCGGTCGGCGAACTTGGGATCGACAGCCGGAAACTGGCGATGGGCGACGATATCGCCGAGCGAAACGGAATCGAGATAGTCGCGCATCAGCGCCTGGGCTCCGGCCCACAGGGGATGATAGCAGCACGTGCCCATGCGCGCACAGTCGCCATCGGGCGCGGTGCAATCGTTCATAACCATGGGGCCCTGAACGGCCTCTACGACCTGACGAATCGTGACATCGTCGGGGCTCACCTTAAGGCGCATGCCGCCATGAACACCACGCAAGCTCTCCACAATGCCGGCCTGAACCAAGCCGTGCTGAATCGAACGGGCAAACGAATACGGAACATTGACCTCTTCGGCAGCAGTGCGAACAGAAAGCAACCGCTCCGGCTCCTCGGCAAGCATCGCAAGCATGCGAAGGGCATAATCAGTCTTCCTCGATATGTCCATGTTTCCCCTTTCAAGGAATACGAACAGCTCGAACGAGCTCCGGGGCCGAGCTTGTGTCGAGACGCCAAATGACCGCCTGAACAACCAAATTATAAAATGGGTGTTCACTGAATGCCGCACTTGAAGACTAGCTGAATCAGGTACGGCCTAAAGTGCAATTTAGTATAACCGAACCCCCTGCTTCATTGAACAGATGTTGCGCAACAAACCCCCTGTTTGAACACATATATCAGTAGAGGCCGGCTCGCTCGTTGCGAATGCTGTGATTTGGATAAAGAGGCATATAAGATCGAGGGCCTATTAAACGCAAAAAGCCACGTCCGAAGACGTGGCTTTAATTGCGTTGGCGGGAAGTACGGGGCTCGAACCCGCGACCTCCGACGTGACAGGCCGGCGCTCTAACCAAACTGAGCTAACTCCCCAGGCAGTCGTTCGCGTTTGTTTCCGCTCGCGTGCGCTGCGGGGATTAGTATACACAGAAGTCTGTCCGCCGCGCAACAACTTTTTTGAAAAAGTTTTTCGGTCCCTCCGGGAGGGTCTCCGGGGCCGGCTGGCGCGGGTTGAGTTTGCTGCTCTACAGTCCTGCGCAAGACGGAAAGCACATTAAGTGCTTTCCTTTGCGTG
>CATXWM010000007.1 GCA_958403205.1 uncultured Collinsella sp. | reverse complement strand
GCCGCGCGGCAAGGAGATATATTGCCAGACCGGAGGGGCGCCGTGGGCGGGAATCGCGCACTCCATATTTTGTTCACAAATAAATAGGTCCCTCAGTCGCATCACTGAGGTTAAAACTGAAGCATTGGCTTCTGATATTGGCGATGACCAGCTGTTTTATGAGTATTGAGACATCGGTCATCTCTGGAGCGCTACTTTACTCCAAAGGCATCAGCTATTTGTTTCCCATCGGTAAAAGGCGGGTTTTGTTCGCCAAGCGTTCTTATATATAGATAGATACGGGTTCGAACCCGTGCACCGGCAACAAAAAAGACGGCCAACCGAAGTTGACCGTCTCAACAATCTTTGGGTGGGCCGTCAGGGGTTCGAACCCTGGACCTTGGGATTAAAAGTCCCCTGCTCTGCCAGCTGAGCTAACGGCCCGCGGGTGGCATTGTACCACGGTCTGGGACTATTCCCAACTCCATTGGCCGTTCTGGAAAATCACAACTTCACGTCCATCAGGCGTAATGCCCGTAATATCGATGTCGTCCGTGCCGATCATAAAATCGACGTGCGTGCTCGAGACGTTAACGCCATGCTCCAGGAGCTCTTCCTTGGACATGTCGTACCCACCCTCGATGCATTCGGGGAAACCGACACCTAGCGCGAGATGGCAGCTAGCGTTCTCGTCATAGAGCGTGTCATAGAACAGAACGCCGCTTTCGCGGATCGGAGTGTTCTTGGAAATGAGCGCGACCTCGCCCAGATGAGCGGCACCTTCATCGGTGTCAATAATGCTCGCAAGCGTTGCCTTGCCCACGCGGGCGTCGTAGTCCACCACGCGGCCGCCCTCGAACTTAATCCAAAAATCTTCGACTTTATTGCCGTGGTGGATGAGCGGCATGGCCGAGTACACGATACCGTCGGCGCGCATGCGATCGGGCGAGGTGAAGACTTCCTCGGTGGGAATGTTGGGGAAGAAGGGGTGTCCATCGGGCGTCTTGCCCTTGCCGCCGGCCCACTCGTGACCCTTCGTCATGCCAATCGTCAGATCGGTTCCATTTGCCGCGGTGTAATGCAGGTAGTCGAAACGATTGTCGTTCAGGAAACGCAGGTTCTTTTCGAATGCGGCGTCATGGAGTTCCCAGTCGCTCTCTAGGTCCTGGCCATCGGCGCGCGCGGTGTGCAGAATCGCATTCCACAGCTTATAGATTGCAACCTCATCGGCGTCTCCCGGGAACACCTCGTGCGCCCAAGCCACGACCGGAGCGCCGGCGATGCACCACGGATTGATGTTGTAATCCAGTCCACGGCGGAAAACTTTGCACTGCGTATTCCTCGCCTTTGATGCCGCGGCCGGCTTGGCTGGATCGATGCCCTTGAGGGCCGCAGGATCCGCACCCTCGATAAAGACAAAGCAGGCACCATCCTGGGCCAAGGAATCCAGCTGCATGCGCTTCCACTCGGACGTCTGCTCAAAATAGCTTTTCTCGACATGCTCGTACGTGAGCCTCGTCACGGCATCATCGGCCCAAATGACCGTCACGTGGCCGGCGCCGGCAGCATAGGCCTCCGCGACCACCACGCGCGCAAACGGCGCGCACTCGACCGGAGACTGAACGACGACCTCCTGGCCGGGCTTGACGTTTACGCCCTTGCGGACGACCAGGCGCGCGTAGTTTTTAATCTTGGGCTCCAGGGCCTTCATGCCCTCCAGAGCCTCTTCGACCGTCAGGGCAGCTCGAATCATGTGCCACTCCATCTATCTATAGAACAGTAAAAAGGCGCGCCGCAAAAACGACGCGCCTTATATCTTAGCGATAAGTATGTATGCAAACGCTACTTCTTCTTGGAGTCCTTCTTGTCCTCCTCGGCAGCCGCGCGCTCAATAAGAGCGTTGAGCTTGTTCTCGGACATGCCCTCGGCCTGCGCGCGGTACATGTTGCGCAAGGGACGAATACGAGCGAAGTCATAGATAAAGTCGCCCAAAATGATGACGTAGGACAAAACAATGCCGACCATCTGGACAGGGCTGGACACCATGCCGGCGGGAGCGAAGTACAGCGAGGCCCAAATTGCCACGACGAGCACCATGCCAATGGCGAGCACAATCCACCAGATGCGACGGCGCCTGGTGTAGTCCTCGTCCTGCTTGAGGAGGATATTCGACACCGTATAGATGCGGTCCTCCTTGGCGCGCTGCTTAGCCTTGCGGGCGCGCTTCTCCTCTTTAGAGAGGCCCTCGAGGTTCTCGCCCTTCTCGAGCTCTTTGCGGCGTGCCTTAGACGAAGCCGGCACGACGCGAACGGAGCTCGCTGCTTGGCGGGCGGGCTTAGCAGATGCGGCAGACTTGCGCGCAACCCCGGTAACTTCGTGGGATTGCGTGCGCTTGTTCGTGGCGCTACGGGTACTCACTTATGCGTTCTCCTTCATGCTTGTGAACTGGGAGCCCGTGATGATCTGGAAGGCCTCGCGATAGCGCTCGGACGTGCCATCGATGACCTCGGCGGGCAGGTGCGGGGTCTCCCCCGTCATATCCCAGTTGGCCTTGAGCCAATTGCGGACGAATTGCTTGTCGTAGCTAGGCTGGATCTTGCCCTCCTCGTAGCTGGCAGCAGGCCAGAAACGGCTGGAGTCGGGCGTGAGGCACTCGTCGATCAGCGTGACCTTGCCATCAATAACACCAAACTCGAACTTGGTGTCGGCAATGATGATGCCACGGGTCGCGGCGTACTCGGCAGCGGCCTTGTAGATCTTGAGGGAAAGGTCACGAATCTGCGTGGCGATGTCCTCGCCCACGATCTCGCAGCAACGCTCGAACGAGATGTTCTCGTCGTGGTCACCGATCTCGGCCTTCGTGGACGGCGTGAACAGCGGCTCAGGAAGCTTGGAAGCCTCGGTCAGGCCCTCAGGCAGCTGGATGCCGCAGACGGTGCCGTTCTCGTCGTAGGTCTTCTTGCCCGAACCGGTCAGATAGCCGCGGACGATGCACTCGATAGGAATCGTCTGGGCCTTCTTAACCAGCATGGCGCGGCCAGCGAGGTAGTCACGATACTCAGCAAACTCCTCGGGGAAATCCGCCGGGTCGATGGAAACGAGATGGTTGGGGACGATGTCGGCAAACTTATCGAACCAGAATGCCGAGATGCGATTGAGTACCTCTCCCTTAAACGGAATCTCGTCGGGAAGAATGAAGTCGAACGCAGAAATGCGGTCGGTGGCGACCATCAGCAGGTTTTCACCGGCATCGTAAATATCACGAACCTTGCCACGGGAATCCGGACGACGCTCCATCGTTGTCACGTGAGTCACTCCTTACCTAAATACGACAGAAATGCGGGTTCTTTCCCGCATGTTTTCGCAAACTCGGAGCGGCAGGGACGCGGCCCCTCCTTCACCGAATAGCGAAAAGCTAGTGCTCCATTGTAGTAGATGCCGCGTCTGCCGTGTGCTCGCGGGGCAGATGAATTGTAAAAGTCGTACCCTTTCCAAGCTCCGACTCCACGGATATGTAGCCATGGTGACGCTCGACGATCTGCTTGGTCACGGCGAGGCCAACGCCCAGGCCGCCAGCTTCGCGGGCGCGGCTGGCATCGGCGCGCCAAAACCGCCCGAAGATGCGCGACAAATCGTCCTTGGCAATACCGATGCCGGTATCAGAAACGGCAATGCTGACGTGCTTGCGGTCACTGAGCACCGACACCACGACCCAACCGCCCTCGGGGGTGTAGCGCATGGCGTTGCTCATGAGGTTGATAACACATTGCGTGATCATGTCGGGATCGGCCTCGACGACATCGTCGTGACCCTGGGTCTCGTCCGCAAAACGCAGGCGCAGATCGCGGTCGACAAACAGGCGCTCCTGGGCATTAACGATGGAACGCACGAAAGGAACCATGTCCACCGGCTCAAGGTTGAGCGGAGCCGTGCTGTTTTCCATGCGCGACAGGTCGAGCATCTGCTGCACCAGACGAGCCAGGCGACGCGTCTCGGAAGCAACGGTTTCCAAATGCTCATCGTCGGTGGGATACACGCCATCCTGCATGGCCTCGACCGTTGCGAGCATGGCCATAAGCGGCGTGCGAAGCTCGTGTGCAACGTCTGAGGTCAGGCGCTTCTCGTGTTTCATATCCTTCTCGAGCGAAGTGGCCATCTCATCGAAGGTCTCACCCAGCTGATCGATCTCGTCATCACCGCGCAGTCCCGTGCGAGCCGACAGGTCGCCGTCACGGATTTGCTTTGCGGTACTGGTGATGCGATGAATCGGCTTGGTGAGCATGCGCGACACGAGCGATCCGATAACGACCGAAATGCAGATTGCAACAACCGCGGCGAGGGCCATGGCGTTAAAGGTCTTCTCCCTAAACGCAGAGTCCGCCTTGGTGAGCAGAGCGTCGGAGCCGATGGCCCACAGCTTTACCTGTCCGACATGCTCGCCGGAAGACGTTACAATCTCGACGTTAGCAACGCTATCGGAGTCGGTTGGAGCAGACGAGACCGGGCTATGCGATGCCCTCTTGCCGCTCGTGTCGTCGGTCGTAGCCTGGTTTTCGCGTACATCGGCGGTGGCGCTTGCCGAGGGCCAGGAATCGTCATAAACGATCACGCCCTTTTTATTGACGACCTGCATGCCCAGATCGTCGGAAACCAAACTCGACGTTGCGACCGTGCGCAGTTCTCCCGCGGTCCAAGAGCCGTTTTCCTCATATGAGGTTGCCAACTTCTCGGCAGCGGAATTTGCGATTTCGACGATATTGGAGCGTGTGTAATCCGAAAAGACCGTGCCCCACACAACAGAGACAACGCCCACCAGCACCAATACCGTCATGAGCGATGTCAGAGCAAAAGCAAGTGCCATGCGCGAGGGATAGCTCATCGTTGGCCGTGAATCGGAACGAGGCGTGTTCCAACTAGCCTTGGAACCCGCCTCGCTCTCCTGCTTGTGCTTTTGTCCGATTTCAAAGCGCGCAGGTGTCATATGTGATTTCCCTATTTCTCGTCCGACTTATCGGTCTTGGCCGGAGCCTCGAAGCGATAGCCGACACCATGGACGGTGTAGAGCCACTTGGGCTTCTTGGGATCATCGCCCAGCTTGGCGCGAAGATTCTTCACGTGGCTATCGATGGTGCGCTCATAGCCCTCAAAGTCATACCCGAGCACTTTCTCGACCAGCTCCATGCGGTTATACACACGGCCGGGATGGCGGGCAAGCGTGGTGAGCAGCTTGAACTCGGAAGCCGTCAGATCGACTTCCTTGCCCTCGACCAAGATCTTGTGGCCCGAGATATCGATGACCAGATCGCCGAAGTCGAGTACCTCGACGGCGGGCTCGTCGGCCTGATGGGCACGGCGGAACAGAGCGCGAACGCGGGCGACGAGCTCGCGCGGCGAGAACGGCTTAATCAGATAGTCGTCGGCGCCGAGCTCAAGACCGATAATACGGTCCTCGATCTCGCCCTTAGCCGTCAGCATGATGATGGGGACATCCGAGGTATCGCGAATGGTGCGGCAAACGCGCTCGCCGGGGATCTTGGGGAGCATAAGGTCGAGCACGACCAGGTCGAACTGATGCTTCTCGAACTCCTCGATCGCGGACTGGCCGTCGCCGACGCCCACAACCCAGTAGCCTTCGCGCTCGAGATAGGCAGCGACGGCGTCACGGATTGCCTTCTCATCCTCGACCAGCAGAATCTTTTTTGCATCTGAAGCCATAACACGGCCCCCCTGTCTCAATTAGCTAAGAACAAGCCCATTTTAACGCACCTGAGCCCGCCAGATGCCGCTATGACGCGGCAGCTCGGCGGGCGGTACTCACAATTACAACGCGTTTATTCCCCCGTTGGCGCCTTTTTAACCCCTCTAAGCTTAAAGAGAGAATAGGCGTGCAGTGACCGTCTCTGGTATACCCTGGCTGTTGCGCACCGTGGCGTACGTAAGGAATGAGTCCGATTTTCCCGCCGTAGCTGGATAATCGCCATACTCCAAAGCGCGGTCGGGCGACAGCAGCGAGCCATAGGTCTTGGCAGAGGTGTCGATCAGGAAATGCGACGCCTGTACCTTAACAAGGTATTTATTCTTCTTGCCAGCCGCACATGCGAGCGGCTCGCGTGACAGGAAGAGGTACGGCCCTCCCTCATTACCAATATACGTGCCCATATTGCCCAGGCTGCCCACGCCACTATAGGCCGCCTCGATAGAAAACACGAAGGTATCGCCCATATATACGGCCTCGAAAGGCGAAACTGACGAAGGAAGGACCAACTGGGCACGCTTGGTGTTGTTGCCGTCGGTCAGATCGATTGCCGTTATGCCGTAGTAGACGCCCTCGTCGTTGCGGACACGCGGCGAGATGGTCAAAATGCCGTCGCTCGCGCGCGGGGCCGATGCAAAGCGACCCGTCGATTTCCAAATTGTCTCGGCCTTGGATTCATCAAGCGAGCGACGATAGCAAAACGAATCGCTACTCGTTTTATTGCCACCTGCCGAGGGCATTTTATACCAGATGACTGATGACCCGAACGCCGTAAACAGCGGCGGATCATAGTCCTTGCCACCTCGATCGAGCTCAACCACGTCGCCAGAGAGCGAAGCGCCCGACAGATTTTGACCGTAGAGCTTCCACAATGAATTGGCAAAGTTCATCTCAACCCACGCGAATACGCTGTCGCCGGCACGGACATCGTAGAATGCATATCCCGTGCCCTCGATAGGATCCTCGATTAATGTGGTAAGCGAGCCATCGCCCAGGTTGAGCACACCGAGTGTGTTGGCGTGCAGTGCCGATGCGGGCGCCATCATCGCCGCGGCGTAATCGCCGTCGCAGTAGTACAGCAGCGTACCCAGAGGCAGCGTCCATGACGCCGCCGGCTCAAGATCGATGTCGACTGCCTCGTACTCATCCGTAATCGAGATGATTTTGGAATCATCCTTGATAACCTGCGGCTCGCCGGCGGCGTCATCGCTGGTGCCCGTTTTTTTCGAGCATCCGGCAAGCACCGTGGCAGCGCCCGCGGCAGCCCCACCGAGTACAAAGCCGCGACGCGATATTCCGTTCTTGATGTGATCGGCGATACCCATTAGGCGATCTCGGCGCGAGCGGCCTCGATAGCGCGTGTAAGCTGGTCGGCGCAGGAGGTCTTTTTCATACCGCAGGTATTACCGGCGAGAACCTCGATTACGCGATCGGCAGGAGCGCCCTCGACCAGCTTGGAGATAGCCTTGAGATTGCCATCGCAGCCGCCGGTAAACTCAACGCCCATCACCTTGTTGCCGTCATCGGAAAGGTCAAGGTGAATATTGCGAGCACACACGCCCTGAGGCTTGTAATCAAACGAAATCATGCGATCCCCTCTCAGAATGTTATTCGAGACGACTATTATCCCCGTCTTTCCCTAAATGCAACGAGGCGCTTTGCCGGCAACACACATTACCTGCAAAGCGCCCTAAAAAGCTAACGTTATGCCCGAACCTACTCGAAGCTCAGCTGCTCCAGACGATCAAAGACTGTGTCGATACGAGTGAGGAAGTCCCATGGATCAAAGATCTCGTCGAGCTTCTCCTGGCTGACGGTGCAGCGCGGGTCGGCCTCGAGACGTTCCTTAAAGGTGGGGCCGGAGACACAATCCTGTACCTCGTGCCAGGTTGCCATGGCGTTCTCCTGCACAATGGCGTACGCGTCCTCGCGGGTGATGCCCGTGTCGACGAGGGCGAGCAGCACCTTGGAGGAGAAAATGAGGCCGCGGGTCTTATTGAGGTTGGCCATCATGCGGGCAGGGTACAGCTGCAGGCCGTCGATAACGCGAATGAGGCACTGGAACATGTGGTCGAGGGCGATGAAGCTGTCGGCCTGGGCGACGCGCTCGGCAGAGGAGTGCGAAATGTCACGCTCGTGCCACAGGGCGACGTTGTCGAAGGCAACCTGCGCGTTGGCCTTCACGACGCGCGACAGACCGCAGACTTTCTCCATGGTGATGGGGTTGCGCTTGTGCGGCATGGCTGAGCTGCCCTTTTGGCCCTTACGGAACGGCTCCTCGGCCTCGAGCGTATCGGTCTTCTGTAGATTGCGAACCTCGGTAGCGATGCGCTCACAGGTGGCCGCTGTAGTGGCAAGCACGCCGGCAAGGTAGGCATGGTGATCGCGGCTGATGACCTGCGTGGACAGAGGATCGTGGACCAGGCCCAGGTGCTCGCAGACGTACTCCTCGACGAACGGCTCGATGGAGCTGTACGTGCCGACAGCGCCCGAGATAGCACCGAAGGCAACATTCTTGCGGGCGTCCTCAAGACGATCCAGATCGCGCTTGAGCTCCCAGGCCCAAGAGCCAAACTTCATGCCGAAGGTCATCGGCTCGGCGTGGATGCCATGAGTGCGGCCGGCACAGAGCGTGTTGCGCTCCTCAAAGGCGCGACGCTTGCAAATCTCGCCGAGCTTCTTGACGTCCTCGATGATCAGGTCGCAGGCCTGGGTGAGCTGGTAGCACAGGGCCGTGTCGCCCAGATCGGAGCTGGTCATGCCATAGTGAACCCAGCGGCTGGGCTTGGGGTCGCCCTCGGGAACATCGGCATCGATGTATTCCTTCATGTTGGTCAGGAAGGCAATGACGTCGTGGCGCGTGACTTCCTCGATCTCATCGACCTTCGCCTTCTCAAAGTTGGCATGGTCGCGGATCCACTGGGCCTCGTCTTTGGAAATACCGATCTTGCCGAGCTCCGCCTGGGCCTCGCAGGCCAGAACCTCGATCTCCTGCCAAATGGCGTACTTGTTCTCGAGGGAGAAGATGTGTCCCATCTCCGGGCGGGTATAGCGATCGATCATAGCGGCTCCTTTTTGGTTATTGGCACGTTGGTCGTAACCCAACCATTGTACCGTGCGCAGGTGCAAGTATGGGCAGCAGGCATTAACCTAACATTTTGGAATTGGAGCGGGCAACGGGACGTCCGCGTATTTGCTTCGCAAATACGCACCGGCTTCAGTGGCATACCGAGATCCGGGGAAGTGTGGGAGCAAAGCGGGCTGAATCTACCATTCCCGAAATCTTCCTTGCTCCATGGAGCGGGCAACGGGACGTCTGCGTATTTGCTTCGCAAATACGCACCGGCTGCGGTCGCCTATCGGCGACCTTGCCTGCTCGCTATAAACGCTTCGCGTTTATTTAACGCTCGCACCCTGTCGGGTTCGAGTCCCGGCACTTTATTGAAAAAGGCACGGTAACGAAACGTTACCGTGCCTGAAATTCGAATGGAGCGGGCAACGGGACTCGAACCCGCGAGTGTCAGCTTGGGAAGCTGATGCCTTACCACTTGGCGATGCCCGCTTGTGTGTTGGCTAGTATAACGCGGTTGTCTTGTTCGATACAAGGGTGGCGATGCTTGTTTTAGCTGTGGAGATTCGTTTGAAAATCGCGTCAATTGTGGAGACGAGGACCTTTGCCCTCCTGTTCTCCCTATCTTCTACCTGCGCTTTTGCTTGATTGTTGTATTTGAGCTCAATTTGTCAGGAATTGGGCAAGCTTTTGGTCAGGCTCCGGTACTTACCCGCATGAACCTCGGGGGTAGCCTCATCCTACGCGTCGCGCCCTCCCCATGCGGCGCACGAGGGATAAGGAGCAGCCATGTCCAACGCACCCACGCACTCTGTCCACAGCGCAATCGCAACAGGTCCGCTGCTCCTGCTCCTCTTCCTGCTTTTCGGCTGTCTGGCACCGGGAGCCGCATTTGCCGTCGATGGATACGACCAGCTCGGCTTCCGCACTATTAGCGATGATTGTGGGCCCTTCCTCATCGGCAAGTATGAAGCTCAAGACGCCTCGATTGCCTACTGCATGAACCAGGAGCGCCCCGGCCCCACCAAGCCGGGCGGCCCATGGCTCAACTTTGATCAAGGCTGGGTGTGGCTCGACGACGAGTTCGCGGCAATCGTTTGTCACGGATATCCTACCGCCACGTCGTTTGGCGGTTACCATCTTTCACCCGATCGCGCCCGCGCCGCCACCCAGCTTGCCGTATGGATGCTCAACGGCACCACCCATGTCGACGGCACCTACTCCTACACGACCGCTCAGGGCAAAACCAAGAGTGGGCACTTTACCGCCGACAATGAAGTCGTGGCGGCTGCGCGGTGGCTCCACGACAGCGCAAAATCAGGAAGCATCAAAGCCGCTCCGCACCGCGCGCGGCGCTATCTAGGAACCATATCGGGCGGCAGCAAACGTCAAGACATGCTCTATGTACTACCGGCGGTCTCTGTTTCCTTCCAAAAGCAGTCTGCAAACACCGTTATTACCAGCGGAAACAATACCTATCAGCTTACCGGGGCAACATTCGATATTTTTGAGAGCGCCAGCGACGCACGTGTTGGCACCATCCAGATGGACGGCAACGGTCGGGCGCAAGCAACTCTTCTGCCCAACACTGCATACTACCTAGTTGAAACGAAGGCGCCGGCCGGCTATGTCCCCCGTCGTGATCGCATCGCCTTTACCACGGGGAATGACGGTGGACAGGTCGCCATTGATGAACAGCCCGGCATCATCAACCTGCATATCGTAAAACTCGATGTCGCGACGAATGCCGGCCCCCAGGCGGGATCTTCACTCGCAGGAGCAGAGTTCACGTGTGTGTCGCAATCAACCCCTGGATGGGCGCAAATCCTCACGACCGACGAAAGCGGTCGGGCCACCCTCGCCGATGTCCCCTTAGGAACCTTTACCATCTACGAATCAAAAGCCCCCGAGGGCTACCTGCCATCCAACGACAGCTGGACCTATACCGTTGGAGCCGACCAGCTCGGCGATTCAGGCGTGGTCGAGATCGAATCTCGCATTTCCGATATCTCCATTGCGTTTGACCTTGAGATTTCCAAATTCAAGGATTACGGCAATAGCGACCAATCCGGCCTGGAGCAGCCGGCGGGTGGTGTTGTCTTTGAGGTTGTCAGCAACAGCTCTCAGCAGGTTGTTGGCACATTGACCACAAACATCTATGGCTTTGCCTCCACCAAAGACCAGCCCGAAGCATGGTTCGGCACAGGTAAGCGACCCGCCGGTGTCCACGGAGCCGTCCCATACGACCGTGCCGGCTACACGGTTCGCGAGGTTCCGGAAACCGTCCCCGAGGGTTTTAAACGTGCAGGGGAATGGACCGTCGGGGCCAATCAGATTTCCAACGGCGCCGAGCTTCAATATATCGTGGACAACCACGCTCTGTCGACGCATCTCCAGATTGTAAAACGCGATGCCCAAACAGGCGCTTCTGTTCCACTAGCCGGATTCACCTTCCAACTCCTCGACAGCAATCACGAACCTGTCTCACAAACTTGCTGGTATCCAGCACATAACGTAATGGACACCTTTACGACTGACGCGACCGGGACCGTCACACTGCCCGAATCGCTCGTACCGGGCACCTATTATGTACGCGAAACCTCGGCCAAAGAGCCCTATCTTGTCGGCGAAGAAATCGAGGTAAACATACCCGCCGACATGAACCTAACGCCCGTTGCAATCGCCTCGTATTATGACCACGCCGCGACCGGAAACATCAGGATTGTTAAAACCGATGCCATAGACGGCAGCAGCCTCGCGGGCGCCGTCTTTGAGATCCGTGCCTCGGGTGATATCGTGCGCCCCGACGGTAGCATTGCCGCGCTCGACGGTGAGACCGTCGCGACCGTCACGTCGGATGAAACTGGAGAAGCACGCGCGGACAACCTCCCGCTGGGATCTGGCACCGCACGCTACGAGGTCGTCGAGACTCAAGCGCCGACCGGCTTTTTACTCGACCGGACGCCCCATATCGTAGACCTCGCTTATGCCGACCAGAAAACACCCGTCGTAGAAGCACGGCTTAACGTATCCGACGATTACACCAAGGTTGATATCTCCAAGGTCGATGCAAGCGGTGAGCAGGAAGTGGAAGGCGCACAACTCACCTTATATGGTCCCGATAAAACCGAAATAGACTCCTGGACCTCATCCGACAAGCCGCACCGCGTCGAACATCTTGCACCCGGCACCTACTCGTTGCGCGAAATGATGTCTCCGCGGACCTATGACCTTGCCGAGGAGATAACGTTTGAAATAAAGGATACGGGAGATGTCCAACCCGTCGCGATGAAGGATGCGCCCATCGAGATCAAGGGACAGGTCGACAAGCGTCAGGAACTTGTCCAACCTATCGAAAAAGGCCTGTTGGCTAACGGCGATGGTAAAAACCGCGCCACGACGCAAACCAATAGTGATGGGCTTTTCTCCTATACCATCGATGCTCGAAACGATTCCGCTACTTGGGTTGATGAGTTTACGATTACCGATGATCTTGAGTGCGCCAAAGACGGCACGGCGAGATTCATCTCAATCGAAACCCCCGTCGCCATCGGCGACCTCAACGGTCTGTGCAACGTATGGTATCGCACGACGCCGTTGGACTCGACAGACGTCGATGAACCGGCGAACGCGACACTTGACGATGGGCACGAAAATCCTTGGCTTGAGTCCGACGAAGTAAAAGAGAGCCTTGGTGAGGACTGTCGCCTCGTCGATTACGACGGCTGGCGCCTCTGGAAGGCGGATGTCTCGACCACGGAATCCACAACACTCGAGGCGGAAGAGCTCGACCTTGCATCCAATACCGTCGTAACGGGCATTCGAATTGAATACGGTGCGGTAGCTGCCGACTTTACGACTCGAAGCGATGCGGATTCTTGGACCCGCGATGATCTCAAAGATGAGCACGACGACCTTGACGATGCCAAAGCAATCCTTGGCACAGACGCTCGGGGCGCAGTCGTGCACATGCAGGCAACGTCGGCTTATACGCCCCAAACCGCACTCACCAACAGCGCGCGCGTCGATCTTTGCCGCAACGGCGGCGGCGATAAACTTGAGTCACATGACGAGGACCGTGTCATTCAACGCTGTACCCTACCGCAGGACCTACCGGCAACAGGATCAGTTCCCATCGCCGCTTGCATCACCGCGCTCCTGACCTCGGGTGCCGCAGCCCTATGGTTCGCTCGCCTTAGGTCGGTCCCAAAGAAGCGCTAGCGCGATGAAAAAGCGGGCGAGCCAGTCCCCCGGCTCGCCCGCTTTCAATCATTTGAATCGCCGTATCTACTCTGCAGACGAAGATCCACCATCAACGATTGCCTGCTCGGACTCAGGAATCCCATCGGCACCCGTGCTCTGTTCTTGCTCCACCTCTTCGCTGATTGCGGAGGCAGGGGTCGAGCCCTTTGCACCCACGATGTAGGCAGCCCCAAATCCTAACGCAATGGCAATCAAGGTCAAAATCACGTAGACAGGCCAATGGCGCTTAATATACGAAAACACGTTGACTCCTTAGAGCTCCGTCTACGAACGGCGGATAACCTCGGTCACGACCTCGGATACCGTGGCAATGTTCGTCGGGTTGACATTGTGGGGCAGGTCGTCCTCGGTACGAGCGCAAGCCAGACACGTGCCGTCCACGCCGGCGATGGTGAGGGCTCGGCGGCTCGCCTCGAGCGCGGCATAGGCATCGGTCTTGGCATAGGGCATCTCGAGCGCGCCACAATCGACATGGAACGACTTGCACACCTTGCTGACCAGGTTCATGATGCGGCGATCGCCCTTGAGCAGCTGCTGTTCGCCCTCGACCGTCACCACCGAAAGCCTACCGGCGCCGACGGATTCAAGATTGATGAAGAATACGCCGCGGAGCTTGTCGCGATGCGAAGCCAAGAAGGCCTTCATGCCGGCGCCATCACAATCCGAGGCGCCCGTTGCCACAAACCAGATATCGTGACCGAGCAGCTCATCATCGCCCATAGAGGCGACAGCCGAGAGCATATCTTCGGAAGAAGCGCCATCGGAAGACGTAGCGCCACCCTTCCAGCCATCGTTATCGTCCTCGAAATTATCCCACGAACCGATACCGCGACCGGACTTCTTGGCATCGTAATCGTCTTCGACGCCCAGCCAGTCACTCATGCTGTCCTGCTCGTTTTTCTTTTTACGACCGAACAGGCCACCTAGGCCGCGCTTACGAGACTTGGGTGCCGCCGGGGCGGGAGCCGAAATGGTCTCGATCGGCTGCGCGCCCGACGCAACGGGCATAGGAGGCGCAACAGGTGCCGATGTGGGTTCGGGACCTTGGGCGGTAGCAAAGGGGTCGTTGACCTGGGCAGAGGGGTCGGGAAGGTCGAACAGCGACGTGCGAGACGCAACGTTTGCCTGCTTCATCGACGGCAGCGACGGATCGGGGACCGAAGCCAGCGGAGACGAGGAAGGTGCAGGCGACGGTGCCGACGCCGGATCGGGAACATTCATCTGCGGACGCGGCGATGCTTGGGAGGAAATCTGGGCCATAAGGGAATCGACCGTTTCGTCCTGGGTGGGAGCGACATTGGCAACCGTGGCACCGGAACCACTCGGAGTCGGCATGGTGAAAATCTGCGTGGAGTAAGGTCTCGACTCATCCGTTTCGAGAGTCTCGGAAACCACAGACACTTCCTCCTGCTCGGCCTCGGTCGAATCATCTTGCTCGACTGCCGCGTATTGCTCTTCGCCAGAGTTGGCCTCAACGGGCTCGTCCTCGGCGGCATCTTGGATTTCGGCGGCATCAATAGGCTCGTCATCGTCTGCCGCGTCGCCCTGCTCATCGGAAACAGGAAGGGGCTCGGCAATCGCGGTGCCCTGCTTTTCAAACGTTATCGTGGAATCGAACTTCGCGGCATCAAACGACATGGTGCTATCGACGTGCTGCTGAGCCTCGAAAGACGTTGTTGCCTCAACAACATCCGCGGACGTCGGTTGCTGGGACTCAAAGGACGTTGTAGCTTCGGCGGCGTCGACGGGCACGGACTGCACAGCCTCGTTCTGCTCGAACTCTTGCGCCGCGTGCTCACGTGCCGCCTCGGCTGCCTGCTGCTGAGCGATAGCCTCCTGCTCGGCAGCCTCGCGTGCGGCAGCGCGCTTCTCCTCGAAATCGTCGACAAATTTCTTGCCCTTTGCAAGCGCACCCTTAAAGAAGTTGGAAGCGCTGGCGCCAATCGACGAGAACGCGGATGCAATGTCGGCATGGGGCGTTGCCGCGGGAATCTCGGCCGAGAAATCAGTATCGCTCTCGTAAGACACGCGCCTCGGCTGTTCAACGTAATCGTCGTCAGACTCGTCCGCAACGTCTTGCGCCGGCGCGGCGGGAGCCAAAATGTCCAGTCCTGCCGCGAGATCGATCGCGGACACCGCCTCGGGATCGGCAACGGCAGCGGTAACCGCGGCAGACTCATCATCCGCAGCGACAACGGGCGCAGGCGCAGCCACGACGGGGGCAGGCTCGGGCTCAAACGTCGGCTCCTCGCCCTCCTCGTAATCAAGCGTGCAGGACTCGGGAAGCATTCCGAGCGCACGGATGGCATCCGAACCAAAGCGGATGTTGCCGGCGGCATTGCGATAGAGCTTGGGCTCGGGCTCGGCCGCGACAGGCTCCTCCACCGGCTCGGCAGCGGAAACCTCGTCATTGAACTCTTCGGCTTGGACAGCCTGATTCTGATCCTCGGGCACGATGGCGCCAATCAGCGTCTCGTCGGCAGACGCACCCTCAAAGCCCTCGATCTGCTCGTCGAAAGCCTCACCCTGTTCGGGCTCGGTCTGAGCGTCGGGAGCAATCGGCTGACCGAATTCGTCCTCGGCGTAGGTAGGCTCTTCATACTCGATGGTGTTGCCGTAGTCGTTTTGCTGCTGGGCCGCGGCATATTCCGCCGCTGCGCGCGCCATTTCCTCGGCACGACGCTTCTGCTCCCCAAAATAGGTATCGAACGGAACATCGTCGGGAAACTCGTTTTCGCCCTGGAAGGGAGCAACGTTGTCCATAACGCCGAGCATAGCGGCGACAGAAGACTTGTTGCACACCGCGCCGGACGTATAGGGAAGAATGTGGCGGTTAGAGATGATGTTTACCGCGTTGGCGAGTGCAACGAGGGAAGCGAGGATCGCGACAATCCACAGCAGAACCTTGAGCGCGCCGGGGAGCGGCAGAATACGCAGGATGGCAACGGCAGCGGGGGCAACCGTGGCAACGGGCAACAGCTTGGCGATGAGCGCACGATACGAAGCATAGGGCTCGCGGGCGAGTAGCTCAGCACGGGGAGAGTCGTAGTGTGCGACAACGACCACCGGGCGGTTGCGCGGGGACGCGAGCGGGCCCGAGGCCTTGTGGTAGGCGATGACATTTTGGCTCACGCCCGTCTTGCCCAGACGCGAAACCACGGGGTGGCCCGTGCGCTCGAGCACGTAAAGAACGGCGCCGACAATGGCCAGCAAGGTGCCGACCAAGCCGATACCGCCGCCGATGCCCATCAGCAGGGCACCGGCAAACGCAAGAATACCGGTAACGGCAAATGCCAACCTACTGGGCGCCGGGGCATTGAACTCCTGAACCCCGGGATCAAAGCCGTGGTTGCGGAAGATCTGAGCGATATCCTCGGCAGCCAAGCGCTCTTCTTCGCTGCACGCCGGCGTAATGCCGGTGTTCTGCAGCAGGTGGTTAATATAGTTCTGGGTGTTCGCCATGTGCGCTCCACATCCATAATCCGACAAATAGGCCCAATGCATGCACATTAGAACCGTATATAGTCGAAAGTATACCCCGAGCGAGCGCAAACGACCGAATTCGGCCCATCTTAACGCCCCGAGCGGACAAGGATATAGCCTAATCTCCATATCGGACTAAAATCATGGCAGCAAACCACCTTCTCATGCGAGGACTCTATGACGGCAAGCGACACGACCGAGGCAATTAAAAAGGGGAATTCGGAGCCCGGTTTCGATAAAACGGCTCAGCGCATCCTCAATCTTTTCTTTGTGCTCAACAGCTCCCCCGAACCGCTGACGACCGAGCAGATCGTCTTGGATTCTGACCTGGGATATGACTCGGGCAACATCGACTCGGATAAGCGCAAGTTTCGACGCGATCGTGACAAACTGCTCGAGCGTGGCATCTTAATCAAGGAGGTTCGCCCCGCCGGTGCACAGGAGACCGAGGAAAGCTCGTGGACAATCGACCGCGAGCACACCTTTGCAGCAGGCGGCCTCATCACCGCAGACGACGCCGATATCCTGCTCAACGCCATCGACCAGACACTAGCGGCCGGCTCATCCACTTTTGCCGCACCGCTTGCCGATATTCGCTCCAAGATTGCCTACCTCACCGGTAGGACGACGGTGGACGAAGCACCGATCCGCCGCTCTCCCACCGTCGATGCGGTATGGAGCGCCTTTGCCGAGCGATGCGCGCTGCGATTTTTATATCAGAACGGACGCGGTGAGCAGAAAGAACGTACCGTCTGCGTCTACGGCATGTTCGAGCGCGAGGGCGTGGCGTACTTCTGCGGCCTCGACAACGTCACCGGCGACATCAGGACATTCCGCTGCGACCGTATCGTTCGCGCTTGGCGTCCTTCGAAGGCCTACGTCATCCCCGCGGACTTCAATCTCAACGACTATCTGTTCTTTGAATTCGATTTTGCCGACCGGCCGCCCGTTGCAGCCACGTTCTCGTTCGCCCCTCAGACACAGATCGATATGATCAACGGCCTCACGCGCGGGCGAGGTGAGCTCGCACACACCGATGTGGGATGGGCCTGGACCGTTGACGTGCGCGATCTTGAAGCCGCCGCCTCATTTTGCATGGCCCACGCCATGGACGGCATGAGGCCCATGGCCCCCAAATCGCTCAAGCAGGCGTGGAACCACCTCATCGAAAGGACGGTGCACGAGTATGCCCGTGCGTAAACTCACCAGCGAGCAGAGACTCTCGCGCGCCATCGACATCATGGAGGCCCTCTACGCCGCCGGCGAGAGCGGCATGACACGAACCGAGATTTGCAGTCGCTTTGACATCACAGGGGTATCGCTCGACGAGATTCTCGAGATCGTCTCGACGCTCGCGGACCGAGAATCGGGCGCGCGCATCATCTGCGAATGCCGCGGCGAGCGTGTGGTCCTCACCGGTGACGCCGGGCGTGTGCTACCGCTGCGCTTGAGTGCCGCCGAGGGCGCTGTGCTCAACCATGAACTTGAATCGTTGGGGATCGAGCCGCATACGGCAGCTCGGATTCGACATGCCCTTCTACCCGAAGAGCTCGGCTATAACCAGCGCGTCTTTGACACCGTCAACCACGGGTCGCACTGGCAGCAGCTGAGCTGCGCCATTCAGGACGGCGTTCGCTGCCGCATCTCGTATCGCTCGATGGACGATGCACGGCCACGTGAGCGTCTGGTCGACCCCTTGCGCATTACGGCAAACGGCGACCAAACATACCTGATTGCCTGGGACATCGCGGTCGATGAGCAGCGCACCTATCGCATGGATAAAATCGAGGGACTCGCCTTGACGGAAGACTCCGTCGTGCCTCATGCACCGGACGTCACATCCCTCCACGATTCCCTTGCTCGGACGCAGCGTAGCGCAAAGCTCTTGATGCCATTCGATATGGCGGAGTATCTGGACTGGGCCGGCATCACCCTAATCGAGCGCAGCGGGGCAGACATGGCAACGGTAACCGTGCATTACGGCTCCGAGCGTTGGCTACTGAGCCAGATAATCGCAGCGGGCGGAGCCATCCGCATCTTGGATGACCCCGCCCTGTCAAAGCGTCTGTGCGATATGGCAAAAACCCTCGTCTGTCCGTTTTAGCGCCGCCGCTCGTGGCGTGCACGCCACAGTTGCAGATAGTGCCCGATCTGCGCCGATTCGATGCGCTGGTAGGAGCTCGTGGGCAGCGACGTTAAGAACTTCTTTCCGTAGCCCTTCGTCACCAGGCGCGGGTCGGCCAGAATCAGCACGCCGCAATCGGTCGACGAGCGGATAAGGCGGCCGGCCGCCTGCTTGACCTCGAGCACCGCCTCGGGCAGCGAATAGCGCGCCCAAGCGCGGTCTTCGCGCAGGTTGCGCTCGCACGAGAGCGGGTCCGTGGGACTCGAGAACGGCAGCTTGGGAATGATGACGCAGCGCAGCGTCTCGCCGCTGGCGTCGAATCCCTCCCAGAAGGCCTTAAGGGCAAAAAGCGACGAGGTCGGCTCGTTGATAAACCGGTCGCGCAGGCGACGAGGAGATGAGTTGCGCTGCTGGCAGTTGAGCTCCAGACCCGCACGGGCCATCTTAGGCTCAACGCGGGCGTACAGGTCTTCCATGTCGCGCCGATTGGTGAACAGTGTGAGCACCGATCCGCCCATGGCAAGATGGGCGTCGACCAGCACGCGCTCGAGCGCTGTAAGATAGCTCTCACGATCGCGCGGATCGGGGATATCGCCCGCAACGACTACAGCCATGTTCGAATCGAAGTCGTAGCTCGAGTCCAAGTGCAACGATGAGGATGTTGAAGCACCGATGCGATCGAGGCCGACCGCGTGGTTAAAGTGTTCAAAGCTTTTGGACACCGTCATGGTCGCCGAGGCAAAGATAGCCGTGTGAACCTCGGGCAGCCACTCGGTTGCCAAGGCCTCGCCAATGTCGATGCGCTCTGCGGTCATTGACTCTCCGCCGGCACGCAACCTGCGATTGACCTGCAGCGAATACACGTAGTGTTCATCGGCGCCATCAATGATGAGTTTGAGGTTCTCGGCCAGCTCGTGCAGGCGGCGCGAGATATCACCCAAGTCGACAACAACCTCGGGCTTGTCGGCGGCGACGGCTTGCACCAGCGCGTCGACGCTCTTGTCAGCTTGTTCCAATGCGTCGATGGCAGTGTAGGCCGACGGTAAGAAATCATGCCAGTCGTCAGATTCGCGCAGCTCGGGGCCAATCCATAGGTTCGCATTGTCATAGCCCCCGCGCGCACGGCGGCCAAGCTCGCGAACGCCGTCAAACACATCGGCAATCGCCGTACTCGCACGCACAACCGTCGACGTCGCCTTGGCGGTAAGACCCAGGTAAAGCGTAGAGCCCTCCGAGGTTGCCAAATCGCGGGAAACCTGGCTCAGCGCACCGGTGCTCGAGCCACCCAGGCGCTCAAACAGAACGCGCGATTCATCCGCCGACACCACGCGCGCCCATTGACGGCGCGCCTCGCGCTCGATGGAGTGGGCCTCATCGATCACCCAGTGACGAATCGGAGGCAAGATTCTGCCCTCGGCCGCGACATTGCGGAACAGCAGGGAATGGTTGGTGACCACCACATCGGCATGCGCCGCGCGACGGCGGGCGCCGTGGACGA
The DNA here is from genome assembly GCA_958403205.1 of uncultured Collinsella sp. Classification (GTDB taxonomy): domain Bacteria; phylum Actinomycetota; class Coriobacteriia; order Coriobacteriales; family Coriobacteriaceae; genus Collinsella. Next base: position 56,110 of record CATXWM010000007.1, on the reverse strand, counting down.
GGCATTTATCGGGGAAAAACGGGCATAGGCGACGGGCGCACTCGCGCGACGCCGTCGTAAAGTCGGGACGGTTGACGCTGCGCCAGCGAATGCCGAGCGAGTCGAGGTCGCCATCGGCCGACTGACACACGTACGCCATGATGACCGCGACTGCCGTAAGCGTGTCGGCAGGATCACGCTTGGTCGTAATTTCGACTTGGCCGCGGCTCATGCGCTCAAGTTTGCGCAAGCATGGATAGTGGTCATAGCCCTTGAGGGCGCAAAACGATAGGCCTCCGTCCAGCTGCTCGGCAAGTTTGGGCAGCTCATGATACATGAGCTGGTCCGCAAGATTATTCGATTTAGTCGCGATACCAACCGTAATGTTGTTGCGGCGCGCGGCCTCGGCAAAAGGCACCAGGTAAGCCATCGATTTGCCGACGCCTGTGCCCGCCTCAATCACGCGATGCGTTCCCGTAACGAGTGCGTCACGGACCTCGAGCGCCATCGCGATCTGCTCATCGCGCGGCTCGTACGTGGGATACATGCGATTAACCAGGCCGCCCGGGGCATAGTCCACCTCGATTTCCTCGCGACTCGGCATCTTAAGGACCGGTAGCTCGTCCGCATCAACGCGATCATCGGCCCGATCGGCCTTGAGTACGTCGGCGCGGGCGGCGCTGAGAGAGAAGATGGAACCGGGGTTCTGTCCCGCCAAGAACGAGAAGATGGGACGATAGGACCAGGGTACGTCGGGGTGCATGTCGGCCAGGCGCGCCATTAAGCCCTGAGGCAAGTCGGTAAGCGCCACGAGCAGCACGCGCCAAACACCACACAGGGCGTCGACATCGGCGTTGGCGCGGTGCGACACCGAGTCGCAGCCAAACAGGTCGGCCATGAAAGACAGCTTGTGCGAGGCCAGGCGCGGAAGTGCGATGCGCGACAGTGCCAGCGAATCGATCCAGATGTCGCTGACGTTGACACCGCCCTTGACCGACTCGATAAACGAACGGTCGAAGGTGGCGTTATGCGCAATCACCGGGCAGCCGCCGACAAAATCGGCGAGAGCAGCCACGGCATCGACGGCCGATGGGGCATCCACCACATCGGCGTTTGTAATGCTCGTGAGTTCGGTAATCTCGGCGGGAATCAGCTGCTTGGGATGCACGAAGGTATCAAACCGATCGACAACCTCGCGGCCGGAAAGGCGGGCCGCCGATATCTCGATAAGCTCGTTGTCCTGCACCGAAAGACCCGTGGTCTCGGTATCGAGGACGATAACATCTTCCTCGATGAGACCAAACGATTGGGTTTTGGCGCGCTCGGCAAGCGTGGCATAGGAATCGATGACAAACTGCGGCGTTCCCGACGAAACAGCGTCCTCGATTAGCATGCAACGCCCGCTCGACGAAGTCCCATACGAATCAGACTGTCACAGACCTGCGGGAACGTCATGTCGTCGGTGTGGCGGATCTCATCCGGATACAGCGACGTATCGGTCATGCCGGGAATGGTATTGGTCTCGAGGATAACGGGGCCATCCTCGCTCACGATAAAGTCGCTGCGCGAGATACCCAGGCAGCCGAGTGCCTTATGGGCAGCACAGGCGAGCTCCTGGGCACGAGCGTAGTTCTCGGGCGAAATCTGTGCCGGAATGCGATGGATGTCCGTAGGGTCGACATACTTTACGTCCAGATCGTAGAACTCGCAGTCCTCGGGCTTACGGATCTCAACGATCGGCAGAGCGCGCACGTCATCTTCGCCGTATACGCCGACGGTGATCTCGGTACCCTCGATGCACTTCTCGACCAGCACTTTGTCGCCGTACTCAAACGCCTTGGCGATTGCCGCGGGCAGCTCGGAGGGCTCATGGACCAGGGAAATGCCATAGCTGGAACCGTTGACGGCCGGCTTCACAAAGCAGCGCTCGCCACAAACCTCGACGATATGATCGATATCGACTTCATCGCCCACCTCGAGCGCAAGGCCGGGGGCAACAGGAATGCCCGCCTTGGCGTACAGGAGCTTAGAGACCTCCTTGTCGGCACCGCAGGCGCTGGCAAGCACGCCCGAGGCCGTGTAGGGGATACCCAGGGTCTCCATGGCGCCCTGCATGGCGCCATCCTCGCCGCCGGCACCGTGCATGGCGATAAACGCCACGTCAAAGCCGCCGGTCGCCATGGTTACCATAAAATCATCGGCAGCCGTGTCGAGCAGCTCCACCGAGGTGTAGCCGGCCTCCTTCAGTGCCGCCACAACGTTCTTTCCCGAACTGAGCGAGATCTCGCGCTCAGCGGAATGACCGCCCGCCAAGACCGCTACGTGCATGTTCTCTAGGCTTTTACCCGGCATGGGCAGACTCCTCCTCTATAATTTCTGCAGCTGATACCATATTGTAGCGATACCCTCTACGTTTCCCCAAAATCGAAAGGCTTCCATGAATCCCAGGACTAAATCTCAGGACATTCGCGACTTGAGCCAAAACGATATTCGCGAGCTCGTGGCCGAACTTGGCCAGCCCGCCTTCCGCGCGAAGCAGCTCATCGAATGGGTCTTTGAGAAGAACGTTTGTTCGTTTGACGATATGACCAACCTTCCCAAGGCTTTCCGCGAGCAGCTTAAAGAGGCTTTTGCCTTTGACACGCCGACTGAACTCACCAAGCAGGTTTCCAAAGATGGCTCTCGCAAGTATCTGCTCGAGTACCACGACGGCATTTCCGTCGAAACTGTCGGCATGCCACGTCGTAACAAGCTTTCCGTCTGCGTTTCCACCCAGGCAGGCTGCGGCATGGGCTGCGCCTTTTGTGCTACCGGTCTCAACGGCCTCAAGCGCTCGCTGACCGCTCAAGAGATCGTCGACCAGGTGCTTCATGTATCTAACGACTTTGGCGAGCGTGCCACGAGCGTTGTCTTCATGGGCCAGGGCGAGCCGTTTGCCAACTACGATGAGGTTCTCAAGGCGCTGCGAATCCTCAACGACCCCGATGGCATTGGTATCGGTGCTCGTCACCTCACCGTCTCCACCAGCGGCGTTATTCCCGGTATTCGCAAATTTGCCGATATCCCCGAGCAGTTCACGCTTGCCGTTTCCCTGCATTCCGCCATTCAGTCGACGCGCAATAAGCTCATGCCCGGTGTTAAGAAGTACACGCTGCTTCGCCTTCACGAGGCGCTTCAACTCTACACCGAGAAGACTGGCCGCCGCCCGACCTATGAGTATGCCATGATCGAAGGCGTTAACGATACGAATCCCGAGATGCAGGCGCTCTGTGACTTCTGCGAGGGAACGTTGTGCCACGTTAACCTGATTCAGCTTAACGACATCGAGGGCAGTCCGCTCAAGCCGTCGCCGATTCATAAGGTTGAGGATCTTCAGCGTCGTCTTGAGTCCCGTGGCATCGAGACCACGATTCGTAACTCCCGTGGTAACGATATTGACGCCGCTTGCGGACAGCTGAAGCAGCGCTTCAAAGTTCAGAAGAACGCATAGGGGAGTCGCACCCCAAAACGTTTCATGTGAAACATCGAACGGCCACGGCTGCAGGATATGCAACCGTGGCCGTTTCATTTATTGACCTTAATTTTGAATCAGCTGCTACTGGTCCCATTTTTACGGCCAAAATAAGGGGTCCTTGTCTCGTGAATCAGACAAGGACCCATCAAAATATGCTAAGTAATTGTTAGGTACCTAATAGCCTACATTTTCCCATTGGTTGCTTACCCAACCTTGATTAATCTTGGGATTCTTCGTTACCTGAGCAGTACGCATGGCAACATCTTCCGTCATAACATCCATTTTCTTTTTGGAAGTATCGACAATATCTTGCGCGCCACGAAGCAAACGACCTCGAAGTTCATCGTCTGTCGCGATCTTATAGCCAGCAAAGGCACCAGCCGCGACAGTCGTCACCAATGCAATCGCTGTTAAAATCTTATTCCTCATCTTGGCCTCCTTGATCAAACTGAATCATTTCGCCAAGAATACGAGAGAGCTCTTCCTCGTCTTTAAACTCAATCTCAATCTTATTCTTTCCACGCGAGCTCTTCACACGCACGTTGGTATTAAATACCTGACGAAGCACACGGGCAGCCTTTTTAAAGGACTGAGGCGTTGCAGGCCTTGGCGTCTTAGGTGTCTCTCCGGCAGAAAACAACGGAGCAAGATTTTCTGTCGCTCTTACGGAAAGGCCCTCTGTAACAACTTTCTCTGCTAGTCGAATACGCGCGTCCTCATAGGGAACTGCAAGAATCGCACGTGCATGACCAGCAGTAAGTTTGCCCTCAAAAATCATCTGCTGAACTACTTCGGGGAGATCGAGAAGACGCAGCGAGTTTGTAATTGCAGAGCGTGACTTGCTTACTGCCTTCGACAATGCCTCCTGGGTCATCCCGCTGGCATCAATGAGTTGGCGATAGCCCTTAGCCTCTTCGACGGGATTCAGATCAGAACGCTGAAGGTTTTCGATAAGAGCAAGAGCCAGCATCTCTTCATCATTTACCTCTTTAATGATGACTGGCAATTCTTCAAGGCCAGCAAGCTTTGACGCCTGGTAACGACGCTCACCAGCGATGATCTCATAGCCGTTTCCATGCTTGCGAACCAAAAGCGGCTGCAAAACGCCATGTTCTTGGATTGACTCGCTCAACTCGCGAAGTTCAGTTTCGTTAAAGTGAATTCGCGGCTGATTAGGGTTGGGAACGATATCCTCAATAGGTAGTTTTGTTTCAGATGCGGCATTTGAAGCCGATGCAGCCGAACCGCCGGTCTCATACTCGGCCTCTGAGACCAAAGCATTGAGTCCACGTCCCAATCCGCCACGTTTCTTTACACTAGGCACGCTTGATCACCTCTTTTGCAAGGTTCATATATGCTTTTGCACCCTTATTTTGAGGTGCATAGGTAATTACAGGTTCTCCAAAAGACGGAGCTTCGGAGATTTTAACCGTACGGGGGATTAGCGTCTTAAACGCCTTATCACCAAAGTACGATTGAACCTCCTCAACAACCTGATTCGATAGTGAAGTACGCGAGTCATACATGGTCATAAGCACACCATAGGTGTCTAAGCCCTTGTTCAGCCGTGATTTGACCATCTTCATTGACTCAAGCAGCTTCGTAACGCCCTCGAGTGCGTAATATTCGCACTGGATCGGAATCAAAACACTGTCTGCTGCGGTCAAAGCGTTGATAGTAAGCAGGCCGAGCGAAGGAGGACAGTCAATGAAAATAAAGTCAAACTCGTCCTGAATCGGCTCAAGCAAATCTTTGAGGCGGGTTTCACGAGCAATTGCGCTTACGAGCTCAATTTCCGCGCCTGCAAGTTGAATTGTAGCCGGAATAACGAATACCTTTTTACAATTTGTATCAAGAACAAGCGATTCTGCCGGCACATCATTCAACAATGCATCATAGATGCAGTGATCAAGGTCTTCTTTTTCAATTCCGAATCCACTGGTGCTGTTTCCCTGCGGATCAAAATCGACAATCAGTGTCTTACGACCCTGCTCACCCAGTGCTGCTGCAAGGTTTACAGCCGTCGTTGACTTACCGACGCCGCCTTTTTGATTGATGATTGCAATGATACGCGTGTCTTTTGCGCTCTTAGAACGCTTAACGTCGCGAAATCCCACGGTCCCTCCTGGTGTGTATTAAAGCTGTCAAACGGAGGATGTTTCACGTGAAACATTCCGAATCGATATCAACCGCCATGTTTCACGTGAAACACTGCAAGTTGTTAGTATCCATTATGTTTCACGTGAAACATCTAGGCAAGCGGATTCTTCTTTGCCACGCCATTTGCACGAGGCAATGAGACGAATGCTGGATGACTCTTCTTAAGAACAATGAACTCCCTGTGACCCAAGCCTTCAGGCAAATCAATTGCGTCATTCAGAAGCAAAGTGAAGCCGCAAATCTTAGCTGCTGACATGCCGGAAGCAAGCTCCTCATCCGAAGGATTGCCCTTGGTTATAACAAATAGCCCTCCATCTTTCAGATACGGAGCCGCATACTCAACAAGAATCGGTAGAGGGGCCAGTGCGCGGGCGGTTACAACAGAGAACTGTTTCTTATGGCTTCGAGCATATTCTTCAAGACGATCATGAACCGCATGAGCATGTTTCAATCCAAGAGCATGGACAAAGGAATTAACCGCATCAACCTTCTTGCCAACAGAGTCAATATAAGTAGCTTTACGATGCGTGGTTATGGTTAATGGAATACCAGGGAAGCCCGCACCTGTTCCCATATCGAGCAAAGCTCCCTCAGGAGCCTTATTGATATAAGGGAGCAAAACAAGTGAGTCGAGGATATGAAGTACTGCAGCATCTTCTACGTTAAGAATACGGGTGAGATTGGTTGTCTTATTTGTTTCTAGAACCAAATCCAAATGCTGAATACATTTCCTCAGCTCAACATCAGTTACGCTCAAGGAATACTCTTTGCAATAGGAAGTTAGACAACTCAACATCTCGTCAGCCTGCTGATCAGTAAGTACTAACAACGAAAGCTCCTTTCTGACAAAAATCAGTGTATCGAGAACTTTTGACAAAAAAAGGGGACGTGGAAACCACGTCCCCTTAGCATAAGCTCGAGAAGATTATCGAGCAACAATCACCACATGGCGATCAGGGTCAGAACCCTCAGAATGAGTATCGACGGCATCATTGCCACGAAGTGCAATGTGAACCAGTCGACGCTCGTAGGCATTCATGGGCGGAAGCGAAACACTCTTATGAGTGCGGATGGCACGCTCGGCAGCAGACTGAGCCATGGAAGCAACCTTGTCCTGACGGCGACTCTTGTATCCCTCTACGTCCACTACAACCGGATACCTAAAGCCAAGTTTGCGGCTCACCAGCAAAGAGAACATAACCTGAAGGGCATCAAGGGTGCGACCATGACGGCCAATGAGAACAGCAAGGTCGGGAGCCGTTACATCCAAAATCAGCTCACCCTCGTCGCCCTCATACTCATCGATAGGAGAGTTGGCAGCATCGAAGTGCGAAAGGATGGAACGCAGGATGGAAATCGCAACATCGGCAATGGTGTCGAGCTCCTCATCGGTCAGCTCTTCACCAGCCTTGTAACGCTGTGCAATCTCGGGATAATCGCCCGCGACCTGCGGGGCAACCTCCTCAAGCATATCCTCGATGATCTCTTCAGACATAACGTACTCCAAAAGTTAGGTACCTAAATAAGATTGATATCCCACTACTTCTTCTTGTGCGGGCGCGGCTTCTTCTCTCGACGAGTGACCTCAACCTGCAGCGGAGCGTTCTTAAGACGCTCCTCCTCATCGGCCTTCGCCTTGTCGATGACCTTCTGCGTCACAAAAATCTGCTGGATAACCTGCCAAGCAGACGAGACGTCGTAGTACAGCAGAACGCCAACGGGAAGGCTCCAGCCCATCCAAAGCATCATGACCGTCATGACAACGGCCATCATACGCATGCTCTGAGCCTGCTGGCCGGTCTGGTTGCGCGACATATAGAGCTGCGGAATCAGGGTCAGGACGGCGAACAGGATCAGACAGACCAGCGCAGGCAGTGCAACCATAAAGCCATCGGCAAAGGAAGCGCTCGGCGTGGTGGTCAGGTCGGGCAGGATGTTGAAGAACGAGAACGTGCCGTCGTTAAAGTACTGCGGCAGGTTGCGCAGCAATGTAAACAGGGCGAACAGGATAGGCATCTGAATCAGCAGCGGCAGACAGCCAGCCATGGGGTTGAACTTGTTCTCGCTGTAGAACTTCTGCATCTCCTCGGCCTGACGCTGGGGATCGTCGGCATAGCGCTCCTGGATCTCGAGCATCTTGGGCTGCAGCACCTGCATGCGAGCCGTCGACTTGGTCGACTTGAGCATGAGCGGCGTCAGCAGCAGACGGATGATGACCACCAGGATGATGATGGACAGGCCCCAGTCGACCGCAAAGGTCTGGATGAGCTTGAGCAGCTCGAAAAGGATGTTAACGATCCAATCCCACATGTAAGTTTTCCTCCGATAGCGAGTGCCCGCTAGGGCACAGGGTCATAACCGCCGACGTGCAGGGGATTGCAGCGAGCGATGCGCCTCACGGCAAGCCAGCAGCCTCTCAAAACACCGTGCTTCTCAATCGCCTGGACGGCGTATTGCGAGCACGTTGGGTAATAAATGCAGGCGTCAGGCAATAAGGGCGAAATAACCTGTTGATATATGCGAATAGGAGCGATGGCAACACGTCGCAAAACGTGATTGCTCATCGCTCCTCCCCGGCAACGCCGGCGCGCTTCATAAGCGAACGCAATGCCTTGTCCATCTCCTGCGGCGAGGAGATCCTCGTCTTGGGAGTCGCGAACAAGATGATGTCATAACCCGCAACGGGAAATCCGCAGCTGCGGGCGGCCTCGCGCATCACACGCTTAGAACGGTTGCGCACAACTGCACAACCGAGCCGTTTAGCACCAACGAAGGCGACCCTTCCGGAGTCGCCTTCGCCAACCGATTCACATATGGTCATTCGAATCAGAGGGTGATTGAAACGACGCCCCTGACTGAACACATGCTCGAAATCTTGCCGAGACTTAATTGTCTTCATGCGAGATGTGTGTATCGCTGCTAGACAGTGAGACGCTTGCGGCCCTTGGCGCGGCGACGGGCGAGCACGGCACGACCACCCTTGGTGGCCATACGGGCACGGAAGCCATGGGTCTTGGCACGCTTACGCTTATTAGGCTGATACGTACGCTTCATCTTAAGTTCCTCCTGCTGCATTTCGAGTGTCCGCGGGAGCGCGGACGCAGATATAGACACGTGAGCTTGAAGATTGTAGGGAAATCAATGTTCAAATGTCAAGAAATCAAAGGTAAAAGGTCGCGCAGTTCACACGGTTCCCCCATAAGCCCAACTGAAATTTGCGGGGTACGACAACTTTTCACGATATTTCACCGAGTTTTCAACAGGTCATGTTGGCAATGTTGAGAACTTTTCGCCCGTTTTCCAAAGTTTTCAACAGGTTTTGAAAAGTTGTCGAAAGATGAGAAACATTGCACGGTGAGCTACTATTTGTTCGAAACCTTTTGAAAGATTGCGAGCGGCATGTCTGACGACTTTTACACCATGGTCGATTCCGGAGACCCGGCACCCGACAACGAGCACATCACCGGCGTGCACGAAGAGCATGCGGAAGGCGAGCAGACGACCACGCAGGCGCCAAAAGCCATGTACGCCGTGCGCATCGCCGTCTATGACGACATGCTGTCGACACCGCGTGTGATCGTCATTGATCCGCAAGATGTCCGCACGTATTTAGAAGAGACGACCAACACCGTCTACCAGTGCATGAAAGAACAAGGTGGCCATATCTCGCTCATGGTCATCCGCGAGATTGTCGAAAACTTTATCCACGCGCACTTTGCCGAGCCCATCATCTCGATTCTGGACGGCGGAGACACCATCCGCTTTGCTGATCAAGGACCCGGCATCGACGACAAGGAGCGCGCTTTCGACTTTGGCGTTACCAGTGCAAACAGCAAGATGAAGCGCTATATCCGTGGAACCGGAGCAGGGTTTCCCATGGTGCAGGAGTATTTGGAAAACGCCGGCGGTGCCGTATCCATCGAGGACAACATGGGTAGCGGTACCGTGGTGACGGTAAGCCTGGACCCTAAACGCGTACAGGAAATCGAGCGCGCCGGTGGACGCGGTGCTGCCGTGCGGCCCGAGACGGAGCAGCCCACATATCCCCTGCCGGGAGCTTTTGCACAGCAGCCCATGGCAACGCAGCAGATGCAGCCCCCCGTGAGGCAGATGCAGCAGCCCGGAATGCTTCCCACACAAGAGCCCCAGGCGACATCGATGTCGATGCCGCCAAACATGCCAGAGGCCGTGCCGCTGGCGGATCAGGATGCAGCAGCAATGCAGCAGGCGACGGGGGCACCGGGTGGCCAGCAAATGGGCTATCAGCCGTACCAACAGGGATATCCATATCAGCAGATGCCGCCACTGGGGTACGGCCAACCGTTCCCGCAGCAGTACCAGCAGGGATATCAGCAGCCGTACCAGCAGATGCCGCAGCAGCAGTACAACCCCTGGGCCCAGCAGATGCCTCCACAGCCTTACCAACAGTGGCCTCAAAGTTTTCAACAGCAAATGCCGCCGATGCAGAGTTCTCAACAACCAGCAGCTCAAATGATGTATCCTAATGCAGCAAATCAGTATGCGCAGCCACAACCGGACGTGTTCGTAAGCGATCGCGGCAACGCCGCGCTGGGCTATCTGGCGCAAAATCAAGCGTGCGGTGCAACCGATCTGGCGAGGGCGTTTGGAAACTCGGCCCCCACTTGGTCACGCACGCTCAATGACTTGGCGCAGGCCGGCTTGGTCATCAAGCATGGCCAGAAATACCATCTGACCGAACTCGGCGCCGCTCGCGTGCGAGCTCAGAGCTAAAGAACGGGAGAGACAGTGGACGAGGAAGCAAGCATCATCCTGGGGGATGCCATCGCCTTTTGCCAGCGCGACGGCCAAGATGCACGCCTCATCAACATGCTGGGGCAATCGCGCGCCATAAGCCTGACCGAAGATATGCTCACGATCGAGGCTCCCTCGCGCTTTGCCATCGCGCAGCTCAAAAAGCATCAGCCGACTATTGAGGCCTATCTGGAAGAAATCGCCTTTGCACCGATTGCGCTCGACATCGTGGCACCGCAAGGCGCCGCGACGGAATCCGCTGCCGCGACGGCGCCCGCCACGGCTCCCGCTGCTTCCCCGGCGGTGCCGGCCTCCGCAGGCGACGTGCCGACAATCGAGCACCAGCACAGCAATGTTTCCCGTGAAACCATGTTACCGGTGCCGACCGCGGCAGCGACGTCAACGAATGCACCCGTCACGCACATGCCCATCGCTCACGACGCAGCGGCGGGCGCGGATTCGGGCATTGCAATCAAGAACACGCTCTCGGCCGACGATTTTCGTCGCATGATGAACCAGATGAAGGGCGGAGCGCCGACTAAATCCACGCAAGCTGCGGCCCCCGCTTCACCCATGCCAGCACCGACCGTGCCGGCCGAGCAGAATACGGATGGAGCCCCGCTCGCCGCGAACTCAAAATTTACCTTTGAGAACTTTGTCTACGGCCCCGAGAACAGCCATGCCTATCGCTCGGCACTCAAGTTTGCCGCCCTCGCGGACGAGCGCGGCACATGCACATCACTGTTCATCTACGGCAAATCGGGCCTGGGCAAGACGCACCTGCTGCTTGCCATCAAAAACGAGCTCGCCGAGAAGTCGCCCGAGATCAAGGTCAAGTATGCAAACTCCCAGGCATATCTGGACGACCTGATGACCGAGTTCGACCGTCAAAAGAAGAGCAACGCCCCCATCATGCAGGCATACCACGGCGTGGACGTGCTCATCATCGATGACATCCAAAACATCATCGGCAAGCGCGCGAGCGTGGACTACTTTTTCCAGCTCATGGACGAGTTCATCCGCAACAACAAGAAGGTCGTCATCGCGGCAGACCGCGCCCCCAAGGACCTAAGCATGGACGAGCGTCTGACCAGCCGCTTCAACGCCGGAATGCTCTGCCTGGTCGCAGAGCCCAGCTACGAGATGAAATACAAGATCTTGCAGCGCTATTACGAGAACACCATCGTCGCCGCTCCCGAGGCGGGCGACGACTCACTGCTGGCGGCCTATGGGGGCGACGGCGGGCACCTGACCGACGAGCACTTTAAACACATGGCCGAGGTCTCGGGCACCAACATCCGCGAACTCGAGAGCTTTTGCGAGCGCTGCGCCGGCGAGGCGGGCGACCGCGAGCGCGAGGGCGGAGAGCTCACCTTTGACGATATCGACGCCATCGCCAGCCAGTACTTCGACACATCGGCCAAAAAGATCAACGTCCAGACGGTTCAGTCCGTCATCGAAGAGCAGTACGGCGTGACACACGAGGAGCTCATCGGCCCGCGTCGCAACGCCAATATCGCCAAAGCACGCCATATCGCTATCTACCTGGCCATCGAGATGTGCGAAATGACGACCACGGCGGTGGGCGCCGAATTTGGCAACCGCAACCACTCGACCGTCAGCACGAGCTACAAAAAGGTCCAGAAGATGATCCAGGAAGACCGCACCGTCACCGAAGACCTCAAGTCGCTGCGCGATAAAATTACACTGCGCTCGTAGGGAAATAGAGACACCTGTTGAAAACTTGTCGAAACCACGGGCATAAGGTGTCTAAAACCCAACCCGCGGTGATGAAAAGTTTTGCGCAGGTTTTGAACGTGGAAAACCACCCCTGTTGCACACAGGTTGCTGTCGATTCTCTTTCTGGGTCTGACCTGCGTCTTTGGGAGTAATCAACAGTTTCGTCAGTGCTATTACTATTATTAAGATATTTATATCTATAGAAAGGTATTAAAAGATGAAGTTCACCGTCAGCCAGAGCTCGCTTACACAAGCCATCGGCGTCGTAATGAAGGGTGTCGCTTCGGCATCCACCCTTCCCATCCTGTCGGGCGTGCTCGTTAAGGCGCAAGACGGCATCTTGGAATTCCAGACCTCTAACTACACCATCTCGATCCGTCATCGCATCGCGGCGCATGTCGAAGAAGAGGGCGAGATGGTTATCCCCTGTAAGATGCTCTCCAATATCACCAAGACCCTCCCCGATGCCCCGGTCACCTTTGAGCTGTCCGAGCGCCAAGTGCTGATCAGTTGCGAGAAGAGCTCTTTTAGGCTGAACACGCTCGATGCCAATGACTTCCCCGAGTTTCCGGCCTATGCCATCGAGAGCGCCGTGGAGCTGCCGACCGATATCTTGTCCGAAATGGTCGGTCGCGTGTGGCGCGTCACCTCGACCGACAAGGCCCGCCCCATCCTGGGCGGCGTGCACATGAAGGTCGAGAACAATACCGTGCGCCTGGTGGCGACCGATTCCTTCCGCTTGGCCGTGTGCGATACGCAGGTCGAGACCTCGACCCTCGAGGGCTCCTTTGAGCTCAACGTTCCGGCTGACGCCTTTAACGACGCGCTGAACATCATGGCCAGCCAGGCGACCATCATGATCGGGGCTACCGACACCCAGGTCGTCTTTGAGGCCGGCAACACCACCTACGTGTCGCGCCGCATCGAGGGCATGTATCCCAACTACAAGCAGCTCATCCCCGATTCGTGCGTGACGAGTGTCAAGATCGATGTGGCCGCCTTCAATGCCGCCCTCAAACGCGTGGCCGTTATCGCGAGCGCCAACCCCGCCGTCAAGTTCGAGATCGACGTCGAGAACGGCCAGATGGGCCTGTCTTCCATCTCCAACGACCAGGATCTGGCGCAGGAGACGATCGATGTCGAGGCCGAGGGCGAGTCGGGTACCATCGCCTTCAACTACCACTACATCTTCGGCTGCCTCAATGCCCTGTCCAAGGAGAAGGAGATCACGCTGGAGCTCAAGAGCTACTCGCAGGCGGGCATCTTCAAGTCCTACGACAAGATCAACTACCTGTACCTGGTCATGCCGGTCCGCATCTAGCGCTGCGCCATGACCATGTTCGCCCGCGATCTTTCCGTCGCGCACTACCGCAGTTTCGAGAGCTATCGCCTTGCCCTGGACGAGGGCGTAACGATACTTGCGGGACCCAACGCGGCGGGAAAGACCAATCTCATAGAGGCACTGCAGCTGCTGACGAGCGGCGCCTCGTTTAGGCATCCGACCGCAGCCGAGCTCGTCCATGACGGCGTGGGCTCGTGCAAGGTCGAGCTGAGGCTCGAGGGCGACGGCCGCGTGCTTGATATGGGATTGAGCGCGGAGGACGGTAAGCGCTCGTTTAGCCGCAACGGCAAGAGGTGCTCTGCCGCCGGTGTGCGCGGGGTTCTGCCGAGCGTGCTGTTTTGCCCCGACCATCTGGACATGGTTAAGCGAGGTGCCAGTGTGCGCCGCGCCGCCCTCGATGACTTTGGCATGCAACTGAGCGCACGCTATGCCGATCTTGCGAGCACCTATGGGCGCTGCGTGACCCAGCGTAATGCCCTGCTTAAGGAGACCTGGTGCTGCCGCGAGATGCTCGGCGCGTGGAATGATTCGATTGCCCGCGCGGGCTCGGCCCTGCTCGTGCACCGGTTGGCCCTGCTCGACCGGCTGGCGGGCCATGTACACACTGCCTACGGGCAAGTGGCGTCCGGTGAGGCCGCCAACGTGTCCTATGCGTCCACACTGGGGGATTTGCCCCAGATCGAGGATCGCGAAGAGCTGAAGAGCTGGGCGTACGAGCGCATGCTGGCTGCCCTTGATGAGCACGCCGACGAGGAAATTCGCCGCGGCGTGACGCTGGTGGGACCGCATCGCGATGAGATTGAGTTTACCGTGGCGGGTCGCTCCGCCCGTTCGTTTGCCAGCCAAGGCCAGCAGCGAACGTTGGTGCTGGCCTGGAAGGTGGCGGAGGTGGCCGTGGCTCGCGATGTCCTGGGTACCGCCCCGCTGCTGCTTTTGGACGACGTGATGAGCGAGCTCGACGGCGAGCGCCGCGGTGCTTTTCTACGGTTGATCGGCGATGATATCCAGACGGTCATAACCACGACCAACCTGGGGTACTTTACCGATGATCTGCTTGATCGAGCCAAGGTGGTGAGCATGGGTGAGACGTGCTAATTACGAGCGCGAGAGCGAAACGGTCGCCTTCAGTGGGTTTTTGAACGCAGAGCGCCAGCGCATCCTGGCGGCCGCGACACCTGAGCGCCGCGCGCAGATGGAGGCTGCAGAGGAATCTCGTGCGGTCTATCGCGCGTGGAACGCGGTGTGCTCGGGCACGCGCGAGGGGCGGCATGTGACGGGTCTGCGCTACCTGCCCGAGTCCAATGAGCTGCTGGTGTATCTCGACTCGCCCTCGTGGACGCAGGAAATGACGCTGTTGCGCGAGATCATCCGCGCGCGTATGGAGCGCGCCGGTGCGCATGTGGACGGCCTGGTGTTCAAAACCACCGCGCCCGGTCACACGCCACCCGCCGCCAAGGAGCGCCTGCGCCCGGCGACGACCGAGCGCCCGCCGGCCCCGCACGCCGACCTAAGTGAGGCCGAGCGCACCGAGATCGAGCGCCAAGTGGCACCCATCGAGGACCAAAAACTGCGCGAGGCCCTCGAGAACGCCATGAGAGCCAGTGCCGAGTGGGCCAAGGGCGTGCAAAGCAAAAAAGAGCCTTAAATCGCATCTGGTGGCCTTGTAGAGCCAAATACCCTCGTTCCCGAGGGTATTTTTTTACGATAAACTAGTAAGGCTGTACACATTTTCTTGACTGAAGGAGGACGTGTGGCAAACGAAAACGATTACGATGGCGGCGAGATTAAGATTCTCGAAGGTCTCGAGGCCGTTCGTAAGCGCCCGGGCATGTATATCGGCTCGACGAGCGCCAGCGGTCTGCATCACCTGGTGTGGGAGATCGTTGACAACTCCGTCGACGAGGCCATGGCCGGTTTCTGCACCGAGATCCAGGTGACGGTCCACGCCGACAACTCCATCACGGTCGTCGACAACGGGCGCGGCATCCCCGTCGACGAGCACCCTGTTAAAAAGATCCCGACGCTCGAGGTCGTCATGACGATCTTGCACGCCGGCGGTAAGTTCGATAACTCGGCCTATAAGGTCTCGGGCGGCCTGCACGGCGTGGGCATCTCCGTCGTCAACGCACTGTCCAAGCGCGTGGTCGTTCAGGTTCGTCGCGATGGCAACACCTACGAGATGGAGTTCTCGCGCGGCAAGACCGTCAAGAAGATGGAGGTCGTGGGCACCTCGGATTCGACGGGCACCACCGTCACCTTCTGGCCCGACGATGAGATCTTCGAGACCTGCATCTACGATTTCGATACGCTGCATAACCGTCTGCAGGAGACGGCGTTCCTCAATAAGAACCTCAAAATCGTGCTGACCGACGAGCGCGAAGCGACTCCCCACGTGGAGGAGTTTTGCTACGAGGGCGGCATCATCGACTTCGTCAAGTTCCTCAACGAGGGCAAGGACGTCCCCGAGGCCTTTAAGGAGCCCATCTACATCGAGGGCAAATCGGACCCGGACGCGCCTGTGGCCAAGATGGGCGAGGTCGAGGTTTCCCTGCAGTGGAATAGCGGCTACGGCGAGAACGTCATGTCGTTTGCCAACGACATCTACACCCCCGAAGGCGGCATGCACCTTGAGGGCTTCCGTACCGCGCTCACCCGCGTGATCAACGATTACGCGCGCAAGCAGAACCTGCTCAAGGAAAAAGACGCCAACCTGACCGGCGACGATGTGCGCGAGGGCCTTTCGGCCGTTATCTCGGTTAAGCTGCCCGATCCGCAGTTTGAGGGCCAGACCAAGGCAAAGCTCGGCAGCTCCTATATGCGAGCGCTCACGCTCAAGATTGTGACCGACGGCCTTGTCGATTACCTCGAGGAGCATCCCAAGCCCGCTCGCGAGATCGTCAAGAAGGCGCAACAGGCCTGCAAGGCGCGCAATGCCGCCCGCAAGGCGCGCGAGGCGACCCGCCGCAAGAGCCTGCTCGAGACGGCGTCCCTGCCCGGTAAGCTCGCTGACTGCTCGGTGCGCGATGCCGAGCTGACCGAGCTCTTCATCGTAGAGGGCGACTCGGCAGGCGGTTCGGCCAAGGACGGCCGTCGCCGAGACATCCAGGCGATTCTGCCCCTGCGCGGCAAGATTTTGAACGTCGAACGCGTTGGTGACCATCGCGCGTTCTCGAGTGACACCATCCAGTCGCTGATTACCGCGATCGGCTGCGGCGTCACGACGAGTGCCGGCGACGGCGGCGACTTTGATATCACCAAGGCGCGCTACCACAAGATCATCATCATGACCGATGCAGACGTCGACGGTGCGCATATCCGCATCCTGCTGCTGACGTTCTTCTACAAGTACATGCGTCCGCTGATCGATGCCGGCTACGTCTATGTTGCCTGCCCGCCCATCTTTGGCATTAAGGTGCGCAACAAGATCCACTACGTGTATCCCAACGGCCGCCAGCCCGAAGACGAGATCCTGCGTGACACCATCCAGAGTCTGGGCCTGAACCCCGACGATAACGACGAGGACGGCAAGGCCAAGGACGGCAAGATCACCAAAAAGCGCAAGGGCTATACCGTCCAGCGCTACAAGGGCCTGGGCGAGATGGACCCCAAACAGCTTGCCTCGACGACGATGGACCCAAAGACCCGCATTCTGCAGCGTGTGTCGATCGAGGACGCCGTGGTGGCGGACCGCGCCGTGCGCGAGCTGATGGGTTCCGAGGTCGGCTATCGCCGCGAGTACATCGAGAAGCATGCGCATGACGCGCGTTTCCTTGACGCTTAAGAGGAGGTAACGTGGCAGACGATATCAACAATAACGAGGATATGGACGAGGCCGGCGATGCCGGTATGCCCGATGATCTGAAGCGCCTGCTTGCCCGTGCTGAGCAGGGCGAGGACGGCGACCCGGACGCCTATAACCCCGATGCCGATGATGATGAGGAAGAAGACGACGCCGAGCTCGAGGAGAGCTTTGGTGAAGTCGACCGTGGTGCCTCGGCCGGTGAGGATATCAACGGCGGCCAGCTCCAGATTTCGGAGTTCGGTCGCGAGATGAAGCAGTCGTTCATCGAGTATTCGATGTCGGTTATCACGGCGCGCGCCCTACCGGACGTGCGCGACGGCTTAAAGCCGGTTCACCGCCGCATCCTGTACGCGATGAACGAGAGCGGCATCTACCCCAACCGACCGCACAAGAAGTCGGCCTGGACGGTCGGCGAAGTTATCGGTAAGTACCACCCGCACGGCGACTCCGCGGTCTATGAGGCCATGGTCCGCCTGGCGCAGTGGTTCTCCATGCGCACGCCGCTCATCGACGGTCACGGCAACTTCGGTAACATCGACGGCGACGGCGCGGCAGCCATGCGTTACACCGAGAGCCGTCTGGCCAAGCCCGCCATGGAACTGCTGCGTGACTTGCAGAAGGATACCGTCGACTGGCAGCCCAACTACGACGAATCGCTCGCCGAGCCCGTGGCGCTGCCTGCGCGCTTCCCCAACCTGCTGGTTAACGGCAGCCAGGGCATCGCCGTCGGCATGGCCACCAACATCGCCCCGCATAACCTCACCGAGGCGATCGAGGCCACCTGCTACCTGATCGACAACCCCGACGCCACCGTCGACGAGCTCATGCAGATCATGCCCGGTCCGGACTTCCCCACCGGCGCCATCATCATGGGCAGCGCCGGCATTAAGCAGAGCTACGAGACCGGCCGCGGCTCCATTACCGTGCGTGCCAAGGCACACGTTGAGTCCACCAAGACCGGTCGCAGCCGCCTGGTCTTTACCGAGATTCCCTACATGGTCAACAAGGGCACCCTGCAGGAGAAGATTGCCCAGCTCGTCAACGACAAGCGCATCGAGGGCATCTCGGATATGCGCGATGAGTCCAACCAGAAGGGCATCCGTCTGGTCATCGAGCTCAAGAAGGGCGTCATTCCGCAGGTCGTGCTCAACAATCTGTATAAGTACACCTCGCTGCAGACGACCTTTGGCGCCAACAACCTGGCACTCGTCAACGGCGTTCCCAAATGCCTGAGCCTGCGCGAGATGCTGCAGCACTACATCGACCACCAGGTCGACGTCGTCACCCGCCGCACCCGCTTCGACCTTAAGAAGGCCCAGGCCCGCGCGCATATCCTCGAGGGTTACCTGATGGCCCTTGACCATATCGACGAGGTCATCAGCATCATCCGCTCCTCGCAGACCGACTCCGAGGCCAGCAGCCGCCTGATCGAGCGCTTTGGCTTTACGCCCGAGCAGACCACGGCCATCCTCGAGATGAAGCTGCGCCGCCTGACCGGCCTGGAGCGAGACAAGATCCAAGAAGAGCTGGACGGCCTGCGCCGCGCCATCGCCTACTACGAGGACCTGCTGGCGCACGAGGAGAAGATCCTGGGCGTCATCAAGGAGGAGATGCGCGAGATCTCCAAGAAGTTCGGCGATAAGCGCCGCACCGAGATCAGCCATGTCGAGAAGGACCTGGACGTCGAGGACCTCATTGCCGACGAGGATATGGTCGTGACCATTACCCATACCGGCTACGTTAAGCGTATCCCGGTGGCTGCCTACCGTGCCCAGAAGCGCGGTGGCAAGGGCGTGTCGGGCGTCAACCTCAAAGAGGATGACGTTATCGATGAGATGTTCATCGCGTCCACGCACGAGTACGTGCTGTTCTTCTCGAGCAAGGGCAAGGTCTATCGCCTGAAGGTGCACGAGCTGCCGGTGGGTACGCGCCAGGCGCGCGGTACCGCGATCGTCAACCTGCTGCCCTTCGAGGAAGGCGAGAAGATCGCGAGCGTCATCAGCTGCCGCGAGTTCCCGGCCGACGAGTACCTGATGTTTGCCACTAAGAGCGGCATGGTCAAGAAGACCGTGATGAGCGCCTACGACCGTAGCCGCCGTGATGGTCTGATTGCCATCAACCTGAGAGACGACGACGCGCTGCTCGCCGTGCGCCGTGTGCGCGAGGGCGACAAGATCATCCTGGCCACTACTGCGGGCAAGGCGATTATGTTCTCCGAGGAGCAGGTGCGCGCCACCGGCCGCGACACCAGCGGCGTTCGCGGTATTAGCATGAAAGACGACGTGAGCGTTTTGGGCATGGAGGTTACCAACGGCAACGGTGACCTGTTTGTCATTACCGAGCGCGGCTACGGCAAGCGCACGCCGGTCGCGGACTACCCGGAGCAGAACCGCGGCGGTCAGGGCGTCTACACCATCCAGATGACCGAGTGCAAGGGCAACCTTGCGGCCATGAAGACGGTGGGCCCGCAACACGAGCTGTTCATCGTGACGGAAGGCGCAACGGTCATTCGCGTCAAGACCGACGAGATTAGCCAGACCGGCCGCGCCACCCAGGGCGTCAAGATGATGACCGTCGACGACGACGACCGCGTATGCGCCGTAGCCCGCATGACAGCCGCCAAGGAGAAGCCCGAAGGCGAAACCACAGAAGATGGCTCTGCCCCCGAAGAAACCCCAGTCGATCTAGGCGATGGTAACGACATGCCAGAAGATCTCCTTGACGAGTAAGAGGCCCTAGCTGGTAGAAAATATCAGACCCCATATATCGGCGGTCGGCGCACTGCGCGCCGACCGCTTTTTTGAAAACCTTGGGACTCCATGGTCGCTGGGCTGGCGAGATGGTTTTGGTTTGTCGCGAGTTCCGCACGCAAAGAAGGCCACTTAATGTGGCCTTCGTCTTGCGCAGGACTGTCCGAGCAGCAAACCAAAACCATCTCGCCAGCCCAGCGACCACCCCTACCAAAGATTTTCAAAAAAGTTGTTGACGCGCGCGTAACGACTCGTCTAATATATCCCTTGCGCGATGGACCTGTAG
Organism: uncultured Collinsella sp.; assembly: GCA_958403205.1. Lineage (GTDB taxonomy): Bacteria > Actinomycetota > Coriobacteriia > Coriobacteriales > Coriobacteriaceae > Collinsella. Next base: position 35,764 of record CATXWM010000007.1, on the reverse strand, counting down.
CTCAGTTGGTTAGAGCGTCCGGCTGATAACCGGGAGGTCACAAGTTCGAATCTTGTCAGGTCCACCACTTTCTTTCGCAATAAACACCCCAGCGAGAGCCGAGTCGCCGCTGGGGTGTTTATTACTGTCTCCGTGGGGGTTTAGCTCAGCTGGGAGAGCGCGGGCTTTGCAAGCCTGAGGTCAGGGGTTCGATCCCCCTAACCTCCACCATGATGGACCTGTAGCTCAGTTGGTTAGAGCGTCCGGCTGATAACCGGGAGGTCACAAGTTCGAATCTTGTCAGGTCCACCATCAAAACCGTGAAGAGCCCCGAGGCATGGCCTCGGGGCTTTTTTCTTGTGTGTTATAAAACTCATTTTGGTTTTGTGTGCTGTGCGAAAGATTGGGTAGTATAGCAATTCAATGCGGCGAAGGCGCCGTGTGTTAACCGCTACGTACCGGAGGTGTTCCATGGTTCGTGTCGACATAGAGACCATCGTCATGGCCGCCGGTCCCGTGCCATCGCTCATCGTGCTTCGCGAGCGCTGCAGCAAATCGGACTCCCCTGCGCCGCTGCGCTCCCTTTCTATCCAAACTGGTTCGTTTGAGGCTGCGGCTATTAGCCGCGGTATCGACAGCGGTCGCGCCGAGCGCCCGATTGCCCATGACCTGTTGCTCGATACTGTTGGCGCCCTGGGCGCCAAGCTCGAGCGCATCGAGATCGTTCGCGCCGAGCCGCCGGTGTTCTACGCGACGATCGTCGTACTGGCCGATGGTGACGAGCATAAGATCGATGCGCGTCCGAGCGACGCCATCGCCCTCGCCGTACGCAGTAATGCCCCTATGTTCGTTGAAGACGACATCATGAATCGCCTGGGCACTGTTTCTACCCATGCCGAGGAAGTCGACGACGAGCAGGAGTTCGAGAAGTTCGACGAGTTTGTCCATACGCTCTCCCCTGATGATTTCTAAATGTTCGACAAACACGCGACGGAGTGCGCTCTCATGAGCGCCGGAGTTTCTGCCGAGGCGGCTGCGATCGCCCGCGAGGCCCAGATGCGCTCGGAGGCTTCTGAGGCGGCTCGCATTGCCTATGTGACGCAGGCCCGCACGCTTCGCGAACGCCGCGGCTCGTTTATCAAGATGGTTGTCGTCTCCGCCCTTGTCGCGGCAATCTGCTCGCGCCTTCGTGGTACAGTTGGTGCGCTTGGGTTTTCGATTTCTACGGGCCTCGTGATCTGGGGTGTGGTCGATGCGGTCATGCTGACCAGTCAGATCAAGGTGCTCGACAAGCGCGCGATGGATATGATGCGCACCCGCGACGCTGCCGCTAAGATCGCCGCCGAGGCACAAGAACTGTAACGACGCCAGACTCGATGGGAAGGTCTAAAGATGGCACAGGATATGCAGGACGCCGGTAACGTCTCCGCCGAGCTCGACGCCATGGTGTGCGATCTGATCGGCGCGTTCTTGGACGATCTTGCCGCTGGTGAGAACCCCGGCGTTGTCGTTGCGATCGAGGACGCCGCGTCCAACCGCTATCTTGCGGCACTCGACGAGGACGGCGAGGAGGCATGCCTCGAGGCTGCCACCAACTTTATCTCCGAGCACAAGATGGGCCTTAAGGACGAGGGCCTGGGCCGCATCGCCCGCTATGCCATCGGCTACACCGGCTGCGTCGAGATTGACGGCGGCTATCACGATGCTCTGCTCGTGAGCTTCTTCGAAACCACGCTCGAGAGCGGTTTTTCGGCATATGTGCTGTATGAGGGCATGGGCGCCGGCGATGGTTTTATGTGGAGCGACCCTGAACCTGCAGGTGAGGAAACCCCTCTCATCTAAAATCGCTAAAATAAACGAGTTTTCGGTAAAAGGCTCAATATTCCCGCCGAGCGTTGTGTTGCTGGGCGGGTCGCATACGCGTGCCGTTTGTATATAGATAGAAGATAGGGGAACTACATGCGCGTAGACAATCTGAGGAACATCGCCATTATCGCTCACGTCGACCACGGTAAGACGACGATGGTCGACAAGCTCCTGCGTGCCACGGACGCCTTCCGTGCCAACCAGCAGGTCGAGGACCGCGTCCTGGATTCTAACGACCAGGAGCGCGAGCGCGGCATTACGATTCTCGCCAAGAACATCTCTATCGAGTACAAGGACGTTAAGATCAACGTCATCGACACCCCGGGCCACGCCGACTTTGGCGGCGAGGTCGAGCGCGTGCTGCGTATGGCCGACGGCGCCCTGCTGCTCGTCGACGCTTTTGAGGGTCCCATGCCCCAGACCCGCTTCGTGCTGCGTCACGCCATCGACACCGGCCTCAAGATCATGATCGTCATCAACAAGATTGACCGTCCGGGCGCCAACCCCGAGAAGGCCTACAACGACTGCCTGGACCTTATGGCCGACCTGGGCGCCACCGACGACCAGCTTGAGTTCGCCATGGAGCACGTGGTCTACGCCAGCGCCATGAATGGCTTTGCCCGCCTTGACCCCAACGACGGCAACATGGACATGTATCCGCTGCTCGATATGATCATCGACGACATGCCCGCGCCCGAGGTTGACGAGAACGCCCCGCTTGCCATGCAGTGCGTGACTATCGACCACTCCAACTTCGTCGGCCGCATCGGTATCGGTCGCGTGTACTCCGGCGCCATTCACCAGGGCGATCAGATTCTGGTCGTCAAGAACGACGGCTCCAGCGCCACCGCTACCGTCAAGCAGCTCTTTACCTTTGACTACCTGGGCCGCACCGAGTGCCAGGAAGTCGGCGCCGGTGATATCGCCGCCGTCGTGGGCATCGACCGCACCGATATCGGCGATGTCTACACCGATCCCGAGAACCCCGTCGAGCTCGAGCCCATCGAGATCGACCCGCCGACCCTGTCCATCGTCTTTGAGGCCTCGACCTCCCCGCTCGTCGGTCGCGACGGCGACATCGTGGGCGCCCGTCAGCTCAAGGAGCGTCTGTTCAACGAGGCCGAGAACAACGTGACCATGAAGATCGAGGAGCTCGAGGACAAGAGTGGCGTCGAGGTCTCGGGCCGCGGCATTCTGCACCTGTCCGTCCTGATGGAGTCTATGCGCCGCGAGGGCTTTGAGTTCCAGGTCGGTCGTCCCCGTGTCCTGTTTAAGAAGGACGAGAACGGCAACAAGATGGAGCCTGTCGAGCAGGCCGTCGTCGAGTGCCCGGACGAGTATTCGGGCAAGGTCGTTGAGGTCTTCGGCACCTCCGGCGGCATCATGACGAGCATGGATACCTCGGGCATCGTGACGCACCTCGAGTTTAAGATCCCGACCCGCGGCATCATGGGTCTTAAGAACCGCATCATGAACGTCACTCACGGCGAGGGCGTGTTCTACCACACCTTCTTGGAGTACGGTCCCTATGCCGGCGAGATCGGCAACCGCCAGAACGGCGCCATGATCTCCATGACTACCGAGAAGGCCGTTGCCTACGCTCTGGGTACGCTGCAGGAGCGCGGCCAGCTGTTCGTTGAGCCGGGTACCGAGTGCTACGAGGGCATGATCGTGGGCGAGCGCAGCAAGGCCGGTGACATGGTCGTCAACATCGCCCGTACCAAGAACCTGGGCAACCAGCGTTCCTCGACCTCCGATATCTCCGTCCAGCTGGTGCCGCCCCGCACTTTCTCGCTGGAGGAGGCGCTGGAGTACATCGCCGACGACGAGCTGGTGGAGATCACTCCCAAGAACATCCGCCTGCGCAAGCGTCTGCTCAATGCCACCGACCGCAAGAAGGCCGCCGTCCGCGCCGGTCAGGTCAACAAATAAGCGCTGGGCTTTATAGCGTCTAACGAGAAAGGGTGTCGACCGCGATGGTCGGCGCCCTTTTTGGTGCAAGGGGGACAGGTTCGCTTGCACCACGGTGGGGGCGGCTATCCCCTCCGATCGGCTTTCTGGTCAAAGTTAAGTTGTTTAAACATATACATAATTCCACTGAATATAGCCGGTATGATACAAAACTGTTAACAGGTAAATATCAACTGGTATTAAATTAAAAGACCTCTTGACCTGCGGTTTACATGATTGGTATCTATATTATATTTTATGCATTGTGGTATAGACGAACCGTCTTAGAAGTTGCCCCCAATGGGTTCTTGCAATGCGCTAGGTAGGTTCTCGTTGATGCTGGGGTTTGTGTTCGATCCGACGATTCGCCGTATTCCACACTGTGTTGTAGGAATTAGGGGACAACTATGAACGCACACCGCTCACGGCCGCTGGGTATGGCTGCCCTGGTCTTTATTTTAATTAGCCTCACCGCCGCAGTTTTTCACAGTGCAGCCCCCGTGCGCGCCGAGGACGTGTCGACACCAACGCCGATTGTGATTGATGAGAATACGGCGGACGTTACGGTTGAGCTGTATACCATTGCCGAGAACCGTAAAGTGCCTTTGAGAAATACTACCGTGCTTTCGACCGACACGCTCTACGGTTCGTTTAGCGCGAACTTTAGGCCGGACCATAACCCGAGTGCGGCGCAAAATGTTGCGGAGTACTCTCTTCCGAGCAATGTTAAGTTATTGAAGGATGAAGGCGGGCCGCTTTATGACGGCTCGGGCAAAGAGGCTGGCACTTGGAAGTGCGAGAACAATAAGCTGATTTTCACTTTCGACCAAAACTGGATTAATTCGAATCCGTCCGAAGTTCATGTTGGTGTTGATTTTTCATTCAAACTGACAGACGAGAATGTTGGCTCCGGCGACACAACGAAAGTCAATTTTCCTGGAAAGGGCGAAATCGACATTGTGACAAAAGATGGCGATGTGACGGGAACGAAAGCGGGACAGTTCTCTCAATCCGGCGGCGAGGGAAAAGTAACTTGGACTCTCAATCTCGAGGTCCAGTCCTATGCTCACAATGTCCAACTCACTGATGTGCTTGGTGGGAATTTTTTGTTTGTGCCTGGGTCGTTTAAGTTGAACGGCGAGACGCTCGAGCAACAGCCGAGCATTCAGGGGCAGACCGCGACTTTGAGCCTGGATAACTTGTCCAAAGGGACTCATACGATTACCTATGATTCGGTGATGAACCCGGATGTATCCGTGGGCAACAAAGTTTGGATTAACCAACTTGACGATTCAAAAAACAATGCCAGCTGGACATGGGGCGGAGACCGTAGAGGTGGATTGGAAAAGCCAGGTTTAGCAAATGATTTCCGCTATGACATGATCAACAAGAGCGATGGCACCGGAACGCCGTCCGATATCACCTGGACGGTCACGCTCAACAACGGTGATATCAAAACCGACATGAATGGCTATACATTTACCGACACGCTGGACGACAAGCAGACGTATACGGGTAATTACATCGTCTATAGGGGGCTCTACGGGGAAGACGAGATTGCCCGTGGCGATCTCGATAGCCCCACTGGTAAAACGTTTAGCTATTCGTTCTCAGGTCTATCTGATGCGGATAAGTACCAGCCCTATCGCATTGTTTATCACACCCAAATGAAAGAACAAGACTCATATGACACGGTGAGCAACAGTGCGAGTATCTCGCGCGACAATTCCGTTTCCGGCACGGACAGCGGCACGTTTACGCCGAAGTTGGTGGGGACGCAGATTAAAAAGAGACTTGTGAATGATTCTGATGCGGCGACAACAGGTCAGGCAACCTGGGAGCTTCGGATAGCACTGGGCTCCATTGTTAATGCAATGAATCCATCAGAGGTCAAGGTTTACGATACGTTTCAGACGGCCTGGAACCAAAATATCGGCCCAGACGTCGACAGCTATTCTATTAAAATCGGCGATGTCCCTTTGGAGAAGGGCGTCGATTGGTGGTTCGAAGGCGGCAGTGATTCAACGTCGTTTGGAACCAAGAAAAACTTCAACCTGTTCATTCGGATAAGCGATAGGGTGAAGGGTGCGCTCAAAGATAACCCGGATGCGGTAATTACTTATAAGACAAAATCCGATGCGCTTCCTGGCTGGTACTCCAATTTTGCATCAGTGGAAGTAAGCGGTACTAAGTATTTCACGGAATATATCTATTACTATGTCGATGCAAACTCGACTCCTGGGGTCGAGAAGCCTTCGTCGAAGACTGCAGTTTCTTGGAAGGGGGATTTCGACTGGAGCAAAATCGACGGATCTAAGGAGAAGGGCGCGTGGATCGTTGACTGGACGGTTTATGCCAACAGGGGCAAGACGCCAAGCGGAGAGTGTTACGGCGCCGGCAAGCTTGATAACCAACCGCTGAACGTTGTGGACACACTACCGAGCGGTATGAGCTATGTGCCGGGGTCTGCTAAATACTCGCTGTTTCAGAATCCGTATGACCAGAAAGCGTATAACGGTACCGCCCAGCGAAAGAAGACCGTCGCAGACAGCCTACCCCTTGCGAACGTCAGTGATGACAAAGGCACCGTTACCTTCTCCATCCCCACGACGGCGCTCGGCAACTATGCTGGTTACGCCGAACTTACGTATCAGACGGCGGTCAAGCGCGGTGAGCTCGATACCTCTAAGAACGAGGTGAAGTTCACCAACTCAGCCAGTGCCGAGTCGGGGAACAAGAAGTTCGACTCCGGTAGTGGAACCGTCGCCATTAAGAACAACGTACTGCAAAAGACCGGAGATCAGGTCGCTAGCAGCAACCGTATCAAGTACACCATCTTGGTTAACGAATCGGCAGTCAACCTTAAGAGCGACAGTGACTATCTCGAGCTCTTCGACATTATGGACGCGAAGTGCACGCTGGTGACGGATTCGGTCAATGTGTCCCAATACGATGGGACAGGCTGGAAGTTGCTTGGCTCTGACGAATGCCCCGTTTCCGCTAGGACCATTGAAGATGAAAACGGCGCGGCGTGCACAAAGATGACGCTCCGCGTGCCCGATAAGGAATATCTCAAAGTTGAGTATGAGGTCATTCCTGCGGGTAACGAAGGGGAAACGGTTTCTCTGAGCAACAAAGCGTCGCTTACGGGTGTCTACGACGGTGATACGGTCCATTCAAAAGACTGGGTTATTCAAAAGGTGTCCGGTTCGGCTGGTGGTAGCGGTTACGGCGTAACGATTACCAAGGTCGACGAGAGCGATATCACAAAAAAACTGCCCGGTGCTGAGTTCACGCTCTATGAGGTCAATATGGATAAGGCCTTGGATTCCGGCCTCGATTCTGCGAAAACGCTGATCCGGAGTGCTGAAACAGACGAAAAGGGCACGGTAAAGTTCGGCAATGCTACGCAAAAGATGGAAGCCTACAAGTTGTATTGCCTTGAGGAGACCAAGGCGCCGAGCGGATACAACGTTATCTCTAAACCGGTGTGGATTCTGCTCAAAGGCAACAATGAGGACGACTATCAGAAGGCCCTTGCTAAGGCAGAAGAGCTGAGGGCAAAGGGCGTCGACATTGACACCCCAACGGCGAGCACCGACATCACGGTCTGTGATGCGCCCTATAGCGGTCAAGCTACAATTTCTGCCACCAAGATGCTCAAAGGCTCGACCTTGCAAGAAAGCCAGTTCGGGTTTGTGCTCAAGGACAAGAAGACCGGTAGGGTTCTCCAAACCATCAGGAACGGTGCGGATGGTGATATTAACTTTGTCTTGGATTACACCAAGATGGGGATCTATGAGTACACCATCTCCGAGGTCATTCCCGAGGGTGCCGACGAGAACAACGTCAAGGACCACATCACCTACGACACGACCGTGCACAAGGTTAAGGTTGTTGTGACTAACGGCGAAGGGAAACTCAACACTGTCGTCACCTACGACGATACCGACACCCCGACCCCGCCGACTTTTACCAACAGGTACTCGACCACGCTTCCTGAGGCGGGCGGTGCTGGCTTGACTATGACGTATCTGGCCGGCGCTTCGATGCTGTGTTTTGCTGCGACATGGATGCATGCTCGTCGCCACCGTGATCTTGATCGAGGCAGTCGCCATGAGTAAGCCACTCCGTCATATGCTGACCGTCGCGGTGATAGTCATCGTTGCCGTATTCTCTTTTGCGATTGCCCCTGGGACGGCTCATGCTGTCGGTACCGGAGCTATTACGGTGGACGGTACAGTTGCGACGCGGTATGACGCGTATCAGCTTTTTTCGGCGACCGTTGTCGACGACGCCAATGCCGACCAAAAGATCGCAACTGACGTAACGTGGGCAAATGACGCCGTTCGCCAAGCTGCCCTTCCCGTGCTTCACGATGCAGGGTTTGATAACTCGGCATCGACGGCGCAAGCGGCTGCCGAGTGGCTGAATGCCGACGGGTATATGACGACCGCACTGACGGCAAAGCTCGCCCGTGCGATTTGCAATGCCGACGCAACTTCTGTGGCCCTTAACGCGGGCACGGCGGCCGAGCTGCCCTGCGGCTACTGGCTCATCGTCGCCGACGACGACGCCATCGCCCAGGGTGAGGCCGGCACCGCGCCGGTCATGGCCTTGGTCGGAGGCAGCGCCGTCACCGTCAAGCCCAAGGCCGCGACCCCCAAGGTCGCCAAGCACGTGCTGGAGGACAGCACCGCCGCCTGGGGCAAGGCCGCCGACGCCACGGTGGGCGACGACCTGTACTGGCGCCTCTCGGCCGCGGTCCCGGCCGGGCTCACCGCCTACGACACCTATACGGTGCGGTTCGTCGACACCATGAGCGCGGGGCTCGACCCCTCCAAAGTCGCCGCGAGCATGCACGTGTACGTGGCGGCGGGCGCGGACGGCGGCTTTGACGCCGTCGCATGTGAGGGCGGTAACGCCAACTCGACGCCGGCTAAAGGGTGGACAGACATAACTTCACGGTGCAAGGTCTCGGTCGAGGGCAATGCCTTCACCGTGCGCACCGGCGACCTGGTCTCCGCGCTCGGCGGGGCCGACGCCTTCGCCGCGGGCGCCCGCGTGGTTGCTGTCTACAATGCGCCGTTGGGGGCCAACTGCAATCGAGGCGCTATCAAGGGCAACCCCAATGAGGTCTACCTGCGTTACCCGCGCTCTCCCCTCGCCGATCAGTCCGGCGACGCCAGATTCACCCGCACGCCGAGCGATGACGCGTGCGCCTACACCTGGGGACTCAGTCTGATCAAGCGCTCAAGCTCGGACGATAAACCGCTCGCGGGCGCCAAGCTGCACATCATCGATGACCGCGGGCGCATCCTAACGGCTGATGGCACGTGGTCGACGGATGCCGACGTGTGCGTCACCACGGGCGCGGATGGCCATGTGGAATTGACCGGCGTGGACGCGGGCGTCTATACCGTCGAGGAAATCGCGGCACCCAAGGGATACACCGCCTTTGAGGGCAAACGAACGGTAACGGTTACGGCCGAGGGCCTGGACGTTAAGCAGGTGGCAGCTGCGAAGCCCAAAGTGACCGTGTCGGCCGAAAGCTCTCTGCGGGTTGATACCGCCGATGCCGGGACGGGTTTGATTGAACTGTCGGTGCTCAACACTCCAAGTAAAGAAGCAAGTCGAGACTTTATGCCCTCGACGGGAGATAGAACGTTGGTGCTGGTGGCGGTTTTGGCTGCCATCGGAGTGGCGGCTATTGTTGTCGCGCTCGTCATCAAGTGGGGAGGAGGTCGCCGTGAAAAATAATTGTCCCCCCTTTTTTGTTCAATGGCGTACTGCCTCCGTAGCGAGTGACGCGCAGGTCCATCGGCCTGATGATCATTGGTTTTGAAAAAGTTACTAGAGAACCCTCCAAGAAAAGCGGGGCACTCGGTCGATGCGATCGGGTGCCCCGCTTCGTTTGTTGGTGCAAAGTAACCCGACCCCTCTGCATCATCACAAAGGTGCTTGTCCCCTTTGTGGTGGTTGGTGGCTAAGCGGTGGGGAGTCCTGGCATGTTAGCCGGCTGCTGCGGCTTGAGGTGGGCGTTGCGCCAGATGATTTGGATGATGTAGCCGAGCATAAAGACAAAGGCCACACCGCTGATGAAATCGCCTACGAGGGGGATTGCCGTAAGCGTGCCCGCGGCGATGCCACCCACGGCTGCCATGGCGTAGCGGTTCTGGTTGTGTCCGACCATGCGGACGATCGCACACCCCGCAAAGGCACTCGACACCAACGCGATGCCGATAACGCCGCACAAGAGGGCTCCGGCAAGCGACAGACCGGCGATAGAGATAATCAGCAGTAGGACGGCGGGGACGATAGCAATCGTACCCAGAAGACCGCTCACCCACAGGGGCGTGGGGTGCTGGTGGAGCATGCCGGCGGCGCTGGCAGTCGCACGCGGGAAGACGAGCTCGAGCAGCAGAGCGACAAAGCAGGTCGAGAGTGCCGCGGCGACGATACCGCCGATGACATCGTTAACGGTGGAAGTATCCTCGTTCTCGGTGCGGTCGATCTTGAGCGCGCCGACCTCGGCTCCCGCGGCGCGCTCGGGGTCCTCGGAGACGTGCGCGTTCACGGTGCCGGTGATGTGGGCGTTTTTGCCCAGGATGAGCTTGTCGGCCCAAACCTCGACATCGCCCTCGACGGTGCCATCGATGGTCACCGTGTCGCCCGCAAGCGCTGCCGACTTGGTGGAGCCGCGCAGGGCAACCGTCTCGCCTATCGCGTAGAAACAGTTGGCGGTGCTGTCGGAATTGAGTACGACGTGCTGACCGACGACCGTGACGCTGCCATCAACCGTAGTCTTGGCAATGTCGATGGTGCGCGCCGCCAAGCGGACGGCGCCGCCCACCGTGCAGTCGCGGATGGAGAGGCTCTCGCCTGCTGCAATTATGTCGCGGCCGATGGACGCATCGTCCAAGTTGAGGGCCTGACCTGCCCAGTACAGGTCACCTTCGACGCCGGACGAATTGGCGTCATTGTCGGTCGCAAGTACGTTGCCTGCGGTGTCCGTGCCGGCGAACGACGCCGTGGGAAGTGCGGTGACCGCTAGAGCGATGAACGCGAATAAGATCGTGATGCGGCCCCACGCTTTGCGGCGCTGGGTCGACGGGAATTGATTACAGGGCATAGTGAATCCTTCGTCAGATGCTCGACATGCACCTAACAGGGTACCCAACGCGTGGGCGCTCTAAAAGAACCTCTCGGTTGCATTTCGAAGGATGAGTCCGCGCCACCTACTTTTTGCGGTGCAAAAAGCGTGCGATGTCATCCTCGGTGGGGCTTTTGATATCAAAGCGCAGCGACAGCCAGCGCAGTCCCATGGTCACCACGACGCAAACGACCAGTGCGACGACATTGCTGACCAAGCCGCTCATGACAAGGCAAACATAGCTTGCCGATCCGGCGATGGCCGCGATGGCATAGAGGTTGGTGCGCTGGAAGATACCCGGCACCACACCCATAAAACCATCTCGCAACATGCCGCCGCCCACCGCGGTGAAAAAGCCCATCATGATGCACACCGCCGGCGCAAAGCCGTAGACAAGCGCCTTGTCCGCTCCGGTGGCGGCGTAGATGCCGACCGAGATGATATCGAGCAGGGGAATGAGTTTTTCGGGCTTGTCGACGATTGCCGGGAAAATATAGATGATGGCTGCCGTGGCAATGGAAAGCGGGAGCGCCATCGGCTGGTTGAGGATGTAGACGTTGCCGACCTGGAGCGTCATATCGCGCAAAAGACCGCCGCCCAGTCCACAGACCACGGCGAGCGCGACGGCGCCTACCAGGTCGAGTTTGTGCTCGCGTGCGACTAACACGCCCGAGATCGATGCCGCGACGACGGCGAACATCTCGAGCCAAAACGGGATGGCGACCATGGCATCCGAGGCGTGTGCGGTAACGATCATAGCGGCGGCAACGGGCAAGATGGGGTCCTTCTGATTGCAGGTTTAGACAATGCCCGTACATAGTACATGGTTGGCGGGCGTGGCGACCCTATTGCTCGGTAAACGGTCGGGACTGGGTGGGGGCGTAGGTACCATGTTTGGGGATCTGGGTTGATGCTGAACGCGATGGGGGCGTGGCTGAATAGGAGGGATGTCTAAATTTTGAGCAGCGCTCAAAATTTATCCGATCGGCTTACGCCGACCGCGCTGCGCTAAAGACGCGCCACTGGCGCGTCTTCTTTACGCTCCGCGCCCTGGCGGGTTCGAATCCCTCCTCCTGCGCGTAATTGAAATGTGCCCAAAAAGAAAAAAGCCCCATTGCTGGGGCTCATACCATCTAATGGCGGAGGAGGAGGGATTCGAACCCTCGTGACCTTATACAGGCCAAACGGTTTTCGAGACCGCCGCATTCAACCACTCTGCCACCCCTCCGCGTGGGGTAAAAACAAAGCAGGCTCGAAGGCCTGCTTTGGAATTAACTGGCGGAGAGTCAGGGATTTGAACCCTGGAGACGCTTTTGACGCCTACACGATTTCCAATCGTGCTCCTTCGGCCACTCGGACAACTCTCCGTTAAATGCGAAAGTCAGTATACACGAGGAATCGCAAAGTGCAAACAGAAAAGTTGGCATTTTTTAAAACGCTCGGCCGCGCTTGGCGTTGCAGTGGGGTTTGAGGTGCCAAAAAAACGGCTTCCGACCAGCGTGGTTGATCAACTCAATTGTTCAAAAGGGGTATTCATAAGCGACTTGGCAATGAATTTAAAAATCTTTGGGTGGTGCTGTGGACCGCTGGTATGCATTTTGCGACCACAGCCTTGTGCCCGTTGACCTGCGGCTTGGCTCAGCTTGTCCCCGCGGCATCGTATCTTGTCCACAAATCCGTCAAGCTCTTGGTCGGCATTTGGTTGGAATGCGCATGAAACGTGGTGCGAGCATGGGCATATGTGGAGGTCATGAGGTTGTAGCTGCATATTCTTGCGGCCTGGGAGGTTGAAAGATATTATTACCAAGTCTTTTCCTGCTTCAGGCGCACCTTCACGACCTGAAGCCACATTTGCCCAGAGGAGGTGACAATATGAAGGCTTATGAACTGCTGTTCTTTGTTGACCCGTCGCTCGACCCCGAGACTCGTCTCGCTGTTATGAAGCGTATCGATACCACGATCGCTGAGGGCGCTGGCAAGGTCGACTCCGTTGACGAGTGGGGCAAGCGCAAGCTCGCCTACGAGATCAACGACCTCACCGATGGTGACTACACCCTCATCAACTTCCACGCAGATCCTACCCAGATCGCCGAGCTTGATCGCGTCCTGCGCATCACCGACGCTGTGGTCCGCCACATGATCGTCCGTCGCGACGACCAGGAGTAAGACTGTCGTTTTGGACTGGGCTTGTGCCCCAAGAGGAAGTAGTGAGTTATGAGCATCAATCGAGTGAACATCACCGGTAACCTCACCCGCGATCCCGAGCTGCGCGCCACCGCCGGCGGAACCCAGGTTCTGTCCTTTGGCGTCGCCGTGAACGATCGTCGCCGCAACGCGCAGACTGGCGAGTGGGAGGACTATCCCAACTTTGTCGACTGCACCATGTTCGGCACCCGCGCCGAGGCCGTGAGCCGTTTCCTGGCAAAGGGAAACAAGGTCGCGATCGAGGGCAAGCTGCGCTACAGCTCTTGGGAGCGCGACGGCCAGCGCCGGAGCAAGCTTGAGGTCATCGTCGATGAGATCGAGTTTATGAGCTCCCGTGGTGGCCAGGGTGGCTACGATCAGGGCGGTTACGCCCCCGCAGCTCCCGCGCCCGCAGCACGTCCTGCCGCACCGGTGGCTACGCCGCCCGCGGTCGACGTCTACGATGAGGACATCCCGTTCTAAGGGTTGTTCACCTATTTTTGAGTGAGAGGCGGCTTCGGTTCGCCGAAGTTGCCAAACGAAAGGTATTTTGACATGGCTAATGATTTTTCTGCACGTCAGCCGCGTCGTAAGTACTGCCAGTTCTGCAAGGAGAACACTGAGTTCATCGACTATAAGGACACTCAGCTTCTCCGTAAGTACATGACCGACCGTGGCAAGATCAAGCCCCGTCGCGTCACTGGCGCTTGCACGCAGCATCAGCATGACATCGCCAACGCCATCAAGCGCGCCCGCGAGATGGCTCTCCTGCCGTACACCGTCCCCGTGGTTTCCTCTCGTGGCAACCGCGACCGCGGCTAAGAAGGGAGACGCATCATGAAGGTTATTCTTCTCGATGAGATCAAGGGCAAGGGCGGCGAGGGTGACGTCGTAGAGGTCGCTCAGGGTTACGCTGAGAACTTCCTGTTCCCCAAGAAGCTCGCTGTTGCCGCCACCAAGGGCAACCTCAAGCAGCTTGACGAGCGTCGCAACAACATCGCCAAGCGTGAGGCCGTCCGTCTGGCTACCGCCAACGAGACCAAGGCTGCCTTCGAGGGCAAGACGGTCACCGTTGACGTCAAGGTCGGCGACGAGGGCATCCTCTTTGGCTCCGTTACCGCCGCTATGATCGCTGACGCCATCAAGGCTCAGCTCGGTATGGACATCGACCGCAAGCGCGTCGAGCTCGGTAAGCCCATCAAGGTTGCCGGTGCCCACACCGTTGCCATCTCGCTGTACCGCGAGATCAAGGCCGAGGTTGTCGTTCTCGTCGGCGTTACCGCCGAGGAGCTCGCTGCCGAGGCTGAGGTCGAGGAGGCCGCTGAGGTCGCCGAGGCCGAGACCGCCGAGGTCGAGACTGAGGCTGCTGCCGAGTAGCATTTGCTGCAACGCAACAATCTTGTTCTAAGAAGGGCGCTCTGGGAAACCAGGGCGCCCTTTTGTTTTTTGCGCTGAGTGAGTGTCATAGTGAACGTCGCGTCGAAGTCCTGTGTACAGGACCGTTTATCCGTTTGGTTCGGTGATGATTGGCCGCGTGCGGCGCGTTTTGGGACCGTGGCTGATACTATGGATGCTCGCAAGCGATATGAATGAGGATGCTCATGGCATATGACGATAGGGAGACCGGGCTGACGGTTGAGGACCGCGGCTCAAAGTTGGGTCTTCCCCAAAACCAAGATGCAGAGGCCAATGTACTGGCCGCTATGCTGCTATCGCCCGAGGTGGTCGAAGAGGCCCAGGTCGAGCTGCAGCCCGATGACTTCTACCGGCCCATTCATAAGACCATCTATACCGCGATGGTCGATATGTACAACAGCCGCATTCCCATCGACTCCATCTCACTGATCGATTACCTGCGAAGCATCAACAAACTTGATGCTGTGGGCGGCGAAGCGTACATTTTGGAATTGATGGGTCAGACCTTGTCGCTCGTCAACTGGCAGCACCATGCCGCCATCGTTCGCCGCGACTCGATGCTGCGCGAGCTGATCGGCGCCACCAACGAGATCAACGCGCTGGCATATAACGCCCCCACCGACACCAAAGAGGTCGTGGAGCTAGCCGAGAGCAAGCTGCTCAAGGTTACGGCGCGCGAGGTCAAGTCGAGCTACAAGACGCTGACCGAGTTTATGGTCGAGGCCTATAATGAGGCCGAGGAAGTGTGCCAGGCCGGTGGCCAGGCTGCGGGCGTGCCCACGGGCTTCCCGTCGCTCGACCGCATGCTCATGGGCTTCCGCGAGGGTCAGCTCATCATCATCGGCGCCCGTCCTGCTGTAGGTAAGACGTCGTTCGCTCTGAACCTGGCGCTCAACGCCGCCGCTGCTGGTTATACCGTCGGCTTCTTCTCGCTGGAGATGTCGGGCAAGGAAATTGCCCAGCGTCTGATTTGCGCCTACGCCATGATCTCGATCAGTGACTTCCGCATGGGCCGTATTAGCCCCGAACAGTGGGCCAATATCAACGAGGCCACGCAGACCTTGTCCAAGCTCGATATTCTGATTGACGATACGCCCGGCACCACAGTGACCGAGATTCGCGCCAAGAGCCGCCGTATGCTCCATAACAAGGAGAAGGCCATCATCATCCTGGACTACCTGCAGCTGGTGAGTCCTCCGCCGGGCCGTCGTTCCGAGAGCCGTACCGTCGAGGTTTCGGAGATGTCGCGTGGTCTGAAGATCATGGCCAAGGAGCTCAAGATCCCGCTCATCGCGCTGTCGCAGCTCTCGCGTCAGGTCGAATCTCGTACCGGCAAGCGCCCGCAGCTTTCCGACCTTCGTGAATCGGGCTCCATCGAGCAGGACGCCGATATCGTTATGTTCTTGGACCGCTCCGCCGACGAGGCCGAAGCCTCGCGCGACGATCGACCCGACGAGGGCGTTACGCGTATCGTCGTGGCCAAGAACCGTTCGGGCCCGATCGGCGACGTCGACCTGATGTTCCTGCCGGCATCCACCAAGTTCTATGAGCTTGATGGGGCACATGCCGAGGAGTAGGACAGGCGCCCGTTGCACGGGTATACTGGGAATGTTTTGTGCTTCTGCGTGCCGACGTGGCGCGTAGACAGTCCATGAATGTAAGGAGTAAACATGCCGTCAACCGTTTTGGTCGGTGCCCAGTGGGGCGATGAGGGCAAGGGTAAGATTTGCGACCTGGTCGCCGGCGACTTCGATGCCGTCGTGCGCTACTCGGGCGGCAACAACGCCGGTCACACCATCGTCGTCAACGGCAAGAAGTACGGCCTGCACCAGGTGCCCTCCGGCATCATGTATTCTGACCACGTGTCGGTGATCGGTAACGGCTGCGTCGTCAACCCCAAGGTTGTCCTTGAGGAGATCGACATGTTCGAGGCCGACGGCATCACCACCAAGAACCTCAAGATTAGCGGCAACGCGCATGTCATCATGCCGTACCACATCGATCTGGATGGCGCCTTTGAGCAGAAGCTCGGCAAGAAGAACATCGGTACCACCAAGCGTGGCATCGGTCCGTGCTATCAGGACAAGATGGCCCGCATTGGCCTGCGCATGCAGGACATGCTGGACGAGGCGCTGTTCCGCGACAAGCTGGAGACCACCCTCGCCCGCGTGAACCCCGAGCTCGAGCTCATCTACAACCTGCCCACCTACACCGTGGACCAGATTTGCGACGAGTACCTGCCGATGGCCGAGCGCCTGCGTCCCTACATCACCGAGACGAGCCTGCTGCTCAACAACATGATCGATGAGGGCAAGAACCTGCTGTTTGAGGGCGCCCAGGCGACGCTGCTCGACATCGACCACGGCACCTATCCGTACGTGACGTCTTCCAACTGCACCGCCGGCGGCGCCATCACCGGCTCCGGCGTGGGCATGAAGAACGTCGACCGCGTGCTGGGCGTCATGAAGGCCTATATCACCCGCGTCGGTTCGGGCCCCATGCCCACCGAGCTTTCCTATGAGTCCGAGGCCGGTCACACGCTGACCGAGGAGGGCTACGAGTACGGCGTGACCACCGGTCGCCGTCGTCGCTGCGGCTGGTTCGACGGCCCCATCGCCAACTACGCCTCGCGCGTCAACGGCCTCACCGATATCGCCATGACCAAGCTCGACGTGCTTTCGGCTTTCGACACCATCAAGGTGTGCGTGGCCTACGACGTCGATGGTGAGCGCTATACCAGCGTGCCCGAGCATCAGGTTCGCTTTGAGCACGCCAAGCCCATCTACGAGGAGCTTCCTGGCTGGAAGTGCGATATCACCGGCTGCCGCAGCTTTGAGGAGCTGCCGCAGGAGGCTCAGGACTACGTGGCGTTTATCGAGGATCTGGCACACACCCGCGTGACGTTCATTGGCGTTGGCGCTGGTCGCGAGCAGATCATCAACCGATTCTGGAAGTAATCGGGACTATTTGGTTATTGCGATATACCCCTTTGCAGCCCGGACGGGCGGCCGAGGGGTATATTTGCTTGCAAAGGGCTCGCGCGGAGCGGGCCGTTCATCCATAGAGGAGGCACCCTTGAAGGCGGACACTCAAACCATCGACATCCTGTTGTTGGGCAGCGGCGGCCGTGAGCATGCTTTGGCAGCTAAGCTCGCAGCATCACCGCGCGCCGGCAAGCTCTACATCGCGCCGGGTAACGGCGGCACCGCGAGCTGCGGCGAGAACGTTGTTCTCGACGACTGCGATCCTGCGGCCGTGGCGGCGTTTGCGCAGAGCCACGGATGCGGACTCGTGGTAATTGGCCCCGAGGCTCCGCTCGTGGCGGGCGTGGCCGACGCCGTGCGCGCGGCGGGTATTCCCTGCTTTGGCCCGGGTGCCGAGGGCGCCCAGATGGAGGGCTCCAAGCTGTTCTCCAAGCAGCTCATGGAGCGTGCGGGCATTCCGACGGCGGCCTATGGTTCGTTTACCGACGAGGCTTCGGCTCTCGCCTACGTGCGCGAGCAGGGCGCCCCGCTGGTCGTGAAGGCCGACGGCCTTGCCGCGGGCAAGGGCGTTATCGTGGCGACTGAGCTCGAGCAGGCCGAAGAGGCCGTGCGCGAGTGTTTTGGCGGCACCTTTGGCGATGCCGGCAATACCGTGGTCATCGAGGAGATGCTGACCGGCCCCGAGTGCTCGCTGCTGGCCTTTACCGACGGCAAGACCGTGCGCCCCATGGCCACTTCGCAGGACCACAAGCGTGCGCTCGAGGGCGACAAGGGTCCCAACACCGGTGGCATGGGCGTTTACAGCCCGGTACCCATCGTGACCGACGAGGAGCACGCCACCATGGTGAAAGTCATGGAGCAGACCGTGGCCGAGCTCGCTGCCGAGGGTATCGACTACCGCGGCTGCCTGTACGGCGGCTTTATGCTCACCCCCGCCGGCCCCAAGGTGCTGGAGTTCAACGCCCGCTTTGGCGACCCCGAGACGCAGGTCGTGCTTCCGCGCCTTAAGAACGACCTGGTCGAGGTCATGCTGGCTTGTGCCAACTGCGAGCTCGATCAGATTGAACTCGACTGGCGTGACGAGTGGGCCGTGGCCGTTGTCCTGACGAGCGCGGGCTATCCCGGCAGCTACGAGAAGGGCAAGGTCATCACTGGTATCGCCGATGCCGAGGCCATGGAGAACGTGACCGTGTACCACGCGGGCACTGCCGTGGTGGACGGTCAGCTCGTGACCAATGGTGGCCGCGTGCTTGCCGTGACCGCTCTGGGCGACACGTTCGAGAACGCTCGCAACCTTGCCTACGAGGCCTGCGAGAAGATTGATTTTGAGGGCAAGACCCTGCGTCACGACATCGGCCTGCGCGCGCTGCGCGGCCGCGACGCCTGGGATGCCTAAAGTCCGAGAGGAATGAGACGGATGGACGAGAAGAACGAAGAGCTCGTGGACGCGCAGATCGTCGAAGAGGACAGCCGCTTGTATGGGCACGCCGAGGGCGAGCCTGGTGGCGAGGTCGCTGACGAGCCGGCGCTGGTGCTGGGCGATGACGACCCGCACGATGCCGAGCTGCACGAGAAGATTCTTTCGGAGGAGTGCGCCTGGAAGGGTAAGATCATCGACGTCCACCGTCTTGAGGTTGAGCTGCCTAACGGTCACCGCAGCGCCCGCGATATCGTTCGCCATCCGGGTGCGGCGGCCGTTGTGGCACTGACCGAGAGCGGCAAGATCGTACTGGTGCGTCAGTACCGCACCGCCATCGACCGCGTGACGGTCGAGATTCCCGCCGGCAAGCTCGATCCAGGCGAGGACCCGCTCGATTGCGCCAAGCGCGAACTGCATGAGGAGACGGGCTTTAGGGCTGGTCGTATTCGCTTTTTGACGTCGATTGTCACGTCCTGCGGTTTTTGCGATGAGATCATCCACATCTACTTGGCTACCAAGCTCGAGTTTGATGCGCCCAACCCCGATGATGACGAGTTTGTCAACGTGGACCTGGTGCCGCTGCATGAGCTGATCGACGCCGTGCTCGACGGCAAGATCGAAGACGCCAAGACCGTCGTGGGCGCCTTGGCCTGCGATAGCATCGCGCACCGCCTTGGGGGCACGGAGCTTTAACGAGTGGGGATAGCCCTGGGACAAGTACTGCTGATTGCTTTGTCCCAGGGCCTTACGTTGCTGATATTTCTTTGAGGATCACATGCTGAAGAGGTTTCTTTCGTATTACAAGCCCCAGATGGGGCTTTTTGTTGCTGATACTGTTTGCGCTCTGGTGCTTGCTGCCATTGACCTTGCGTTTCCTATTATTCTGCGCAATTTGACCGGTGGGCTGTTTACCCAGGGCCAGGCTGCCATTATGCAGGCGCTCGGTATGATCGCGGTGGGGCTGGTGCTGATGTATGCCGTTCGCTGCGCCTGCCGCTACTTTGTGAGCTACTGGGGCCACGTGATGGGTGCGCGCATGGAGTCCAAGATGCGCGAGGACCTGTTTGACCAGTACGAGCGCTTTAGCTTTGCGTACTTCGACCGCAACAGTTCGGGCGACATGATGAGCCGCGTGGTCAACGATCTGTTCGATATCTGCGAGGCGGCGCACCACGTGCCCGAGTGGATCATCATCTGCGGCATCGAGATTATTGGCTCGTTTGCGATCCTCTTTACCATCGCCCCGGTGCTGGCGCTCGCCATGGCCGTGGTGACGGCGGCTTTTGCGGTCATCATGTTTTGGCAGAACATGCGTATGCGCGAGGTTTTTAGCGACAACCGCAAAAAGATCAGCGGCATCAATGCGCAGCTGCAGGATTCGCTTGCGGGCATGCGCGTAGTCAAGAGCTTTGCCAACGAGGAGACCGAGCGCGCCAAGTTCCGTGCTTCTAACGATCGCTACCTTTCGTCCAAGGAGAACATGTATCACGCCATGGGCGTCTATACCGCGACGTATGGCCTGCTCTCGGGTGTGCTCTATGTGATCGTGGTGCTGCTGGGCGGCTGGCTGGTCGCCCAGGGACAGCTGCAGGCGGTCGATATGGCGACCTTTGCACTCTATATTTCGCTGTTCTGCACGCCGCTCGAGACGCTCGTCAATTCGGCCGAAACGTATCAGAAGGCTATCGCCGGCTTTAAACGTATGGACGAGGTGCTCTCGACCGCGCCGGATATCCAGGACAAGCCGGGCGCTACGGATCTGCAGGTGACTGCCGGCGCCGTGGAGTATCACGACGTGTGCTTTAACTACGAGGATGTCGAGCTGGGCGAGGGCTATGCCGACGAGCGTCCCGTTATCGACCATATGAATCTGTCCATCAAGCCCGGGCAGACCATCGCGCTGGTTGGCCCTTCGGGCGGTGGCAAGTCCACGACCTGTTCGCTGCTGCCGCGCTTTTATGACGTGGCTACCGGATCCATTAGCATCGACGGTCAGGACGTGCGCGATGTGACGCAGCAGAGCCTGCGCCGCGCCATCGGCCTGGTGCAGCAGGATGTCTACCTGTTTGACGGTACGATTGGCGAGAACATCGCCTACGGCAAGCCGGGTGCTACGGCAGAAGAGATCGCCGAGGCGGCCCGCCGCGCCAATATCGATACCTTTATCGAATCGCTTCCGCAGGGCTACGACACCGTGGTGGGCGAGCGCGGCAGCCGTCTTTCGGGTGGTCAAAAGCAGCGCGTTGCCATCGCGCGTGTGTTCCTCAAGAACCCCAAAATCTTGATCTTGGACGAGGCGACGAGTGCTTTGGATAACGAGAGCGAGGAGGCGGTGCAGGAGTCGCTCGAAGAGCTGGCACGCGGCCGCACCACGATTATCATCGCCCACCGCCTTTCTACCATTAAGCATGCCGATGAGATTGCGACCGTTGAGCATGGTCGCGTTGTGGAGCGTGGCACGCACGAGGAGCTTCTCGCCCGTGGCGGCACCTATGCCCGTTACTATCGAATGCAGTTCGAAGGTGCGCGTGCGCACGAGCTCGACTGATTGATATGACAGGAAGTTTATGGCTGACAAGAACCCTTTGACTCCGGAAGAAGTGACGGAGTTATTCTCCGAAATCGATGCATCCGGTGTCTTGGATCCCACGCTTGCCAAAAAGCGAACTGAGCGCATGCGTGAGAAGGAGGCCGCGGCCAAGCGCGGTGACAAAGCGGCGCTAGCGCAGCTGCGCAGCGAGGACCGCGCGAGCCAGGCAAAACATATCGACCCGCTGTCCGAGGACGATCCTTCGGGCTCGCAGGTGAGCCATACCATTACGAAGACCGCGATGGCCGTGGTCATCGGTATTTTGGTGCTGATCGTGGGCATGCAGATCGGCTACGGCGTGATGCGCCGTCTGAATACCGCCAACCTGTCCGAGAGCGTTTCGGTTGATACCGTTTCGACGGCGCTGAAGGGCGGCCTTGAGTGGGGCAACGGCTTTACGCAGTTCCCGCTCGACTTTACCGTCGATGAAGCCGATGAACGCACGGGCACGGTCGAGGTGACGGTGTTGGACACATCGTCTGCCAACGAGCTCGAGCTGCTGTCCAACGGGCAGATTCAGGCCGCGGCGCTTGCGACCAACGCGTTGCTCAACGATAAGATCGACCGCGTGGTGTATAACGTTCACGCCTATATCGACGAGGATAGCAACATTCAGCACGATTCCTTCTTTGGCATGTTCCCCGCGCGCGGCCACCAGAGCGCCATTTTGACGTTCGTGTGGACCAAGAGCTCATCCAACGCCACGAGTATCGACTGGAAGATGCGCATCGTGAGTATGGATGACACCATCGCCGAGCGCATTCAGAAGCAGGTGAACTCGGTGTCGTCGTTGATTGAGGACCCGGTGGTGAGCCAGACCAAGATTGACGAGGAAAAAGCCGAGCGCGATCTGGAGCATCGTCTGCATGGCCGCGAGATTTTCCGTGGCGGCAAGCCCGATCGCACACCGTCCGAACTGCTGGAGCAGGACAAGAAAAAATAAGACGCCATCATCCCGCGTGAGCTACAAGCCCCGCGGGATGATTTTTCTGGGACGGGGATTAAAAAACATTATGCATAGAAAGTCATAATTATCATTTCGTAAACATTTCGATGAAATTAACGCCATGAGGCATGCTTGCGGTTACAATACCGCGAGGCCTAACTACACACCTTTAAGCCGGTCCTGTGAGACCGGGAAGGAGAATTATGGCGAACAACCATACCGCGGGCGCTGCCGCCCGCACCTTCGCGCCCAGCGAGCTTTGCCAGCGTATGCTGGCCAAAACCAGCAAGGGCACCTGCGGTCCCTGCATCCTGTATCTTGAGGATGGGACCATTTTTTATGGACGTGCATGCGGCGCCGAGGGCACCGCGACCGGCGAAGTTTGCTTCAACACCTCGCTCGAGGGCTACTTTGAGGTCATGACCGACCCGAGTTATGCCGGCCAAATCGTAACCATGACCTATCCGCAGATCGGCAACTACGGTATCGACGAGACCGACGTCCAGTCGGCCTTCCCCGGCGACGCCGTGTGCCCTGCGAGCGCTCCGGCCATGCGCGGCATGATCGTTCGCGACATGTGCGCCACGCCTTCTAACTGGCGCTCGGCCGTCAGCGTGCCGGAGTACCTGCGCGCTCACGGCATCGTCGCTATCGAGGGTGTCGACACTCGCGCCCTGGTGCGCCACCTGCGCGACAATGGTTCCAAGATGGGCATTATTTCGACCGAGATCTTCGACGTCGACGAGCTTGCCGAGCGTCTGGCCGCTGCGCCCACGCTGGTAGGCGAGAACCTGGTCAAGACCGTAAGTTGCCCCGTACCTCACGAGTTTGTGGCCGCCGACCTGCCTGCCACGCATGACTTTGCGCTTACGGCTGCCGCTCCTGCCCGTCACAAAGTGGTCGCCTACGACTGCGGTGTGAAGCGCGGCATTCTGGAGGGTCTGGTCCGCGCCGGCTGCGACCTTACCGTCGTGCCGTGGGATACGCCCGCGAGTGAGGTGCTCGACATGAATCCCGCCGGCGTCTTTTTGTCCAATGGCCCCGGCGACCCCGACGCCGTGGTGGAGACCTACGAGCAGGTGCAGCAGCTGATCGGCAAGGTGCCGGTCTTTGGCATTTGCCTGGGCCATCAGATGATCAGCCTGGCCTGCGGCGCCCAGATGGAAAAGCTTAAATTCGGCCACCGCGGTGGCAACCAGCCGGTCATGAACCTGGTAAGCCGTCGCGTGGAGATTACCGCGCAAAACCATGGCTTTGGCCTGCTGTTCCCCAGCTTGGGCAAGCTTGTCCCCGAGCTTTCCGGCGGCGAGACCGAGCATGCGGCCGATGGAGATCTGCGCGTCTGGGTGCGCCGCGGAATCGCGCCGGTCGTGATGAACGAGCGCTTTGGTCGCATTCGCCTGACACATGTGAACCTCAACGACGGCACCGCCGAGGGCATCCAGCTGCTCGACGCACCGTGCTTCTCGGTCCAGTACCACCCCGAGGCCTCGCCTGGCCCCACCGATGCCCACTATCTCTTTACTGCCTTTACGCGACTCATGGACGGCGAGGAGAACTACCTGGACATCGACACCGCGAAGGACCGCCTTGCCGGCTGGAACTTTGCCGAGACCGCCGCGACCGAGACCGAGGAGAACTAACATGCCGAAACGTACTGACATCAAGCGTATCCTCGTTATTGGTTCGGGCCCCATCGTTATTGGCCAGGCCTGCGAGTTCGACTACTCCGGCGCCCAGGCCTGCAAGGTGCTCAAGGAGGATGGCTTTGAGGTCATCCTGGTCAATTCCAACCCGGCGACCATCATGACCGACCCGGGCTTGGCCGACCGCACCTATGTTGAGCCTATCACCGCCGAGTTTATCGAGCGTGTAATCAAGAAAGAACGCCCGGACGCGCTGCTGCCCACGCTGGGCGGCCAGACCGGTCTGAACGCCGCCGTCGAGCTGGCAAAGGACGGTACGCTCGACAAGTACGGCGTCGAGATGATCGGCTGCGACCTGGACGCCATCGAGCGCGGCGAGGACCGCAAACTCTTTAACGAAGCCATGGCCGAGATTGGCCTGGAGGTCGCACGCTCGGGCTATGCCTACAGCGTGGCCGACGCCGAGGCCATCGCCGAGCGCGTGGGATATCCCTGCGTGCTGCGCCCGAGCTTTACCCTCGGCGGCGCCGGCGGCGGCATCGCTCACACTCATGAGGAGCTCGTCTCCATCGTGAGCCAGGGCCTCGAGCTCTCGCCCGCCCACGAGGTGCTGGTCGAGGAGTCCATCGAGGGCTGGAAAGAGTATGAGATGGAGGTCATGCGTGACCACGCCGGCAACGGCATCATCGTGTGCTCCATCGAGAACCTCGACCCCATGGGTGTGCATACCGGCGACTCCATCACCGTGGCGCCGGCGCAAACCCTCTCCGACCTGGAGTATCAGCGCATGCGCGTGGCCTCGCTCGCCATTCTGGAGAAGATCGGCGTCGAGACCGGTGGCTCCAACGTGCAGTTTGCCGTGAACCCCAGCACCGGTCGCTTGATCGTCATCGAGATGAACCCGCGCGTGAGCCGCTCGTCCGCACTGGCCTCCAAGGCAACGGGTTTCCCCATCGCCAAGGCCGCCGCGCGCCTGGCTGTGGGCTACACGCTCGACGAAATCGTCAACGACATTACCAAGGCAACGCCCGCCTGCTTTGAGCCCACGATTGACTACTGTGTGGTCAAGGTGCCGCGCTTTGCCTTCGAGAAGTTCAAGGGTACCGACCCCACGCTCACCACGCGCATGAAGGCAGTGGGCGAGATTATGGCGATTGGCCGCACCTTTGAGGAGGCCTTCGGCAAAGCCATGCGCTCGCTGGAGGACGGTCACCAGGGTATCTGCGCCGGTGGCAAGGAGGGTGCCGATAAGCTGAGCGACGATGAGCTCGCTCAAGCCGTGGCAACCCCGACTGAGCACCGCATCTTCTTTGTGGTCGAGGCCTTGCGCCGCGGCTGGGATGTCGCGCGTATCCATGCCATCTGCGGTATCGATCCGTGGTACCTCAACCGTATCAACGACATGGTGCAGGTCCAGGAGAGCATCCGCGGCCTGCGTGTGGAGGATATCGACGCCGACGCGATGCGCCTGCTCAAGCAGTACGGCACGAGCGACGCCGAGATCGCCGCACTGACCGGCTCGGACGAGCGCTTTGTGCGCGCCTACCGCAAGGGCCTGGGCGTGGTTCCCAGCATGAAGACGGTCGATACCTGTGCCGCAGAGTTCTCGAGCGCCACGGAGTACCACTACAAGACGTACGAGAACATCTACCGCACGAGTCCGGATGCCAAGAAGTGCGTGGCTCCCGACGAGACCACGCCGGCGGACAAGCCCAAGGCGATGATTCTGGGCGCCGGCCCCAACCGTATCGGCCAGGGCATCGAGTTCGACTACTGCTGCGTGCATGCGAGCTACGCGCTGGCGGCCCGCGGCTTTGAGACCATCATGGTCAACTGCAATCCCGAGACCGTTTCGACCGACTACGACACGTCCGACCGCCTGTACTTTGAGCCGCTCACCTACGAGGACGTCATGGATGTCATCGATGTTGAGCGACCCGACGGCGTCGTGGTGACGCTCGGCGGCCAGACTCCGCTTAAGCTGGCGCGCATGCTCGAGGAGAGCGGCGTGAACATCATGGGCACCAAGCCCGATGCCATCGACTTTGCCGAGGACCGCGAGCGCTTCGCCGCTCTGCTCGACAAGCTGGGCATCATGTACCCGCCGGCGGGCCAGGCCACCTCGTTTGAGGAGGCCGAGGCCGTGGCCGCGCACATCGGCTACCCACTGCTGGTGCGTCCGAGCTACGTGCTGGGCGGCCGCGGCATGATGATCGCCTACGATGCCGAGCATCTGCGCGATTACATGGCCGAGGCCGCGCGCATTAGCCCCGACTACCCGGTGTATCTGGACCGCTTCCTGGAGGGTGCGATCGAGTCCGATGTCGATGCCCTGTGCGATGGCGAAGAGGTCTACATCGGCGGCATTCTGGAGCATATCGAGGAGGCCGGTATTCACTCCGGCGACTCTGCGACCTGCATTCCGCCGTTCAGCTTTAGCGAGAGCCTGCAGGCAAAGCTTCGCGAGACCACGCGCCGCATCGCGATGGCGCTGGGCGTACGCGGCCTGGTCAACGTGCAGTACGCCATCAAGGGCGAGACCGTTTACGTGATCGAGGCCAACCCGCGTGCCAGCCGCACCGTGCCGTTTATCTCCAAGGCCACCGGCGTGCCGCTGGCCAAGTGTGCGGCGCGTATCATGGCAGGCGATTCCATCGCCAGCCTGGGCCTGCCGAGCGACGAGCGTCAGCTCGATTGGTTCTGCATGAAGGAAGCCGTTATGCCCTGGGGCCGTTTCCCGGGAGCCGACGTTATTCTGGGCCCCGAGATGAAGTCGACGGGCGAGGTCATGGGTATCGCCAAGAGCTATCCCGAGGCATATGCCAAGACGCAGCTGGCGATTGACTACAAGCTGCCCGATCCGAGCTGCGGCAAGGTGTTCATCAGCGTGTGCGACCGCGACAAGCGTCATATCCTTTCGGTCGCTCGTATCCTGCGCTACCTGGGCTTTGATATCTGCTCCACCGAGGGTACGGCGCGCGTGTTGCGCGGAGGCAACGTGACGTGCGAAGTCGTGGAGAAGATCAGCGGCCCGCACGACGGCGAGCGTCCCAACATTGGTGACCTCATCGCCGATGGCAAGATTGCGGTAATCATCAATACGCCGTACGGCCCGGGCTCGCGTGGCGATGGCTACCTGCTACGCACCGAGGCCGTCCGTCGTGGCGTGACCTGCGTGACGGCGATGTCTGCGGCCAACACGTACGTGAGCGCCATTGAGGCCGTGCGCGAGGACCAGCAGGGTCACGGCAGCGCCAACGACATGGGCATGGACGTCATCGCCCTGCAGGACCTGCCGCAGTACACGGTGTAGTTGACCTGGTCGGCCGGGGTGGGAGGGGCCGAGATTTCCCCCTTTCGCTCCGGCTGCAAGCAGAGTCGCTCAGGAGGAAACTCGGCCCCTCCCGTCCCGGCCTGCGGTGACTCGGTTGCACCGTGTGCTGCCGAAGGGGCTTTGCGCGATGACTAGGGCTGAATAAAAAGTGAGTGTGGGATCCGCCGTTCGTTCGAACGGCGGATCCCACGTTAATATTTCAGCCAACGTACGTCATGGCAATCCCCGGTAGGTCCCCGGGTGCCCCGCGGCGGGCTGGGTTTATTGTCTGAGCGACTTTGCGAAGCAAGGGGAGCGAAGATAAAAACCCAGCCCGACGCGGGGCACCCGGGGACCGCAGGGACGGGAGCAGCTATACTACTCTCAGTAGTTAAGGGTCGCGGATTCGCCGCGTCACCGCTCTCAACAGGAGGTCTTTGTTTATGGCAGATCAAAAGCCGGTTGTCGGGATCATCATGGGTTCCAAGTCCGATCTGGGCGTTATGGAAGGTTGCACCGCCGAGCTCGAGGCACTGGGCGTGCCCTATGAGCTTGTGATTGCAAGCGCGCACCGCACGCCGGCGAAGGTCCACGAGTGGGCTTCGACTGCTGCCGATCGCGGTATCAAAGTGATTATCGCCGCCGCTGGCAAGGCCGCTCACCTGGGTGGTGTCGTGGCTGCCTTTACGCCGCTGCCGGTTATCGGCGTGCCTATGAAGACGAGTGACCTGGGCGGTATGGATTCGCTGCTGTCGATGGTGCAGATGCCTTCGGGCGTGCCCGTGGCCTGCGTTGCCATCAACGGCGCCAAGAACGCCGCCATCTACGCCACGCAGATTCTGGGCGCTTGCGACCCCGAGTACCGCAAGGTTATCGAGAAGATGAAGCAGGAGATGGCCGACGCCTAGGCGTTCCGCCGTTTCACCGCAGTATAAGGAGAGCCATGTCTGACTATCAGGGAAAACGATTCAAGGCTTCTCAGATCCCCGATCCGTCGAAGCCGAGTGCTGCCCATGGGGCACAGCAGGGTCGGACATCCTCTCCTCAGCAGCCGCGCGCGCCGCGCCCCGTGACACCGGCGACGCATCGTCGACAGGACGCGCCAGCCGCATATCGACCTTCTCCTTATAGCAACGCTAAGAAGCCGCCCCGGTCTTCATCGCATGCCGCGCCGTCGGATTACACCGAGCCGCCGCGCAAAAAGCGCCGCTCCATTGTTCCCATTCTGCTCATCATCATCGGCATCGGCCTGATTGTTGCCGCCGCTGCCATCTTTATCAATGCTCAGATTGGCTATAAGCAGGCAAGCGATTCGTACCAGAAAATCGAGAAGCAATATGTAAGCGATAAGGACGCCAGCGGCGTGCCGATTATCGACTTCGATGCACTTGCCCAGACAAATCCCGAGGTTGTGGGTTGGATTTACGCGCCGGGAACCAACATCAACTATCCCGTGGTGCAGACCAATAACAACTCCAAATACCTCAACACGCTGTTTGACGGTACGTCCAATGCATCGGGTGCGATCTTCTTGGACAGTGACGATACCGCGCCGGGAATGGTTGACCAGCAGACCACGATCTACGGCCACCACATGAATGACGGGTCGATGTTCAACGTGATTTCGGACACCACTGATCAGGCAACGTTCGATAGCATCGAGTTCGTGTATTACATCACACGGGATGCTACGTATAAACTGCGACCACTGGCGACCAAAGTTGTCGAGGACACGTATGCCAAGGCGCGCACGACCAATTTTGAGGGCGACGACGGGCTCAAGAACTACCTGTCCGAGATGCTCGACGGTGCCTCTGCCGTGGCGAGCGATGCCACCGATCGTGCCGCTTCGGCAACCAAGGTCGTAACGCTTGTGACCTGTCGTTCGTTATCGCTGAGCAACACACGTGCCGTCATGGTGCTCACGCCGGTCGAGGAATAGATAATGGGCTACTCAATGACGGTGAAAGGGGAAATGATGCTCGAGAATGGCAAAACGATGCCTTCGGTTGATGCTTGGCTGCGCGAGGCCAAGGCCGATTCGTCGGCACCTGCGTGCGGTATGTATCTGACACATAACGGTGTGGTGCGCGCGACGCCCAAGGCCGAGGCGCGCGGTGTCGAGACCGATGGCGTGGCGCCGGGCCACAAGGTGGGCGGCATGGTGTTCGGCTTCGATGCTCAGAAAGTGCAGGCTGCTATCGAGGCCACGCGCGCGATGCCGGGTATCGGCTATGTGCGCGTGTGGCTGGCAAGCGGCGAGCTTGCCGTAGGTGACGACATCATGCTCGTGCTCATTGGCGGGGACATTCGCCCGCACGTGGTCGATGCGCTGCAGGCGCTCGTTGGCACCATCAAGAACGAATGCGTAAGTGAGGTCGAGCGCGAGGCGTAGAGGCTTGCGTCGATAGAAGACTCGTTTATAAAAATGCCCGCCGGTACGTGTGATACCGGCGGGCATTTTGCGTTTTGGACGCGGTTGGCGCTACACGCGCGTCGCATCCTTGGGGCTCATGGTCATGCTCTGGAAGCGATTCTCCATAAAGTCATTATCGAAGTACTTGCCGTAGAACTGCGCAACGGGAATATCCGGTTCCGTGCCGTTGACGCGCTGATACCAATAATCGAGCGACTGCAGCGTCATAACGCCATCGACCAGCATAATGATGGTGAAGATGACGGTAGCGGAGTAGCGGCTCTTCCAGGGAATCATATTGATGAGCTTGAGCAGCCTCGGCAGCAGCAGCTTGATCCAGATGAGGCCGCCCAGGCCCCACAGGCAGGCAAAGCCCGTGCAGGTGCGTCCGCCCGTAAGGACGGCGAGCGGGTCGGGCATGCCGAACAGCTTCATGTGCGAGTAGCTCCACGAGACCACTCCAAACGAGGTCTGCATAAACCAGCCCACGAACACCTCAAAGCTCGCGCCGAGCAGCGCGCTCACCAAAAAGATAATGATGGGGTTCTTTTTGTAGAAGCGGTTGAGCACCATGGTCATGAGTACGGCGCCAAATCCATAGATGGGGCTGAAGGGGCCAAACAGCATGCCGGCGCGGTTCTGGTAGACGCCGGGGTCGTCGACCGTCATGTGCCAGATGTCCTCGGCGATCAGGCCGAGTATGCAGCAGACAAAGAATACCCAGAACAGGTTGAAGTAGTTGAGCTTGATGTAGCCTTCGCCGGTTTCATCGCGCCCGAGCATGCCCTCGGCGGCGGCGTCGCGATCGAGCATTTCCTGCAGGCGGCGTTGCAGCTCGCGCTCCTGGCGCAGCGTGGGGTCGACGGTGGTCGAAAGCGCGACGAGGATGCCGAGCTGGATGGCGGGGCGCAGCAAGAAAGGCCCGATGCCCTGGAGCATCACGTCAACCAAAAGCTCGACGACGGTCAATGCGATAAGGATATAGGACAGACGGGCGGCATTGCGGCGCTGGTTCTTGATGAGGTCAAGGCCAAAGATGATCAAGATGACGGCACTGGCAGCCGAGAGCATGATGCCGGCGACAATCAGTCCGACCGCGACGAGCGTGTTGTCGCCGAGCTTGGCGGCGGCGTTGCCGTTGATGAGCGCGGTGATGACCTGCCACATAAAGGCGCCGACCGACGGGAGCGTGCCCACGCCGGACAGGATGCACAGGACGGCGTATACCTTAATGATGAGGGGGATCTTCTTGACCTCCGTGGCGCTGGGGACGCTGGGGTCGAGTTCGTTTCGATCCATACATAACCTTTCTCGTTTTGCTGTAGGTACAAGGATACGCCGCCGACCTGCCAAAAGACAGGACGAACGTCCCAATTGCAACAATGCAAGCCCCAACGGCGGGCGAGACGCGTCGCGGCGGAAGCATGCGGGATCGTCGGCCCCGAGGCGGTTGCCCAATAAAATGTTTGGCTGCAAAACGGATTATAAGCTCGGTGGGCTTTTAAAAAGCGCTGTTCATGCGCGGGAGTGCTTGTCTTGCCGTGCGTATAATAGGGCAGGTAACGCCAAATAACGAGGCTCTGAGGGGATGCCATGTCTCAAGAAACCATCCACGCGGCCGAGCGCGCCGCGGGACAGGTGAAGACCATGTCGACGTATGATCCGGACTCCGACCAGCTGCATGAGGAATGCGGCATTTTTGGTGTGTGGGCACCCGATCGCGATGTGGCTCGACTGACGTACTTTGGTCTGCGCGCGCTGCAGCATCGCGGCCAGGAATCGGCGGGAATCGCCGTGGGTGATGGCGGCACGGTTATGGTTCGCAAAGACCTGGGACTGCTCGACCGCGTGTTCTCCAACGCCGACCTGTCGACGCTCTCCGGCCAGCTGGCCGTGGGCCACGTGCGCTATGGCACTGCCGGCGCCAAGAGCTGGGAAGCCTCGCAGCCGCACCTCTCTACCATCAATAGCGTCATTATCGCGCTTGCGCACAACGGTACCCTCGTCAACACCGACGAGCTGCGCCGCCAGCTGATCGAGCTGGGCGTGCCGTTCCTCTCCAATTCGGATTCCGAGGTTGCGACCAAGCTTATCGGCTACTTTACCCAGCGTACGGGTCATCTGCGCGAGGGCATTCGTAAGACCATGGAGCTCGTGCGCGGCGGCTACGCCATGACGCTCATCAACGAGCAGGCGCTCTACGCATTCCGCGATCCGCACGGCATTCGCCCGCTCGTGCTGGGCAAGCTGGTGGACGAGGGTCTGGACCAGGCCGATGCCGCATCCGTTTCGCAGCTGCCGTCGCAGGACGGCGCCGCGACGGTCGACGCCACCACCCATGTCACGCGCGCCGGCGGCTGGGTCGTTGCCTCCGAGACCTGCGCACTCGACATCGTGGGTGCCGAGTACGTCCGTGACGTTCGTCCCGGCGAGATTTTGCGCATCAGCGCCGAGGGTCTGGTATCCGAGCAGGGCGTGCCTGCAGCCGAAGAGCCCGCAAACTGCATCTTTGAGCAGGTCTACTTTGCCCGCCCCGACTCCATCATGAACGGCAAGAGCGTCTATGCCTGCCGTTACGACATGGGTCGTCAGCTGGCACATGAGGAGCCCGTCGAGGCCGACCTGGTCATCGGCGTGCCCGACTCCGGCCTGCCGCCCGCGGAGGGGTATTCGCACGAGAGCGGTATTCCCTTTGGCGAGGGCCTTATCAAGAACCGCTACGTGGGCCGTACGTTTATCGAGCCTACGCAGGAGTTGCGTGCCATGGGCGTGCGCATGAAGCTCAACCCGCTGCGCGACAACATCGAGGGCAAGCGCCTGGTCGTCATCGACGACTCCATTGTGCGCGGCACCACCATGGTGCAACTCGTCAAGATGCTGCGCAACGCCGGCGCCAAGGAGATTCATATCCGCATCAACTCGCCTGAGGTCATCTGGCCGTGCTTCTATGGTATCGATACCGACGTGCAGTCGCAGCTTATCAGCGCCAACAAGACGGTCGACGAGATTTGCGAGTATATCGGCGCCGATTCGCTGGCCTTCCTTTCGGTCGAGGGCCTGCTTAAGGTCATGCCCAAAGGCGGCTACTGCGATGCGTGCTTTACCGGCCGCTACCCCGTGGCGATTCCCGAGAGCTTTGGCCGCGACAAGTTCATGGAGGGCTTTAAGCCCCGCAACCTGGACAAGCCGCTGCACTTTGATGACGACGCCGTGGTCGAGAAATACGACGACCGCAGCTGGGAAGAGGAGCACGGCGAGGCCTAAAACCTGCCATGTAGGGACAGGTTTATTTTGGTAGGCTTTACCTGCTGTTTTGTTGATATGACGGCGCGTGCTGTTATGGCGCGCGCCGAAATGAACGCAACTATGAGCACCGTTTGGCGCCCGCGCGGCGCCACGGTAGTGGGAGAGGAAGGCTCAGATGAGCGACAGCAAGCATGTGACGTATGAGGATGCCGGCGTCGATACCGCCGAGGGCGGCCGCGCCGTTGACGCTATTAAGCAGATGGTCAAGGACACCAACCGTCCCGAGGTCATCGGCGGCATCGGTGGCTTTGGTGGCCTGTTCTCGGCTGCCGCGCTTAAGGATATGGAAGACCCGATTCTGATTAGCGGTACCGACGGCGTGGGCACCAAGCTCGTGCTCGCCCAGATCATGGACCGTCACGAGACGGTGGGCCAGGACCTGGTTGCTATGTGCGTCAACGACATTCTGGCTTCGGGTGCCGAGCCGCTGTTCTTCCTGGACTACGTTGCCATCGGCCACATCGAGGCCGAGCACATGGCAAAGATCATCAAGGGTGTGGCCGACGGCTGCAAGCTCGCGGGCTGCGCGCTCGTGGGCGGCGAGATGGCCGAGCACCCCGGCGTCATGGCTCCTGCCGACTACGACCTTGCCGGATTTACCGTGGGCGTCGTCGACCGTCCCAAGATGCTCGACCCCGCGAACGTCCGCCCCGGCGACGTGATCCTGGGCCTGCCTTCCACCGGCGTGCACTCCAACGGCTACTCGCTCGTGCGTAAGGTCATTGGCGTCGACGGTATTAAGCCGGGCACGCCCGAGGCCGCCGCTAAGGCCGAGGAGCTGAGCCGTCCGCTCGAGGAACTCGGCGGCGCATCGCTGGCAGACGCCCTGCTGGCTCCCACGCGCATCTACGTCAAGCCGATTCTGGAGCTGCTGCGCGGCGGCGCCAACGTGCACGCTATCGCCCACATCACTGGCGGCGGTATTACCGAGAACCTCAACCGCGCGCTCGCCGACGACGTCGACGCTGTGGTCACCCGCAACGGTGCCGAGATGGGCTGGGACGTTCCGCCCGTCATCACCTATGTGTCGCGCCAGGCCGAGCTTGCGCCCAACGAGGCGTGCAAGACCTTCAACATGGGCGTTGGCCTATGCCTGATCGTCGCCCCCGAGGACGAGGCCGCGGTGACCGAGGCCCTGGTCGCGCTGGGCGAGAAGCCGTTCCGCGTGGGCGAGTGCGTCGAGGGCTCCGGTAAGGTCGTGTACTCCGATGAGCGCTAACGAGCAGATGGCTGCCGCCGAGGGCCTGGGCTTTGTGCCCTACACCCGTCCGACCGGCACCGATACGGCCGAGCCGCTCAAGATCGGTGTGCTCATCAGCGGTTCGGGTACCAACCTGCAGGCGCTGATCGATCTGATCGCCGTCGGCAAGCTCAACGCTTCGATTGAGCTTGTGGTGTCGAGCCGTCCTTCGGCTAAGGGTCTGCAGCGCGCTGAGCACGCGGGCATCCAGACGCTCACGCTGTCCAAGGATGTCTATGCCGACCCTATTGCCGCCGACGAGATCATCGCGCACGAGCTGCTCGAGCGCGACTGCGAGTATGTGGTCATGGCCGGTTACATGCGCATGGTGCACACGCCGCTGCTGGCGGCGTTTCCCAACCGCGTGGTCAACTTGCATCCGGCACTGCTGCCGAGCTTTACCGGCGCGCATGCGATCGACGATGCCTTTGCGCGCGGCGTCAAGGTAACTGGCGTGACCGTGCATTTTGCCAACGAGATCTACGACAACGGCCCCATCATCGCCCAGCGCGCGCTGGCTGTTGAGGAGGGCTGGGACGTCGATACGCTCGAGGAGCACATCCACGCGATTGAGCACGTGCTGTATCCCGAGGTCGTGCAAATGCTCGCCGACGGCCGCGTCCATGTGCTGGAGAGCGGCAAGGTTGCAATTGACGCGCCTCGCGGCTAGCGGCGCACAGTACAATTTAGCCGAGTAGTCAGGGTGGTCATTGGCGCCAAGGCGCACGTGGCCACCTTTTGTTTTGGGTAGTCACCTGCGACGTTCTTTAACGACTAGTCATTCAAGAACGTCGCAGGTGACTAGATGAGAGAGGTGAGCGCATGGCGGATAACGAAGCGCTGTTTACGCCTGAGCTGGTGTTTTTTGATTGGGAGTGTGCAACGCCGGATGAGGTGTTCGCGCGGCTCGAGGGCGAGCTTGCACCACGTGGCTACATTGCATCCGGTTGGCTCGACGCCGTTCGCACGCGCGAGGATGCCTATCCCACGGGTCTTGCCATGCCGGCGGCAAACATTGCCATTCCGCATACCGATCCGGGGTTTGTGGCCAAGCCCTATATCGCGGTGGTGAAGCCCGCCGCGCCCGTGACATTTAACGCTATGGCTGGCATGGGCGCTCCGGTGCCGGCGCAGATCGTCATCAATCTGGGCATCGCAGAGCCGGGCGGTCAGGTCGAGGCCCTGCAGGCGCTCATGAACATCTTTATGGACGCCGATGCCGCAGCCGACGTGCTCGGCCAAACCACGCCGCAGGGCATGGTCGACGCCATCCGCCGCCACTTCTAAGGTGGGGCTGAGTCGGCACTTGGGGACGTTCCTTTTAATATGAGCAGGACATTGTCAAGAGGCAAAAT
>CATXWM010000006.1 GCA_958403205.1 uncultured Collinsella sp. | reverse complement strand
TAGCCGTGCAACGGAAAAGAGCCGCCCTTTCGGACGACTCAAACTGTAATGGGGCAAAAATAATCACTCTACGAGCGATTATTTTTGCCCCGTCCCGATAAAACCCTGATGCAGCAAATACGCTATTGCAGTACCGGTGTGGACTTCGATCTTTGCAGTAGATCTTACTATGTTGCTAATGCCTGTGTCGGCCAACAAACCCAGGGGGCTGTGATCTAGTTCCCACTCTAGGCCGTGCTCGCTAACCTCGGTATTGGGGGCTATGGCGATGATAGAAAACGTCTTGCCTTCGGCACCTTCGATGGCCCAGGATTCGCCTCCGTGCAGGATACGGGCCGTGATCTCGTCTTCGGCAATCCAGACTGGGGCATCCTCGTAGCCTGCGAGCAGCCCCAGTACGGATAGCGCCATATCAGGACGACCGCCGGTGGCGCAGGTCGCAACCACTTCGGCACCCGGCCAGCGACGGCGGACGGAATCGAGCGCCAGCGCCAGATCGGTATAGTCCTTGTACGGATCGTGGCACTCTACTTCAAAGTCTTCGGCGGCATCGACCAACGTACGACCCGCGTCGCTCACCGTGTCGGCATCCCCCACATACACGTCGCAGCCCAGTCCCGCGCCCAGCAGCGCGTCGAGTCCGCGGTCCACGGCGACAACGTGGTCGCACTCCCCCGCTAGCCGGCGCAACAGATCAGCGCTCGCCACCACGGGCGAGCCGCAGACCACTAATACCTTGCAAGTCACAACCCTCGCCTATCCCTCAAACGAAAGCACGCGGGCCAGATCCAGGTCTTCATAGCTGTCGATAAAGATATCGCAGTTGTCGCGCACGTCGTCGCGCTTCATACGGCCGTGCGGGTCATAGATGCCCACGCGCTTAAAACCGGCGACCCCAGAGCTCTTAAGGCCAAAAACGGCGTCCTCAAACACCCATGCGTGCTCAAATTTGTGCCCATGGTGCTCCTCCAGGCGGCGAAGCGCCAGCTCGTACACATCGGGGAACTGCTTGGAACGTCCCGCCTCACCCGTGGTGGTCACAAACTCCATGTACGCGTCGAGCCCGGCACCAGCGAGCGCGGACTGCACCAGCTCGGCCGGTGTGGACGTAGCCACGCACATGCCAATGCCTGCCGCCTTCGCCTGCTCCAAAAATGCCAGGAGACCCTCGCGCGGCGGCACCTTAGAGTACCCATCAATCAGAATATTGCTAAGCTCGCGATACAGTTCCTTGCCATTTGTGCCAATGCCCCAGGTGTCGTGGTAGGCCTGGCACTCATCCTCGAGCGATAAATGCTCAAACTGGGCAAAATCATCGACCGTCACGTCAACTCCGTGGCGGTGCAATAACTCGGGCTGGGCATAGGCCCAAACGGGGGTGCTATTAACCAGCGTGCCGTCGCAATCGAAAATAAAAGCGACCTTGGGAGCGGCGGTATGGGACATAAACGAACCTTTCGATATCAAATGGTAAACATCCTGCTAAAAACGTTTTACCAAACGTCAGCCAAACAATTTTGAAACCCAAATTGGTAAAACTGTCAAGAGTTTTACCACGGCAATTCTGCCAGTGGTATAAACATGTCGCTTACCGATTAAACACCCCCGCAAATCTGCTTTCGTCCATAAAACTAACGCACAGGTGTTATCGTAGTTTCTGCCGAAAGTTCCACCGAGCACGCGAGGTGGAACGAATCACAGAAACTTCGTCGTCCCTTCGATTCGTGCAGCCTTGGACCTTTCGCATCTAGTCACCAAGGCAACACGCTGCCGCGTCATGATGGGATCAAACGTGAGCGATACAAAGCTAAAGCCAGCAACCAAAAAGCCCGCTACCCGTAAAGCCGCCCCGCACGCACCGGAACTCTCCAAGGACGATGTCTATCTGTTTGGCATCGGCACGTGGGAGCGCAGCTGGGAAAAGATGGGCGCGCATCCCGACACGCAGAACCGTACGCGCGGCTGGCGCTTTTGCGTTTGGGCGCCCGACGTAAAGAGTGTCCATGTCATTGGCGAATTTAACGACTGGGATGAGGAAGCCAACCCGCTGGTGCCCGTGCATACGAGCGCTATTTGGGAAGGCTTTATTCCTGGTGCCGAGCAGGGCCAGCTCTATAAATACCTCATCGAGACCAACGAGGGCGAGAAGCTCTACAAGGCCGATCCGTATGCCTTTAAGGCCGAGTGCCCTCCGGGAACGGCGAGCGTGCTGTGGACCCTCGATGGCTACAAGTGGAACGACGCCGCGTGGCTCAAGCGCCGCGCCGAACACAACCACATGTCGCAGCCGCTCAACATCTACGAGGTGCATATTGGCTCGTGGAAGCGCCACGGCGACGCGCCGCAGGGCGAGCCCGACGAGTACGGCAACTATCCCGGCCCCATGGATCCCTTCCCCGCCCAGCGCGGCGAGTTCTACACCTACGACGACCTGTCGGTGGAGCTCGTGGACTACGTGCACGACATGGGCTATACGCATATCGAGGTCATGCCGCTCATGGAGCATCCCTTCGATGGCTCCTGGGGCTACCAGACGACCGGATACTACGCCGCCACGTCACGCTACGGCAACCCGCAGCAGCTCATGCACTTTATCGATGCGTGCCACGAGGCGGGCATCGGCGTGATCATGGACTGGGTACCCGGCGGTTTTTGCGCCGACTCCCACGGCCTTGCCACCTTTAACGGCCACATGCTGTTTGAGCACGAGATTCACCCCAACTGGGGCACGCACAAGTTTGACTTCGCCCGCGGCGAGGTCCGCTCCTTCCTGGTCTCCAACGTGCTGTATTGGCTCGAGAACTTCCACGTGGACGGCATTCGCATGGATGGCGTGTCCAGCATGCTGTACCTCAACTTTGGCATCGATGATCCCGGCCAAAAGAAGTTTAACAAATACGGTACCGAGGAGGACTTGGACGCCAGCGCGTTTATCCGCCAGGCCAACTGCGCCGTGGAGGCCCACTTCCCTGACGTGATGATGATGGCTGAGGAGTCCACCGCGTGGCCGCTCGTGACCTACCCGCCGCAGGACGGCGGCCTGGGCTTCCACTACAAGTGGGACATGGGCTGGATGAACGATACCCTGCACTACATGCAGACCGATTTTCCGTGGCGCCCCGGCAACCACGGGCTGCTCACGTTCTCCATCATGTATGCCTTTACCGAGAACTTCATCTGCCCGCTCAGCCATGACGAGGTCGTGCATGGCAAGTGCTCGCTCATCGGTCGCATGCCGGGCGACTGGTGGCGCCAGTTTGCCGGCCTGCGCACGCTGGCTTTCTACCAGATGACGCACCCCGGTGCCAAGCTCAACTTTATGGGCAACGAGATCGGCCAGTTTATTGAGTGGCGCTACTACGAGTCCATCCAGTGGTTCCTGACCGAGGAGTACGAGACCCACCGTCATCATCAGGCGTTCATTAAGGCGCTCAACCACCTGTACACCGCCGAGCCCGCCCTGTACGAGCGCGGCTACACCGACGACGGCTTTACTTGGATTGACGCGGACAACTCCAAGCAGTCCATCGTGAGCTTTGTACGCCAGGGCGAGGACGTAGACGACGACCTGGTGATCCTGATCAACTTTGACCCGGCGAGCTACGAGAGCTTCCGCGTGGGCGTGCCGCGCGAGGGTGACTGGGAGGTCATCTTCGACTCCGACCGTCCCGAGTTTGGCGGCAGCGGCTATGCCGGCGACGAGCCCTATACCTGCTCGAGCGAGCCCTATCCCTGGAACGGGCAGATGGACTCCATCGAGATCAAGGTGCCCGGCCTGGCAGGCGTGGTGCTTAAGCGCCGCGGCCCCAGTAGCTACAAGCCGCCCGTGGTCGAGGAGCCCAAGAAGGCGACGCGCAAGCGTGCGTCCTCGGTAAAGCCCAAGGCCGCGGCCGCCAAGAAGGCCCCGGCTAAGGCGAAGGCTGCCAAGCCCGCTGCCAAGGCTTCGGCCAAGTCCAGCACGGCCAAGAAGGCAGCCACCAAAAAGGCTGCTCCCAAGGCCAAGACAGCTGCTATTAAGGCTCCTGCCAAGAAAGCGTAACAAAGCCGTTACCACTGTAACTACCCGCCCCGGCGGGGCGTAGGATACAAGTCATAACCGTTCCGGGAGAAACATCCCCGGGGAAAGGAACGTATGAATAAGATCTTCGACAACAAGCAGGAGTTTACCGAGCTCTATCGCGATGCCGTCATGAGCATCAGCGGCAAGAGCGTCGAGGCCGCCAGCGACCTCGACCGCTTTAACGCCCTGGCCAAGCTCGTGGCCGAGAAGGCACGCACCGTTGCCACCAAGAGTGACGCCCGCGCGGCCGCTGAGGGCAAAAAGCGCGTGTACTACTTCTCGATCGAGTTTTTGATCGGCCGCCTGCTCGACAACTACCTGCTCAACTTTGGCGTGCGCGACATGGTCGCCGAGGCGCTCGACGACATGGGCTTTGACCTGTCCGTCATCGAGAACCAGGAGCCCGATCCGGCGCTGGGCAACGGTGGCCTGGGCCGTCTGGCCGCATGCTTCCTGGATTCCATGGCAGCCGAGGGCATTGCCGGCTACGGCAACGGCATGCGCTACCGCTACGGCCTGTTTAAGCAGGAGATCGTCAACGGCAGCCAGGTCGAGGCCACCGACGAGTGGCTCACCCACGGCTATCCCTGGGAGGTCCGTCGTCAGGACAAGGCCGTGACCATTAAGTTTGGTGGCCACGTCGAGGGCTTTGAGGAGAACGGCCGCACGTTCTACCGCACGGTGGACACGCAGGATATCCTGGCCGTCCCCTATGACATCCCCGTTGTGGGCTATGCCGGCGAGACCGTCAACAAGCTGCGCGTCTGGGCTGCCGAGCCGGTCGAGGAGCACTTTGACCTTGAGGCCTTCAACCGCGGCGACTACGCCCTGGCCGATGCCGAGCGCGCCGAGGCCGAGGCCATCAGCGCCATCCTCTACCCCAACGACGCCGGCGAGCACGGCCGTCTGCTGCGCCTAAAGCAGGAGTACCTGTTTGTCTCGGCCGGCATCTACAGCCTACTCGACACCTTTGAGAAGGAGCACGGCGCGAACTGGGAGCTGCTGCCGCAGTTTGTGGCCATCCACACCAACGATACCCACCCCGCCATGTGCGGCCCCGAGCTCATGCGTATCCTCATCGACGAGAAAAAGCTCGAGTGGGACGACGCCTGGAACATCGTGACGCAGGTCGTGAGCTACACCAACCACACCATCCTGCCCGAGGCTCTGGAGAAGTGGCCCATCGGCACGTTCTCCAAGCTGCTCCCCCGCGTGTACCAGATCATCGACGAGATCAGCCGTCGTTGGCACGAGTCGTTCGACACCACGCAGGAGGGCTGGCAGGAGCGTCTGCGCCAGACCGCCATCCTGTGGGACGGCGAGATTCGCATGGCCAACCTGTCCGTGATCTGCAGCCACAGCGTCAACGGCGTGGCCAAGATCCACTCCGACATCATCAAGAACATCGTTCTCAAGGACTTCTATGCCCTGACGCCCGAGAAGTTCAACAACAAGACCAACGGCATCTCGCACCGTCGCTTCTTTGCCGAGGCCAACCCCACCTATGCCAAGCTCGTGACCGAGGCCATTGGCGATGGCTGGCTGAAGGACGCCTTTGAGCTTGAGAAGCTCAAGGAGTTTAAGGACGACACCGAGTTCCTGAAGGCCGTGGGTGCCTCCAAGCGCGCCAACAAGGAGCGTCTGGCCGCCTACGTTAAGGCCGAGACCGGTTTGGTCATCGACCCCAACACCGTCTTCGACGTTCAGGTTAAGCGCTTCCATGCCTACAAGCGCCAGCTCATGAACATCATGAAGGTGATGGACATCTACAACCGTCGCATCGCCGATCCCAACTTCCACGTGACGCCGACGACCTTCATCTTTAGCGGCAAGGCGGCCTCGAGCTACACCTTTGCCAAGGAGACCATCCGCCTCATTAACTCCGTGGCCGATGTCATCAACAACGACCCGCGCGTCAACGAGGTCATGAAGGTCTGCTTTATCCCCAACTTCCGCGTAAGCAACGCCCAGCTCATCTACCCCGCCGCCGAGATCTCGGAGCAGATTTCCACGGCCGGCAAGGAGGCCTCGGGCACGTCCAACATGAAGCTCATGATGAACGGCGCCATTACGCTGGGCACCCTCGACGGCGCCAATATCGAGATCGCCGACCTGGCCGGACGCGAGAACGAGGCCATCTTTGGCCTGACCGCTCCCGAGGTCGAGCAGCTTTGGGCATCCAACAGCTACTTTGCGTGGGATACCCTCAACGGCGACCGCGAGCGTCTGGGCCGCGTGATGGACGAGCTCAAGGACAACACCTTTGCGGGTCTTTCGGGCAACTTCGAGAGCATCTACAACGAGCTCATGAACAACAACGACCCCGACCTGGTCATGGCAGACTTCCGCAGCTACGTCGACGCCTGGGAGAAGCTCACGAACAGCTACGGCGACCAGGAGACCTGGAACCGCAAGGCGCTGCTCAACACCGCCTCCTCGGGCTGGTTCTCGAGCGACCGCACCATTCGTGAGTACCGCGACGAGATCTGGCACGCGTAAAGGCCGCGAGCTCCCTTTGCCGCACGGCATTATTCGGTGGGCGCGACCAGGCGCCGTACCCACCGCTAATGGGTTTAAGAACATCGATGACAGAAGGAGAAATCGATGAGTAAGAAAGAATGCATCGCGATGCTCCTCGCAGGAGGACAGGGCAGCCGATTGGGGGCACTCACCCAAAAGATCGCCAAGCCGGCGGTTAGCTTTGGTGGCAAGTTCCGCATTATCGACTTTTCGCTCTCCAACTGCTCCAACTCGGGCATCGACACGGTGGGCGTTCTGACGCAGTATCGCCCCTACCTGCTGCATGCCTATGTGGGCTCCGGCGAGGCCTGGGATCTGGACAGCCGCGACGGCGGCGTGTCGATTCTGCCGCCGTACGAGACGCAGACCGGTGGCGCCTGGTATGCGGGCACGGCAGACGCCATTACGCAGAACCTCGACTACATTAAGGCCAACGACCCCAAGTACGTTCTGATTCTTTCGGGCGATCACCTGTATCGCATGGACTACCGCAAGATGCTCAAGACGCACATTGAGAACAACGCAGACCTCACGGTGAGCGTTATGCCCGTGCCGTGGGAGGAGGCCAGCCGCTTTGGCATCCTGACCACCGACCCCGAGGACGGCCGCATCACCAAGTTCACCGAGAAGCCCGATAAGCCCGATTCGAACCTCGCCTCCATGGGCATCTACATCTTCTCGGCCGACGTGCTGATCGAGGCGCTCGAGGAGGACGCTCTGGACCAGCGCTCGAGCCACGACTTTGGCAAGGACATCATCCCCAAGCTGCTCGGCGAGAACAAGCGCCTGTACAGCTACGAGTTCCACGGCTTTTGGAAGGACGTCGGCACCATCGCCAGTTTCCACGAGACCTCGATGGACCTGCTGGGAAACAACCCCGAGTTCGATCTGTTCGACAAGCACTTCCCCATCATGTCCAACATCACCACGCGTCCGCCGCACTACATTGGTCCGGACGGCCGCCTGGACGACTGCTTGGTCTCCAACGGCTGTAAGATTTACGGCACCGCTCGTCACTCGATCCTTTCGACCGATGTCATCATCGAGGAGCGCGCCGTGGTCGAGGACTCCGTACTGCTGCCGGGTGCGCACGTTAAGAGCGGCGCACACATCTGCCGCGCTATTTTGGGCGAGAACTCCACGGTCGAAGAGGGCGTGAAGCTCGGCTCTGTCGATACCACCAAGGATACGGCCGTCGTTGGAAATGACGTCGTTATCGGGAAGGGGGAATGATCCGATGATCAATCGCAAGGCCATCGGTTATATCACCGCTAACTACTCTTCGACCTACGGCAGCGTGCTGCTCAAGGATCGCCCCATCGCGTCCGTTCCGTTTTTGGGTCGCTACCGCCTGATCGACTTCCCGCTGTCCAACATGATGAATGCCGGCATCAAGACCGTCGGCGTCGTCATGCCGGGCAACTATCGCTCGCTGATCGACCACGTGGGCTCGGGCAAGGACTGGGGCCTGGACCGCAAGAAGGGCGGCCTGTTTATGGTCCCCGGCAACGCGTATGGCACCACCAAGGGCGGCATGCGCTTCTTGCTGCGCGACATCATCTCCAACAAGACGCTGTTCCAGCGCTCGGACAAGCCCTATGTTGTGATGATGGGCACCAACATCATCTTTAACATGGACCTCAACACCATCATCGACGCACACG
Organism: uncultured Collinsella sp.; assembly: GCA_958403205.1. Taxonomy (GTDB): domain Bacteria; phylum Actinomycetota; class Coriobacteriia; order Coriobacteriales; family Coriobacteriaceae; genus Collinsella. The sequence goes on along the minus strand of CATXWM010000006.1, from coordinate 83,878 downwards.
AGAACTCCGGTGCCCAGATGACCGTGGTGTACTGCAAGGCCACGCGCAACGTCGATGACGAGACTAAGCTGCAGATCAACGAGAACGGCCGTCTGACGGGCGTGAGCGCCGGCGTCGTGTACGGCGACAACGCCTCTATGGACTGCTGCATCGTCAACCGCGAGACGCTGCTCGAGATCATCGACCACTACCAGGCCGCCGACTATCTGGACCTGCTCGAGGCACTCCAGGGCGACTTTGGCAACATCGACGTGTGCAGCTACGAGTACAAGGGCGAGGTCGTAGGCGTGTTTAGCGAGAAGTCGCTGTATCGCCGCAGCATGGACCTGCTCGACCAGACTGTGGCCGACCAGCTCTTTGATCCCGAGCGCCCGATCCTGACCAAGGCCCACGACGTTCCGCCTTCGCGCTACGCGACCGGCAGCCACGCCTGCAACTCGATCATCTCGGCCGGCTGCATCATTAAGGGCACCGTGCGCAACTCGATCCTGTCGCGCGGCGTTGTGGTTGAGGAAGGCGCCTCGGTGACCAACTCGATCATCAACCAGAGCTGCATCATCAAGAGCGGCGCCCGCGTTGAGAACGCCATCCTGGACAAGAACAACGTGGTTCCCACCAACACCGAGCTTCGCGGCACGCCCGAGAACATCCTGGTGCTGGGCAAGGCTCCGTTAACTTCCGACACCACCATCGTACGTTAACGTTGGCACCGCAACATCGCTCGTAACATGTAGAATAGCCGCCCGGTTTGCGCCAGGCGGCTATTCTCGAATTGCAACATGGGAGACAATATGGCTGATTCCAGCAAAAAGATGCAGATCGTGTTTGCCTCGGCCGAGTGCGCGCCGTTTGTGAAGACCGGTGGCCTGGGCGACGTGGCGGGTTCGCTGCCTGCGGCGCTTGTGCGCGCCGGCGCCGAAGTCATCGTGATGGTGCCCAAGTACGCCACCATCAAGGACGAGTACAAAGCGCAGATGGAGCACTTCTCCGACTTTTACGTGAGCCTGGGCTGGCGCAATGAGTACTGCGGGCTGGAGAAGCTCGAGCACGACGGCGTCACCTATATGTTCATCGACAACGAGCGCTACTTTGCGCGCGACTATCCGTACGGCTTCTTTGACGACGGCGAGCGTTTTGCGTTCTTCTCCAAGGCCATCACCGAGAGCCTGCAGCACCTGCCGGCCGGCTTTGAGTGCGACATCCTGCACTGCAACGACTGGCAGACGGCACTGGCGCCCGTGTTTTTGCGCGAGTTCTACCAGGGCCTGCCGCTGTATGACCGCGTCAAGACCGTCTTCTCGATCCACAACGTGGCGTTCCAGGGCCAGTTTAGCGATACCGTGATGGAGGACATCCTGGGTGTGGCGCACATTCCGGCAGCCGCTTCGCAGCTGCGTTGCGACGCCTGCAGCATCAACTACATGCTGGGCGCCCTGCGCTATGCCGATGCTATCACCACGGTGAGCCCCACCTATGCCAACGAGATCCAGACGCCCGAATTTGGCGAGGGCCTGGACGGCGTTCTGCGCGAGCGTTCGTACGCGCTGCAGGGCATTTTGAATGGCATCGACGTCGTGGGCTTTGACCCGGCGACCGACAAGCGCATTGCCGCCAACTACACCGTGGAGGACCGTTCCGGCAAGGCCGTATGCAAGGCCAAGCTGCAGGAAGAGCTGGGGCTCGAGGTTCGCGACGACCGTCCGCTCATGGTGATGGTCACGCGTCTGACGCGCCAGAAGGGCCTAGACCTGGTCATGTACGCGCTCGACCGCATCCTGGCCGGCGGCGTGCAGGTGGCGGTGCTGGGCACCGGCGACCGCGACTACGAGGACGGCCTGCGCTATTTCCAGGACAAGTACCCCGGCACCATGGCGGCTCGCATCGAGTTCGATCCGGCACTGTCGCAGCGCATGTATGCTGCCGCCGACATGTTCCTGATGCCTTCGAAGTTTGAGCCCTGCGGCCTGTCGCAGATCATCGCCATGCGCTACGGTACCCTGCCCATCGTGCGCGAGACCGGCGGCCTGAAGGACACCGTGATCCCGTACAACGAGTTTACCGGCGAGGGCACGGGCTTCTCGTTTAGCAACTTTAACGGCGACGAGATGGGCGATGCGGTATTCCGCGCAGCGCGTCTGTTCTGGGATAACCGCGAGGCCTGGAACCAGCTGGTCACTCAGGCTATGAGCCAGGACTTTAGCTGGACGCGCTCGGCCGATAAGTATCTGGACCTGTACTTCTTTATGCATCCAGAGATTGAGAGGCCGGCGGCTGTTGTCGACGAGCCTGAGGCTGCTGCTGAGCCGGTGGCCGCAGAGGAGCCCAAGGCCGAGGAGAAGCCGGTTAAGGCTGAGCCCACAAAGGCCGAGCCTGAGGTGAAGGCTGAGGTTGCTCCTGAGGCAGAGGCCGAGGTCGAGCCCGCTGCAAAGCCCGCAGCTAAGAAGACCACGACCCGCAAGACGACGGCCAAGAAGGCTACGACAACCAAGGCTGCCGCAGCAAAGACGACTGCTGCCAAGGCAACGACCACGCGCAAGCGCACGAGCGCCACTGCCAAGAAAGCCGCCGAAGCCGAGGTCGCTAAGGCCAAGCCTGCGGCAAAGGCACCGGCCAAGACCACTGCCAAGAAGTCGACCACGACCGCCAAGAAGACCACGGCAACCAAGTCGACGACCGCGAAGGCCGTCACGACCAAGGCAGCCGCAAAGACGGCCGCCAAAGTCAAGGAGGCGCCCGCCGAGTCCAAGGCCGAGGCAACCGTCGAGGCAAAGCCCGCCGCCAAGACCACCACACGCAAGCGCACTACAACGACGGCCAAGAAGACCACTGCAAAGGCCACAACTCCCAAGGCAGAGGCTAAGTCCGCTGCTGCCAAAGTGGAGCCCAAGGCTGAGGTAAAGGCCAAGCCGGCGCCGAAGACCGCTGAGGTCAAGGCCGCCCCGAAGGCAGAGGCTAAGCCCGAGCCTGCCAAGGAGACCCCGGTCTCCCCCGCCGCTCCGGCAGAGAAAAAGGCCCCGTCCAAGAAGACGTCCGTCCGCAAGGCAACGGCCACCCGCAAGCGCCGCTAGCCCACATACGATCCAAAACCTAATCAAACCCTATGCAAGGGGCGCTCCAACCGGGCGCCCCTTCTCTGTAGGTAGTTGGTAAAACGATTTTCTAGGACAACCGTTCGCCGATGGTAAACGGATGTTGTTTATACAGCCTGTGTACAACAGATATACTTACATCCTGTGCGTAAAGCCCATGGCCAGCAGGCCATGATTCTATTGAACTGGACCGTACTATGAGATTGATACACAACAGCCGTCTGCCGCAGTTTCGCACTCCGTTTGGCGCTGTGACCACAGGAACTACCCTTTCGCTCTCCGTGATTCTGGAGGATGCCGATCCCTCGCAGGCAACGCTTACGCTGCGCACCTGGGTCGATGAGATCGGTGAGTCTCGGTATCCCATGACGCACGAGGGCGACGGCATATTTACCGTAGAGCTTGAGTGCACCGAGCCCTGTCTTATCTGGTACAGCTTTATCTGCAATATCGAAGGCCAGCCTGAGGTTCGCCTGGGCGCACCGCAAGGACGCACCGGCGGCGAAGGCGTAACCTACGATTACGCCGAGGTGCCGTCATTCCAGGTCACCGTCTACAAACACCGTGAGAACCGTCCTACCTGGTACGAGCGCGGTATGGTCTACCAGATCTTCCCCGATCGCTATGCCCGCGACGAGCACTGGCGCGAGCGCACGCTGGCCGAGGTCGAAAAACCGCGTAAGGGCATTCAGCGCCGCATGGTCGAGGACTGGAATGAGCCGCCTGTGTACGAGCGCGCCGAGGACGGCTCCATCAAGACCTGGGACTTCTACGGCGGATCGCTCAAGGGTATCCAGGAAGACCTGCCTCGCATCGCCGAGCTGGGCTTTACAGCCATCTACCTCAACCCCATTTTTGAAGCCGCGAGCAACCACCGCTACGACACCGCCGATTACACCAAGATCGATCCGATTCTGGGCACCGAGCAGGACTTTACTGAGCTGTGCGAGGCGGCCGAGAAGCTGGGCATTTCCATTATTCTGGACGGTGTGTTCAACCACACGGGCGACGATTCGATCTACTTCAACCGCTACGGCAACTACCCCGGCGTGGGCGCGTGGCAGAGCGAGGATTCGCCGTGGCGCGATGCATTTTATTTCCACGAGGACGGGTCGTACGACTGCTGGTGGGGCGTGAGCAATATGCCCGCCATCAATGAGAGCTCCGATCTGGTGCGCGAGCGGCTCCTGGGCAAGGACGGCGTCATTCGTAAATGGCTACGCGCCGGCGCTCACGGCTGGCGCCTGGATGTGGCCGACGAGCTTTCCGATGACTTCCTGACAGAGATCAAGAAGGCCGTGCTCGCCGAGAAGCCCGACGCGCTGCTGCTCGGCGAGGTCTGGGAAGACGCCTCCAACAAGATAAGCTACGGCCATCTGCGTCGCTATCTGCAAGGCTCCGAGCTCGACTCGGCCATGGATTACCCCTTCCGCGACATGGTCATCGGCTTTTTGATGGGCTACAAAAACGCCTACCAAGCTGCCGAGGATATCGAGACCCTGCGCGAGAACTACCCGCGCGAGGCATTATCCTGCGCGCTCAATCTGCTGTCGAGCCACGATCGCCCGCGCATTATCTCGGTGCTCGGCGGTGGCCCCGACGAGTCGCAGCTGCCCGAGAGTGAGCGCAGCAAATGGCGCCTGGACGAGAACTCCATGGGCCTGGCCAAGAGCCGCTTTTGGCTGGCGACGCTCATGCAGATGACGTTCCCGGGCGTTCCCTCAATCTATTACGGTGACGAGTACGGCTTGGAGGGTCTCACCGATCCGGGCAATCGCCGCACCATGCCGACCAAGGAAAACCTGCACGACTTCGATACGTTCGCGATCGTCAAGAATGCCTCGGCCGTGCGCCGCGCGCTGCCGTTTATGATCGATGGCGAGATCAAGGCCTTCGCGCTCAATGACGAGGTACTCGCTTACAACCGTACGGGCAAGGATGGCGAGTCTGCGACGGTTATCATCAACCGCAGCCTGCGCAATTCGCACCGCGTGACGATTCCGGCGCTCGACGAATGTGCGAGTGACGTGATCAGCGGTCACGAGTGCGAGATCCACAACGGTACGGTCACGCTCGACCTGTACCCGCTGGGCTCGTCAATCATCTATCACCATGCCGAGCAGCGCCTGCAGGAACCGCTCGATCACGGTGCGGGTGTTGTGTGCCATATCACATCGGTGCCGACCGACGACGGCAAGCCCGGTACGATCGGCGCGCCCACGCGTCGCTTTATCGACCATCTGGCCGCCATGGGCATGCGCTACTGGCAGATTCTCCCCGTCAACCCCACGGACTTCTTCCGCTCCCCTTACGCCGGTCCTTCGGCCTTTGCAGGCAATATCGACCTGCTACCCGAGAGCCACGAGGAGCTGGCAGCCGACTTTGAAACCTGGAAGGCCCGCGGCGGCGAGGATGCCGATCCGCTGTACACCGCGTTTAAACATCGCAATGCCGATTGGCTCGAGAAATACTGCGTCTACATGGCCGTTAAGAAGTACTTTGAGGGCGAGTCGCGCCATGATTGGCCGGCAGATGTCGCGCGCTACAACGAGCATCTGATCGACGACAAGCGCTTCCACAACGAGGCCGAGCTTCAGGCGTACATGCAGTACCGCTTTGACTTGGCTTGGTGCGAGCTCATGAACTATGCGCACAAGAAGGGCATCGAGGTTATCGGCGATATTCCCATGTACGTGTCCGACGATTCGGCAGACACGTGGAGCGAACCCGAGAACTTCTGGCTGTCCGATACCGGCAAGGCGATTGAGAATTCCGGCGCGCCGCCCGACAATTTTGCGCCCGAGGGCCAGATGTGGGGCAACCCGACGTTCCGCTGGGACCACATGAAGCAGAACGGCTATAGCTGGTGGATGGATCGCCTGCGCCGCGCGTTCTCGCTCTACGACCGCGTGCGTCTGGATCACTTCCTGGGATTCCACAGCTATTACAGCATTCCCGCGGGCAAGGCATGCGCCGACGGCCGCTGGCTGGCGGGCCCGGGCAAGGACCTGTTCCAGACCGCCTATGACGAGCTGGGTCCGCTCAACTTTATCGCTGAGGACTTGGGCTACCTGACGCCCGGTGTTCGCGCCATGGCTTCGACCTGCGGTTTCCCCGGCATGGACGTGCTGGAGTTTAGCGATTACGACGTCCGTTGCGGTGTGCATCCCACGCCTGGCAAGATTCTCTACACCTCGACGCACGATACGTCGACGCTGGCCGGCTGGTGTACGCGTTCCTTTGCGGGCGGCGATGAACCGAGCGGTGTTGAGGTGGCGGCCAAGCTGATGAGCGACGCGCTGGCAAGCGACGCTCCCCTGGTGATGATGCCGCTGCAGGATGTCCTGGGGCTTGGCGACGACGCGCGCATGAACGTTCCGGGCGTGGCCACGGGCAACTGGACCTGGCAGGCTGACGAGGCAGACATTGCAGCCGCCGAGAACAAAACCGCACAGCTCCTGCGCAACAACCATAGATTCTGGGGCGAAGCGTGATAAAACCCCCGATATAGGGTACAGTTACAGACGTTTGAATTTTTGCGGGCAGAGTAATCTGCCCGCTTTGTGCTGAAAAGGAAGTATTATGGCGCGCTACGATTACAAGTGCTCGAGCTGCGGCAACGTGTTTGAGGTTGAGCATCCCATGTCCGAGACTCCCGAGGTCGTGTGCCCCAGCTGCGGTGCCCCGGCGGCCAAGACGTTCTCGGCCAGCGGCATTAAATTTGAGGGCAGCGGTTTCTACAACACCGACCAGCGAAGCGGCGGCTCCAGCACCAGCGCCACAAGCGGCTGCTGCGCCAACTGCCCGCATAGCCACTAGGAACCAAGCAGCCCCGCGACCGAAACCGATCGCGGGGCTGATTATTTAGCTACCCAGGTTTCCTTATGAGTTGCGGTAAAATAAGGACTGTTTGGCGGGTAGAAGCGGTTTTTCAATCCCTATTTCACCGCAAATTAGTAGTTAGTTGCGGACCAGCCTGGCGCAGAAGTGGCCGTCGTAGGAGTCGGCGTTTACCGGCACGCTTTGGAAGAGGCCTCGATCGTTCTGGCGTACGGATACGAGCTTCTTGGCCTGGTCGAACTCGGGGAGTTGCAGAATCTGTGCCTCGGAAAGCGGTGCCACGCTAAAGCCGGCACCCTCGGGAGAAGCAAGGAAAGCATCCACCACCTGCGTGTTCTCCTCGTCGAAGACGGAGCACGTCGCATAGATGAGCTCGCCGCCGGCAGCCACGCGCGCGGCAGCCTCCTTGAGCATCGTCAGCTGCAGCTTGGGCAAATCAGTCGTAACGTCATTCTCAGTTAGGCGCCACGGGATCTCGGGATGACGACGCATGGTGCCGGTGCCCGAGCACGGCGCATCGATAAAGACCGTGTCGAACTTAACCGGCTCGCCAAGCATGGCATCAAACGATGTGAGCACCTCATCAAGCTCGCAGGCATCACCCGAAACCGTACGAACGCCCTGAATACCGGCCTTATGCAGGCGAGCGAGATTCAGATCGCACTTGCGATCATGCAGATCGAGCGCCGTATGCTGACGCTCATAGCCCGCACGCTTGGCCTGGCACATCATCACATAGGTCTTGGTGCCACGACCGGCACCAATCTCAAGGCAGCTACCAGGGCGCGTGGCAGCTGTGGCGATAAGCTGCGCGTTGAGATCAGATGCCACCGCGGCAGCACGCTCAAACACACCCGAAGCAACGGTAACCTGGGCATCAACCGGGGCATGACAGCCCGGGAAGACAGGCGCGACGAGCTGCGAGATATACGGATCGGGCTTGGTCGTAAAGGTGTTTTCATGCAGGGCCAGCGGCGCGGGGGCCAGATTGCCGGCAAAGTTAAGCGCACCCTCTGGCGTGTCGAACGATGCCATAATGCGAGCGCACAGCCAACGCGGCAGTCCCATCAGGCGCGACAGACGAACCAGGCGTCGCTCAGACTCATCAACATCGGACGCCGTGGCAAAGTCCTCAACGTTGTCCGCGACCTTATGCAGCACGGCATTGGCCAAACCGGCGGCAGACTTAGCTCCGCTGCGCACCAGCTCAACGCCCTGACTCACCGCAACGCGACCCGGCGTATGCAGATAGAGTATCTCGAAGGCCGAGATACGAAGCGCCATGCGAACACGCGGCGCAACCTTTTTAGGCTTATCGAGAAACTGATCGAGCAGTTCGTCCAAAATACCCTGCGTGGCGGCCACACCAAGCGCCAAGCGAGCTGCAAAAGCGGAATCGCGCTGGTCAATAGCCTTGGCCGATGCGCGAGAGGACAGCACGTCGCGCGCATACATGTCGCGGCGATCGGCCTCCATCAGCACATCGAGTGCAAGCTTGCGCGCGGGAGACAGCTTGCTCATGACAAAACACCCCAGATAAGATCGGCGCCTTGCAGCCCAGCAGCCCAAGCAGAAGCGGCCATGGCACGCTTGCCATCGGGCTTAACCTCGAGCAGTTCAACCGCACCATCGGAAAGGCCAAGGAAAACACGCTTATTCTTAACGTCAACGCCGCCCTTGCCAAGCGAAACATCGGCCAGCGCAGCATCGAGCACACGCACGGTCTTGCCGGCAATCACGCAACGAGCAGGCGCGGTATCGGACGAAGCGAGCACATGACGCACGCAATCGAGCGCAGCCATCTGCGGATCCAGAAGCATCTCCAGCTTGGAAATCTTGGCAGCATGAGTGACGAGCGACTCATCCTGCTCAGTCCACACGGCGGTGCCATCGGCAAGAGAAGGAAGCGTATCGGCAAGCAGTTTGCCGCCAAGCTCACCAAGCTCCATGGTCAGCGCCTCAGCATGCTTACCGGCAACCGACGTGGAAGCCTGGGCACAATAAGCACCAGTATCCACGCCATGTCCAATGCGCATAATGGAAACGCCAGCAACCTCGTCACCAGCAAGAATCGCACGCTGAATAGGAGCGGCGCCACGCCAACGAGGCAGCAAAGACGCATGAACATTCACAATACCAAGCGGCGCCATATGCAGCACCTCATCAGGCAAAATGCAGCCATAGGCAGCCACACAGAAAATGTCAGCCTGGGCAGCCTGAAGTGCCTCAACAACCTCGGCCGTCATACGATTAGCCTCAACAACCGGCAACCCCAGCTCAAGCGCCTTAGCCTTAACAGGAGAAGGCTCCAGCTTCTTACCACGCCCACGAACAGCATCAGGACGAGTAACAACAAGCGCAATCTCATTCCCAGCCTCAACAAGCGAAGTCAGCGAAGGCACAGCAAAATCAGGCGTACCCATAAACACAATACGCATAAAAGTTAGTCTCCTCTCAACCAAAGCCGAGACGGCTATAAATAACAGCGGAAAGCCAAGTACCCAGCCCATCCGCAATAACAATTCAACAAGAACAAATATACCCAAAACCAAAGAAAGAGCCGCCATAAAAGCAGCTCTTTCAGCAAAGCACCTATCAGCGAAGACGCCCCTCCCTGGCCCAACGGCACCCGGGCGAATCGAGCCAGAACAACGCAGTCCCCGGTGCTGAGCGCCCACATATCGTCCCGCGCGCAGTTTCGCAGCAAAGCGAGAATGTTTGAGCACGGGATGATATGTGGGCGCTCAGCACCGGGGACGGTGGGACCTACTCCGTCTCGCCCGGTCGAGCGCCGCGGGCCAGGGCGTCCTGGTACTCCTTGACTGCCTTGATCCTCTGCATGGGCTTCAGTCGCTCGAACATGGTGTTGCCGTGCAGGTGATCGATCTCGTGCTGTAGGCACACGCAGAACAGATCGCCCGAGGCCTCGTAGCGAATCAGGTTGGCGTCCAAGTCGTACGCCTCGACGACGACATGGTCGGGACGCTCGATCTCGCAGCTAATGCCGGGAATGGAAAGGCAGCCCTCGCTAAACGGCACCAGATGGTCACTCTGCTCAACAATGACAGGGTTGATGAGCACGTACGGATCATAATCATTCTTGTCGCTGTAGTCGCAGTCGATGGTGACGAGCTGAATGAGCTCGCCGATCTGCGGGGCAGCTAGGCCGCAACCGCCGTTCTCGAACATCATCTTCTTCATCTTCTCGACAAGCGCCTCGATCGCCGGGGTGATCTCCTCGATGACGGCGCACTCCTGGCGCAGACGAGGGTCAGGCGACAGTACGATTCCGTTGGCTTCCATGGCCATCCTTTCGGGTTGTTACATCAAATCATAGGCGTCGACGTCAACGCTCACGCTCACGCCGCGCACAGAGCCCACCTCTTTGAGGCAGGCGTCGATATCATCAGAGACATGGTACCCCACGGGCGACTTTACAAGCAGATGGAAGCGGTAGCGGTCCTTGGCTCTCTCGATTACACACGAAGCCGGGCCCAGCACCTGCGGCACGGCACTTCCCGCCCGCAGAAAGTCGGGCGCGGCGGCATGCCAGCGGCGCTTAAGAAGCTTTGCAATGCGCCCGATGTAGTCTTGCGCGTCGTCTCGGATCGCCGACCACACCAAGATGTTGACCAGGCGAACAAACGGCGGGTACAGCGCGTCGCGGCGCTGGTCCAGGTCGTGGTCGGTAAAGATCGAACGGTCATGTTCAGCGACGGCGCGAATGACCGGATCCTCGGGCAGGTAGGTCTGGATGATCACCTCGCCGGGGCGATCGCCGCGACCGGCACGGCCCGCCACCTGTTCCAGCAGGTCGTAGGCGCGCTCCCCTGCGCGGAAGTCCGGCAGCTTGAGGGCGAAGTCGGCATTGACCACGCCCACGAGCGTGACCTCGGGAAAGTCGAGACCCTTTGCGATCATTTGGGTGCCCAGCAACACGGCGCAATCGGCAGCATCGAACTGCTCGAGCAGCTTTTTGTGCGCATCCTTGCCGCGTGTGGAATCGGCATCCATGCGAATAATGGCGACATCCTCGGGAAGCATCTGGTGCAGTGCGTCCTCGATCTGCTGCGTGCCCAGACCCATTTTTGCCAGGTAGCGACTTCCACATTTGGGGCAACGGCTTGTGGGCGCGGGATAGGGCTGCACGCGCCAAGACGAACCGCATGTGTGACACTGCAGCGTGTGCGTGCGCTCGTGATACGTAAGCGCGGTGGAGCAGTGGTTGCAGGTGGGGACGCAGCCGCACTCGCGGCACATCAGGAACGGCGCAAAGCCACGGCGGTTGTGCAACAGCACGGCCTTCTCGCGGCGCTCGACCACACGCTCCAGGCCTTTCATCAGCGGTTTTGAGAACATAGAGCGGCTGCCGTGCGAGAACTCGCGGCGCAGGTCGGCAATGCGGACTGTCGGCAGCACGGCGTGTCCCGGGCGCTTGGGCATCTCGACGCGCGTCCAGGTGGCACCGTTATACGTGCCACGGCGGCAGCGGTCGAGGGCCTCGGCAGAAGGCGTGGCGGAGCCCAACACGAGCGGGCAGCGGTAGCGTCGCGCCATCTCGGCCGCCACCTCGCGCGCATGGTAGCGCGGACTGGAGCCCTGCTTGTAACTGGTCTCGTGCTCCTCGTCGATGATGATGAGACCAAGGTCGCTGAGCGGACAAAAGAGCGCCGAGCGGGCGCCGACGACCACGCGGGCCGCACCGCTGGCGACCATATCCCACTGGTCCAGGCGCTCGCCGGCCGAGAGGCGCGAATGGAACACGGCGACCGTCTCGCCAAAACGCGAGCGGAAGCGGCCGACGGTCTGGGCCGTCAGCGAGATCTCGGGCACGAGCACGCAGGCCGAACGGCCGGCCGCCAGCACGCGCTCAATCGCCGAGAGGTAGACCTCGGTTTTGCCGGAGCCAGTGACGCCGTCGACAAGCACCACGTCGCCATGAGCGTCCAGACGGGCGCGATCAATCTGCGCGAGCGCCTGCTGCTGGCCGTTCGTAAGTGCGACCGGCGCTTTGCCGCTCGCTGAGGACAGCGTAGTCTGCTCGCTGCAACCGCGCCAGGCACGGCGCTCCTCCACCACCACGACGCCGCGCTTTTCAAGCGCCTTGATGGTCGCCGACATGCTGTTGTAAAGCAGGTTGAGATCGCGCGTCGTGACCGGGCCGCACTGGAGCGCCTCGATGAGCTGACGCTGGCGGACCGCGGTCTTGGGCGGCGTGTAGTCGAAACCCTCGGGCGTAAGCATGACCCAGCGGTTTTGGATGGGTTTGACGGCAGGGCGCTCGACAGTCCACACGCCGTCGTCGCCTTTGACCACGCGCGGGCTTCCACCCGGGGGCAAGAACAGGCGCAGGCACTCGGAAAGCGTCGCGACATATTCGCGGCTCATCCAACGCGCGATGCGGGCGGCCTCGGCACTAAAGAGCGGCTTGCTGAGAATCGCCTCGATGGGCTTTATACGCGCGGGATCGAGGGCGATGTTGCCTTGTAGGTCGCCCAGCTCAGGCGCAATGTCGACAATATAGCCCGCGGCGGCACGGTTACCAAAGTGGACCAGGACCGTTGATCCGATCTGCGCTTCGCTAGCAAGGGGTTGAGGAATGCCATAGGCAAACGGCTCGGACAGCGCACGCGTCGGGATGTCGAGAACCACGCTCGCATAGGCGGCGATGGGCTCGGGCTGCGCCGGGGCGGCGGCAGGAGCCGCGGACTTCGGAGCTTCCTCCGGTTCCGGCGAACCAAACAGCGAAAGTTGCTCGGCCATGGCCCCAGCACCTCCTATCCCATACGTCTACAGAAACAAGAGCCCCGCTCTGAGTGAACGGGGCTCGGATAGATACGTTTGCGCAGCGATTACAGCGCCATCGTGCGGGCGCGATCGATGCGCGCCAGGCAGTCGTCGCGACCGACGAGCGCCATGGTCTCACCCAGCGGAGGGCTCACCATGTTGCCGCATACGGCGACGCGCACAGCTTGGAACACCACGCGCTTCTTAAGGTCCATCTGCTCGGGCAGCGGCTCAAGCGCGGCGTCGATGTTGGCAGCCGTCCACTCGTCCACGCCCTCGAGCGCGGCCTTGGCGGCATCCAGAATGGCACCCATGCCCTCCTTAGCCAGGCCCTTGTTAACGGACTTCTCGTCATACTCGAGCGTCTCGGCCGTAGCGAAGATGGGAGCGGCGACGGTCACGGCGTCGGCCGGCATCTTGGTGCGCGGCTTGACAATGGCGGCAAGCGCGTCGATCCAATCCTCGCCGTACTCGACATTACCCTCGATGAGACCCGCCTCGTGCAGCTCGGGGACCATGATCTCGTCGGCAAACTGAGCATCGGACATGCCGTTGATGTACTCAGCATTGACCCAGTCGAGCTTCTTGGGGTCGAAGGTCGCGGGGTTCTTGGAGATGCGGTCGAGCGAGAACTTGCTGGCCAGGACATCGCGCGGGATGATCGTGGTCTCGCCGTCGAGCGACCAGCCGAGCAGCGCCAGGTAGTTGACGAAGGCGTCGGACAGGTAGCCGGCGTCGCGGTACTCCTCCACCGAGGTGGCGCCGTGGCGCTTGGAGAGCTTCTTGCCGTCGGCGCCCAGGATCATGGAGATGTGGGCGAACGTGGGCACGGGAGCGCCGAGGGCCTCGTACACCATGACCTGACGCGGGGTGTTGGACAGATGGTCGTCGCCACGGATGACATGGGTGATCTTCATCATGGCGTCGTCGACGACGGTCGCGAAGTTGTACGTGGGCGTGCCATCGGAGCGGAAGATGACAAAGTCGTCGAGCTCCTTGGCGTCGAAGGTCACCTCGCCGTGAACGGCGTCGTGGATGACGACGTCGCCGCGGTCCTCGGGCACCTTGATGCGCAGGACGTAGGACTCGCCGGCCTCGATGCGGCGGCGGGCCTCCTCGGGATCAAGATCGCGGCAACGGCGCTGATAGCCCTGGAAGGGGTCCTTGCGCTCCTGCGCGGCCTTGCGGTCGGCGTCGAGCTGCTCCTTGGTGCAGAAGCAGGGATAAGCCTTGCCCTCGTCCCAAAGCTTCTGGGCGGCCTGCTTGTACAGGTCCAGGCGCTCGGTCTGGGCGTAGGGGCCAAAGTCGCCGCCCACCTCGGGACCCTCGTCCCAGTCCAGGCCCAGCCAACGCATGGCGCGCAGGATGATCTGCGTGTTCTCGTCGGTAGAGCGGGTGGGGTCGGTGTCGTCGATGCGCAGGATGAACGTGCCGCCGTTAGCACGGGCGAAAGCCCAGTTATAGATAGCGGTGCGGGCGCCGCCGATGTGCAGCTTGCCCGTCGGTGAGGGTGCAAAGCGGACGCGAACGTCTGATGCCATGGAAATCTCCTCGATTGCAGGATGGATGTCTAACCGCATCAGTATAAAGCATCAAAGCAACCTCCGCACAAAGGGCACCGACCCAATCATTGGGGACAGACTTAAATGACCAGTTGTTGGGCAACCTGTCGGCACTTAGGTAAGGCTGGTCATTTAAGTCTGTCCCCAATGAGTAGGTGCGAAAAGGGTGTGAATGTTTGATTTACGCGCTATGATGTGCCCTTGCATAGAGAGCCCGGCGGAATGGTAACGGTCGCCGGGACACGTTTTTGAAAGGACAATCATGTCAGAAGAACTTCGTTCCATCCCGCCCCAACACGGGTCCTTTGTTTTTACGTCGGAGTCGGTGACCGAAGGTCATCCCGATAAGATCGCCGACCAGATCAGCGACGCCGTCCTCGACGCAATCCTCGCCAAAGAAATAGAGCTGCAGGAGCAGGGCTACATCGCCCCCAACGGCGTGCCTGCCAACGTGGAGAACGTCCGCTGCGCCTGCGAGACCCTCGTGACCACTGGCACCGTCATCGTCGCCGGCGAGATCCGCACCCAGGCCTACGTCGACGTACAGGAGATTGCCCGCGGCGTTATCCGCCGCATTGGCTACAACCGTGCAAAGTTCGGTTTTGACTGCGACACCTGCGGCGTTATGAGCCTCATCCACGAGCAGTCGCCCGATATCGCCCAGGGCGTCGACGAGTCATTCGAGACCCAGACCGGTGCTACCACCGACCCGATCGACCTGATCGGCGCCGGCGACCAGGGCATGATGTTCGGTTATGCCTCCAACGAGACCAAGACCCTCATGCCCATGCCGCACTACCTGGCAAGCCGTCTGGCTGAGCGCCTGGCCGCCGTGCGTCACGACGGTACCCTCGCCTATCTGCGTCCCGACGGCAAGACCCAGGTCACCGTGCGCTACGAGGAAGGCAAGCCCGTCGAGATCACGACCATCGTCATCTCCACGCAGCACGCCGCCGAGATCGAGGACATGGGCAAGATCAAGGCCGACCTCATCGAGCACGTCATCACCCCGGTCATGGCCGCCGAGAACATGCCATGGGACAACGCGGACATCTACGTGAACCCCACCGGTCGCTTTGTCGTGGGCGGCCCCATGGGTGACACGGGCCTCACCGGCCGCAAGATCATCGTTGACACCTACGGCGGCTACGGCCGTCACGGCGGCGGCGCCTTTAGCGGCAAGGACTGCACCAAGGTTGACCGCTCCGCCGCGTATGCCGCGCGCTGGGTCGCCAAAAACGTGGTCGCCGCCGGTCTGGCCGACCGCTGCGAAGTCGAGCTTGCCTACGCCATCGGCGTTTCCAAGCCCCTCTCAATCATGGTCGACACCTTCGGTACCGCGCATGTTGCCGAGGACAAGATCGTTGAAGCCGTAGAGAAGACCTTCGACCTGCGTCCGGGTGCAATCATCCGAGACCTAGACCTGCGTCGCCCCATCTACGAAAAGACGGCAGCCTACGGCCACTTCGGCCGTGAAGACGCCGACTTCACCTGGGAAAAAACCGACCGAGTCGAAGAACTCAAAGCAGCCTGCGGCCTGTAAGCCAACGGCAAAAGCTGCAGCCACATATCGATGCACCAAAAGAAGTACCGGCCCCAACCGGTACTTCTTTTTTATATAAACGGTGGTGAAGATGTCTCGATAAGCAAGGTAAGACACGTCCCTAGCTAATGAATTTTGCCATCTAGCAACTCCAACCATGTATCCTTAGTCCCGAGGGGCGGGGCATAAGGTCGATCGCGAGTTCCGCACGAGCCGGAGAGCACTTAATGTGCTCTCCGTGCGAGCAGGACTGTCCGAGCAGGCGACCTTATGCCCCGCCCCTCGGGACGATGGGATAGAACAGGAGCGCATATGGCAGGCAAGCCGCAAACACTAGCTACGACCTCTGCATTCGAAATCTTGGGCCCCGTCATGGTCGGCCCCAGTTCATCGCACACCGCCGGCGCCCTGCGCTGCGCCCAAGTTGCCGCCAGCCTGCTGGAAGGCCGCATCACCAAAGTCACCTTTGGCCTGTGGAACTCCTTCGCCCACACCTACCGCGGCCACGGCACCGACCGTGCGCTCGTCGCGGGCATCCTGGGCCTCGACACCGATGACGAGAACATCAAGCAGGCCTTCGACCTCGCACGCGAGCAGGGCCTCGAATATCACTTTGACATCAAGGGCGACGACGCCTCCATCCACCCCAATACCGTCGATATCGACATGGTCGACGACACGGGCGCCACGGCACAGGTCCGCGGCGAGAGCCTGGGCGGCGGCAAGATGCGCATCAGCCGCATTAACGGCGTCGGCGTCGACATCTCGGGCATGTATTCCACGCTCTTCGTGGCGCACAAGGACGTCCCCGGTGTACTCGCCGCGCTCACCAACCTGCTCGCCTACGCCCATGTAAACATCGCCTTCTGCCGCACCTACCGCACCGAAGTGGGCGGCCAGGCCTACTCCGTCTTTGAGACTGACGGCGCGCCCGACGACACTGTTATCCCGATGCTACGCAAACTCGACAATGTCGATTACGCGACCTTTATCGAGCTCCCCGGCTCTGCCTCGTCGCTCTCCCCCGGCGTCTCAGCAAAGGAAATCTTCGACGACGGCGAGCAGCTGCTCGATGCGTGCGAGGAACTGGGGCTCAGCATCGGCGCCGTCATGGCCGTTCGCGAGGCGCGTCTGACCGGCGAGGCCCACGCCGTCGCTGCCATGCGCCGCGTGCTCGACGTCATGCGCGAGGAGACCACGGCCCCCATCGCCAATCCGCAGCGTTCGCTCGGCGGGCTTATCGGCGGCGAGGCCAAACTCGTCGATGCCACCAGCCGCAACGATTTGAGTGCAAGCCTGATGGGCCCCGTTCAGACAGATGCAGTGGTCCGCGCCATGGCCGTGCTCGAGCGCTCCGCCACGATGGGTGTGATTGTCGCCGCCCCCACGGCAGGCTCCGCGGGTGTCGTGCCCGGCTGCGTGCTGGCGCTCGCCGATCACCTTCAGCTCGACGACGAGCAGGTCATGGACGCGCTCTACTGCGCAGCCGCCATCGGCCTCAACCTCACCACGAGCGCCTGCGTCGCCGGCGCCGAGGGCGGATGCCAGGCCGAGGTGGGAAGCGCCGCCGCCATGGCAGCCGCCGCTCTGGTGCAGATGCTCGGCGGCACGCCCGAGCAGGCGCTCGACGCCAGTTCCATCGCGCTGAGTAACCTGCTGGGCCTCGTTTGTGACCCCGTCGGTGGTCTCGTGGAGGTGCCCTGCCAAAACCGCAACGCCATCGGCGTGGCAGCAGCCTTCAGCTCGGCACAACTCGCCCTCGCAGGCATTAAGAGCTTGGTGCCGTTTGACCAGATGGCACATGTCATGCTCTCGGTGGGTCACGCGTTGCCGGCCACGCTGCGCGAGACGGCAAAGGGCGGCATCGCGCAGGCTCCGGCCGCACTTTCGGCCTGTGCAAAATGCGGTGTGTGCGGATAGCGGCAAAGAACGACTCAAAGGTGGGACATTTGTCCCAGCTCTTTTGAATGCCACCGTTTCCGTACCACAAACAGCAGGGCAATCGCTATAATGCAAGCCCAGTAAAAACACGATGAACCGCAAGGCGAAAATCGAAGGATATGCATACGATGTCGCAAAACGATCGAACTCAACTGATTCCCGATCCGCAGCAGCCGAGCAGGCACACCGGCGGCGTTCAGTCGCCGCGTCCTATCGCGCCGAGCCACGGTCAGCAGCGTAGTGCAGCAAACGCTTCCCAACGCCCGAACCAACAGCGACAGCAGCGTCAACAACGTCAGCAGCGCCAGGCAAACGGCAATGCGCCCAAGCAGCCCCCCACGCACGCTCGAGGCGATCGCGGCCCCGCGCGCAAGCCCGCCGAGAACAATAAGTCGGGCAAAAAGACAACGCTCTTTGTCGTCCTTGGTCTAATCGTCATTGTCTATATCGTAGGCGTCGTAGCGTTTTCGCAGGTAGCCTACCCCAACACCACCATCGCCGGCATCGACGTCTCGTTCTCCAACGCTTCGTCTGCCGCCACCAAGGTCAACTCGGCATGGAAGCACTATAAGCTCACCGTGACAGGCGATGGCTTTAGCTGGACCTATCAGCCCGAGTCCGATGAACCCATCGTCGACGGTGAAGCTGCTGCAAAAGAAATCATCAACCACAACGAAGCCTTTATTTGGCCGGTCCGCCTTGTAGAATCCTTAAGCGGCAAGACCAAAACAACTACTACCTCCAACAAAGTCGATCTTGATCAAGACGTCGACCTGTCCATGCTCTCCGATACCTTTGACCAAAAGAAGTTTGAGGAGGACCTGGGCGCCGCTATCGACGAGTTTAACGAGGGCCGTTCGGGCACGTTCGAGGCCAATAGCTCCTATGACGAGCAGGCCGGCAAGTTTACCGTCGAGAAGGCGCGCTCCAACGAAAAAATCAACCGCGAGCATGTCATTAAGTATGCCGAGCTCGAGCTTGCCTCGCTGGCCGAGACCGTAGATCTTTCCAAGCTCGGCAACGATGCCTATGAACCGCTCAATGGAACGCTGACCGATGATCAGATTCAGGCCGCATGCGATGCCGCCAACAACTTCCTGGGCGTCAAGGTGACCCTCAAGCTCAACGGCGAGGATGCCGGAAAGGTCGACGGCAGCTCCGTGTTGCAGTGGATCAGCTTTGCCGATCCGGCCAACCCCACGCTCGATACGTCGCAGATCAGCAGCTGGGCAGCCGAGCTCGCCAACGGCTTTAATACCGTGGGCTCCACTCGCTGGTGGACGCGCGCCGATGGCAAGCAGTGCGCCGTCGAAGGCGGTGACTTTGGTTGGTCCATCGACAGCAGCTCGCTCGCCAAGCAGGTTGAGGACGCCATTAACAACAAGCAGACCGGCGAAATCGAGATCAAGTACTCCCAGAAGGCCGACACCTTTACCGCAAAGGGAGAGCCCGACTGGAAGGCATACATCGATGTCGATCTGTCCGAGCAGCACGCGCGCTACTACGACGAGAACGGCAATATCGTGTGGGAGGCCAACTTTATTTCCGGCAAACCGGGCGAAGACGCCACCCCCGAGGGCGTGTGGCAGATTAACAGCAACGACGGCGGCAGCACCCTGATCGGAGCCAAGGACCCCGAGACCGGTAAACCCAAATATGAGAGCCCGGTGAGCTACTGGATGCCGTTTGAGGGCAACATGATCGGCTTCCACGACGCCACCTGGCAAAACGACAAGAGCTTCGATAATGCCGAGTCGTACAAGTGGTGCGGCAGCCACGGTTGCATCAACCTGCGCCTGGCAGACGCCAAGGCACTTCACGACTGCATCAAAGTCGGCCTGTGCGTGGTTGTCCACTCGTAGTGCAACGCGCACATTCCTACAACATGGAGCTGCTGCGACCAATCTAACAGTTCCGAAAGAAACCGTCCCATGCGCCCGCCCCAACCGGTGGGCGCATATACTTATCGAGGTACTTTCTATAAAGGAGACGCTATGCCGAATGTCCCCACGACCACCCCGGGCCCGGATGATACCGAGCACACGCCCGAAGATGTCACCGAAACGATTCCTCTGATTACAAGCGTACATGCCGATAAGCAGAGCGGACGCGCGAACGATGCGACCGAGATTTCCGATGAAGAGGCATATGCCAAGCTCAAGGCAAAACGTGCCGAACGTCGACGCAAAAAGCTCATCCGACGCGGCATTGCGGCCGGCGTCGTGGCCGCCATTGTGCTCGTCGCCGTTGTCGTGACCTTAGCCATCAACGCACGGCCCGCAGGCAACAACGGGCCGGTGACCGACATGGTGACCGAGGGCACGTTTACCACAACGGTCGAGGCGAAAGGCCAGCTCAAACCCATTTCGTCCTCAGTGGTCTCCCCTTCTGTCGACGGCACGGTCGATTCTATCAACGTGCAGGCGGGCCAATCCGTCAACGAGGGCGACGTGCTTATGACCATTAAAAACGACGAGCTCGATCGCAACGTTGCCGAGGCGCAACGTGCAGTTGCAGCCGCTCAGGAAGACCTCGCCAACGCGCAGAAAGCCGCAGCTGCCGCGCAGGCCACCCCAACGACGGACGTCGAGGGAGCTTCCGCAGCGGCTGGCGTCTCCGCCGCATCAGCGGACACGAACGCCGTATCGGCCGCGCAGCGCAGCCTCGCATCAGCCCAGGCAAACCTCGACCAGGCGAACGCCAAGGCCTCCAGTCGCACGGTCACGGCCCCGAGCTCGGGTAGCATCGTGGAGCTCAATGCCAAAGTGGGCGCCACGGTTACAGGCGGCATGATCATGGGCGAAAGCGATACGAGCGGCGGCAAGCAGTGCATGCAGATCGCCGACCTGTCCAAGATGAAGGTGACCGTGCAGGTGGGCGAAAAGGACATCGCCAAGATCGCCGTTGGGCAGAGCGCCAACGTCACGTATCCCGCGTTTCCCGATATCGTGAGCCAGGGCACCGTCACGGCTATCGCGTCGGTGGCAAACTCCGACGCCGCCAACAGTGGCGGCGGCAGCGTAACCTTTAACGTCGATATTCTCATAGAGGCTCCCGACGCGCTCCTGAAGCCGGGCATGACGGCCGAGATATCGGTGGTGACCGAGCAGCTCGACGACGTGGTGATGGTGCCGACGATGGCGCTCATGACCGAAGACGGCGAACACTATTACGTCAACGTGGCGACTGATGACGAGGGCAAGCAAACCCGTCGCGTGAAGGTGACCGTCGTGACGCAAAACGACAACGAAGCCGTAGTCGGCAAGACGCAGGTCAAGCGCGACGACCAGGGCAACGAGATCAACCCTGACGTGCCTGTTACCAAGCTGCGCGATGGCGACACCCTCGTCATGGACAACGGAGCGGACGCAACGGCTGACGGCGGCTACAGCACGGATTCGGGCAGCATGTCTGACGACGAGGGCATGTAATGCGTCCCGTTATCGACATCCGCAACGTGCACCGCATCTTTGAGAGCGAGGCAGGTTGCGCCCACATCCTGCATAACGTGAGCCTGGCGGTAGATCCCGGCGAGTTCGTCGCCATTACCGGCCCTTCGGGCTCGGGCAAGTCAACGCTCATGAACATCCTAGGCTGCCTGGATAAACCGACGGCAGGCGACTACTACCTGCAAGGGCTCAACGTGGCCGAGCTCGATGATGACGAGCTCACCGAAGTTCGCGCCCTGAGCATTGGCTTTGTCTTTCAGAGTTTCAACCTGCTGCCGCGCCTGTCGGTTATCGAAAACGTCATGCTGCCGCTGGCCTACACCAATGTGCCCCGTAGCCAGCGCGAAATGCGCGCCGTGCACGCGCTGCAGGCCGTCACGCTGCCCGTCGACCACTGGGACCACCGCATATCCGAGCTCTCGGGCGGCCAAATGCAGCGTGTCGCCATCGCGCGCGCCCTCGTCAATGACCCGCCCATCATCCTGGCCGATGAGCCAACGGGAAACCTAGACTCCGCCACTGGAGCGCTTGTGATGGAGACCTTCCATAGGCTCCAGGAGCGCGGCAAAACCATCGTGCTTATCACACACGACCCCGGCATCGCCGCCGAGGCCGACCGTGCCGTGACCATCCGCGACGGTTGCATTCACGACGGCGCGTATATTCCACATGCACCGCGGACCCTACGCAGCGCCGTAGATAGCCTGCCCATGATTTCCGCCTCCGCCAACCCGCCGAAAGGAGAGATGGCATGAGCGCCCGCGATCTCATCCAGGAAGCCCTTCACTCGCTCGAGGCCAACAAGGGGCGCAGCCTGCTCACCATCCTGGGCATTGTCATCGGCATCGCCTCGGTTATCGCCATGACTTCGCTCATCGGCGGCATCCAAAACAGCTTGGTCAACAGCCTGGGCCTCAATGCGGCACGCATGGTGCAAATCTATTCGTCGCAAGAACTCACCGAGTCGGACATCGAGAAGCTTCAAAAACTGGTGCCGCAGATAGAGCAGATCGGCATTGTCGACAGCGCGTATACCGAGTACAAGACCGGCGATAAAAGCTATACCGTCATGGCACAAGGTGTCGATAGCGACATGCTCGACGCCGTGGGGGCCAGCAAGCTCGTTGCGGGGCGCACCTATTCCCAGGCCGAGTCCCAATCAGGCTCGCGCGTGGCGCTCATCAGCCGCAACGGCGCCGATCAGCTTTACGGCAACGAACAGGACGCGCTGGGAAAAACCATCAAGGTTTCCAACGGCGAGGTGCAGATTGTAGGCGTGATAGATGGTGGCAGCGACTCCATGGGCTCGCTCACGCTGTATATGCCGCGCGAAACCATCTCCGGGCTGTTTGGCGACGAGAATCCTTCATTCCCCAGCGTGACGGCACTCGTCGCCGAGGGCACGGACATGGATGAGCTTTGTAAGACCATCGAGTCCAAGGTGCGCGCGATGAAGGGCATCGAGGAGGATGATGAGTACGACAGTGTATCGGCGACATCCATGAAAAGCGCCATCGATGCACTCAACTCCTATATGGGCGCGTTCTCGCTCATCATGGGTGCTGTCGCCAGCATCTCGCTACTTGTCGGCGGTATCGGCATTATGAATATGATGCTTACCAACGTAACGGAGCGCATCCGCGAGATCGGCATCCGCCGCGCTCTGGGCGCAAGTCGTCGCAATATCACCGCGCAGTTTTTGGCCGAATCCTCGGCGCTGTGCGTCACCGGCGGACTGCTAGGTGTCCTGATTGGCTATCTGCTGGCATGGGGCCTCGCGATGTTTGCCTCCGGATCCGGGATTCTTGGCGAGCTCGGTGCCAGCGGGCAAATTACACCGAGCTTTTCAATCGCCACGGTGCTGCTGGCCTTCGCCGTCTCCGTCGGAATCGGCGTAATCTTTGGCTTCTACCCCGCTCGCCGCGCGGCAAAGCTCGACCCGGTGGAGTGCCTACGCTACCAGTAAGCCACCACCAACAAGTTGCGGTGAATAAGGGACTGAATATGCTTTCTAGCAGCAAAAACAGACACTATTTCACCGCAACTTATTGAAGGGCTGCTTGCGCCAGTTCCGCGCGTCGTCCTCGAGCTTTTGGCGGATGACGGGCTTGTAAGGGTCGAGCTTGCTCGGGGCGCTCCTCTTCGCGGGCGGGAGGGCGCACAGGCGCGGCGAGCGCCTAGCGCGCGAACTCCCGTAAGAGCGCGTCTTCCACTTCCCTAAGCGAAAGGGCCCCGCCTCCCTCGACGGGACGGGTGACCACGATGCAGCGCGCTCCCGCGTCGCGCGCGGCGGCGAGCTTCTCGGCCGTGCCGCCTACGGTTCCCGAGTCCTTGGTCACAAGCCACTGGGCGCCCACCTGCCGAAGCATCGCCTCATTGAGCTCGCGGGTGAAGGGCCCCTGCATGCCGATGATGTGCGATGGCGAAAACCCCGCGTCGATGCACTTCGTTATAGCACCGGGCAGCGGGAGCACACGCACGAAGAAGCGCTCCGCGTAATCGGCGACGCTCGTGTAGGGAGCAAGCTCCTTGCTCCCCGTCGTGAGAAGCGCGCGACCCGGGTTCTCGCAGAGAAAGCGCGCCGCGCAGGCAATCGACGTGACCGAGACGACGCCTTTGGGCAGCGCCTCGACCGGGCGCGCAAGGCGCAAGCATCGTGAACCCACGGCGAGCGAAGCGGCCCGGATGTTGCCGCTTGCGAGCGTAGCGAAGGGATGCGTGGCGTCGACGACGATGCGCGCGCCGGAAAGCTCGCGCTCCATGTCGGCCTCGTCGAGCCTGCCCGCATGCACCTCGATGCCCGGAAGCTCGCCCAAAAGCTCGCCTCCGTACTCGGTTGCCGCGTAGGCACGGGCGGGGATGCCCGCCCCGCTCGCCCATTCGCACAGAAGGCGGCCCTCGGTGGTGCCGGCGAAGATGCGCAGCGCCGGCGCGGATGCGGGCGCCGTCACTTCGGGCCGCCTGGGCGCGTGATCTGGTAGAGCAGCGCGTTCATAATGGCAGCCGCCACGGTCGAGCCGCCCTTGCGACCCCTCGCGACGATGGCCGGCACGCGTCGCGCAAGTAGCTCCTCTTTCGCCTCGACCACGTTCACAAACCCGACCGGCACCCCAACGACGAGCGCGGGCGCGATCTTCCCCGCGTCCATGAGCTCGGCGAGGCGCAGAAGTGCTGTGGGAGCGTTACCGACGGCCACGATGAGCGGACCCTCGATGCCGCAAGCTTTGTCCATGCTCGCAACGGCGCGAGTCGTGCCCGCGGCGCGCGCCGTTGCGGCGACATCCGGGTCGGCCATGTAGCACACGGCCTGGCAGCCGATCTTCGCGAGCGCGGGCTTGCTTATGCCTGCGAGCGCCATGTTCGTGTCGGTGAGCACCGTGGCCCCTGCGCGCAGTGCGTCGAGCGCACAGTGCGCGGCGTCATGGGTGAACACGAGGGAATCGGCGTACGAGAAGTCAGCAGTGGTGTGGATGACGCGCTTCACGACGGGCTCTTCGAGCGGCGGGAACGTGCGGCCGCCGAGCTCTTCGGTGATGATCTCAAAGCTGCGCCGCTCGATGTCGCCGGGCGCCATCTCCTTGGAATCCATCTAGTACTCCACTCCTTCCCTTGCACATATCCCCTGCTCGTAGGGGTGTTTCTCGCACCGCATCTCGGTTATGTAGTCGGCCTTCTCCACGATCTTGCGGGAAGGCGCGCGCCCGGTGAGCGCTACTTCGACGCCGCGCGCGGACATATCGAGCGCGCGGTCCACGAGCGCCTCGTCGACAAGCCCCTTCGAAAGCGCGTCGAGCGCCTCGTCGAGCACGAGCAGCCCCTCCTGCGCGCCCTCGAGCTCGGCGAGCGCGGAAGCGAGGTTCCCATCGTGCAGCTCGCGCGTCGCGGCAAGTTCTTCCGACGTCATGGACCAGGTAAACTTGTCCGACGCCTTCCCCGCGAACACGGGCACGCCGAAATGCTCGGCGAGCAGGCGCACCTCCCCGCTTTCGCCGTCTTTCAGGAACTGCACGACGACGACGCGGCGGCCTGCGGCGAGCATGCGAAGGGCGAGGCCCATCGCCGCCGTGGTCTTGCCTTTGCCGTCGCCATGATACACGTGGATCATACGCCCTCCTCGATAATGCGGTAGACATACTCCATGTCGAGCGCCCCGCGCACGGAGTCGGCCAGGCGGTCGAACTCGCGCGCACGATGATCGGCCGCGGACACCGCGCCCTCAGCACCCACGACGCTCTCGGGCAGGCCGCGCATGCGCGCGAGCGAGCGCGCGAGGGCGAGTGCCACCCCCGGTTCGTCGAACAGGCCGTGGAGATAGGTTCCGAACACGTTTCCGCAGGCCGCGCCTTCTGGTTTGCCGCCAATCGTGCCCGCAGGGGCGCAGGAGACGGTCGTTTCGCCGTCGTGAATCTCGTACCCGCGCGCCGTCATGCCGTTCCACACCGAGAACGCGCCTTGGGCGCCCGTGATGCGCAGCTCCGATTGGGCGAGGCGCTTTTCCTCCTTGAACACCGTACTTGCAGGAATGAGCCCGAGCCCGCGCGCGGTGCCAGCGCCTTCCCTGCCGTGCGGGTCGGAAAGCTCGTCTCCCAAAAGCTGGTAGCCTCCGCATATGCCGAGCACCGGCGTGCCCGCGCCCGAAAGCGCGCGTACACAGGCTCCGATGCCGCTAGCCGCAAGCCAGCGCGCGTCGTCGAGCGTGGTCTTCGAGCCGGGGAGCACCACCAGGTCGGGCCGGCCCAGATCGGTCGTCGAGGAAACATAGCGCACGCCCACGCCGGGCACGCGCGAAAGCGGGTCGAAATCGGTGAAGTTCGACAGATGCGGAAGGCGCACGACGGCGACGTCGATGACACCGCGCGCCTCGCGGGCAGATAGGCGCGGCGCGAGCGAGTCCTCGTCGTCCAGGTCGAGCGTAAGATACGGCACGACCCCCACGACGGGAACCCCGCACATCTTCTCGAGCGGGGCCAAACCCGGGCGCAGGATTTCCACATCGCCGCGGAACTTGTTCACCACAAGCCCCCGCAAAAGCGCACGATCCTCGGGCGCAAAGAGCGCGACCGTGCCGTAGAGCTGGGCAAACACCCCGCCTGGGTCGATGTCGCCCGCGAGCAGCACGGGGGAGGACACGGCGCGCGCGAGCCCCATGTTGACGATGTCGTTTTCGGCAAGGTTGATTTCGACGGGGCTGCCGGCGCCCTCGATGACGATGACGTCGTTTTCCTCCGCGAGCGAATCGAACGCCTCCAAAATCTGCGGCATGAGCGCCTTCTTTCGCGCGAAGTAGTCCCTCGCAGCAAAGGCTCCCTGCGCCTTGCCGGCCACGATAAGCTGGCTCCGGTGGTCGCTTTCGGGCTTGAGCAGGATGGGGTTCATGCGCACGTCGGGCGCGATGCCGCACGCCTCGGCCTGCATGATCTGGGCGCGCCCCATCTCGAGCCCGTCGGCCGTGACACCGCTGTTGAGCGCCATGTTCTGGCTCTTGAAGGGAGCCACGCGCAGGCCGTCCTGCGAAAGCACACGGCACAGCCCCGCCGCAAGCAGGCTCTTCCCCGCGTTCGACATGGTGCCCTGGATCATGATGGGCTTCGCCCTACCCACGGGTATCGACCTCCTTCTCCGAGCCTCGGCCATCCGCGCCCACCATAGCGCCGCTGCAAGAAGCGCCGCCCCGTTCGTCGGGTTCGCCTTCGCCCGAAGCGCCTTCCGCCCGAAGCGCGCGACTGAACGCCATCACAAGCCGGGCGTTCTCCTTGCGCGTGCGCACCGCGACGCGGCACCAGAAACGGGACAGTACCGAAAACGAGTCGCACGTGCGGACCAAAACCCCCTGTTTATACAGGCGCTCGGGGATGTCTTTCGTCGGCGTGCGGACTAAAAGGAAGTTCGCATCCGACGGCACGACGGAAAGCCCGAGCGAGGAGAGCTCGTGGGAAAGCCACGCTCGCTCGCCCGCCAATACATCGCGCGTGCGCGAGACGTATTCGACGTCTTCCAGGGCGGCGATGCCCGCGGCCTCGGCGACCGAAGAGACGGGCCACGCTTGCCCCGCCCGACGAATCCCCTCGATGAGTTGGGCGTTTCCGCTGATCAGATACCCCAACCGCAACCCTGCCATTCCGTAGAGCTTGGTGAACGCGGAGAGCACGGCCACATGGTGCGAACACGCGGCGCGTGAGGCCACGCTCCTTTCGCGGGCGTCGGGCGCAAATCCGAGGAAGCACTCGTCCACGACGAGCAGCGCGCCCGCCTGCTCGCAGCGGCAAGCCGCGGCATCGATCACGCGGGGGTCGACGAGGCGCCCCGTCGGGTTGTTCGGATTGCAGAGGTACGCCACGTCTCCCGGCCCCTCGATCGCGCGGGCGAAGGAGGCGGGCACGTCGAAGTCGTCCGCCTCGGAGAGCGGGAACTCCTGCACGCATGCGCCGTAGTACGATGCCGCCTCCGCATATTCAGAGAACGTCGGCGCGCACACGACGATGCGTTTCGGGCGTACCGCCGCGGCGAGCCGCCAGATGATGTCGGACGCGCCCGCGCCGCAGACGATAGTATCTTCGGGAATGCCCTGGGCGCGCGCTAGGGCGCGAACGAGGGCGAGGCTTTCCCTATCGGGGTAGGCGTCGATTCGAGAAAGCGCCTTGCAAGCTGCGGCGACGGCGCGCGGCGAGGGGCCTGCCGGATTCACGTTCACCGAGAAGTCGATGAGGTCGGAGGCGCCCCCTTCGCAAGCGATGCCGAGCGATTGCGAGCTGCCCCCATGCGCACGGGCGCGCAGGATTCCCCCGGCAGCCCGGGACGCGGCGTGGTCTTCCCTCATGCCATCGCCCCCACGGCGAGCACGACCGCCGCGCGCGCGGCGCCGAAGACGACGAGCGCGCATACGGACGCGGCGAGCATGAGCCTTGTCGCCCGGGCGATGTCGCCCCACTCGATTTCACGGGACGCGTCGCCTATCGTCGGTTTCTCAACGAGCTTGCCGAAATACACAGCGGGTCCTGCCAGGCGCAGCCCGAGCGCGCCCGCACACGCTGACTCGGTCTGCGCCGAGTTGGGGCTCACATGGCGACGCCTGTCGCGGCGCCAGATGCGCGCCGCCCCGCGCGCGTCGAGCCCGACGATCGGGCACACGGCGATCATGAACAGGGCCGATAAGCGCGAGGGAATCCAGTTCACCGCATCGTCGAGGCGCGCCGAGGCGCGGCCGAAGTCGATGTAGCGCTCGTTTTTGTAGCCCACCATGCTGTCGAGCGTGTTCACCGCCTTGTACGCCATGCCCAAGGGCGCACCCCCGATCATAAGGTAGAAAAGCGGCGCGATGACGCCGTCGCTCGCGTTCTCCGCCACCGTTTCCACGGCGGCGCGCGCGACGCCCTGCTCGTCGAGAACAGACGTGTCGCGTCCCACGATGAGCCCGACGGCTTCGCGCGCCGCGACAAGGCCGCCCTTCGAGAACGCGCGGGCCACGGCCAGGCTCTGGCGGCGCAGCTCGCATGCCGCGAGAATCTGATAGCTCGCCCACGCCTCGGCCACGAAGCGCAAGCCGGAGTGAACCATGCCGCAAAGATGCAGGATTCCCCAGGTCAAAAGCCCACACGCAAGCGGAAGCGCCACGGCGAGCACAAGCCCTGCGGCACGCGTGCCCGCGGACGTTTGCGGGAATGCGCCCCGCAGGCGGCCTTCGGCCCACGTGATCGCGCGCCCCATAGCGACGACGGGATGGGGAAGCCAGCGCGGGTCGCCGAAGGCAAGGTCGGCCGCGAACCCGACGGCGACGGCAAGAATCGTCCTCACCGGGCATCGACCCCCGAAGCGGGGCGAACGTCGCGAAGGCAGCGCCCATCCCAGGTGGCGGCCCATGCGCCACCCGGCTCGGTATGCACGTCGAAGTATCCCATTTTCGGGACAGCTAGCTCGGAGAGTAGCGCTTTCACGGTACCCGCGTGAACGACGAAGACGGCGCGCCCGCTCCCCTGGGCACACTCCGATTCGCACGCCTCCCGAAACGCCGCGACGACGCGGCGGGTGAAATCGCTCTTGCCCTCGCCATGCGGGCAGCGCGTCTCGCACCAGGAGTCTACCCAGGCGCGGTAGCGCGCATCCTCTTTAAGCTCGGCGGCGCTTCGCCCCTCGAAGTCGCCGAAATCCATCTCGCGCAGACCGGGGCACGCCATAAGCTCCGCGTTCGGGAAGAGGATGCGCGCCGTCTGGTCGGTGCGGGCCATGCCGCTCGTGATAACACGGAACATGTCACGATTGCACGTGAGGTCGCGCAAAGCGCGCTCGCCCGCGCTCGACAGGGGCTCGTCGGTGCCCGCCCCGCTGTAGCGATGGTCTTCCGTGCCCGCCGTGGCACCATGGCGCACGAAGACGACTTCCAAAGGCGCGCCCGCGCCCTGCGTCCCTCGAGGCGCATCGGCAAGGTTTCCTTTGATGACCTGGGGAATCCCGCACGTCATGCGCACGACGACGTCGGCGCGCGCAGCGAGCGCGCATCCCAGGCGCCCCGCGCGCTCGCGCCATTGGGCGTCTTCCGCACGCATGGGGACGACCCCCGAGCCGACCAAGGACAGAATCACTGCGTCGAAGCCGATCAGCCGCTCGAGCGCCCGGTCAGCGTCGAGCGCGCGTACGAGTTCCTCAGCACGGTACGCGACACGGCCGGCAAAAGCCGCGGGCACGCCGCCCTCCGCTAGCTGCGCCGCGTCGACGAAATCGTCCGCCGCGAACCCGAGCTTTTCGCGCACGAAGGTCCTCTTCCCCGAATGCGCGCCACCTACCACGAGCATCATAGGAGCATGCCCCCCGCCACCAGCATGGCAAGCATCGCGAGCTCGGCCCATTGCAGAAACCATCCGGCCAAATCCCCCGTCACCCCGCCGAAGCGGGACAGGGCAACATGGCGATACCACGCGAGCGCCAAAAGCCCCGCCACCGCCATAAGGGCGCCGACGGCCTGAGCGCACGCGACCATCCCTGCAGCCGAAGCCGCAGCGAAAGCGCAAAGAGGCACGACGATCGCCGCGCGCTTCTTCGCAGGCGAGAGCCCCGCGGCCATGCCATCCGCCCGCGCGGCAGGCCAGCATTCAACGGCGAGCCCCGAAAGCGCGCGGGAGAACACGAGCGAGCACAGAAGCGCGAGGAACGCCCCCGCCGTAAGCGGCAGCGCGGTGAACAGGGAAAACTGCATAATAAGGTACACGACAACACCGATAACCCCAAAGGCGCCCGCCCGCGGGTCGTGCATGATCTCGAGCTTTCGTTCGCGCGGGGCCCAACTTGCAAGCGCATCGGAGGTGTCGCAGAGCCCGTCTAGGTGGATGCCTCCCGTCACCGCCACAGGCAGCGCCACGAGCACGGCTGCGACGATGGTCGCGGGCACGCCGAGCAGTTTCGCCACGTGCCCCCACGACGTCATGAGGAAGCCTTCCGCAAGGCCCACCAGGGGAAACGCGGCAAGCGCATGGGTTGATCCGAAATCGGTCCAGGCCGATTTAGGGACGGGGATGCGCGAGAACGTTCCGAACGCCGCGCCGATTGCCTCTGCTATCTTCACCTTGAAGGTCCTTCGCCTTTCATCCACACGGGAATCCCGCATACCACTTCGACTGCACGGTCGGCCAGCGCCACCACACCCGCGTTCACGCGCGCGAGCGCGCGCCTCCATGCCTCGGTCCCCTCATCGTAGCGCATCCCATCGGCGAACACGTCGACGGTGACCACCACCGTATACGCAGCGGCCTGAGCGAGCCGTTCGATGCCTCCGAGCACCTCGCGCGCCGCAGCGTCGGGGTCACGTGGGGACAAGCTGCCTTCCGCGAAGAGCTCGTTCGCAACCAGGTTGCCCACGTCCTCCAAAAGAAGCGTGCAGCCGCACGGAAGCCCGGACGCTGCGGCGCCCACGTCACGCGTGCGCTCGAGGGTGGAAAACCCCTTGCCATCGCGCAGCGCCCGATGGCGCGCGATGCGGCGGGCGCCCTCTTCCCCGAAGGGCTCCATCGTTGCCAGGTACACGCGAGGGCCGTCGTGCCCGAGGCACAGGGACTCGGCATAGGCGCTCTTGCCGCTCGCGGCGGCGCCGATAACGAACGTCACCGTCATTTCCCGGCCTCGAAATGCTCGTAAGCAGCCATGCCAGTCGCCGTGAACGTCTTCCCATCCCGGTACACGCGCAACGCCGAATCCAGAAGGGGCAGATACGCCATGGCGCCCGCGCCCTCGCCCAAGTGCATGCCTGCGTCGAGGGGTGCCTTTATGCCGAGCTCGCGAAGGAGCTCCTGGCTTGCGGGCTCGCTTGATGCGTGGGTGCCCACGAGGTAGCCCAAGGCGTTGGGGCACAGGCGCGCCGCGCACAGGGCCGCCGTGCAGGATATGACCCCGTCGAGGAGCGCCGGCGCCTTCGAGGCCGCGGCCCCCAGGTAGAAGCCGCACATCGCCGCGATGTCGAAACCGCCCACCTTCGAGAGTACGTCGATCGGGTCGGCGGGATCGGGCGAGTTCGCGTCGATAGCGCGCTCGACCACGTCGCGCTTGCGCGCGAGCGAGGCGTCCGAGAGCCCCGCGCCGCGCCCGACGAGGCTCCGCGCATCCGCCCCGATGAGCACTGCGGACACCGCCGCCGAGGTGGTCGTGTTGCCGATGCCCATCTCGCCCGCGGCGAGAAGGCGCACGCCGGCGCGGGCAAGCCCGCACGCGACGGCGATTCCAACCTCGATCGCGCGCACGGCCCCATCGCGAGACATGGCGGAGCCGTGCGCGATGTTGCCGCTCCCCCGCCGCACGTTCGCGCGCACCATGCGCGCGTCTTCTATGCCCCGGGCCATACCCACGTCGACGGGCACAACATCGGCACCCGCGAACGCCGCCATGCGGCAGGCGCTCGTGGCCCCCTCGCACATGTTGCGCGCGACGGCTCGCGTCACGTCTTGCCCGCTTTGCGACACGCCTTCGGCAACGACCCCGTTGTCGGAGAAGAATACCGCGAGCGCACGGGGAAACTCGGCCACCTCGGCGCTCCCCTGAGCTGCGGCGATACACGCGACGGCATCTTCAAAGTCGCCCAATCCCCCCAAGGGGTGCGCGATGGAGTCCCACGCGGCGTACGCGGCGGCGCGGGCGCACTCGTCTGCGGGCGCGATCCGGGAGAGCGCGGCTTCGAGCACGGCGCCCGGCGCCGACGAGAACGCGTGCTCGACTTCCTCGCGGATGCAGGCAAGCGCGGTTTCGGTTGCTTCAGCCATGCCGTCTCCTCTCTGCGAACGACGCTGCGGCAGACGCGAACGCGCGCGCAACGTCGGGGTTCGCAGGATAGTACACATGCGGGAAGCCCGCAACCAGGGACGGGGTGGTCGTCATGCACGGCCAGCCCTTGTCGCGCCGGGGCTTCTGCGCCCAGAAGTCGCCGCCCGGGCAGGTGGACTGCCAGTAGTGGAACTCGTGCGCGCGGATGCGTGTGCCGCGCGGCCCATAGAGCCCGTCGCGTTGGGAAGTGAGCTCCACGTACCCGAAATGGGACAGCCTTCCCCCGTTCTCGCTTGCGCCCTCAAGGGCGCCCGCAACAGGCCAGCGCCGCCCCTCGTTATCGGCGATTTCGCGCTGCAGGTACAGAAATCCACCGCATTCGGCGACCGTCGGCATGCCGGATTCCACCGCATGCCGCACCGCCTCGCGCATCGGCACGTTCTCGGAGAGTTGCCGCGCATGGAGCTCCGGGTAGCCGCCTCCCAGATAGAGGGCGCTTGTCCCCCGGGGCAACTCGCTATCACACAGGGGGCTGAAAAAGGCCAGCTCGCAACCCAGGTCCTCGAGCGCGCGCAGGTTCTCCTCGTAGTAGAACGAGAACGCCTCGTCACGCGCGACGGCGACGATGGGCCGCGCTCCCGCGATCGACTCCAACCGGTAAGGTTCCTCGCAGATATCGGGTGCCGTCGCCGCTATTTCGAGCAAGCGGTCGACGTCGATGCTCTTTTCCACCAGCTCGGCCATCTTGTCGATGCGCGCGGAGAGCCGCTCGACCTCGTCGGCGGTCACAAGCCCCAGATGCCGGCTTTCGAGCGAGAATGCCTCATCGGCGGGGATATTACCCAAAACCGCGACGCCCGTGTGCTTCTCGATCGCAGGCGCCGCGTAGGCGCAAGCAGCGGCGCTCGTCTTGTTCAGCACGACGCCGCGCACGTTCGCACAAGGCAGGAACTCGGCGATGCCGCGGATTACGGCGGCGAGCGATAAAGACGCCCCGCGCCCGTTCACCACTAAAACGACTGGCGTTTCCGTGTCGCGCGCAACCTGGTAGCTGCTCGCGTCGGCCACGCCGGGCGCCATGCCGTCGTAGAAACCCATGACCCCCTCGAGCACCGCGATATCCGCGCACGCGGCGCCGCGTGCGAGCAGGGCGCGCAGCGTCGGGGCGTCGGTGAAGAAGCCGTCTAAGTTGCCCGAGCGCGCGCCCACGACGCGGCGATGAAAGAGCGGATCAATGTAGTCGGGGCCGCATTTGAAGGCCGCGCATGCGAGGCCGCGGCGCGCGAGCGCGCGCAGGAGCGCGCACGTAACGACCGTCTTGCCGCTCCCGCTCGAGGGCGCAGCGACCATGAAGCGCGGGATGGACGTGCTCACCGGGCGCCGCCTTCCCCACCTGCACCACGCGCGCTGACGAGGAACACGGGGTTTTGCGCCCTCATAAGATGGTGCGAGCCTACAGCCTCGGCGCGGGCGGCCGACACCTGGCACGCCTCGAACCCCTTAAAGCGCGAACCCGAGAGGAGCGCGCACGCCTCGGTGAGCGTCTCAACGGTGACGCATGGCACGCACAGGCGAACCTGCGAGTTCTTCTCGAGCGCCGCCTCCACGATAGAGGGAAGCTCGCCCGCGCTCCCGCCGACGAACACGGCGTCGGGGACGGGCAGTTTCGCGAGCGCTTCGGGGGCGACACCGGGGACCGCATGCACGTTGCCGCACCCGAATGCATCCGCGTTCTCTCGGATGAGCCGCACGCCGGCCGCGTTGCGCTCGACCGCCCATACCGACCCCGCTCGCGCGACGAGCGCAGCCTCGATCGACACGCTCCCCGTGCCGGCTCCGACGTCCCACACGGTGTCGGTAGCGGTAAGGCGCAGCTTCGCGAGCGCGACGGCGCGCACCTCCTGTTTGGTCATGGGAACGTCGCCGCGGATGAAGAGCTCGTCGGGAATGCCCGAGGAAGCGTACGACCACCGGGAGCTCGCGGCGCGAGATGCGCTAGAGCCCACAGGCGACCCGGCGCCGCCTGCGAAATCGATAAGCATCACGTTCAAGTCATCGAACGTCTGACCTGCTATTTCACTTGCGGTCGCACAGGTGATGCGCTCGTCGGGGTACGACAGGCGCTCGGCCACCGTCACGCGCGCGTCCCCGAAGCCCGCCTGCACAAGCTCGCCCGAAAGCCGCGAGGGGTCTTCCCCGCCCGACGTGGCGAGGAAAAGCTCACCTGCGCGCTCGGCCTCGGCCACGATGTCGCACGCCACGCCGTGAGCGCTCGCGAAGCGCCAATTCTGCCATGGACGCGCGAGGCGCGCGGCGAGATACGATGCTGAGCTTATGCCGGGAATGACGCGCACGGCCACCTGCGCGTCGCCGGAGAGCGCCTCCACCAGGCGGCGCGCGCCGCTGAACAGCCCAACATCGCCCGTCATCACGACCACGGCGCGCTGCCACGACGCCGCATCGGTGAGCGCGGCGACGATGTCCGCCGTCTTCACGAGCTCGCATCTCACCACGTCGGGCGGCACGTCGATGCCGACAAGCGCGCGATGAGCGCCGATGACCACGTCGGCGATGTCGATCGCGTCGAGCGCCGCGCGCGAGAGCAAGTCGGGGTTTCCGGGCCCCGCCCCGATGATCGTTACCTTTCGCATGGAATCTCCCGATACCCGCGCGGCGTAACCATACGGCCGCCCACGAGCTTCGTGTCCGCGTTGCCGACGAACACGGTGGTGAACATGTCGGCGTCGATCTCTTCCAGCTCGGAGAGCCTGCACATGCCCGACTGCTGCCCCTCGCGCCCGATGTTGCGTACCCAGCCGCAGAGCGTGTCGGGGGCCTTCCATTCGAGCATAATCTTCGCCGCGCGTGAGAGCCTGTCGGCGCGCTTTCTGCTGCGCGGGTTGTACAAACAGATGCAGAAGTCGGCGCTCGCCACGGCGGCGAGCCTGCGCTCGATGACCTCCCACGGTGTGAGCAGGTCGGAGAGCGACACGACCGCGAAGTCGTGGGCAAGCGGGGCGCCGAGCACCGCCGACCCGCTCTGAGCCGCGGTGGCCCCGGCGATAACTTCCACGTCTACATCGGGGTAGTCCTCCACAAGCTCCAGCACGGGGCTCGCCATGCCGTACACGCCCGCGTCACCGCTGCACACGAGCGCCACGGCTTCTCCGCTCTGCGCGCGCGAAAGCGCCAGGCGGCACCGTTCGACCTCGTGCATCATCGGCGTCGCGAGATGCGCCGCGTCGGGCACGGCGGCGAGCGCGAGCTCCACGTATTTCGTGTACCCCACAACGATGTCGGCCGCCTCGAGCGCGCGCCGGGCCGCAATCGTCATGCCATCGGGGCCGCCCGGGCCGATCCCCACCACGAAGAGCTTTCCCATCACCGCTCCTTAAACGAAAGTTCGATAGTTACCTTGGAAAACGCGACGGTCACGCCGCCGTGAGCGAGCTTCGGGAAGATAAGTTTGCCCCCGTCCGCGAGTGCCGCGCGCTCGCACACGTTGTCGACCCCAACCGTCGCGCGCACGAAATCAGATGGCGAAACGCTGCCTTCGACCTGCGACAACTCCTCTGCGGAATACGTCGCAAGCGGGATATTGCGCGCGCGGCAGAAGGCGAGCAGACCCTCCTCGTGCGCCTTCACGTCGATCGTCGCCGCCTCGCGCACGGCCAAAGGCGAGATACCCGCCTGCCCGCACGCGAGAAGAAACGCCTCCTCGATCGCTTCGGCGCACGCACCGCGACGGCACCCTATGCCCGCAACGATGCAGGGCACGACAAGGCGAAGCGGCTCGGGCGCAGGCGCCTGCGCCCGCACGCCGGCCGGCTTCCCCGTCTCACCGACGGGCACGACCTCGCCTGTTGTCTCCGCCGCGCGAACGGACGCACCTGCATTCGCGCCAGCGAACGGCGACACGACGATATCGGCCAGAGCGCGGTCGGACGCAATGTCAACCCCCTCAGGCAGCTGTCCCGAAATCGGCATGTCGGAATAGAGCGTCACGCGCCCGCCCGAAAGCAGCCGCGCCGACACTCGCTTGATGGCCTCGGGATTCGAAACGGCGAGCCCCGCACAGCGCGCCCACGTATCCACCGCCCACACGCCGCGGACGTCGGTCGCCGTGGTGATGACGGGGATGGCCCCTGCCGCGCGTGCCACAGTTTGCGCAAGGTCGTTCGCACCGCCCAAATGCCCCGACAAAAGCGGGACGGCAAAGCGCCCCGCCTCGTCGATCACCACAACCGCAGAATCGGTTGCCTTCGAGGCGACATGCGGCGCGATCGCCCGCACGGCGATGCCCGCCGCGCCCACGAACAGAAGCGCGTCCGACGCTTCCCACGCGAGCGCCGTCCATGTGCGCAGGTCGGCCTTCTCCTCGCCGAACCCGCGCGAAACGGAAACGTCCCAGCCAGGGTCATCTTCACCTGTCTGCGCGCAATCGGAAAGCGCGCGTGCGGTGCGCTGCGCCAACGCATACCCCCTCTCAGTGAACGCTATGCAGGAAATCCTCATCTAGCGCACCACCATCGTTGAGAAGTAGCTGCCCCGATCGGGCACATCGTCGAGCAAGCGGTACATGCGCTCGCCCGGAAGCCCACAGTCCTCTACGAGCTCGGCACCGTCGAAGGTGCCCTCCTCGCGAAGGATGCGCTTCGTGTCCGCAAGCGAATGGCGCGCCTTCATAGCCACCTTCGTCCCTGGCCAGCCGATTGCGCGGCCCACCCCATACAGCACGCCTTTACTCACACGTCGCCCCCAATTCCCCGATAACTGCATCGGCGCCCGACGTGCGGAAAAGCTCGCGGCGCTCGGCGTCGAACACGACCGCGGCGATGTCGCATGCGCCCGCCGCGCGGCGGCGCAACCTGTCCTCCATTGCCGCAGCGAGCGAGGCGCGCGCAGCGTCCCCCACGCCGGCGGCCTCGATTACCTCGAGCGCCACCGTGGTCGTGACGGACGTCATGATCTCGCGCACGGTCTTCGCACCCGCGCCGGCCATGGCCGCGTGGGCGGCCAGAATCTCCGCGCGGCAGTCGGCGGTACGCGAATGGGTGTCCATGATGCCGCCCGCGACCTTCACCAACTTGCCGATGTGTCCCACAAGAAGGACATTGGTGAATCCCTCGCGAACGCAGCAATCAATCGCATCGCCCACAAAGTTGGAGATGAAGACCACCGGCGCACCGTTTAGGTGGAAATGCCCCGAGATGAACTGCCCGCCGTAGTTGCCGGGCGTGAGCACGACTCCGCGCCGCCCCATAGCCGCATGCTGCCGGATCTCGAGCTCGATGCTGTCGCGCAAGGCAGCGAGACTGCGAGGCTCGACGATGCCCGTCGTGCCCAGGATGGAGATGCCGCCCTCTATCCCCAGGTGCGGGTTGAAGGTCTTTTCGGCAAGGGAAACGCCCTCGGGTACCGAAATCGTCACAGCAATATTTCCAGAAAAGCCGTGCGCGGCGCACACCTCGCGCACCGCCGAAGTGATCATCGCGCGCGGCGTCGCGTTGATGGCGGCCGCCCCCACCGGCTGCTCGAGCCCGGGCAACGTCACGCGCCCCACGCCCACGCCGCCATCGACGGAAACTTCCGATTCGTGCGCGGGCACGTCCTTGCTGTCCGTAACACCCGTGCCCGACCCCGAATGTTCCACGCGCGCGTACACGAGCACGCCGTCGGTCACATCGGCATCGTCGCCTGCGTCCTTACGCACGGCGCACTGGGCGCACCCCTCGCCGATGCATGCGTCGACCACGTCCGTCTCGACGGGCAGCCCGCCGGGGGTGACGATCGACACGAGGCCGACGGGCTTTCGTGACAAGAGCATCTCGCAGGCTGCCTTCGCCGCGAGCGCGGCGCAGCTCCCCGTGGTGTAGCCGCAGCGAAGGCGGGTCGTCCCAGTATATATGTAGTGCTCGAAGGCCACGCTAGCTGCTCGCCTTCCGATACCCCGTGGCAAACGAAGGGTCGTAAAGCTTGCTGCGCTCGTACGACTCCGCTTGCGCGCCGTTGTGCGCAAGCCCGCCGCGAGCCCCGAGCACGCGGCCCACCACCACGAGCGCCGTGCGGTCGATGCCCTCTCGCGCGCCCGCATCGGCGAGCGTGCCCACTGTGCATCGCACCACGCGCTCCTCAGGCCAGGTCGCCTTGTACACGAGCGCCGCCGGCTCGTCGGAGCTGCGGCCCGCGGCCAAAAGCTCAGCGGAAAGCTCGGCGAGCATACCCGAGCTCAGGAAGATGACCATAGTCGAGCCGCTTTCCGCCATGGTGCGCATGCCCTCGCCCGCGGGCATAGGGGTACGTCCGGAAAGCCGCGTGATCACGACCGACTGGCTGATTCCCGGCAGCGTGTATTCCTGGCGAAGCGCCGCCGCGGCACCGCAAAAGCTCGACACGCCGGGCACCACCTCGTAGTCCACGCCGCGCGCGTCGAGCGCGTCCATCTGCTCCTGGATGGCGCCGTACAGGCACGGGTCGCCCGTGTGCAGGCGCACCACTTCCTCGCCCCGCGCATCTGCCGCGCACATCACGTCGAGCACTTCCTCCAAGGTCATGTGCGCGCTGTCGTAGACGATGCAGGATTCCTTGCACTCAGCGAGCAGCTCGGGGTTCACAAGGCTTCCCGCCCAAACGACCACGTCGGCTGCGCGCAGAAGGCGCGCCCCGCGCAGGGTGATAAGGTCGGCGGCGCCCGAGCCTGCGCCAACGATATGAATCATCCGAGCCTTCCCTTCCCGTTTCTCATCGCAACCGTTTACGCCGCCATTCGCGCAGCGGGCAAAACACGGCGCCTGCGGCGGCAATCGGCGAAATACGCAGGCAGGAGGCGCAATGCCGCCCGCCCTGGCTTTGACACGTTCACAAGTGCCCACTATCATAGTAAAAGATTTGGCAACGAGCATATGACAATCGGATAAAAGGAAATGACCGGCGCGGCGCCCGCACAGCCCGCGCTGGCTTGCGGAGGGAACCAGGTGGGAATCCTGGGCAAGGGACATTACTGTATAGGACGCGCGGGCGAACCGCCTCGCGCCCCAAGCCAGACTGCTTCGCCTTTTCCTCACGGCATCGCCGTGGCGTTAGCTCCTTGTGAACCCCGAGGGGCGCGCTTTTCTTTCGCTTGTGCCGACAAGCAACTGTCGCCGGGGGACCGGCAAACCGAGGAAAGGAAAAACCATGTCCGACCAGATGTCACGCCGCGGCTTCATGGGCGCCGCAGCAACCGGAGCCTTCGCGCTCGCCGGAGTCGCGCTCGCGGGCTGCTCCAACACCTCCGCGAGTTCCGAGAAATCGAGTGAAAAGGAGAAGGCCGTAAAGCCGGTCATCCTCGTCACGAGCTTCGGCACGAGCTACAACGACTCGCGCCACATCACCATCGGCGCCATCGAAGACGCTATCCGCGAGAAGTACTGGCAGGACTACGACATCCGCCGCGCCTTCACCGCGCAGATCATCATCGACAAGCTGAAGAAGCGCGACGGCATCACGATCGACAACATGACCGAGGCGCTCGACCGCTGCGTGGAAGACGGCGTGAAGGAAATCGTCGTGCAGCCGACGCATCTCATGGGTGGCCTGGAATACACCGACGTGAAAGACGAGCTCGACAAGTACGCCGACAAGTTCGACAAGATCTCGCTCGGCGACCCGCTGCTCACCTCCGACGACGACTACAAGAAGGTGGCCGCAGCCATTAAGGAGAACATGGCGTCCTTCGACGACGGCAAGACGGCGCTGTGCCTCATGGGTCACGGCACCGAAGCCGATTCCAACGCCGACTATGCCAAGATGCAGGAAGTGTTCAAGAACGAGGGCTTGACGCAGTTCTTCGTCGGCACCGTCGAGGCTGAACCGACCTGCGAGGATGTTATCGCCGCCGCGAGCGCCGCAGGCTACAAGAAGGCCGTGCTCGCGCCGTTCATGGTGGTCGCGGGCGACCACGCGAACAACGACATGGCAGACGAGACCGACCCCGACAGCTGGGCTGCGAAGTTCGTGGCCGCCGGCTTCGAAGTGACGTGCCTGCTCCAGGGTCTGGGACAGAACGTCGCGGTCGACGACATCTACGTCTCGCACGTGGACGACGCCATCGCCAAGCTGTAAACTCGCCGCGCACGGGGGCGCCGGTCGCGTCCCCGTGCAACGGGCATGCGCCTTCCCCGACCGACGGCGCATGCCCGTTGCATTCGCGTCCCGCCCGCCTACCGCACGGCGCGGGAAGTCGAACCGATTGAAAGGAACCCCTCCTTGTTGAAGAAAACCCTCGTCTTCGCCCTGTCGGCGGCGCTTCTCGCGTTCTCGCTCGCCGGCTGCGCCGGAAATTCAAGCGACAGCGCAAAGGCAAGCGATGCCGATTCCCAGGAAAAGACCGAACAGGTGGCCGATGCACCCGAGGGCGCAAGCGCTGCCCCCATCACCGCCGACAAGGTGGCCGACGGCACCTATCCGATCACCGTAGATTCCAGCTCAAGCATGTTCAGGATTGTGGACGCCCAGCTCATCGTGGAAAACGGCTCCATGCACTGCGTGATGACGCTTTCCGGCACGGGCTACGGCAAGCTCTTCATGGGCACGGGCGACGAGGCTGCCGCCGCGAGCGAGGCCGACTTCATCCCCTATGTGGAAAACGCGGAAGGCAAGTACACCTACGACGTGCCCGTTGAAGCGCTCGACGAGGACACCGACTGCGCCGCGTGGAGCATTAAAAGGGAGCGGTGGTACGACCGCACGCTCGTGTTCGAATCCGCCGGCGTCGATCTGCGCGCCGACGCACTGAAGTAACGCCATGCGGTCGATTCTTCCCAAGGGGGAAAGCAGGAAGCGCCGCAGCATCGCGGCGCGCGCGATCGCCTGCGTTCTCGTCGCCCTGCTCGCGCTTCCCTTCGCGGGGTGCAGTGCGAGCCCGAACGCGACCGGTGATATGGCAGGCTCTCAGGAATACACTGTGAGTGTCTCGCTTTCCGGCGGGTCAGGGCGCGCAAGTATCGCCTCACCCACCAAAATTGTGAAGGCTGGCGACACCTACACCGCGACCATCACCTGGTCGAGTTCGAACTACGACAAGATGACCGTCGACGGCGTGGACTACGCGCCCGTAAACGACGGCGGCAACTCCACGTTCGAGATACCCGTCACGC
Source organism: uncultured Collinsella sp. (assembly GCA_958403205.1). GTDB lineage: Bacteria > Actinomycetota > Coriobacteriia > Coriobacteriales > Coriobacteriaceae > Collinsella. The sequence goes on along the minus strand of CATXWM010000006.1, from coordinate 42,292 downwards.
TCGACGAGGACATCGCCGTGTCGGCCGAGACCGTCGCCATGTCGACGCCGCACACCATCGAATACACGCTCCACTTCGACTCATCCACCATGAAGGAGAAAACGGGCGACGATGCAAGCGGCGGCTCCCCTGCGGGAACGGCTTCAAGCGCCGCGGCTGACTTCCACAACGCCGATTTGGGCTGCGGCTGGGAGCCGACGGGGGCGCTTCAGCTTGAATACGCCAAGCACTTCACTGTCGACGAGTTCGAAGGCGGCCTGCGGCTTATCTGCGTTTCGAACGGGGAGCGCTTCCTCGTGGTGCCGCAAGATGCGAAGGTACCTGATGGGTTGAGCTCCGACATCGCGGTCATAAGGCGCCCCGCCGACAAGGTGTACCTCGTGTCGTCGGCGACGATGTGTCTGGTCGACGCGCTCGATGCAAACGACAATATCATCATGTCGGGCACGAAGGCTAACGATTGCTCGGTCGCGGGCTTCAAAAGCGCGCTCGAAAGTGGGGCGATCGCCTACGGCGGCAAGTACAGCGCGCCCGACTACGAGCGAATATCGGCCTCGGGCTGCACGCTCGCCATCGAGAACACCATGATCAACCACACGCCCGATGTGAAGGAAAAGCTGCAGAAGCTCGGGCTCGTCGTGCTCACCGAACAGTCGTCGAGCGAGCCCGAAGCACTCGGGCGCGTCGAGTGGATTAAGCTTTTCGGCGTCCTGTTCGACAAGGAAGACGAAGCCGCGCACCTGTTCAACGAGCAGAAGGCCCGCGTCGAGCAAACGTCGAGGCTCGCGTCGTCAGGTAAAACCGTGGCGTATTTCTACATTAACTCGAACGGGGCCGCCGTCACGCGGCGGGCGGGCGACTACGTGGCGCAGATGATCGAGCTTGCAGGCGGCAACTACGCGCTCGATGACGCGCAGACGGCGTCGACGTCAGGTTCGTCAGTAACGCTCGAAATGGAGCGCTTCTACGCGACGACGAAGGATGCCGACATCATCGTCTACAACGGCACCATCGACGAATCGGTTGCCACCTTGAAAGACTTCGTAGGCAAAAACGCGCTATTGTCGCAGTTCAAAGCTGTAAAGAACGGCAACGTCTGGGTCACAAGCGCCGACATGTACCAGCAGATGACTTCTACCGCTGACATTATCGACGAGCTGCACGGGGCGTTCACCGGCGATGACGCGAGCGACTTCCATTATCTGAGGAAGCTTGGCTAGCGTCATGAGAAGCCGGTTTTCCATGACATACGACGAATCGGGGCGCGCCGCGCGGTGTCGCGTCGTGACGGCGCTGCTCGCTGTTGTCCTCATCGTGCTCGTCGGGGCCAACCTGTGCATCGGGAGCGTGCTCGTGCCCGCAGACCACATCCCCGGCATCCTTTCGGGCGGCGCGGCCAATTCCATGGAAAGCCAAGTCATCTGGGAGATTCGCCTGCCGCGCGTGCTTTCAGCCGTGCTTCTCGGCGGGGCACTTTCGCTCTCCGGGTTCCTGCTGCAGACGTTTTTCAACAACCCCATCGCCGACCCGTTCATCTTGGGCGTCTCCTCGGGCGCAAAGTTCGTCGTCGCGCTTACGATGATCGTACTTCTGGGCGCGAACCAGGCCATGTCCTCGCCGGCCATGGTGGTCGCAGCGTTTCTGGGCTCGCTTATCACCATCGGCTTCGTGCTCCTCATCGCACGGCGCATAAGTTCCATGGCCATGCTCATCGTGGCGGGCGTCATGGTGGGATACATCTGCTCGTCGGCGACGAACTTCCTCATCGCCTTCGCCGACGACCAGTCCATCGTGAACCTGCACAACTGGTCTTTGGGTAGCTTCTCGGGTTCGAGCTGGAACGACGTCGCGGTCATCGCGGTCGTGGTGATCACCGTGAGCGCATGCGTATTCGCGATATCGAAGCCCCTTTCCGCCTTCCAGCTGGGAGAAGCCTACGCGAAAAGCGTCGGCGTGAACGTCGCACGCTTCCGCGTGGTACTCGTCCTTCTAGCGAGCATGCTCTCCGCCTGCGTGACCGCGTTCGCTGGCCCGGTGTCGTTCGTAGGCATCGCGGTTCCGCATCTCGTTAAGTCGGCGCTGAAGTCGTCGAAGCCCATCCGCGTGATTCCTGCGTGCTTCTTGGGAGGCGCCATCTTCTGCGCGGGCTGCGATTTGATCGCGCGCACGCTGTTTTCCCCCGTCGAGCTTTCCATCAGCGCCGTCACCGCCATCTTCGGCGCGCCGGTGGTTATCGCACTCATGTTGAAGAAGCGGGTGAGGTAGATGGGGGAATTCATGCCGCGGCCCAAAACGCTCGGAGGGGAGTCGAACCTCGAAACCCCGGTCGAAACGCAGGCTGACGGAGCACCGCTTTTCCGCATAAGCGACCTGTCGGCGGGCTACGACAAGAAGGTCGTAGTCGAAGGGGTCGATCTGGAGGTTCGCGCGGGCGACGTCGTGGCGCTCATCGGGCCGAACGGCTCGGGCAAGTCGACCATCTTGAAAACAATCACACGCCATCTGGCACCGCTTGCCGGCACGGTCGAGCTCGACGGGCGGGAGATTTCCCGATGGAAGACGGCGGAGTTCGCAAGGAACCTTGCCGTTATGCTGACAGATCGCCCCCGGACCGAGCTCCTCACCTGCCGCGATATCGTAGAGGCGGGAAGGCATCCCTACACCGGGCGAATGGGCACACTCACGCCCGATGACCATAATCGGGTCGACGAGGCCATGAAAACCGCACATATGGAAGGGCTCGCCGAGCGCGACTTCATGCAGATAAGCGACGGGCAACGCCAGCGCGTCATGCTCGCACGCGCCATCGCGCAGGATCCGCGTGTGCTCGTGCTCGATGAGCCCACGTCGTATCTCGATATCCGCTACCAGATCGACCTGCTGCGAATACTTCGCCACCTTGCGAAATCGCGGAATGTTGCTGTCATCATGTCCATCCACGAACTCGAGCTCGCGCAGAAAAGTGCCGACAAGGTGATTTGCGTGAAGGACGGCCGGGTCTTCCGCGCCGGCGCACCCGAGGACATATTCACGCGCGAGACGATTGGCGAGCTCTACGGCCTTCAACATGGCACCTTCAACGAGCGCTTCGGCAGCGTGGAAATTGGGCGCCCACACGGCGATGCACACACGTTCGTCATCGCCGGCGCAGGTACGGGGTCGGCTGTGTTTCGCCAGCTCATCCGGCAGGGCAAGGCGTTCTACGCGGGCGTTCTGCACGAAGGGGACATCGACTGCGAGCTCGCGCGCGACCTGGCGACGGAATGCGTGGCCGAGCGCGCCTTCGAGCCGATCGGGGATAAAACCATAGCCCGCGCCAAAGAGCTCCTCGTCCACTGCGCGCGCCTTATCGTGTGCCCCGCCGCCTTCGGCACCATAAACGCCCGCAACGCAGAGCTCGTCGAGTTCGCGCGCTCACATGGTATCGAGGTCATGCGAGCGCGCGAAGGCGCATCGGAAGATTCCAATGGATACGCCTAGGCGCGGCCCAAGAAATCGTCCGCATCCCCATCTGACACTATTTCACCGCAACTTAGAGAGCGTCCGCTATAACGCTTCACCCCAAATCAAATTGATTCGTTGAATAGACACATTGCAAATCTTTATACTTCGTTTAATCCACAAGTGGGTATTATCACACACAAGGCACACGTGAAAGGATATGCCCATGTCGCTTACACAGTCAGCAGAGCGTGCAGCGCTCAACAAGCTCATCGATTATCTCGACGACAACCCGCAAGAAAACATCGACAAAATCATGGACCTCGTGAACAAGCTGGTCCCCAATCGCGTATTTCCTGTACAGCGAGAGGCATTCACCAATGTCATCAAGAGCCGCGGCAATTGGTATGACCTGATCATGCGTGTGTTCAGCCTTAATCCCCAGATGCGAACCAAGCTGCTTAAGACCCTCATTGTCGACGCCAACCTGCTTGCTTGGCCAGAGCAGGAAAAGAACCGCGAAAAGTACCAGTGCAACGTTCCGTGGGCCATCCTGCTCGATCCCACGAGCGCCTGCAACCTGCATTGCACGGGCTGCTGGGCCGCTGAGTACGGCTACAAGCAGAATCTCTCGTTCGAAGACATCGACTCTATCGTTACGCAGGGCAAAGAGCTCGGTACGCATATCTACATCTATACCGGCGGCGAGCCGCTCGTCCGCAAGCAGGACCTAATCAGAATTTGCGAAAAACATCAGGACTGCGCGTTTCTCTGCTTTACCAACTCCACGCTGATCGACGAGGCCTTCTGCGACGACATGATTCGCGTAGGTAATTTTGTCCCCGCCATCAGCGCCGAGGGCAATGAGCACACAACCGACGCCCGTCGCGGCGAAGGTACCTACGCAAAGATCGAGCACGCCATGAAACTCCTGCGCGAGCGCGACTTACCGTTTGGTATCTCCACCTGTTGGACAAGCGCCAATGCCGATACGGTTGCTACCGAGGAGAACATGGACTGGATGATCGGCGAGGGAGCACTCTTCTGCTGGTACTTCCACTTTATGCCGGTTGGCCGCAACGCAACCCCCGAGCTCATGCCCACGCCCGAGCAGCGCGAGCACATGTATCACTTTATCCGCAAAATGCGCGAGAAGAAGCCGCTGTTTACGCTCGACTTTCAAAACGACGGCGAGTTTGTAGGCGGGTGTATCGCCGGAGGTCGCCGCTACCTGCACATCAACGCCGCCGGAGACGTGGAGCCGTGCGTGTTCATCCACTACTCAAACGCCAACATCCACGATGTGAGCTTACTCGACGCGCTGCGCTCTCCCCTCTTTATGAAGTACTACGAAAACATGCCGTTCAACGACAACTACCTCAAACCATGCCCCATGCTCGAGAATCCCGACGTGCTGCCCAAACTGGTCGCCGAGAGTGACGCAATGAGCACCGACCTAATCGAGAAGGAGTCACCCGAGCAGCTGCGCGAAAAGACCCAGGCTGCCGCCGAGGCATGGTCACCCGTCGCCGACCGCATCTGGAACGACTCCGACGATCCGCTATACGCCAAGCGTCACGAGGACAAGTCGCAGGGTATGGCCGATAGCGACATGCACAAGTTCGAAAAACAGGGCAGCACACTCAAAAACGGCGATTAATGCTGCCCTACATGGCAAACGCTCAGAAATGAAGCGGAGCAGTCTCGAAGATAAGCTTCGAGGCTGCTCCGCCTTACCATCAAAACAGTTTTACTAAGTTGCGGTGAAATAGGGATCAGAACGGCCTTCCAATAACCAAAACAATCCCTATTCCACCGCAACTTCTATAAGTTATTGAATTATCGATGCTATTCGAAGCGAGATTCCAGACTCGACAGACCGTTGAGAGTCAGATCGTTGGCGACCTCAGAGACGCGCTCGATAGGAACCGAGCCGTCAGACAGCGCCCACGTGCGATAGATACCGATAATACCCGACAGCAAAAACGCCAGATAGTAGTCGAACATCTCGTCCTTGAGACCTTGGGGCAGCAGATCGCGCTCGGCAATCTCGTGCTCGAGCGGTTCGCGCAGGCGAGCCATAAAGTCGTCGAGCGGAATGTTCTCGATCAGCTGACGATTAAGCACCAGGTTGTTGCACAGTGCCTCATTAACGGTTTTAAAGAAGGTCGCCGCCGCGCCCAGGGCGCGCTCATTGGTGTCGCCGTCCATGGAAGCAAGCGTTTTCTCGACCGAGTCGACAATCATCTCCACCACATCGACGGCAATGGCATCGAGCAGGCCGTCAACTGTACCAAAGTGAACGTAGAAGGTTTTGCGGTCGACATTGGCCTCGCGCGCGATGGCACTCACCGTAATGTCTGCCAGCGGCTTTTCCATGAGCAGGCGCTCGAAAGCGGAAAGGATGGCATTACGGCTGCGAACGATGCGACGATCAAGACGCGGTTTGCTGGTTGCCATGGGCGTGTCCCTTCGATATGCGAGCATTCATCAACAGATGAGAGATAATCTACGTAAGAGGATTATCCCCCATACAGCACAAATATGCCCCGCATCATGAAGAACGCACGACTGTCCTACTGCGACTTAGGGTGCTTCTTCTTATTGAGTACCGACGGAGATACGCGAATACCATCGCCTGTCTGGCGCACATAGGCTTTATGAGCCGGCTTAGCGGTCCCAGAAGCCGTCTGAGCCTGCTTCTTGGGATCAACAGTAACAGCATTCGCGGGGTGCGGCTTAGTGGGCGCAGAGGGCGTCTGAGGCGTGCGGCCGAGCTTGCGCATCACGCGATCCCAGCGCGCATGGATGCTCTCGTTGTGGGCGCTCTTAAGGCCCAGCAGGGGCGCAGCCAAAATGGTCGGCGCAATAAACGTAATGAGGCGCCACAGCAGATAGCCAGCGGTCGAAGCCGACCCAAAGAAATGACCCAAGAACAATGCAAAGCCGCCCTCAGCGCCACCAGTTCCACCGGGCAGGGGGACCGCAGAGCTCAGCAGCTGGACAAAGGCGCTCGCAGCCATGACCGAGAAAAAGTCGACCTCGTGGTGGCCAAAGGCAAGCATCAGGAAATACGGCACGAGGTAGAAAAACGCGAGTTGCAGCATGGTGATGACCACCGTGAGCAGCATGGAAGAAAAATGTCCGGCTGAAAGCTTGAACTTCTCGGAGAAGGAGTAGATCTCGCCATCGACAAACGTGCGCCATCCCTCGATCTTAGTGGCCGAGACACCAATGCGCTCAAGCCAATTGATGATGCAATGGGCGACGCGCGTGACGGTCTTAGGCATGAGCGCGACGGCGAAGATGCCCAGCAAGATGCAGCAGTGCCCACCAAAGCTAAAGACACACAGCAGCGTCATGTCGCCATAGCGCTCGGCAAAAAACGGCATGCGAGCAAGCAGGAGGATAGCGCCCCAGGCAACGAGGCCAAACTGATACACGATAAAGCGCGTGAACTGCGTGGCGCCAGCCTCGCCGACATTTTGGCCCGCCTTGGTCAGGCGGTAGATCTGGGCGGGAGTCGAGCCCATCATCATGGGAGTCAGGTTGCCAAAGAAGATGCCGCTCGCCTCGACCGAAATGAGGTCGCGAATACCGACGGGTGAATATGGGTCGAGCCAGACGGCGATCGCATAGGCCACAATGCCAAAGAACAGATACATGAACATGCAAAGACACGCGACAACGAGCCATGGCGCCTGGACGCTCGACATTGCGGCCCAGAACTGCCCCATCTGCCCGGTTACCACCAGATAGACGATATAACCCACCAGCACGACGCCGATAAAGATGGCGCCGCGGCGTGCGCTCTTATTGTCATCTCCGCCCGAGGCCTCAACCTCGACCTGGGGCTTAGACGTATGCTGAGAGGACTCCGTCATGAGACTCCTTCTAACAGTCAAAATATCTTGGATATTGTACCCGTAAGGGCCATAGGCAGAACGCAAAGCTCTGGTTCAAACGGGAATTGCAGACGGTTGTTTGAAAATAAAAAACCCGGCCTTCCATGCGAAGACCGGGTATCAGATGCGTGGTAGCCCGTACCAGATTCGAACTGGTGATCTCCGCCTTGAGAGGGCGGCGTCCTAAACCGCTAGACGAACGGGCCATAGGCCTCAGCAGAAAAGAAGTGGTAGCCCGTACCAGATTCGAACTGGTGATCTCCGCCTTGAGAGGGCGGCGTCCTAAACCGCTAGACGAACGGGCCACATGACATCTGCACTGCCGTGCTGCGAAGAAATATATTACGGGACAAAAAACGTAAGCGCAAGAAGAAATTCCAAATTGCCGAAAAATTGTCGGCAGGTTATGGAACACCCAGGTAAAATAGGTAGCTCATTTGGGACGGGACCGAAGGATGATTATCCAAGGCGCAGGTGGGCTAAGAGGGCTTCGCGCTCGTTGGGGACATTGTCCTCGATCACAGCGTCGAGGACGGCGTTGAGCAGCTGCCCCAGTTCCGGCCCGGGCTTAACGCCGGCGCGGATCAAGTCGCCGCCGTTGATAGCAAGCATCTTGAGCGCATAGGGCTCCCCCGCCTTCAGCAGCTCGTGCGCCATCGCGCGCATCTCCTCAATCGTCTCAACGTAATAGAAGCACGACGGGGCCTTGCCGAGCGTGTCAGCACGCTTAAGGTCCATGAGCTCGTCAATCAGGCGGGCCGTGTCGACTCCCTCACCCGAAAGCGCGCGCATCATATTGAGCAGGCAGGAGCGCTCTGGGCGCAGCGGCTTATCATGGTATTTGATAAGCAGGCACACATCGCGCACCAGGTCGTGCGAAAGCGCCAGGCGATCCATAATGACGCGCGCTTTCTTGGCGCCGAGCTCGGGGTGACCATAGAAGTGTCCGCTGCCGGCGTGATCGACCGTGAAGCACTCGGGCTTGGACACATCGTGCAAAAACGCCGCCCACATCAGACTCGAGGAGGGCGCGACGCCGTCGCACAGCGCCAGCTCCCCTGCCACCGTCAGCACACGAGCGATATGCTCGTAGACGTTAAACGCATGATAGACACTTCGCTGATTAAACCCGCGACCCGCTGCCAACTCGGGCACGGCGGCGCAGATGAGCTCGGGGTAGCGCAGCATCGCGTCTCCCCCATGACCGGTCGAAAGAATGCCCTCGAGCTCAATACCCACACGCTCGCGCGCCACGGCATCGAGCAGCGGCGCGCACTCGGCAAGCGCACGCTTAGTCTCGGGCTCAATCATAAAGTCCAGGCGGCAGGCAAAGCGTACCGCACGCAGCATGCGCAGGGCGTCCTCGTTAAAACGACGCTTGGGATCGCCGACAGCGCGAATCAGCTTGCGCCCCAAGTCACCCTGGCCGTCGTAGCGGTCGACAAGCCCGCGCTCGGGATGCCAGGCCATGGCGTTGACAGTAAAGTCGCGGCGCGCCAGATCGTCCTCGAGCGAGGCGGCACGCTCGACACTCTGAGGATGGCGCCCATCGGTGTAAAAGCCATCCAGGCGGTACGTGGTGACCTCGATACGCTCGCCATCGGAAATAGCCGTGATTCCGCCAAATTTAATGCCCGACTCCACGACCGCGATATCAGCGGACTCGAGCGCCGCCTTGGACTCCTGCCACAGGCCGCTACAGCACATATCAACATCGTGGCTGGGGCATCCCATCAGGGCGTCGCGCACCCAACCGCCAACGTACCAAGCCTCAAGACCAGCCGCCTCAAGCGCGCGCAGGACGCGCAGGGAGGCATCGGACGGTTGTGTACCGTTGAGCGAAACATTGCACATGCCTGTGGCCTCCTGCGACTATCAAATTGGCTATCGATTGCGTCTGCAAGAAGTCTAGCAAGAAACAGCCTCCACTGCACACGCAAGTCCGATAAACAAAAACGCATCCGCCCTAGTCTAAGACGGATGCGAAATAATCAAACTATTCAGGCAAGGTGCAGGGACTAGCAGACCTGGCGAACCTCGATGTGCTTCTTATATTCGTCCACCTTGGCAAAGTCGCCCAGGCCCGGGCACTCGACCACGTTGGCGCCGGTGGCCATCGAAAGGCGCAGGGCGTCCTCGACGCGCTCGGGGGCGTCATGCCACACGGACAGGAAGGCAGCGAGCGAGGAATCGCCGGCACACACCGTCGACAGCAGCTTGACGTCGAAGGTGCGGTTAGCAAACCAGATGTGCTCGCCGTTGGAGAAATACGCGCCATCGCCACCAAGGGTCAGCAGTACATTCTTGGCGCCCTTGGCGTGCAGCTCGACCATAGCGCCCTTGACGGACTCATCGTCGCCACCGCTCACCTTAATGCCAAAGATATCGAGCAGCTCGTCGTCATTGGGCTTGATCAGCAGCGGCTCCATGGCAATGAGATCTGCCAGCTGATGGCTCGAAATGTCGAGAACGAACTCGGCACCCTTGGCCTTGACGCGGCGCAGAACCTCGGCCAGGAAGCCCTCGGAAGTGTTAGGAGGCAGCGAGCCGCTGATGACCAAGCAGGTCATGTCATCGAGCGAATCGATAAGCTCAAACATCTCCTGCTCATTGGCTTCGTTGATGGCGGCACCGGCGTTAACCATGTTGTACTCGGTGTCGGGGCCGGCATTGAGGAACACGTTGACGCGCGTGATGCCGTCAGTCCACACGGGCTTGACGGGCACGCCCAGGGCCTCGGCGCCCTTGACGATGAACTCGCCCGAGAAGCCAGCGAAGAAGCCCAGGATCGTGGTGTCGACACCGTAGTGGTCAAGCGTAAACGAGACGTTGAGGCCCTTGCCGTTGGGCGTATAGACGGCGTTGCGAGTACGCGTGACGGTGTTAGCAGCAAGGCCGTCGCAGGCGATGTTGTAGTCAATGGCGGGATTTGCAGTGAGCGTGTAAATCATGAATGTTCCTTTCACGAAGCAACGTGTTAATGAAAGTATATTCCACGCATCGGTAAAAGGCTAGGACAACTCGGTGAACGGTGTGGAAGCGATGAAGTACGGCGGGACACCTCTCCCCCGTGGCGGAACAAAAAGGCGCCCCAGCCGAAACCGGGGCGCCACATGCGCACGAATATGTCGCGTTTCGATTACTGACGATCGAGCTTGCGGACAGCAACGCGCTTGCTGTACTCGTCGACGTGACCGAAGTCGCCGATGCCGACGGACTCGGCAACGTTGGCGCCGGTGGCCATAGCGAGCTTCATGGCCTCCTCGACGTTGTCGCGATCCCTGTACCACTTGTGCAGGAACGCAGCGAGGGTGCAGTCGCCGGCGCAGACGGAAGAGACCAGCTTGATGTTGAACTCACGCTTGGCGTACCAGATGTCCTCGCCGTTGGAGAAGTAAGCGTCGCCGCGGCTACCACGGGTGAGCAGCACGTTCTGAACGCCGGCGTCGTGAGCCATCTTCATGGCAACGCGAACCTCGTCGTCGGTGTCAACCGGCACGCCGAAGATGGCCTTCATCTCGTGATGGTTCGGCTTGATGAGCAGCGGCTTCTTGTGAGCGAGCTCCTTGAGCTTATCGGAGGACAGGTCCAGGACGACGTCGGCGCCACGGGCCTGAGCGTGCTCCATGACCTGAGCCAGGAAGTCAGGCGTAGCTTTGGGAGGCACGGAGCCGGAAACGATCAGGCACTCGAGATCGCCCGCGGTGTCCAGGATGTTGTAGAGCTCCTCCTGGTGCTGCGGCGTGATCGGAGCACCCGGGTTCAGGATGCCGTACTCGTGCTGGCCATCGTTGACGTAGGTGTTAATGCGCGTGATACCGTCGGTCCAGACCGGGCGGCAGAGGCAACCCAGGTTCATGACCTCCTCGACGATGAACTTGCCCGTGAAGCCAGCGAAGAAGCCGAGCGCGACGGTGTCGACGCCCATCTTCTTAAAGGCGAAGGACACGTCGAGGCCCTTGCCGTTAGCCGTGTAACTGGCCGAGCCGGTGCGGACGTTCTCGTCGGGCTCGAGCGGAGAGCTCGAAACCGTCATGTCGACAGCCGGGTTAGCGGTTAGCGTGTAGAACATTTACAGTACCCCCTGTATATGTGAGGGCCGCGTGGTCGGCCCATTCCAACCACGCGGTTACCTCTGATACCAAATTAGCGAGCTGCGGACTCGAGCAGTGCCTTGACCTCGGCGGCGGTGTTGCAGGCGAGCGCCTTCTCGGCGAGCTCGTCGCACTCGGCCTTGGTCCACTGACTGATGGTCTTGCGGGCGCGCAGGATCGACGGAGCGCTCATCGAGAACTCCTCCAGGCCCCAGCTGATCAGCAGCGGCTCGAGCAGCGGATCGGCAGCGGCCTCGCCGCACATACCGACCATGATACCGGCCTTCACACCGCTCTCGATGATGTTCTTGAGCGAGCGGAGCACGGCGGGATAGTACACCTGGTACAGGTTGGAGATGGTGTCGTTGCCACGGTCGGCGCACATGGTGTAGCCGATCAGGTCGTTGGTGCCGATGGAGAAGAAGTCGGCGACCTCGGCCAGACGGTCTGCGAGCAGCGAAGCGGCGGGCGTCTCGACCATAATGCCGACCTCGATGTTCTCGTTGAACTTGCGACCCTCTTCGGTCAGCTCGGCCTTGCACTGCTCAACGAGCTCCTTGACAGCCAAGACCTCCTCGACACAGGTGACGAGCGGGATCATGATCTTGACGTCACCGAAGGCGCTAGCGCGCAACAGAGCGCGGAGCTGGACCTTGTACTGGTCGGGATTAGCCAGGCAGTAACGCACGGCGCGGAAGCCCATGAAGGGGTTATCTTCCTTGACCATGTGCAGATACGGAATCTCCTTGTCGCCACCCACATCGAGCGTGCGGATGATGACCGGAGCACCCTTGAGCGCGCTGGCGACCTTACGGTAGGCGTTGAACTGCTCCTCCTCGGAAGGAAGCTCAGCAGAGTCCATGAACAGGAACTCGGAGCGAAACAGACCGATGGCCTCGGCGTCGTGATCGAGCGCGTTGGGCACGTCATCGGGGTTACCGATGTTGCAGGCGATGATCTTCTTGATGCCATCGGCAGTCACGGACGGCTTGCCACGGAAGGCCTCGAGGGCTGCCTTCTCGGCAGCGAAGGCCTCGGCCTTGGCGGTGTAGGCAGCGAGCGTCTCCTCGTCGGGATCGGCCTCGACGATACCCTTGCCGCCGTCGACGACAACGGTCATACCGTTGCGCAGCGCGGTGCAGCTGTTGGAAACCGAAAGGACAGCCGGGATCTCGAGGGCGCGCGCAATGATCGCGGAGTGCGAAGTGCGGCCGCCGGTCTCGGTGACGATACCGGCAACGTGGGCCTTATCGATCGTGGCGGTCATGGACGGCGTAAGGTCGTGCACGACAACGACGGTGTTCTCGGGCAGGACGGAGAGGTCGACGACCTCCTTGCCCAGCAGCTCGGCCAGAATACCGGTGCGGATGTCGGCGATGTCGGCCGCGCGCAGACGGAACATCTCGTCGTCCATGGACAGGAACATGTTCTCGAACATGGTCGAGGTGTCCATGAGCGCCTGCTCGGCGCAGGTACCGCCGTCAATGGCGGCGTTGATGGCGTCGGTCATACCCGGATCCTGAGCCAGGACAATGTGTCCGCTCATGATCTCGGACTCGGCCTCGCCCACCGTCTCCTTCATGTGGTCGGCCTGAGCCTGGGTCTTCTCGCAGAAGACCGAAAGAGCGGACTGATAGCGCTCCTTCTCTGCTGCCGAATCAGCAACCTCGTGCGGCTCAAACGTCAAGTCGGGATCGACGGCGACCATGACGGTGCCGATACCGATGCCCTCGGAAGCGTTGACTCCCTGATACATTCCCATTCCTCTCTCCGTGTCATGTGATAAAGCGTTTTGCCATATCCATGACAAAAGAGCGCAGCTACCTTACAACAGGTCACTGCGCCCCCAAATATGAACTTAGTTGTTCAACATGCGACCCGTTTGAGTTCTACTCGCCAAGACCGCTCTTGATGAGCTCGATGGCAGCAGCCAGAGCCTCGGCCTCGTCGGCGCCGTCGCACTTGACCTCGACCTCGGTACCGCAGGGGATACCAGCAGCCATGAGGGCCATCGGGGACTTACCGTTGACCTCCTTCTCGGGGGTGACGACCGTCACGTCACAGGCGTACTTGCCCATGGTGGAGGCGAACAGACCAGCCGGACGCATGTGCAGACCCTGAGGATTAACGAGGGTAGCCTTCTCAGAAACCATAATTGACTCCTTTTTGTGTTTAACCCCTGTCATGCATGTGGCAGGAGTCAGATTCACGACGTTGTTTATATTAACTCACATCAAACGGTTTTTCATTGTGTTTCAGACGAATTATTGGACAGATGTGTTTGTCGTCCGCTTGCTCGCCCACAGGGGGCCGGGCGCGGCCAGTGAGATTTCCTGCTCTACAGTCCCGCTCGCACGAAGAGCACATTAAGTACTTTCCTTTGCGTGCGGAACTCGCGACAAAATTAATCGCCCCGCCCGGCGAGCAAGCTGCGGAAACTCGGTCGGTCCAGAGCAATGTCGGCTGAAAGGAATTCTGGCTGATGAACTGTTCGCGACAAAGACTCGATAGGTAGCCCCCTCTATGCCCTTTTATAAGTTGCGGTGAAATAGGGACTGTTATTGCGCTTGAACCGTTTAAACAGTCCCTATTTCACCGCAACTTATGGGAGGAATAGAAAAATAGGCGGAGGCCCTGGAGAGGGCCTCCGCCTTTGTTACAGGGGGCGATGGTATTCGCGTGTTGCGGGATTAGACCAGACGGGCGTTGATCGTCTTGGCGATCTTGGAGGCGTCGGTGGAACCCTTAACGGTGGCACGGAAGTCCTCGTCCATGAGCGCCTCGGCGACCTTAGACAGGATCTTGAGGTGCGTAGTGCCGGCCTGGGCACCGGGGATGAGCAGGGCGATAGCCACGTTGACGGGAGCGCCGTCCATGGTGTCCCAACCGGTCACGCCGGACTCGTCCTTGACGACGATGACGGCAGCCTCGGTAATGGCGTCGGACTTGGCATGCGGAATAGCGAAGCCCTCCATCATGCCCGTGGTGCCCTCGGCCTCGCGGGCCAGGAAGGCGTTCATCACGGCGTCGGCATCGCTGGCGATACCGGCCTTAACAGCCTGGTTGGAAACGAAGCTCAGAGCCTCGTCACGAGAAGCGAAGTCCTCGGCGACAAAGACATTCTCGACCTTCACGAAGTCGGCAGCCTCGGCCTTGGGGGCCTCGACGGCAGCGGCCTTGGGGGCCTCAACCGGCTTTGCAGCAGGAGCGGCCTTCTGGTTCTTCTCGAAGTCGTACTTCTTAAATGCCACGAACAGGATGCCACCGACAACAGCGCCGATGAGGATCGCGAGGACCCAAAGCGGACCGTTCTCGACAACGGGCAGAACCAGGAAGCCACCATGAGGCGCCGGATCGTGAACGTTGAACATAATGGTCAGGATCGAAGCGATAGAGGAACCGAGCATCATGATGGGCATGACGGGCCAAATGTTCTTGGTCATGAACGGAATGGCGCCCTCGGTGATGTGGGTGCAACCAAGGATGAGGTTGACGACACCGGCGTCATGGTCCTCCTGGCTGAAATACTTCTTGCCGACGACTACGGCGAAGGTGGTGATCAGCGGCGGAACGATGCAAGCGGCGGAGACGGCAGCCATGAAGTTGGTGCCGAAGTTGTAAGTGTCAGTGCCAACACCGGCGGCCAGAGCCTCGGTGAGCATAGCGGTACCGGTGACGTAAGCAGCCTTGTTGACCGGGCCGCCCATGTCAAAGGCGCACATGCAGCCAATGGCAAGACCCAGGACAACGGCGCCAGAGGCGGACAGGCCCTTGAGGAAGTCCATCATGGCGGTGTTGATTGCAGCCATGGGGCCGGAAATGCCGAGCATGACCAGGCCGACGATAGCCGTCGAGAACAGCGGGTACAGGAAGATAGCTTTGAGGCCGTCCAGGTTCTTGGGCAGACCGGCAAAGACCTTCTCGAGCAGCAGGATGACATAGCCGGCGAGGAAGCCGCCAACGATGCCGCCCAGGAAGCCGAAGCCCACGCCGGCGCCACCGGCGTCGATCATGCCGGTCTCGGCGTTAACAGGCAGGCCCTGGATGGCGATCATACCGGCAACAAAGCCGGGGACGAGCGCCGGGCGCTTGCCGATGGACTCGGCGATATAGGCGGAAAGCACCGGAACCATGAGGTTCATGGCGATGCCGCCGATGATCTTGAGCATCGCAGCAAAGCTGTTGTAGTCAGACGCCGTCGAATCAAAGGACGTAATGCCCCACAGGAACGAAACGGCGGTCAGAACACCACCGGCAACGACGAAGACCAGCATGTGGCTGACGCCGTTCATGAGGTGCTTGTAGATGATGTGGCCGATGGACTCCTTCTCCTCGACCTCGTCCTCGACATCGGCAGCAGCCGCAACCGTGTCGTCACCCTTGGCGGCGAGCGCGCGGTCAATCAGCTTACCAGCGGCCTCAACGGACAGGGCCTTGGAAACACCAACGGAAACCATGGGCTTGCCGGCGAAACGCTCAGCCTGGACATCCTTATCGGCTGCGACGACGACGGCCTTGGCACCAGCGATCTCACTCTTGGTGAGCTCGTTCTCGACACCGACCTGGCCATGCGTCTCGACCTTAATGGTCAGACCGCGCTCGGCAGCTGCCTTCTCCAGCGCCTCCTTCGCCATGAAGGTGTGCGCAATGCCGGTCGGGCAACCGGTAGCGGCGATGATGTCAAACTTAGCCATGTATCCCTCCTTCTTGAGTACAGCGCCCGCGGGCGCTCCCCTACACGCGCTTCGATGCGCGTTTTTCCACAACTGAAAGATACCAACCTACCGTCCGCGTGAGAAGAGACAGGGTGCAATTCTCCGGTGAAAGGTTCTTTCATAACCGTAAACGGTAGGTGAAAGTTTACCATCAACACTTGAAAGGGCAAGGTGTATCTTGTAATTGAAAATGCCCGTATACTATGGCATTGCAAATCAAGTTAGATTTTCATACCAACCAGGAGCCATCCATGACCGATAGTAGCAAGAGCGCACTTTCCCTCATTAGTACCCATCAGGGATACAGCGAGTCCGAGCAGCGCATTGTCGACTATATATTGGAGCACCAGTCCGAGGCTCCACGCCTCACGGCGGCTCAGCTCTCACGCGCCGCCGCCACCTCCGAGGCGACCGTTTCGCGCTTCTGCCGCAAGCTTGGCTTTGGCAGCTTCCGCAGCTTTCAGTTTTCGTTGGCGAGGGATTTGGAAAGCCAGCGCAACGAGGGCCTGACCGACGAGGTCTCGCTCGACAATATGGAGCAGAGCCTCAAGAACATCCTGGCTGCCAAGGTGAGCGAGCTTAATGCGACCATCGACGGGATCGACCACGATACGCTGGCGGCTGTTGTGCAGGCCCTTAAGCATGCAGGGGTTATTGAGTTTGCAGCTGTGGGCAATACGAACGCGGTCGCGCTCGATGCGACGTTTAAATTTTCGCAGCTAGGCCTGCGCTGCATGGCGAGCACCATTAGCGAGACATCAATCGGCTTTGCGCTCACGTTACGCCCGGGTGACGTCATCGTGCTTATCTCAAACTCCGGCAAATCGCGTCGACTGAATCGCATGGCAAAAGCGGCTCGCGATTGCGGCGCAACCGTAGTCGTCATCAGCAGCGATAGCAAGTCTCCACTTGCGCGCCTAGCCGACTACACCTTTAATACTGTCAATCACGAGGCACTGCTGACAACGGGCGACTTCGCGTTCTCCAAGATGAGCGCCACGATGATCATCGAAGTCATCTACAACTTCCTGTTGCCCGAGATTGAAGACGCGCGTGAGCATATCAGCTACTACGAGGAGCTCATCCAGCCGGATAAGGTCGTGGAGTAGGCTTTATAGGGAGCCGTTAGTTGCTTGTCGCACGAAACTATGCCGGTTTACTACGATGAAATCGCAATGTATGACCATATCGCGTTTTAAAAGAAAACCGCAGGCGTTCTACCTGCGGTTTTCTTTTTGCAATTTTAGCTGTGCTCGAGCTATGCCGATTCATCGTAGTAAACCGGCATAGTTTTTGACGGTCGGGCCAGACGAGCAAGTGGCGAAGCAAGGATTACTGATATTTTACCCCCCAACTCCGCCGGCTCGTTCTAACCTCGAGCCTCTTCCAGCATCTGCTTGGCATGCGCCAAGCTCGCCTCCGATTGATCGCCGCTCAGCATACGGGCGATCTCTGCGGTGCGGGCATCACCGGTCACCTCGTCCAGGTGCGTCTGAGGAACATCGCCCGGTTCCTTGCTGACGACATAATGCTTGTCGGCCATGACGGCGACCTGCGCCAGGTGCGTTACGACGATGACCTGATGTGTGGCGGCAAGATCTGCCAGCACGCCCGCGAGCGCACGGGCTGTGGAGCCGCCGACACCAGCATCGACCTCGTCAAACACCAGCGTATCAACACCGTCCGCGTTACCGAGGACAACCTTACTTGCCAACATGACGCGGCTGAGCTCGCCGCCCGACGCAATGCGGCGCAGGGGACGTGGCGTCAAGCCGGCACCGCTGTGGTATAGCAGCTCGTAGCTCGAAGGACCAACGAGCGTCCACTCAGCACGGGGAAGATCGCGCGACTCCCAGACGAGCTCGGCGCCGCCCATCTCCAGGCGAGCCATCTGGCGGCACACCTCGTGGCAGAAGCGCGGGGCCGCCGTATTGCGGGCGCGCTTAAGTGCCTTGGCAGCGGCAAACAACTCGCGCTCGGCGCTCCCGAGTGCCTCACGCGCCTTTTTGATCTGTTCATCGCCATCATCGACCAGGGACAGCAGCTCTTGCGAGCGATCGCGCATGGCAAAAACATCGTCCATGGTGGGACCCCACTGACGCAACAGGCCCTTGAGGTCGGAATACCGCTCACGCATGCGAGCGAGCTCGCGCGGGTCGAAGGCAACGCCATCGCGATAGTTACGAAGCTCGTTCGCGCAATCCTCAAGGGAGATACAGGCATCCGAAAGCGCATCGGCAATGTCGCCCAGTTTGCGATCGACGGTAGCCATTCGTGAAAGCTCTGCCACGGCGCTGTTCACGGCATCGAGCGCTCCCCCTTCAGAGGCAAGCGATGCATGGGCATCGTTAGCCGTGGCAACAAGTACCTCGGCATGTTCGGAGCGCGGCAGCAGTACCTCGAGTTCCTCATACTCGCCCGGCTTGGGGTCGACCTCGCCGATGCGCTCGAGGGCAAAACGCGCTTCCTCGACGCGACTCCCCTGCGCACGCGAGGCTTCCTCCACACGGCGAAGCTCCTTGGCGGCGGCACGCGAAGCCTTAAAGCAAGTGCGATACTTCTCGAGCGCCTCAAGCGCCGCGCGCCCAGCCCATGCATCGACCATCGCAACGTGATGCGCCGGATCGAGCAAGCGCTGGTGCTCGTGCTGGCCGCACAGATCCATCATCACACCAACGCGCTCCGAAAGCTCGCGCACACTGGCGATGCGGCCGTCAATCTTCACTCGGCTGCGGCCCTCGGCAGAAAGGCTGCGCTGCACGGTAAAACCCTCCGTGTCGTGTGGACCGTCGAACAGCCGCGCCTCGACGCTCGCCAGCGCCTCGCCCTCGCGCACCGTCGACGAATCCGCGCGCTCGCCCAAAATAAGCTTGAGGGCCGAGAGCAGCGCGGTCTTGCCGGCGCCGGTCTCGCCGGTCAGGACAGTCAGGCCGGCACTCGGCACCAGCGTCGCCTCGCGAATGAGTGCAATGTTAGAAACCTGCAGCTCATCGATCATGGCGCACTCCGTAGAACACGCGGCTCACGGAGTTATAGAAGCTCTCGGGGCCGTAATCAAGAAGCAGCACATCTCCGGGACCGCGGCGCACGGCCACGCTCTCAACGGTGCCATCGCAGGTAATAAACTGTCCATCGATAGCGATCGCCGGAACGCTCGGACGGTCATCAGACATAAAGATTTCGACGACATCACTCGGCGAAGTCAAGAAGGCGCGGGCCTGAATGGTGTGCGGCGCAATGGGTACGCAGACCATGCCCGTATAGTCGGGGCTCACGATGGGGCCACCGGCACTGAGCGCGTAACCCGTAGAACCAGTCGCCGTGGACACGACCACGCCGTCGCCACGCAGTCGATCGATATGGTGGCCCGACACCGTGATGTCGAACTCGACCATATCGGACAGCGGACCGCGGGTAAGCGCCATGTCGTTGAGGGCGAAGGTGCGCACGACATCCTTCGTACCGTCTTCGCGCACGGACACGATATCCGCGGCGATGGTGGCGCGACGGCTCACGTGCAGCTCGCCGGAAAGGGCGTCGCTCACGACCTGCAGAATGTCGCGCTCCTCGGGGCTCGCAGCAGTTAAAAAGCCCAGGTGACCATAGGAAAGACCGAGGATAGGAATCTCGCGATGGTTGAGGATGCGGGCAGCGCGCAGCAACGTACCGTCGCCGCCGAGCGTAATGACCAGATCGGAGCCGTCAATATCAGGCGTGCTTTGAATCTTCGAGCGCTGGTCGGCAGCCCATGCGACCTCATAGCCCTGGCGCGTCAGCCAAAGCTCGAGCATCAGGCCGCTCTCGACCGCCTCTTGCTTGTAGTAATTGGGAACCAGAAAGACCTTCATAGCGTTGCAGCTTTCTCGCTCAAAACCGATACCTGGGATTGCAGCTCGTCGTCGGTGCGTTCACCGGGGGCGAACCTCGTGCCGTACAGGAAAAACTCAACGTTGCCCTTGGCACCATGAATGGGTGACACGCACACATCGACCGGGAACAGCCCCTTGGCAGCAAAGAGTTCAACCGCCGCCACGAGCGTATCGCGGCGCAAGGCGGGATCGGTCACAATGCCGCCCTCACCCACCAACGCCGCCGGAGCCTCAAACTGCGGCTTTACGAGCGTGCAGAATGCACCCGTAGGCGCCAGGCACGCCAGCACCGCATCGATAATATTCGCGATGCTGGTAAACGAGACATCACACACTGCCAGGTCGATGGCGCCGGCATAGCCAAGCTCAGGCAGCTGCGTCACGTTTGTGCGCTCATGCAGCGTCACGCGATCGTCCTGACGCAACGACCAATCGAACTGGGCGCGACCCACGTCCACCGAGACAACGGTCTCAGCTCCGCGCTTGAGCAGGCAATCGGTAAAGCCGCCGGTAGAGCAGCCCACATCCAGACAGGCAAGGCCCGTCGGATTGATACCAAACGCATCAAGCGCGCCTTCGAGCTTAAGACCGCCGCGGCCAACATATGGAATGCGCCCCTTCATGTGCAACGGCAGACCCGGGGTCACCTTAAGGCCCGGCGAAGTCAAGCGCTCGCCGCCACTCGAGACCAAGCCGGCCATAAGAGTGCGAAGGGCATCCGCGCGATCGGCGCAGATGCCCTGTGAAATCAGTTCGTCATCAAGACGCACGCGTTTCATGAATGCCATCAACCATTCGTATCCGGAGATGCGGCCTAGCTATCCTGGGATTCGTTTGCCGCATCCTCATCGTATTCCTGCTCGAGCTTGTCGGCTTCTCGCGGCGTCAGCTCAAACTTGTCGACCATATCGACCGCGCGGGAGCCCAGCTCAATCGCTTCGTCAAACAGATCGAGTGAACGCTCCAAGGACGTATCCTTGGAGCGAACGGTAGCGATTATCTGGTCCAGACGGTCCGAGATCTCGTCGAAGTTGCGGACGGAACCCTCTGGCATGGCTACTCCTCGACGGAGTCGACAACAGCCTCAGCGGCGTCCGCATCCTCGGCCAGCACGCCAGCCTCAGCCTGGGCAACCGCAACCTTGGCGGCAGCCTCGGCAGCCTGTGCCTCCTCGCGAGCGCGATCTTCGGCCAGCAGCTCTTGATACAGGTCCTCGCCCGGCAGCTCCTCGCTGCGAGCGATCTTGCCCAGCACGCCGTTGACGAACGACGCGGACTGGTCGGTGCCATAGGCCTTGGCAAGCTCGACGGCCTCGTTGATTACGATGGCGTCCGAGACCTCCTCGTCAGTGAGGAAACGCATCTCGTAAACGGCGATACGCAGCAGATTGCGGTCGGCGCCGGGCATGCGCATAAGATCCCAGTTCTTGGCAACGGAGCGCAGAGCGCAGTCGATGCGATCGATATGCTCATAGGCACCGCGGCACAGCTCCAGCGCATAGGGATCGAGGGGACCCTTCGAGATCAGGAAATCACCCTCGAGGACGCGCTCAAGCGGGCTGTCCGTAGCCTCGGCCTGGAACAGCAGCTGCAGCGCCTGACTGCGGGCAAGCGTACGCCCGCGATAAACCTTAAGGCTCAAAGGTTACTCCTTGGGGAAAACGAGACCGTCGATGCAAACGTCAACGCGCTCGACCTCGACGCCCACCTGAGCATCGATGGCGGCGACCACGGCGGCGCGAACGGCCTCGGCGAGTTTCTTGAACGGATAGCCAAAGAACACCACGACACGCACGGTGAGTGCGAGCTTGTCGCCGACGACCTCGGCCTCGACCGCCGGCTCGGAAGCCGGGGCCTTGGACGAAAGCATCATGGAGACAAGGTTGGTGGCAAGGTCCTTGACGCCAACGGAGGCGATGCCCTCGACATCCGACACGGCGCGCGAGACGATGGCGGTCAGAACATCGGGCGAAATGCCGATGCCGTCAATCTTGATTTCCTGGGGCATGAGTCCTCCTAGAAGAGTTGGTTGCTAGACGCGGGAGACGAACTTGCCGTCGCGGGTGTCAACCTTGATGACCTCGCCCTCGTTGAGGTACATGGGGACCTGGATGACAGCGCCGGTGTCAATCGTGGCCGGCTTGGTGGAACCCTGGACGGTGTCGCCCTTAAAGCCCGGGTCGGTCTGGACGATGGTGGTCTCGATGAACATCGGCGGAGTCACGCCCATGAGCTCATCGTCGGCGAAGAGCAGCTGGCAGATATCGTTCTCGCGCAGCCACTTGGAGTTCTCGCCCACCATGTCCTCGGGAACGGGAACCTGCTCATAGGACTCGTTGTCCATGAAGATGTAGTCGGTGCCATCGTTGTAGAGGTACTGGAACTCACGGGTGGTGAGCATGACGCTCTCGAACTTGGTGCCGGCGTTGCAGGTGTTCTCGACGACGCGGCCGCTCTTGATGTCGCGGGTCTTGTAGCGCACAAACGCGCCGCCCTTGCCCGGCTTGACATGCTGGAACTCGACGATGGTGTAGACCTTGTCCTTAATGCGGAGACCGAGGCCGTTCTTGAAGTCGGCGGTAGAAATGGTAGGCATAGCGACCTTTCTTGTTATGGGCAGAACGCACAAGCGTCCAAATTACATACGACCGAAATTATACACTTGCAGACGGCTGCTGCAGCGAGCGCATAAAAAGAGAACGCGGGGCGTCCGAATCGATCCGGACGCCCCACCCCAAAAATCTATCGAAATGGGCTAGCAATCGATGACGTGCAGGTCGTGCGGGGTCTTGGTGAAGGGCTCGTATCCGTTCTCGGTAACCACGCCGTAGTCCTCAAGGCGCACGCCGCCCACGCCGGGAAGGTAGACGCCGGGCTCCATGGTGACAACCGAGCCGATCTCGATGATGTTCTTGCTGCGGTTAAAGTTGGGCAGCTCGTGAATGTCGATGCCCACGCCGTGGCCCAAGCCATGGTTATAGTAATCGCCATAGCCGGCATCGCCGATGATCTTCTTGGAAAGCTTGAAAATGTCGTTGCCCTCGACGCCCGGATGGATGGCGGCGACGCACTCCTCGTGCGTACGGCGCACGAGCGCGTACAGGTCGAGCTGCTCCTGCGTGGGCTCGCCCATCACGACGGTGCGCGTCATATCGGAACGATAATCGCAGTAGCCCGCGCCGTAATCCATGAGGACAAAGTCGCCCTTCTCGATCACGCGGTCGCTCGGGACGGCATGCGGGTTGGCGGTGTTGGGGCCGCTCGCCACGATGGAGCCGAAGGCAAGGCTGTCAGCACCGTTGGCGAACATAAAGTTCTCGAGCTCGTTGCGTACCTGCTTCTCGGTCATACCGGGCTTAATAAAGCCGAGCATGTGCTGGAAGGCGGCATCGGTGATCGACTGCGCATGGCGCATGAGCTCGATCTCCTCGGCGTCCTTGATGGCGCGCATCTTGCGGATGTCATCATGCATCAGCGGCAGCATGCAGGCAACGGAACGGTCCTCCAGGCCGCGCTGAATACCCTGGTAGAAGTTAATCTGCATATCATCCTCGACAGCGCAGACGCGGCACTTGTTGGCTGCAATCTTGCCGGCGACCCAACCGGGGATGGTGCCCTCGTCCATGTCGTAGACCCAGGGGCTGCCGGCGGGCGTGTTCTCCTCAAAGCTGTTGAGGTAGCGCGAGTCGGTATGGAACAGGCACTGGTCAGCCGTAATAAACGCCGCGTGCGGGAACTCGAAGGTGTAGTCGAAGACGCCCTTCACGCCCGTAAGCCAACGAAGATTGGCCTCGTCGCGTACCACGATAGCGTCGTAGCCGCGCTCGACCATCAGGGCACGGACACGTTCGATACGACCGGCAGGACCGGCAGCAAACTCAGACATGCAGATTCCTTTCTTATTGTCTCTATAAAGACGGGACGGGTCTCAACCGAACGACGGAATCGCATGCGATCCGCAACCGATTGAAAACCCGCCCCTCAACATGATACGAAAGACGATGGATGTCAATAAATCTTAGAGAAGTTCTTTGCGAGAAGCCAAGTAGGCGTGAACATGGCGCTCAAGAACCTCGTCCTCAACGCTCGTTAGACGAATGGCGCCAAGTGCCGCGGGCAGCGGCAATATGCTGCGGTTCGAGCGAGCGAACTGCTGCTTGCGGAACTCCTCGATATATGCGGCAGGCTCCAGATCGAAGGCAAGTTCCTCGATACCAAAGTCCTCCAGGCAGTCATCGACCTCAAAGACGTAATCGATATCGAAGTCGCAGGCATCATGTGCTAGGCGCGCCTCAAAGCGCATGCCCTCGGACAACAGCTGGTAGGCAGGGACCTGCGAAGCGGCGTCGCCCGAGCAAGCGCGCAAGGTACGCTCCCCCGTCTTACCAAAATCGAGCGCATGGCGGGCGCTCGGGTTCGTGGCCATCAGTACGTCCTTGCGGGCAGTCTGAGACCATTGAACGGCATTGACGAGCGCGACCTCCTCGCCCGCGAGAATCTCGGGGACGGTCTCAGTAAACTGATTCCAGCGGGACTTACTGCTCGAAAGCATGGTGCCAACAAGTACCACAAAGCCGAGCTTGAGGTCCTCGGGGTCCGCCTCGCGAACAAGGTCGAGGTCGCACACGACCAAGCCCGGTTCGGGACGGAACGCGATGGCGGGAAGCGCATTGGCCGACGAGGCGACGAGCGGCTTCATGGTCGTCGCGACCGTGAGCATGGCGTCGAAGGTCGTCGGCAGCAGCGCGCACTCGGTTCGGCCACACCACTGGTTGGCGCACCAGCTAACAACCGAGCAGGTTGCGGCATCGCCAACGGCGACAACCAGATCGTCGCAGGTAACGCCGTTGGCAGACAGGGCGCCAAAGATCGCATCGGCATCGGCCAGCGTGGCACCAGCAGGCGAAACCTCGAGGACTAGCAGCGACACGGCAAAACCGGCGTCGACCAGCGCATGCTCGACGACCTCACCAAAACGCTCGGATGTGGCGTCGTTCCAAACGACCATCGCGCGCTTAGGCTTGCCCACAGCCGAGGCAAACATGCGCGACAGCTCATCGAACGCGCCCAATCCGACGCGGACATCGACGCTGCGGTTTTGGAAATTGATCAGTTGACGGCGAATCATAGCAGCCCACGCTCCAAAAGCATCTCGGCACAAAGGTAGGAAACGTCCTCGAAGGACTTGTTGCGAATATCAACGGTAAGGTCGGCGGCCTGGCAATACAGCGGACGGCGATGCTCAAACAGGCGCGCAGCATGCTCGGGCGAACGGAAATCGGGGCGC
The DNA here is from genome assembly GCA_958403205.1 of uncultured Collinsella sp. Lineage (GTDB taxonomy): Bacteria > Actinomycetota > Coriobacteriia > Coriobacteriales > Coriobacteriaceae > Collinsella. The sequence continues at coordinate 16,982 of CATXWM010000006.1, read as the reverse complement.
GTGTCGGACCGACGAATCTGGCGAATCGAATCCTCAAAGTCGCCCTCGAGGTACACGCACGTACCCATTTCGTGCATCAGCTCAATATTCACCGGCGTCTCGACGATACCGCCCCCGCACGAAACCAACAGGCTGCGCTCACTTTGGAGCGAACGGAGCGCCGAGGTCTCGAGCTCACGAAAACGATCCTCGCCCTCGGTCTCAAAAATCTCGGTTACCGACTTACCGCAACGGCGCACGACCAGTCGGTCGGTATCGATAAAACGCCGCTTGAACATAGTACCGACGTTGCGCGCGAGCGTCGATTTGCCCGCGCCCAAAAAGCCGATAAAGAAGATATGGTCGCAGCCGTGTTTGGTGTGCTGGGACATAGCGAGACCTATTCCTCGCAGGGAAGGTCGCGCAGGGCCCGGCGCTCAAAGATACGGATGATCTGCGTATACCACAGGTCCTGCGTCGCCTGCGGCTTAACCAAGATGGTATCGACGCCGGCGAAGTTGCCGCTCCACACGTCCGTGTAGAGCTGATCACCGATCAGCACCGCCTCGTCGGCCGTGGCGCCGAGGCGCTTAAGACCCGCCTTGATGGCAAACGGCGCCGGCTTCATGGCGTGGCTGATGGCCTCGAGCCCCAACTCGCGTGCAGAGCTCATGACCTGGTCGCGATGCCAGTTGTTGGACACCATGCACAGCTTAAAGCCTTTGGCGCGGGCAGCATCGAGCCAAGCGGAAACCGCGGCGGGAACCTGCTCGGTGTCGCGCGGCACCAGGGTGTTATCGCGATCGAGCAGAATGGCGCGTTTGCCGTCGGCCCACAGGGTATCAAGGTCGATGCGATCGACCGAGGCAACGTATCGTTTGGGGCTAAAAATCCTCATGCTAATTCCAAGACTGTTGATGCTCTTCGTAGGTTTGCGAGAAGTACTCCTCGTCCTGCGTAATGTAGAAATACAGGTCATCGGAGTCGGTCGGCTCAAGGGTGGCCTTGAGCGCCTCGAGCGACGGAGAGCAGATGGGCGTGGGCGGCAGGCCCTCATGCTTATAGGTGTTATACGGACTATCGCTCTGCAGGTCGTCGGCGGTAACCTCGCCACCGGTGACATACATCATAGTCGCATCGCTGTTGAGATAGCGCAGGCCATCGAGCTTGCCGGCAAGGCGGTTGTAGAAAACCGAGGCCACATGCGCACGTTGATCGGCGTTGAGGCCCTCGCGCTCAACGATCGAGGCAAGGTTAACGATGTCGTAGTCGGACATCTCCACACCGTAGCGTTCCTTGATCTTGGCTTCGCAGCTCGCAAAGTCAAGCGACTTGTACTCGGTCTTAAACTGATCGAGCATAGCGCGAATCACGCCATCGGCCGTCGGCGAATCACCCAGCGAATAGGTCTTGGGGAACAAGAAACCCTCGAGCGAGTCGTTGGCGGCGCCCTTAAGGAAGTTATAGTCGTCCACGTAGTTGGAGGCCTTGGCCTGGTTGAGGAAGTCTTCCTTAGAGATGCTGTCGTAGGCCTGGGCCACACGGTCGGCGACCTGATCGACCGTCAGGCCCTCAGGGATAGTCAGCGCATTGGAGCCCGCGTTGGGGCCTTCCATGAGCTGCTGAACAACCTTGGTCGCATCCATGAGTGTGGTGAACGAATAATCACCAGGCTTGAGCGACATATCGGCGTTGAGCTTTTTCACCGCCGCATAGTAATCCTTGGGATTTTCTACGATATGGTTCTCGGAGAGAATCGAAGCGATGCTGTCACCCGAGGCACCATCGGGAATCGTGATAGTAACCTGCTGGCCTGCAACGACTTTCGCACCCTCACCGCCAAAGAAGCCCTTGACGGCTGGCACGACAAAGAAAACGATCGCGACAAGCGCAAGCACGGCAACAACGCCACCGATAATCATAGGCACCGGGGAGCTTTTCTTTTGAGCACCGCGACGAGCATGCGTGTTGTAGCTCGAGCGGGTCGCCGGAGCAACGCCATGCGAACCACGAGCGTGATGCGAATGCGATTGGGGGGCCTGCGTTCGCTGGGTAGGTGCCTGCTGCTTAAAGCGGATGCCGCCTGCAGGCTGGGCCGTACGAGCAGTGGGCTGCTGAGCCGCGTGAGAAGCCGAATGCTGAACCGAACGAGCAGAAGGCTGCTGGCCCGTCCGTTGAACAGGTTGGGCCGAACGAGAGAAGGACTGCGCCGGGCGCGCGGCAGGCTGAGCTGCGCGCTGCGTCGGCTGTGCCGGACGCTGGCCAGGCTGGGCAGGGCGCGACGCCGGCTGCTGTGTACGATTCGGCTGGCGCGGATCGGAAACACTAGGCATGCGAAACCTCCTCGTTTTTACGATCGAGCCACGTCTGCAAAAACAGGCTGGCGGCAATCATGTCGATCTTGCCCCTCATCTGCTTTTCGTTGAGTCCCTGCTCGCGCAGGATACGCTTGGCCTCTTGCGAGGACAGACGCTCGTCCTCAAACTCCAACGGAAGATCGAGCTCGTCGGCAATCTTTTGCGCCACAGCGGCAACGCGCTCGGCCTGAGGGCCGGGCTCACCGGCCATGGTCAGGGGACGTCCGCTTACCAGGATGTCGGGCTCATAGTCCTCAACCAGGTAGCGGAACGTCTTGGCCATACCGGTGACCTCGGCAGCCGGAAGCACCTTGACAGGCATCGCCATCTTGCCATCACGGCTCGAGACGGCGATGCCAATCCTGGTCTCCCCTATGTCCAGCGCGAGCGCAACCACAGCGACTTCTTAGATTCTTAGGCGCCGAGCGCGGTCTTAGCGGCCGCGAGGGCATCGGCGATGCCGGCAGCATTCTTGCCACCGGCCTGGGCCATGTTGGGACGACCGCCACCGCGACCGTCGACCAGACCCGCGATCTGCTTGATCACGTTACCGGCGTGGAAACCGGCCTTCACAGCGTCATCGGAGCCGGCAGCGAGCAGGGCCGGAGTGCCCTTCTCAGTCACGCTGGCGACGACACAAGCGACAGGGCCGGCGACCTTCTGATGCACGGTATCCCATACGTTGCGCAGGTCGGCAGCCTCAAGGCCCTGGAGCTCAGCGACAACGAGCTTATAGCCGTCGAGCTCGACGGCGCCCTCGATGGCGCTGGAGATGGCGTCGGAGGAGCCACCGGTCAGAGCCTTCTTGAGCTTATTGGACGTCTCGCGCAGCTCGGCCTGCAGGTTCTCCACGCGAGCGGGAACCTCATCCACGCGGCACTTGAGCGCAGTAGCAGCGGCGTCAACGAGTGCCAGGCGGTCGGCCATATAGTCGAGGGCACCCTTAGAGGTCACGGCCTCGATACGGCGGACATTGGAGCCCGTGGAGGACTCGGAAATGATCTTGAACAGGCCGATCTCGGCAGTGTTGGCAGCGTGCGTGCCACCGCAGAGCTCGCGGGAGAACGGCTGGTCCTCGGCGCCCACGGAGACGACGCGGACGACATCGCCGTACTTCTCGCCAAACAGGGCGACAGCGCCGGCGGCCTTAGCCTCGTCGATGCCCATGACACGGGTCACGACCGGCTTGGAAGCGAAGATCTGCTGGTTGACCAGGTCCTCGACAGCCTTGAGCTGCTCGGAGGACAGGGCCTCGAAGTGCGTGAAGTCAAAGCGCAGGTGCTCGGCCGTCACCAGCGAGCCGGCCTGAGAGACGTGCTCGCCCAGGACCTGCTTAAGGGCGGCGTCGAGCAGGTGCGTGGCGGTGTGGTTGCGGCGCAGGAAACCACGGCGCTCGGCGTCGAGCGCGGCGGTAACAGCGGCACCGACAGTCAGCGTGCCATCGGCAACGTGCGCGACGTGGGCATACAGGCCGTTGTGGTTCTTGGTGTCGGCAACGGTCAGAACAACGCCCTCGGCGGAAAGCTTGCCGGCATCGCCCTGCTGACCACCCATCTCGGCATAGAACGGGGTGCGGTCGAGCACAACCTCGACGTCCTCGCCGGCGGCAGCGGACTCGACGGACTCGCCGTTGCGCACGATGGCGACAACCTTGGCGCCCTCGATCACATCGTTGTCATAGCCGTCGAACTCGGTCGCAGCGACCTTGTCGGAAAGCTCAACCCACACGTCGTTGAAGCTGCCCCAGGCGTCGCCCTTGGCATTGGCGCGGGCGCGGGCCTTCTGGTCCTCCATGCAGGCAGTGAAGCCGTCCATGTCGACGTCGTGGCCAGCGGTGCCGGCGATCTCGACGGTTAGGTCGATGGGGAAACCAAAGGTGTCGTGCAGCTTAAAGGCAACATCGCCCGGAAGCACAGCGCCCTCGGCAAGCGCTGCCAGTGCCTCATCCAGGTAGACGCGACCGTTGTCGAGCGTCGTGGAGAAGCGCTCCTCCTCGGAGGCAACGATACCCTTGACGAGCGCGACGTTCTTGAGCAGCTCGGGATAGGCCTCGCCCATCTGAGCGTTAACCTCGTCGATGAACTTGGTCAGGAAAGCGCCCTCGATGCCCAGCAGGCGACCGTGGAACACGGCACGACGGAGCAGGCGGCGAAGGACGTACTCGCGACCCTCGTTACCGGGGAGGATGCCATCCGAAATCATAAAGTCGACGGCACGGGAGTGGTCGGCGATGATGCGCAGCGAGCGACTAGCACCGGAGTAATCGTCGGCGTCATAGGTCTTGCCGCTGATCTCCTCGCCCAGCTTGATGAGATGCTGCATCAAGTCGCCGTCGTAATTGGCGGTCTTGTGCTGCATGATGGCGGCCATGCGCTCAAGGCCCATGCCCGTATCGAGGTTGCGGTGCGGCAGCTCCGGCATGGAGCCGTCCTCCTGGCGGTCATACTGGGTAAAAACGAGGTTCCAGAACTCCAGGAAGCGGTCGCAGTCGCAGCCGGGCTTGCAGTCGGGGCTGCCGCAGCCGACCTCCTCGCCCATGTCAAAGTAGATCTCTGAGCACGGACCGCAGGGACCGGTGGGGCCAGCAGCCCAGAAGTTGTCGTCCTCGCCCAGGCGGGAGATGTGGTCCTCAGCAACGCCCAAAGAACGCCACACGTCGTGGGTCTCGTCGTCCTCGGTAAAGACGGTGAAGTACAGGCGGTCGAGCGGCAGCTTGAACTCCTTGGTGATGAGCTCAAAGGCCCAGGCGCAGGCCTGCTCCTTGGAGACGCCGCCAAAAGAGAAGTCGCCGAGCATCTCGAAGAAGGACAGGTGACGGCCGTCCTCGCCGATGCAATCGATGTCGTTGGTGCGGACGCACTTCTGGCAGGAAATCGCGCCGATCTCCTTCATGGTCTTCTTGCCCTGGTAGTACTCCTTAAACTGGTTCATGCCGGCGTTGGCAAGTAGCAGCGAAGGATCGTCAGGAACAAGAGACGAAGAAGGATAGAGCTTAAGACCGCGCTCCTCAAAGAAGTTGAGGAACTTGGAGCGGATCTCGGCCGTAGTCATTGACGGGTAGTCAGCACTCATAGAGGGAATCTCCTCGGTTTCACATCGAAACAGTTCAAACGTAACGATATTACCATCCCACCGCGCAAGTGCAAAAAAGAGGGCCGCCAAACAGCGACCCTCCAGCGAAAGTGCACGTTATTCAGTACTGCGCGATCCTTTGAAAAAGGACTGCTGTAGAATTACATATAAGAGTCACCCGGAAGGAGCGATCGATGAAAAGTAAACGATTTGTCCTGAATGCACTTCTGGTACTAGCACTTTTAGCGCTCTTGGCCTTCTCCTGCTGGTACGCAAACCAACCAGCATTTGGCTACGTATTGTATGCAGTAATGTCCGGCGATAAGGCTTATCGCACTCTACGCGCAATTGACGTTCTCTTTTTCTATATAGCCGGCCCCTTATCAATCGCTTTGCTCGCGTTTATTGTCATTTACAACTTTAAGAAACGCTAACGGGGCTTATTTAGAATCCGAATCGTCCATGGAGCCGTCGATACCGGTTTTGGTATCGTCGTCCGAGTTGGAGTCATCGTCCTTGGCAAAGGGGTTCTTGAAGAAACCCGTCGAATCCGGCTGCAGACTCGAGAGCTTGATCCAGGGATTATCGATCTCGGGCTTAGGCATGGCCTTAGCCTCGGGCACAGTCTCGTTGCCGATGAGTTCGGACTCGTATATGATGGTATCGACGCCGAGCGCGTCGTAGACGGCGACCGGGTTGCCATCGGCATCGCGGTACGGCGTGCCCTTAAACACGACGCCGTCATAGGCCACAAGCTGGCGGCCGGTCTCGTTCTCAAAGTAATAGACGAAGATGCCCTTGAGGGCCGCACACAGCGGGATGGCAATAATCATGCCGATGGGGCCCATGAGAGCCGAGCCAATAACGAGCGCCGTGAGGCTCATGATGGGATGCACCTGCACCGAGCTCTGCATGACCTTGGGCGAAATGACGTTATCGGTGACGTTTTGCGCGACCATCGTCACGATGAGCGTCCATAACGCCAACATAGGGCTGAACATGAAACCGAGCACTGTGGCGATTGCTGCGCTCACCCAAGGACCGACGACCGGAACCAAATGCATGATGCCGGTAAAGATAGCCATGAGCGCCGCATACGGATGGCCGATGATCATAAAACCGATAAAGGCGAGGAAACCACCGCAGATGGACGTCACGACCATACCGCGCATGTAGCCGCCGACAGAGCGAGAAAGAATGGCGACCATTAAGCGGTACGAGGTCTCCTTCTCCTGACCGATGATGGTGCAAATCTCGTGGTGCATGCGAGGGTAGTCGCAGGCCATCCAGTAGGCAAGCACCAGGCCAAGGAAGATAACAAACAGCTGCGACGCTGTATTGGTGATGAGCGGGAACACACCACGACCAAGCTCGGCAGCAATCTGAGACACATACTTCGATGCCACGGCAACCAGCGACGAAAGATTATCGTCCAAATACTCCTTGAGCGGCGTGTTGTTGAGCGTCTTGGCATGCGAGATCATCTCGTTGAGATCGCCACCTGCAACACGAAGCTGCTCGGGCAGGCGGCTCAGGACTTCCATGATCTGACCAAAGAGAATCGGCGACAAGATGCAAACGACACCGACGAGCACGGCAACAACAACAATAAGCGCGATAAGCGAACCGATGCCGCGATTCACGCCATGGTGCTCGAGCCAATTGGTGATCGGGGACATCACAAAGGCAATGATGGAGCCGACGGCAAGAAACTCAATAACCGGTGCCAGGATGCCCATAAGGTTAAAGATGACAGCGGCGATGACAATGCAGCCGACAACAGCCCAAATGCGCAGCGTCAGAATGCGGGTGTCGCGCAGCACGCGATCGGTTTGTTGGGGGTGCTCACTCATGAACGAATCATCACTCCGTCGGGGTCGATCTTGTCCTGAATCTTCTTAAGCGTGCGGCGCAGCAGACGCGAAACCTGCACCTGAGAAATACCCAGCTTCTTGGCGATCTCGATCTGGGTCATGCCCTTCACAAAGCGTAGCTCGATCACCTCGCGCTCGCGCGGCGAGAAATCGCGGATGGCTTCCTCGATCACCAGGCGGTCATCAGTAAAGTCGAGCTCGTTGTCATCGTCGGCGTAACGGTCGAGAATCGACGGCGCATCGTCGGAATCGGACGCACCAGGAGCCTCGATGGGCACCGAGGTATAGGCCGAAGACGATTCCATAGCCTCGAGGACCTCATCGACAGTCACATCTAGATACTCAGCGATCTCCTCAACCTTGGGCGAACGCTGCAGCTCGTTGGTAAGTTTGTCAGTAGCCTGGTTGACCTTGGCCGAGAGCTCCTGCAGACGACGCGGTACGCGCACGCTCCAGCCCTTGTCGCGGAAATGGCGTTTGATCTCGCCCAGGATAGTGGGTGTCGCAAACGTCGTGAACTCGAGTCCGCGCTCGGGATCAAAACGGTCGATAGCCTTGAGCAAACCCAGATAGCCGACCTGCATGAGGTCGTCGAGCGGCTCGCCGCGATTCTTAAATTTGTTGGCAAGAAACCTTACCAGGTTCATATGGGACATGACGAGCTGCTCGCGGGCGTCCGGATCACCGGTCTCCTTGTAGCGACGAAACAGCTCGCGGGTTTTCTCCTTGTCCCAAGCGGTCTTGCCGCTCCGGGAACGTTCGGTCATATTAAATATCCGCCTTGAGGTCGAGGGAAAGCGTCAGGGGCGCCGCAGTCTTTTCGTAGGAGTCGCACACGCTCGCCAAAATAAGCTCGGCATAAACAGCAGCCTGGTCATCCTCGTCGACGGTGGCCTGATCGCCAAAGGTAAAGGTCATGCCAACGTGAGATTCATCGACATCGAATTTGATTGAGATGTCGTCGGAATCAACAGCCGCGCAGCCAAAGATAAAGGCTTCCTCGGCAGCCATGCGGATGTCCTCGATGCGATCGACAGACATGGAACACAGGGCACCAACGTTGGCTGCCGTCATGCGCACAAGGCGAGCGAGACGCGGGTCGCCGGCAACGGTCAGCGTGATGGGGCAGGTTGCTTCGCTACTCATCGCAGGACTCCTCAGAGGTCTCGGAGGGTGTATAGGTGTAATACTGAGCCCGCTTGGATGCAGACTTCTGACCATCACCGTCGCCCGCGGCGGCCTCGTCCTCGCCAATTAGGACGCGCTCGGTAGGCCGCTCTGCCTCCGCAGCGGCAGCGGCGAGCTTGCGATCGGCGTCGGCTGCAGGAGCCTTCACCTTATTGAAGAGCTTCTGCACAGCACCGGCGGCAGAGTCGGTCACGCTCGACACAGCATTGCTGGCCTCGGCCATGCTGCCCGTAACCTCGGAAATGTCGCGAACCACGGCTTCGACCTCTACGAGATTGGAGGTAAGGGCATCAACTGCCGTCTTGCTCGACTTAAGCAGCGGCTCCATCTGGGCAAGCGCCGGCGTAAGCTCATCGACAGCGCCATCGAGCTTTGCCACCACAGGCTGAGCCTCGGCGATGGTGTTGTTGAGATCGTTCACGGTCTTATCGAGCGAATCAACGACGGTGCGGGTCTTGCGCAGGGTAAGCGCGAGCTCAACGATGGCCCACACGCCGGCAACGGCGAGCAGCAGCAGGGCGATTTGAATGGGACTCATACAAGCCTCCCGGAAGAATCGAAATACAGACGCTTTCCATGGTACCCCAAAGGGGACCGAACATGCCAAGAGCAGCAACGTGGGACAAAATTATCAGCAGCTACTTCGGTGCATTCCCGCTGCGGTCGCGTTCGCTTTGCTCTACGCGCCATTCTTCCCAACCGCGGCCGGCAGGCTGCCAGAACGCGCCGCGCTCCAGTCCCTCGGGCAAATAGCGCTGATCGACCCAGCCTTCGGGATAATCATGTGGATACTTATACACACCGTATTCATCGCTGCCCGGGCGATGGCGATCGCGCAGATAACTCGGCACCTCGCGAAGCCCACTAGAATGGATATCGGCCAACGCCGCATCGATCGAAGCCTCACACGCGTTGGATTTTGGCGCCAAGCACACATAGAGTGCAGCCTGAGCCAGGTTAATTCGGCACTCGGGATAGCCGATGACCTCGGCAGACTTAAACGCGGCATGTGCCACCAAAAGCGCCTGCGGGTCAGCGTTGCCAACGTCCTCAGAGGCATGAATCATAATGCGACGGGCGATAAACTTAGGATCCTCCCCTGCATCGATCATGCGCGCAAGCCAGTAGACCGTGGCATCGGGGTCGCTACCGCGCATGGACTTGATGAACGCACTGATGATGTCGTAGTGCATGTCGCCGTCTTTGTCATACGAAAAGCCACGACGCGGGTTGGCAATCTTAACGTCATCCACGGTGATGGGATAGCGCTCCCCCGCCGCCGGCGCTGGCGTTCCCTCGGTATCGGGACGCGTGACGGCAATCTCGCTCGCAAGCTCAAGCGACGTGAGCGCCGAGCGAGCGTCGCCTGCAGCCAGCGTGCAGATGGACTTAACCGTATCCTCATCGGCCGAGAACTTACCGTTCAGACCCTGCGGTGCCTCGAGCGCACGCTCGATGAGCGTCGCGATATCCTCGTCCTTTAAGTGCTCGAGCTCCACCACGCGACCACGCGAGAGCAACGCCGAGTTGACCTCGAAGTACGGGTTCTCCGTCGTGGCGCCAATCATAATGACGGTACGGTTCTCAACTGCATGCAGCAGGGCATCCTGCTGCGACTTGGAGAAGCGGTGAATCTCGTCGATGAATAGAATGGTGCGACGGTCGTACGTATTCAGGCGCGTCTTGGCCTCATCAATCACGCGGCGCAGGTCCTTTACGGTGCCCGTCACGGCGCTGACCTCGACAAACTCGCTCTTGGTATGGTTGGCGATGATATGCGCCAGCGTCGTCTTGCCCGTACCGGCCGGCCCATACAGAATCACGCTCGATAGTACATCATGCTCGATGGCCGCACGCAGCCACGAGCCCTTACCGACGGCCTTTTGCTGACCCACGTACTCGTCGAGCGAATTGGGGCGCATGCGCACCGCGAGCGGCGCATTTTTAAAGGAACGCTCGCGCGTCGAGGCAGAAAATAGGTCGTCCATAGCCATCCCGTGCATCAATCAAAAACGTTTTTCACTAATAAGTATACCGAATATATACGAACTACCGTTCGTTAATATAGGTACGGTGCGGAAACTTTAATCCCGGGAACAACTTGCTCGTGAGCTCGCAGAAATAGCCGTCCGTCATGCTCGCGATGTAATCCACTACCGCTTGATCCTTGTCGTCCTGCCAGGCATAGGTACGGTCGTAGTAGGAAAGCTGCTGATCAATACGAGAAATGTGGTGCTTAAAGATGTACGAGGACTCGTCACCTTCGTTTATATCCTGCAGGCAACGGTCGTAGAGCTTTTCGAACGCCTCGCGCAGCTCCGCCTCGGAATCGCCTTCGATACCGCCCTTGCTATAGATCTTCTCGTAGTTCTCGCGCTTCGCCCGGCGGATCTCCTCAAACAGGTCCTCGCTCATCTCGATGCGCGGCTTACCATAGCTGTGCTCAACGATATCGATGGAGGCATGCGTAAGAATCCAGCTGTTGTATGCCCCACCCAGGCCATCGTCAAAAGCATCGGGCGCCAGTAGGCCCGCCGCAATGGCGTCTTGGCGATCGCGCCCAACGTAGGCAAGGATATCCGAGATTCGGACCACGCAGCCTTCGAGCGTCATGGGACGCAGGTGCTCAATTGCGCTATAACCCGTGGCAATGCAGTCCTCAACCATCTGATCGAACTGGTCAAAGGAGCACATGTCCGAGAGCTCAAACACGCGTTGCTCGTACTCGCCGTTATGGCACAAGACGCCGTCGAGCGTCTGGAGCGACACGTTGCGGCCATACAGCGCGTCGAGCACGCGGACCGACTGCACGTTATGGAAAAAGTAGCGACCCGTGCGCTCGTGGTAAATATCGTTGAGAAAGCGCTCACCGGCATGGCCAAAGGGCGTGTGTCCCAAGTCGTGGCCTAAGCCTATCGCCTCGATCAAATCGCAGTTGAGCCCCAGGGCGCGACCGATATCGCGTGCGATACGCGAGACAAGCTGCACGTGCAGACCGCGGCGCGAAAGATCATCATTGCTACGGAAGCTAAAGACCTGCGTTTTACCTGCATAACGCGTGTATGCCGGAAGATGAAGAATCTTTTCGGTATCGCGCATAAACGCCGGACGCATAAGCGTGCCTTTGTCGGCAGCGCGATCAATACGACGAATGACCTGATCGTCGTTGCAACGATACGGGTTGACGGCACCCGAAGCACGATCGGCGGAAATGCGCTCGACAAGTTCGAGCGACAACGCCGAGGGAATACGGTCCATGCGCGCCTTAATGACGGCCGTTTCTTGATTAGTTGCCATGGCATGCTCCTTAAGAAGGATGCGCAATCGGTTACAATGTGCAGCCCACGACCTCGATTATGGCAAATATCGGCACCAAAAATGGCAGCAATGGCAGGGAGCGCGATTTTGTGAAGAGGCAGGAGAGGGCCAGGGCCAGGAGTGCGACGGCAAATGCCACGATGCCGCCCAAAGGGTCGAGCGTGCAAAGCGCAAAGAGCGCCTTGACGTCCCCCATGCCGATGCCGGGGGCTTGACGGAGGTGCCGCCAGAGCGACTCAGTAAGCACAAGGGCAAGGTAGACAATGACCGCAAGACCGGCGTGGTCAAGCGCCGTGTTAGCGCCCTTGTCGAACCAGACGCCTGCAAGCGCCGCCACCGCACACACGCCGGCAAGCTCATTGGGAAAGCGTCGCTCACGGGCATCAACCACCGCACCGGCAAAGATGCAAATCCAAAATGGGATGTAGGACATTGTGCACCTCCATGGACAGCTGCTCAAACGCAAAAACCACCACAAAGGTGCCTGTCCCCTTTGCGGTGGTTTTGGTGGTGGTTATTTGGCGCCTTGCATGACCTCGTCGAGGGTAACGTTGACGGCGTGCTGCGTCGGGACCCAGTCGACCTTTAGGAACAGAGCAGCCACCGTGATGGGGATATAGCTGAACATAAAGATCGGGAAGGTAAACAGGTTGGTCACCAAACGCCACTTTTGCGCGCAATGAATGTGCTTGTACTCGAAGATGGTCGTGAGTAGCGCCAGGATAAAGAAGGTCTGGTACATCATCACGAAGGTCATAATGAGCGAGGCGGCACAAGCCTGCATCTCGACCTCGGTGGCCAAGAAGCCGTGCGAAAGCCCGCCCACGATGAGGAAGGTCGCGTTGGCGAGCATGGAGATCAGTGACAGCAGCATACCCGGCGCGATCGTCATAAACATGTCGTAGGCGGCAAAGCGATGATAGCGGAATGTCGATTTGACAAGATGCTTGCCATAGGTAAAAAAGACCTGGTAGAAGCCCTTGGTCCAACGCATGCGCTGTTTCCAGGACGCCTTAAACGTCACGGGCTGTTCGTCAAAAAACTCCGCCGGTGCATAACCGATGCGAATGCCATGGATGGCGCAGAACGTGGTGAACTGAATGTCCTCAGTCAGCGTGTGGAACTGCCAGCCGTGCATGCCTTCGATCACGCTGGCAGAAATGAGATAGCCCGAACCCGAGACGGCGCAAGACGTCTTGCAGATGTTGCGCGCGTTGTTGAGAAAGCGTGCCTCACGCAGATACCAGGTGGCATTAGCTGCCGAGACCCACGAGCTGCCGAAGTTCTTGGAGTTGCGATAGCTCGTGACCACATGGAAACCCTGGTCAAAGGCATCGTTCATCTTGGAGACGTAATCGCGGGAGATAACGTTGTCGGCATCGAAGATAAAGTAGCCCTCAAACGTATCGGGATACTCGTTGAGAATGCGATCGAAACCAAAGTCCATGACCCAGCTCTTGCCCTTGCGGGCCAGGTCATTGCGCTCATAGACGATGGCGCCCGCCTCGCGCGCGAGCTGTGCCGTGTTATCGGTGCAGGCATCGGCGACCACGAAGACCTCAATGAGCTCGGAGGGATAATCCTGGTCCTTGATAGAGCGAACGAGATTGGCAATAACGGCTTCCTCGTTATGCGCCGCGATAAAGAAGGCATAGCGGTGGAGTTTTTTGGCCTTGGGAGGCGCGACCTCGCCACGAAGAGCGCCGATGACAAAGAAGACCACCTGGTACAGAAAGCAGACCGTGAGCAGCGTGACTACAATCTGGTTGAAAATCACGATAGGTGTGTTGGTTTGTAAAAAGGCGAGCATGCAGGCTCCCAGGAACGCGTTACGTAAACAATCGTATATCTTACCGCAGGGTGACCGAGTTCAAGAAACCACCTAATACTGGTTAGGATTCAAGAAGACCGAGCTGCGAAACGATGTCGTCGCCGGCAGCGGTGCGGCCAAGCGAGCGCGGGGCCAGGTCGTCAAGAACCGCAGCGAGATCCCACGGCAGCTCGTCGCGGCATTCGATGCGCTCGCCCGTCACGGGATGGTCGAATGCGACGCGCCAGGAATGAAGGAATTGCCTGGTCAGACCCTGATCGGCGCGTGCATCGCACTTGCCGTAGAGTGGATCGCCCACGCAGGCGTGGTTGATATGGCGCATATGCACGCGAATCTGATGCGTGCGGCCGGTAAACAGGTGACACTCGACAAGCGTGTAGCCGTCGTCGAAACGCGTGGAATCAAAGCGCTCAAGGACCTTAAAGGTCGTGATGGCCTGACGAGCAAAGGGATCATCGGAAACCGCCATCTTCACGCGGTCGCGCGTCGATCGGGCAATACCGGTGTTAATGGTTCCCTCATCCATGGCGATGTGCCCGTGAACGAGCGTGATATAGCGACGGTCGAGCGTGCGCGTGCGGATGAGATTTTGAAGCGCACGCTGTGTGTCGTCGTCCTTTGCCGCAAGCATGAGACCCGAGGTATCGCGATCCAAACGATGCACGATCCCGGGGCGGTCCTCACCCTGTACGGTACCAAGATGGTCGATGCCGCAGTGGTAGACCAGAGCGTTCGCAAGGGTGCCGCTCTCGTGGCCATGGGCGGGATGGCACACCAAGCCCCGCTGCTTGGAGAGCACGATGAGGTAGTCGTCCTCGTAGCGGATATCGAGGGGAATGGCCTCGGGAATCACGTCAGTCGGATCGTGAGGCTCGGGCAGGTCAACCGAGATGCGGTCACCGGCGCGTACGGCATACTTTTTTGACAGACAGGTCTCGCCGTTCACGATTACGGCGCCGCCCTCGATCAGATGCGCGCAGGCAGAGCGCGTAGGGCAGCCGTCATTGGCGCCCAGATAGGCGTCAAGACGCTGACCAGCGGAATCGTCGGCAACAAGAATATGGATGTCGGCCATTAACGCTCATTCCTTTCGCGAATCTTGCGGGCACGCTCCCCACGTTGCTTGGCTTTGCGCTTGGCGCGGGCCTCATCACGGGCATTGAGCTCAGCGGTCGCATCGACCTCGCGAGCGGCGGGACTCAAGAACATATAACCAATAAGCGCCAGCACAACACCGACCGTAATGCCGATATCGGCCACGTTAAAGACAGGAAAGTCGATGAAGGTGGTGGCAATAAAATCGGTCACAAAGCCAAAAGTCAGACGGTCGATTGCGTTGCCAATGGCGCCGCCCGCAACCATCGCCATGCCCACGACCTCAAGATGGGCGAGCTGGGATGCACGGAGCAAGTACACGGCAATGGCGACAATGACCGCAAACGCCAACACAGCGAAAGCGACGCCATGACCCTCGCCCATGCTAAAGGCGGCTCCGATATTGCGGACAAACACAAAATCGATCACACCGGGGATAACAGTCACATGCAAAGCGTCGCCCACGGCACGAACCGCAAGCTTGGTCAGCTGGTCAACAAGCAACACAACGAGCGCTACCCCACCAGCAACTCCCAACCGCCAACGCAAAGGCGGCGTCATATCCCCAGCACGACCCAAATCAATCCCCTACCCTCAAGATCATCGAATTACGTTTAACGTAATTAATCATCTTATAGTGACAAACGTCAAACGCGCAGCATATTCTCCAACGCTAGCGAAATAACCAGCACAAAACAAAAGCGACATCCCGAATAACGGAATGTCGCTTAATAGCTTTCGACTAAGAGCGCAAGTCGAAAGAAAGCCTTTAGCTCCAGCAATGGAAACGCCGCGTTTTCGTCACCAACAGCGAAAACGTCCCTAAGCGAGCAAGGTGACGTGAAAGAGGAGGGAAGCGTACTTTGGTACGCGACCGACGATTGAACGTCAGATTGCCGCTTAGGGGCGTTTGCAGCGTCGGTAGGTTACGGCGTTCTAGGAACACCGTAACCTACAAAGCGTCGGCGCAGCGCTTGCAAATATGCGCGTGGCCGTTGTACTCGCCGACGGTGGTGCGGTAGTTCCAGCAACGGTCGCAGCACTCGCCCTCGGCAGCCTCGATGGCAACGGAGAGCTCCTCGCCCTGGGTCAGCTCAACATCGGAGACGATGTAGAACTCGGCCAGGTCGACGGCCTTGTCGCCGGTCAGCAGCGCGTACATCTCGGCGGGAACGACCGCCTTGACGCGAACCTGCTGGCTCTTGGTGAAGGTGCCGGCAGAACGGGCATCCTCAAGGGCCTTGGTCACGGCGCTACGGAGCTCGAGTGAGGCCTCGAGCACGCCCTCAAACTCATTGGCCTCGTCGACCGTAATGGGCGACTTGTACCAATCGAGCAGCGCGGCGTACTTCTGGTGGTCGACGCAGCCGGCGGGCGCATAGGCCATGGCCTCGTCGACCGTGTAGGACAGGATCGGCTGCAGGTCGCGCATGAGCATCGAGAAGAGCTCGGCAAGTACGGTCTGGGCGCTGCGGCGCTCGAGCGAACCAGGCTTGTCGCAGTACAGACGGTCCTTCAGGGCGTCGAGGTACACGTTGGAGAGCTCGGTAACCACGAAGTCGTAGAGCGCACGGTAGGCGCGCGGGAACTCGTAGCAAGAGTAAGCGTCGTCGACCTCGGCCTGAACCTGAGTCAGGCGGGCAACCATGAGTTTGTCGAGCGGCAGCAGGTCGGCAAAAGCGACGCCGTCGGTCTCGGGCTCAAACTGGCCCTCAAGCTCGGAAAGCAGGAAGCGCAGCGTGTTGCGGAAACGACGGTAGGCATCGGACGTACGAGCGAGAATCTCGTGATCGATGGAAACGTCGGAGCTGGTGTCGACGGAGGCGACCCACAGGCGGATGATGTCGGCGCCCATCTCGTCACAGACCTTGTTGGGGTCGATGACGTTGCCGAGCGACTTGGACATCTTGCGGCCCTGGCCGTCGAGCGTGAAGCCCTGCGAGACGACCGCCTTGTAGGGAGCATGGCCGTTGGCGCCCACCGAGGTGAGCAGCGAGCTCTGGAACCAACCGCGGTGCTGGTCGGAGCCCTCGAGATACACGTCCGCCGGGTACTCAAGCTCGGGGCGATACTCGCAGACGGCCTTCCAGGACACGCCGGAGTCCCACCACACGTCGAGGATGTCCTTATCGGCCTTGAGGTGATGGCCGCCGCACTTGGGGCAAACGCAAGCCTCGCCTAGGTAGCTCTCGGGAGCGTCGGTGAACCAGGCGTCGGAGCCCTTCTCGTGGAAGAGCTTGATGACGGCGTCGAGCGTGGCGTCGTTCA
>CATXWM010000005.1 GCA_958403205.1 uncultured Collinsella sp. | reverse complement strand
CCCTACCGGGAGTAGCCCCGACGGTTGACAAAACTATAGGAACACCCAATGACTACCCCTGAGCCGCCATAGCCACCCGCTACAGTGAGTAACTCACCCAGTTTGGAATTATCGCAGGTTGAGCATAAGTCAGCGAAAACGCCCCTAAGCGAGCAAGGTGACGTGAAAGAGGAGGGAAGCGTACTTCGGTACGCGACCGACGATTGAACGTCAGATTGCCGCTTAGGGGCGTTTGCAGCGTCGAGCGGTCCGCCGTTCGTTAGAACGGCGGAACCAAAGGCGCAGCGTCGAGCCGTTACGCGGTTTGGTAAAACCGCGTAACTAAATCCGCTCCGCGATCTCGTGGATGAGGTAGTCGGTCTTTTCCCAGCCCAGGCACGGGTCGGTGATCGACTTGCCAAAGACACCGCCGTCGACCGGCTGGTTGCCGTCCTCCAGGTAGGACTCGATCATAAAGCCCTTGACCAGCTTGGAGATGGACTCGTTGCGGCGGCAGCTGTCGAGCACCTCCTTGCAAATGCGATACTGCTCCAGCGGACGCTTGCCCGAGTTGTCGTGGTTGCAGTCGATGACCGCTGCCGGATTGGCATAGCCGGCATGCTCGGTATAGCGTTCGGCCAGGCGTTCCAGGTGTTCGTAGTGGTAGTTGGGGTAGGTGCGCCCATCGAGACCGATGTAGCCACGCATAACGGCGTGTGCGAGCGGGTTGCCGTCGCACTCGACCTCCCAGTTGCGGAAGATGAAGCTCTGGTGCGCCTGCGCGGCGTAAATGGAGTTGAGCATAACGGTGGTAGAGCCGGCAGTGGGATTCTTCATGCCGACGGGTACCGAAATGCCGCTCGACACCAGGCGATGCTCCTGGTTCTCGACCGAGCGTGCGCCCACGGCAACATAGCTCAGCAGGTCGACGAGGTATTGGTAGTTGGACGGGTAGAGCATCTCATCGGCGGTAAAGAAGCCGGTCTCCTCGATGACGCGCAGGTGCATGTGGCGGATGGCCTTTACACCCTCGAGCAGGTCGTCGGGAGCCTCGGGGTTGGGGTTGTGCAGCAGTCCCTTGTAGCCGGTGCCCTTGGTACGCGGCTTATTGGTGTAGACGCGCGGAATGATGACGAGCTTGTCCTTGACCTCCTCGGCGGTCTTGGCCAGTCGGTTCATGTACTCAAGCACTGAATCCTCGCGGTCGGCAGAGCACGGGCCGATGATGAGCACCTTGCGTGCGTCCTCGCCGGTAAAGACTTTGGCGACCTCGGCGTCAAATGCCTGCTTCTTGGCGGTAAGCTCGGCGGAGAGCGGCATTTCCTCGCGGATCTCCATAGGGATCGGCAGCCTGCGTTTGAATTCCATGGCCATAGGGGCCTCCTCAATCTATAGAAAGAGCAATAAGCGTATTGTCGAATGCTCGGCATTATCCGCTGTCGCACGCTAAAGTGCAAGCCCTTGTCACCCCGAAACCTACCAAAAAGGGACAGGTTTATTTTGGCAGGTTTTATCTGGGGAAACGTTGGCGGGCTCTGGAATGGAATGATGCCACAGGGCTTGGAAAGGGGTTGTCAATCGGGTCCTAGGGGAGGCGGTCCGAGGGCCGCAGAGCAAAAAAGCGGGGGCGCAGGTCGTCCTGCGCCCCCGCTCTCGGGAATTATCCATTCCCTGCGGCAGAATTTACGCCGCCTCGTCGAACTGCGAGTTGTACAGGTCGGCGTAGAAGCCGCCCTGGGCGAGCAGCTCGTCGTGCGTGCCCTTCTCGACGATGTCGCCGTCGCGAATTACTAAGATCACGTCGGCGTTGCGGATCGTGGACAGGCGGTGCGCGATGACAAAGCTGGTACGGCCCTGCATCAGTGCATCCATGGCGCGCTGAATAAGCTCCTCGGTACGAGTGTCAACGTTGGAAGTCGCCTCGTCCAGAATCAGCGCCGGGCGGTCGGCCAAAATGGCACGGGCGATGGTCACGAGCTGGCGCTGGCCCTGCGACAGGTTGGTGCCCTCCTCGTTAATCATAAAGTCGTAGCCGCCGGCGAGCGTATGGATAAAGTGGTCGCAGCGTGCGGCGCGTGCGGCGGCTTCGACCTCGGCATCGCTCGCATCGGGGCGTCCGTAGCGGATGTTCTCGCGGATGGTGCCGTTAAACAGCCAGGTATCCTGCAGCACCATGGCAAACTCGCCGCGCAGCGCCGCGCGGTCCCAATCGCGCACGTCGACGCCCTCGACGCGCAGCGAGCCGCCTTCCACATCGTAAAAGCGTTGCAGCAACTTGATGAGCGTGGTCTTGCCGGCGCCGGTGGGGCCGACGATGGCGATGGTCTGGCCGGGCTTAGCCTCGCAGCTAAAGTCGTGGATGATGGTCTTGTCGGGCGTGTAGCCAAACTTGACATGGTCAAATTCCACGTGGCCAGGGCGCTTCTCGGGAATCTGCGCGTCGGCCTTCTGCTCCTCCTCGGGCGCGGCCAGGAACTCAAAGACGCGCTCGGTTGCGGCGGCCATCGACTGCATCGTGTTGCTCACGTTGCCCAGCTGCTGCACGGGTTGCGTAAAGTTGCGAACGTACTGGATAAAGCTCTGGATGTCGCCGGGCGTGGCATTGCCGGTCAGCGCGAGTTGCGCGCCCACCACGACGACGCCCACGTAGCCCATGTTGCCCACCAAACTCATGAGCGGCATCATCAGGCCCGACAGGAACTGCGAGCGCCAGCCACTAATAAAGAGGCGGTCGTTTTGGCGGTCGAATTCCTCGATCGAGGCCTCGGCGCGGTCGAACACCTGGATGACGTTCTGGCCGGCAAAGTCCTCCTCGATGATGCCGTTGACGGCGCCCAGAACCTGCTGCTGCTCGCGGAAGTACGGCTGCGAGAAGTGAATCATCACCATCAAGATAATCGCGGCGGCCGGCAGCGTGAGCACGGTGACGCCGGTGAGCGGCAGGCTGATCGACAGCATCATGACGAGCACGCCGATAATCTGCGTCACCGACGTGATGAGCTGGGTCACGCTCTGGTTGAGCGACTGGCCGAGCGTATCGACGTCGTTGGTGATGCGACTGAGCACGTCGCCCTTGCTGTGTCCGTTAAAGTAGCTCATCGGCACGACGGCAATCTTGGCGGCGATCTCCTTGCGCATTCGGTAGCAGATCTTTTGCGTGACGCCGGTCATGAGCCAGCCCTGGATTAGACTGCAGATAGAGCTCGCCAGATACAGGCAGAGCAAAAAGCCGAGCGTCTTGGCAATCCAGGCAAAGTCGACATCGCCGGTGCCGTTGACCTTGGCAACCAAGCCCTCGAACAGTTTGGTGGTAACCTGGCCGAGCACCTTGGGCCCCACAATGTTAAAGATGACCGAGCACACGGCAAAGGCGACGGCGGTAAACACGGCAATCTTGTGCTGGCCGATATAGCCGAGCAGCTGCCTCATGGTGCCCTTAAAGTCCTTGGCCTTTTCGCCGCGACGCATGCCGCCCATGCGGCCCATGGGACCACGCTGGCGGGTGGGCTTGGGAATCTGAGTCTTGGTCTCGTCTGCCATTAGCGCTCGCCTCCTTCCATAACGGCTGCAATCTCTTCTTGGGTAAGCCCCAGCTCCTCGGCGGAAAGCTGCGACTGTGCGATCTCCAGGTACGCCGGGCAGCTGCGCAGCAGCTCCTCGTGCGTGCCGGTGCCCACTACGTGGCCGTCGTCGAGCACGATGATCTGGTCGGCGTGCATGATGGTCGCAATGCGCTGGGCCACGACCACGAGTGCGGCGTCGGTAACGTTTTTGGCCAGCTCCTCGCGCAGGCGCGCGTCGGTCTTGTAGTCGAGGGCGCTAAACGAATCATCGAAAACCACGACCTCGGGCTTCTTGGCCAAGGCGCGGGCGATGGCCAGGCGCTGACGCTGACCGCCCGAGACATTGGAGCCGCCCTGGCTAATGGGGGAGTCGTACCCGTCCTCGCGCTCGGCGATAAAGTCCTCCGCCTGGGCGACGCGTGCTGCCTG
This sequence comes from uncultured Collinsella sp., assembly GCA_958403205.1. Lineage (GTDB taxonomy): Bacteria > Actinomycetota > Coriobacteriia > Coriobacteriales > Coriobacteriaceae > Collinsella. The sequence goes on along the minus strand of CATXWM010000005.1, from coordinate 94,952 downwards.
GCGCATATCCTCGTCACTCACCATGTCGCCGGCAAACTTGAGGTTGCTCTCGACGGTGCCCGAGAACAGACGCCCCTGCTGCGGGATGTAACCAATGCGGCGGCGCAGCTCGGAAAGGGTCATGTCGCGCACATCGATGCCGTCGAGCGAAATGCTGCCGCCCGTGACGTCGTACAGGCGCGGAATCAACTGCACGAGCGTAGACTTGCCCGAACCCGTGGAGCCAATGATGCCGAGCATCTGGCCGGCATGCGTGGTGAAGTTCACGCCGCTGATGACGTCGGCGCGGGCATCGGGATACTGGAAGCTCACGTCGCGGAAGGTGAGCTTGCCGCGCGGCGCGCTGGCCGCGGGCAGTTTGGGCGAGACGGGGTCGTTGATGCTCGTGGGGCAAGTGATGACCTCTTCCACGCGCTCGGCTGCGACCTCGGCACGGGGCAGGATGACCGAAACCATGGTGAGGATCATAAACGCCATGACGATCTGCATGGTGTAAGAGATAAACGCCATCATGTTGCCGACCTGCATCACGCCGTCGGACACGCCCTGCGCGCCAAACCAGACGATAAGCACGGTGATGCAGTTCATGACGAGCATCATGAGCGGCATCATAAAGCTCATGGCGCGGTTGGTGTAGAGCTGCGTGGTCATTAGGTCGAGCGAAGCCTTGTCAAAACGCTCGAGCTCATGCTCCTCGCGGTTGAACGAGCGGATGGGCATCAGGCCGTCGAGCAGCTCGCGGGCGGTAAGGTTCACGCGGTCAACAAAGCTTTGCATCTTTTTGAACTTGGGCATGGTGAGGCCCATGAGCACGCCGACGACGGCCGAAACCGCGATGATGGCCACAGCGATGGTCCACTCCAGGCCGGTGTGGTTGGCCAGGACGCGCATGACGGCGACGATGCCCATGACGGGGGCCATCAGGCACATGCGGATAAACAGGGTTGCGGCCATCTGGATCTGCTGAATGTCGTTGGTGCAGCGGGTGATGAGCGAGGCCTGGCTAAACTTGCCCACTTCGGCCGGCGAGAAGTGCATAACCTTGTTGTAGGTCTCGCGGCGCAGGTCGCGGGCGATGGAGCAGGCGGTGCGCGACGCCACGGCACCGGTCAGGATGGTGGCGACGAGCGATACCAGGCACAGCCCAAACATCGTGGTCGCCATGCGGCTCAGGTAGGCGTTCTGCACGTCGGCGGGGTCGATGCCCTGTGCCTTGTACTCGTCCTGTACATAGCTCACGGCGCGCTGGGTGACGATGGAGCCCGACATGGAGCCCATTTTGTCCGCCATTTGGTTGGCGCCCTCGACGAGCTTGCTTTGGTCTACCAGATCGCCCTCGATACCTAGACGCAGGCTCTTCATGGTGATCTTGCCACCGTCGGCATCAATCTGCTTTTGCATGTTCTGCGCCGCTGCGGCCTTCTGCTGCATCTCGGCGAGCTGCTCAGGCGTCATCGCTGCCATTTGCTCGGGGGTGGGCATGGCCTGGGCAGCGTTGTCGTCTTTCTCGCCGGACGAGCCCATCATGTCGCCCATGGAGCCGGCGTCGATGCCCTGGTTGAGCGAAAGAACGACAGTCTCGGGCAGGCTCATAATGTCGGCAATCTTGCCTCCATCGGCACGCTCTTCCTCGGTGCCCTTGTACGTTCGAATGCCGTTTTTGTCAGCCTTGCTAAACACGGCCTCCACGGCCTTGGCGTCCTTGGCGCTCATAAAGAGTTCGAGGTCATCGAACGATTCGGCGCGAATGGTGTCGGGCACGGGCGAGGCGATGCCGCCTTGCTGCACGCCCACGTCGACGATGTCACTCATATAGGTAGGCAGCGCCAGATCGGCGTTGCAGCTGATTACGATAAGCACGATAGCTGCGAACAGTGCCAGGATATGCTTTTTAAAGAGCTTGAGAATCCTCACTCGGCATCTCTCCTTTCTTGATTACGGTCGATAATTTCGTTGGCACGCCTTAGAAGACGCACCATCTCTTGGGTATCTGTTTCGCCGAGCTGCTCGAGGAAAGCCGCGGTGCGGTTCTCGAATTCCCGACGTTTGATTTCGAGATCCTGGAATCCTTTGTCGGTCACCGTGACGTGCACGCGACGACGGTCGGTCTTTGAGTGCTCGCGCTCGACCCAGCCCTTGGCTTCGAGAGCGCGTAGGATATTGGCGATGCGGGCACTCGAGACCCAGGCGCGATCAGCGAGTTCGCTCGGCGTGAGCGAACCGCCGGCGAGTATGAGGGCGCGCATGACGGCCATCTCGCCGCCGAGGGCTTTGTCCGCAAAGCGCGAAATGCGCTGATGCATGCTGCCGAACTCGGTAAGGAGCTGGCGCCCAAGTTCACGGAAATCGGTATCTTCCACCGAAAACCCCTAACACTAGAAACTATTTTCGGTGAAAGATGATACCCCCATACGCGGGCCTCATACAGTGGGCAATATTAAGAGCTCATTAAGACTTAAAATCATTCAATTGCTAAAGCGTTTCAAAGAACTATCATGCCCGCGGTTAGGCGAGGAGTTGTCACCACCATGACGACTGGGACTCATATAATCGCCACGTGCGATGCTCCAACTTCCCGCAAGGAGACACCTTACATAAAGGGGGATGGAGTCATGGCATTTGACTTCACGGGTAAAACAGCGATCGTTACCGGTGGCACTCAGGGCATTGGCCTCGAGATCGCCAAGGGTATCGTTGCGGGCGGCGGACACGTCGCGCTCATCGCAAGGAACGCTGCTAAGGGCGAGGCCGCTGTGGCCGAGCTTGGCGAGGGCAACAAGTTCTATCAGCTCGATGTTGCCGATGCGCCCAAGGCGCGCGAGACCGTCGAGCAGATTTTTACGGACCTGCCGCAAACCAACATCCTGATCAACTGCGCTGGCGTCATCAGCACCAAGAAGTTCGACGAGATCGATGACACCGAGTGGCGTCGCACCATCGACATCAACCTCAACGGTACCTTCACTATGATGAACGCCGTGTACCCGCACTTTAAGGCGGCCCATGCCGGCACTATCGTCAACGTGAGTTCCGTTGCGGGCAAAATTGGTGGCGGCCTGCTCGGCACAGCCGCCTACGCCAGCTCCAAGGCCGGTGTTAACGGTCTGACCAAGGCAGTCGCCAAGGAAGGCGGCAAGTTCGGCGTCCGCTGCAACGCCGTGTGCCCGTCGCTCACGTTGACCGATATGACCTCGATTCTCTCTGACGAGAACTCTCAGCGCATCATCAACGGTATCCCTCTGGGCCGCGCCGCCCAGGCCAGCGAGCCTGCGCAGATGGTGCTGTTCTTCGCTTCCGACCTCGCCAGCTTCGTGAACGGCGAGATTGGTGACTGCGACGGCGGCATCGTCCTGGACGGGTAATACCCCACGACGATTATTCGGCGACGGCCCCTGCGACTCGGGACCGTCGCCTTCTTTCTGACATAGGCGCGTGCGGCTACGATTCGCATGCATCCAAAGGAGATATATATGAGTGAATCGACTGCGGTGGAGGCGCCGGCGGCAAAGGAGCCGTTCTTTAAGATGTCTTCCATCCCGGGTGCCAATATTTTGGTGCCGCTTTTGTTGGGCTGCCTGCTCAACACGCTGTTCCCTGACCTGTTCAAAACGCTCGGCAGCTTTACGCTTGGCATGACCCAGCAGGGTGCAGGCCCGCTCGTGGGCGCTTTTTTGCTTATCGTCGGTACGACGATTTCGTTTAAGAGTGCTCCTGCCGCCGCTGCCCGCGGTGCCATCATCATCGCCGTCAAGCAAATCGTGGTCGTTGCCGTGTCGCTGCTCATCCTTTATGTGTTCAACGACAACCTGTTTGGCATCTCTGCCATGGTGATGCTGGCGGCTTGCACCGGCGCCAACAACGCTATGTACGCTGGTCTGATGGGCACCATGGGCAATGAGGCCGAGCGTGGCGCCGTCGCCATCACCACGCTGGTTGTCGGCCCTCCGGTCACGATGATCGTGCTCGGCGCTGCCGGTCAGGCTCCGATCGGCTGGTCGCTCGTGGGCGCCATCCTGCCGATCGTCGTCGGCATTATTCTGGGTAACCTGTTCCCCAGCTTTAAGAAGATGATGGCACCGGCACTTTCCGCCATCATCGTGCTCGTCTTCTTTGCCATGGGCTCGACCATGACCTTTGCCCAGCTCATTAATGGCGGTCTCCCCGGTATTCTGCTCGGTGTGATCTGCTCGGTGGTCTTTGCAATTCCCGTCATCGCGGTCGATAAGCTCACGGGCGGTACGGGTGTCGCAGGTGCGGCCATTTCGAGCTGCGCCGGAGCCAATGTGGCCACGCCTGCTGCCATGGCAAGCGTCAACGAGGCCTTGTACGGCGGTGCGGTGCTCGCGACGGCTACGGCACAGGTTGCTGCCTGCGCAATCGTGACGGCTATTTTGACCCCGCTGGTCACCAGCTGGTGCTACAAGCATTTTGAGGGCCAGGGCAACGGTGATAGCAAGACAACGACCGACAAGGCCGCCGCAGCCGCCTAATGCCAAGCGGCAATCAAAGCTAAAAACTAGCTACGCCACAGGGCGGCCACGGGGGATCCCGTGGCCGCCCTGCAGTTTCTGTAGGGTCTCTGGGACACTTTACCCTGCTAAAGCTGGCATAACAGCTAGAGCGAACGTCGTACAAAGGCAAGGAAAAATAACATACAAATCGGTGAACGGTAGTTGTTCGCGCTCGCATTTCCTGCGGGTTTGTAAAAAACGCCTTTATGATATAAAAAAAGAAACATATAACAGCCCAGATGGAGAGGGTCGCTATGTTATCCTTCTCAGACGGGTGAAATCTTGGGTTTTGGGTTGTAGTTCCAAGGTGGACAAACGTTTTTCCCTGCACCGACGTGTGGTGAAGAACGGAAGAAGCCGGTAGTGCAAGCCGAACATTCAAGAATTCAATAAGCAGCGGTGTGAGAGAGCGCCGCATTACACGTAACTAGGAGCGTGGTTACACAATGCAGGAGGCATGGGAAGGCTTCAAGGAAGGCATCTGGACGGGAGAAGTTGACGTCCGAGACTTCATCCAGAAGAACTACACCCCCTACGAGGGCGACGAGTCGTTCCTCGTCGGTCCGACCGAGCGTACCAAGGAGCTGTGGGGCGAGGTTCTCGACCTGCTGCTTAAGGAGCGCGAGCAGGGTGGTGTCCTCGATATGGACACCAAGATCGTCACGGGTATCGTGAGCCACCCCGCTGGCTACATCGATAACGCCCACCGCGAGAAGGAGACCATCGTCGGTCTCCAGACTGACAAGCCGCTCAAGCGCGCGCTGCACGTCAACGGTGGTATCCGCATCGCTTGTCAGGCTGCCAGCCAGCACGGCTATAAGGTCGACGAGAACGTTGTCGAGCGCTACACCTTCGAGCGTAAGACCCACAACGCTGGCGTCTTCGATGTTTACACCCCCGAGATGCGTGCTTGCCGCTCGGCTCACATCATCACCGGTCTGCCCGATGGCTATGGCCGCGGCCGCATCATCGGCGACTACCGTCGTGTCGCCCTGTACGGCGTCGACTACCTGATCAAGGACAAGGAGGCCCAGAAGGCTTCCACCCCGACGGTCATGACCGCCGACAACATCCGCGATCGTGAGGAGCTGCAGGAGCAGATCCGCGCCCTCGGCGAGCTCAAGATGATGGCCGAGACCTATGGTTTCGACATTTCCAACCCTGCTACCAACACGCAGGAGGCCATCCAGTGGATGTACTTCGCCTACCTTGCTGCCGTCAAGGAGCAGAACGGCGCTGCCATGTCCATCGGCCGCACCTCTACGTTCATCGACATCTACGCTGAGCGCGACCTTGCCAACGGTACCTTCACCGAGGAGCAGATCCAGGAGTTCGTGGATCACTTCATCATGAAGCTTCGCATGGTCAAGTTTGCCCGTACCCCTGAGTACCAGGCCCTGTTCACCGGCGACCCGCAGTGGGTCACCGAGTCCATCGGCGGCATGGGTGTCGACGGCCGTACGCTCGTTACCAAGATGAGCTACCGCTACCTGCACACGCTCGAGAACATGGGCACCAGTCCCGAGCCCAACATGACCGTTCTGTGGTCGACTCGTCTGCCCGAGAACTTCAAGAAGTTCTGCGCCAAGACTTCTGTCGCCAGCTCCTCGATCCAGTACGAGAACGACGACCTCATGCGCGTCTATCATGGCGACGACTACGGCATCGCCTGCTGCGTGTCCTCCATGCGCATCGGCAAGGAGATGCAGTTCTTCGGCGCTCGCGCCAACCTGGCCAAGTGCCTGCTGTACGCACTCAACGGCGGTGTTGACGAGGTCTCCAAGAAGCAGGTCGGCCCCAAGTATCGCGCCGTCGAGGGCGATACGCTCGATTACGACGACGTTGTGGCCAAGTACAACGACATGATGAAGTGGCTCGCTGGCGTGTACGTTAACTCGCTGAACATCATTCACTACATGCACGACAAGTACTGCTACGAGCGCATCCAGATGGCTCTGCACGACAAGCACGTGCACCGCTGGTTCGCTACGGGCATCGCTGGCCTTTCCGTCGTGGCTGACTCCCTGTCCGCCATCAAGTACGCCAAGGTCCACCCCGTCCGTGATGAGAACGGCATCATCGTCGACTTCGAGACCGAGGGTGAGTTCCCCAAGTACGGTAACGACGACGACCGCGTCGACCAGATCGCTCACGACGTTGTGCACCAGTTCATGGAGTACATCCGCATGAACGACACCTACCGCAACTCCGTGCCCACGACCTCGGTTCTGACCATTACCTCCAACGTCGTGTACGGTAAGAAGACCGGCTCCACGCCCGACGGCCGCAAGGCTGGCCAGCCGTTCGCCCCGGGTGCTAACCCCATGCACAAGCGCGATAGCCACGGCGCCATCGCTTCGCTGTCTTCGGTTTCCAAGCTCCCGTTCCGCGATGCTCAGGACGGCATCTCCAACACCTTCTCCATCATCCCGAGTGCGCTCGGCAAGGAGGACCAGGTGTTCTTTGGCGATATCGACCTTGATCAGCTGGGCGAGTAACTATTGTTAGTGCTATACTAACAATAACGATTACTGATTAGTGCGCCGGTTTCGGCCGGCGCCTATTAATCGAAGGAGACACATTATGAAGGTTTCTGAAGTTTCCGAGACCCAGGCCGATAACCTGGTCCACATGCTCGACGCTTACGCCGAGAAGGGTGGCCACCACCTGAACATCAACGTCTTCAACCGTGAGACGCTGCTCGACGCTCAGGCTCACCCCGAGAAGTACCCGCAGCTGACCATCCGCGTTTCCGGCTACGCCGTGAACTTCCACACGCTCACCAAGGAGCAGCAGGACGAGGTCATTGCGCGTACCTTCCACGACAAGTTCTAAAGGGACTCAACTCCCACCGGAGACCCGGTAAGGCCTACGCACTTTGCCTCTCAAACGTCCTCGCCGCTTCGCGGCTGCGGAATGTTTGCGAGACAAAGTGCTCCCGGCCTTGCCGGGTCTCCTGCGTTGTCGTCCTTTAGGGAACCACGCTAAATTAAATTGGTGTCCTCGGACATGCAAAGAGGCTCGCTGCGCACTTCGTGCGGCGAGCCTCTTTGCGTCCTGCGGAATGTTTTGGGAGGTAGCCCAAACAGCCCCGGCGGGGGTCCTGTGTAGTCACCCTTTAGGCGGAACTCTCCTAATTATTTGGATGAGTCGTTTACTTACTTGTACTGTTACCGTCTTCCCGCTCTTGTTGGGGTATGCTTTGTTCGTATGTAAACGTATGACATGTTGATGGGGGAGGGTGCTATGGCTCGCGAGGGCGCTCGTTCTAAGGATTCGGCTAAGCCTGGCATCAAGGAAGTTGCAGCGGTGGCGGGGGTTTCGCCTACTACGGTATCTCGCGTGCTTAATAATCGAGGCTATATTAGCCAAGAGACCCGCGATAAGGTCCATGCCGCGATGAAGCGCATCAACTATACGCCCAACGATATCGCCCGTGCCATGCTCAACGGTCGCCTGAATCTAATAGGTATGATCGTCCCCTATGTCAGCAGCCCGTTTCATGCCCAAGCGGTCCAAGCCGTTGAGCGTACCCTGGCCGAAAACGGTTTTAAGATGTTGCTGTGCAATAGCGCCAATCGACCTGATCTTGAGCGTTCTTATATCGATATGCTTCGGCGCAATATGGTTGATGGCGTCATCGTCAACTCGCTTAATATCGGTGCCGAGGCGTATGCCGAGATGGGCTTGAGTCTGGTTGGTATCGACTGCGACCTTGGCGAGACCTCTGTTCAGATTGCGAGCGACAGCTATGGCATCGGCGAACTTGCCACGCGTCGCCTGATCGATGACGGGTGTTCGCGCATCTTGTGCCTGCGCAACAATAGCCGCATGCGTATGCCTGCCAATAAGCGTACCGATGCCTACCACGATGTTGTGGAGCAGGCTGGTTTGCCCGCGCTTGTCCGTGAGGTCGAGTTCGTTAAGTCCGACGACGAAAAGAGTGCGGTCGTTGCGAAGATCCTCGATGAGAACCCCGATATTGACGGCATCTTTGCGGGAGACGACACGATGGCGGCCATCTGCCTCAACGTGATGAAGCAGCGCGGCTTGAGCGCTCCGGACGATATTAAGGTCGTGGGCGCGGATGGCGCCCGCCGCACTATGACGTTTATGCCTGACTTAACAACCGTTCGTCAAGATATCGATCGCATCGGAGAGCTCGCGGCGCAATCCATCATCGCTCTTGTTAACGGTGAAAAGCCCGAATCGAATATCAAGCTCCCCGTCGAACTTATCGAGGGCAAAACCGCGTAGCTCATCCGAGCCAAAAGAATCCCCCGAACGCTTCTGATGACCGTTCGCCGGCATATGTCAACCGTTTGCCGACGACTGGAACTGCGAAAAGACGTATTGGTGTGAAAACGTTTGACATATGAAAACGATTGACATATCTTGCAGTTGTACCGAGTTAGTATCACGTGGGAAGGAAGTCTCGGATGCACAAGGTGTATTACCAGCCTGAGGGAATTTGGGTAGGCGACATCATGCCGTACGGCGAGGACGGCACGTTCTATCTCTATCACCAGCGTGACACGCGAAACCCCGGTCCTTTCGGAGAGCCGTTTGGTTGGGCACTCGCGACGACCAAGGATTTCGTCAACTACAAGGACTTTGGCGAGAGCCTTGAGCGTGGCGGCGACGAGGAAGTCGACCAGTATGTTTATGCCGGCACGGTGTTTAAGGTGGGCGACAAGTACCATGCGCTCTACACTGGTTGCAATCGCGATAAGGTCCGCGCACGCTTGATGAAGCAGGTTCTTCTTCACGCAACGAGTGACGACGCCGTCAAGTGGGAGAAGAACATCGCCGAGACGCTGCTTCCGCCCCAGGAAGGTTACGATGACCGCAACTGGCGCGATCCCTTTGTGCTTTGGGATGAGGAGAACGAAGAGTACATGCTCATCCTCGGCACGCGCGTGGGCGAGGACAAGCGTCTGATGACCGGGCGTCTGGTCAAGTTCACCTCCAAGGACCTGGATACCTGGGAGTTCCAGGGCGACTGGTGGAATCCGGGCCTTTACACCATGTTCGAGATGCCTGATCTCTTTAAGATGGGCGACTGGTGGTATCTGGTGTTCTCCGAGTACAGTGATGGCAACAAGACCCGTTACCGCATGTCTCGCTCCATCAACGGTCCTTGGATCACTCCTGCTGACGATTCATTCGATGGCCGCGCGTACTATGCCGCGCGTACCGCATTTGATGGCGAGCGCCGCGTTCTCTTTGGTTGGGTTCCTACGCGTGACGAGGGTGGCGATCCCAGCTCTTACCTGTGGGGTGGCACCTTTATGCCTCTCGAGATCGTTCAGCGTGCCGACGGAACGCTCGGCACCAAGCTCCCTGACAGCATGCTTGGCGCCTTTGGCGAGGCTAAGGCAGTCGAGGCCTTTGAGCTTTCCTGCGAGTCGGGCAAGGTCGAGCAGGTGCTCGCCGCGGATGCCGGTTCCACCTATATGCTCGATGCCGACATCGAGCTCGCCGCTGACGCTGCCGGCTTCTCGGTGAAGCTTGCCGAGGACGCCGAGTCCGGTCTCGCCTATGAGTTCCGCGCCAACCTGCGTGAGGGCAAGCTCGAGTTTACGGCGGCCCCCCAGTATCCGTGGTTCCAGGTCAACAACATGGGCCTCGAGCGTCCGTTGTTCTTTAAGGGCGAGGGCACTCATCATGTGCGCCTGGTCGTTGACGACGATATCGCGACCATCTTTGTCGATGATGTTGCGCTTAACGCGCGCTTCTGCAATAAGCAGGGCCAGGGTGTGGCACTGACGGTCACCGACGGTACGCTCAAGTGCGCAAATGCAACGATCGCGTCTCTGTAATGGCATCAAAACGTCTTATGATTTCGTAAAGGAATGGAGAGGAACATGGACTACAAAGCAGTGTCTCAGCAAGTCGTCGATAACGTCGGCGGTCTGGAGAACATCGAGGGCGCCACGCATTGCGTTACGCGTCTGCGTCTGGTGCTCAAGGATACGAGCAAGTACAACAAGGCCGAGCTCGAGAACATCGATGGCGTCAAGGGCGTGCTGTACAACAGCGGCCAGCTCATGATCATCTTCGGTACCGGTACCGTCAACAAGGTCTACGACGAGTTTATGGCTCTGACGGGCGTTAAGGAGATCAGCGCTTCCGAGGTCAAGGGCGCCGAGGCGGACAAGAAGGGCAAGTTCTTCTCGGTCCTCAAGGTATTCTCGGATATCTTTATCCCCATCATTCCCGCTTTTGTCGGCGCTGCTATCATCATCGGCCTTAAGTCGCTGATCGTTGCCAACGGACTCTTCGGCATGGAGGGCAGCCTTGCCGACCACAGCGAGTTCCTCAAGAACCTCGCAAGCTTCTTTGCCATTATTGCCACCACTTTCGACTACCTGCCTGTCCTGGTTATGTACAGCGCGGTCAAGCGTTTTGGCGGTAACCCGATCCTGGGTATCCTCGTCGGTATCGTCATGGTTCACCCGAGCCTTATGAACCGTAACACGTTCGTTATGGATCCGACGGGTGCTGAGTACTGGAACTTTGGTCCGCTCTCCATTCCCATGGTTGCTTTCCAGGGCGGTGTGTTCCCCGCAATCCTGACTGCCTGGTTTATGGCCAAGGTCGAGAAGATTGCCCAGAAGTACATCCCCGAGGTCGTCTCGTTCGTTTTCGTCCCGACCGTTACCCTGATTCTTGCTAACGTCGCCCTGTTCACCGTGTTCGGCCCGCTCGGCAACCTGATCGGCGACGTCCTCGGCGGCGTAATCGATATCCTGTACAACAGGATGGGCGTCTTTGGTGCCTTTGTCTTCGCCGCGTTCCTGCAGCCGCTTGTCGTTACCGGTACGCATCAGTTCATCCAGGGTATCGAGGCAAACCTCGTTGCCACGACTGGCTTCAACTACATCCAGGCCATCTGGTCGGTTTCCATCATCGCCCAGGGCGGCGGCGCCATCGGCATGTACCTTATTCATAAGAAGCATTCCAAAGAGCGCAACATCTGCATGTCGTCCTTTATCCCGACGCTGGTCGGAATCTCCGAGCCCGCAATCTTTGCTGCAAACATGCGCTACTCGATCATTCCGTTCCTCTGCGCTTGCATCGGTGCAGGCTGCGGCGGTGCCTTCGTCAAGCTCTTTGAGGTGCGCGCTATCGGTCAGGGTCTGACCGGCGTGCTTGGCCTGCTCATCGTCACGCCCGAGACCCTCGTGTGGTATGTGGCTGGCAATCTCATCGCCTTTATCGTGCCGATCGTCTTGATCTTTGCCTACAACAAGGCAAAGGGCGTTCCGACCACCGATGAAGAGGGCGCTGGCGCTGGCTTCGATGTCAGCTTCTAGTTGAGCCGTTCAGCGTAATCTGAGGATAAGTCCATTTGAGGAAGGGCGTTCGGCTCGTGTGAGTCGAGCGTCCTTTCCTATAGACGAGAAGGTCATGGCGATGTTTAATCAAAAAAACAAGGTGACACGCGCGGACTATGAGCAGTGGCGTGCCGGACAGGATGAGACGGCGGGTCGCATCGCGTCCGACCCCGATAGGCTTTTGTTCCATGTGGAGCCTGAGCTTGGCTGGCTCAACGACCCCAACGGTTTGGTGCAGATTGGTGATACATATCACATCTATCATCAATACGATCCGTTCGACGCTGCACATGGCGGTCCAGTGCTTTGGAACCATCTGACGACAAAGGATTTTGTGACGTACGAGAATTGCGGCCCCGTGTTGTTCCCCGATTCCGATTTGGATTCGAGTGGAGCGTATTCTGGTTCTGCCTTTGTACGTGATGGCAAGATTCACTACTTCTATACCGGCAACGTTAAGCATTTTGACCGCGATGATTACGACTACGTGTTGACGGGCCGTGAGCAAAACCAGATTCATATGGTTGCCGAGAATCCCGACGAATTGGGCGAGAAGCGCATAGCTATTGGACCGGTCGATTACCCCGACGATATCGGTACGCACGTGCGCGACCCCAAGATCCTTGAACACGACAGTATCTACTACATGGTTCTCGGCGCTCGTACGAAAGACGACCGCGGCTGCGTGCTTGTCTATACCTCGCGTGATCTAGAGGACTGGGGCTATGCGACGCGCATTGAGCTGGGCGAGAAGTTTGGCTTTATGTGGGAGTGTCCTGATCTGTTTGAGCTCGATGGCGAGCTTATTCTCGTTTGCTGTCCGCAGGGCGTGCCCGCCGATGGCTGGCGTTACCGCAATCCGCATCAGTGCGTGTGGTTCTCCATCGAGGCCGATTGGGGGGCGCCGAGCTTTAAGATCGTCGGCCAGGGCATGCCTCCGATGGTTGATGCCGGTTTTGATTTCTATGCCCCGCAGTCCTTTGAGGATGCTGCGGGTCGACGTTTGATGATCGGATGGTCGGGTTGTCCCGATGCGACGGCAGAAAGCCCGACGGTGGCACGCGGGTGGCAGTGCGCGTTGACGGTGCCGCGAGAGCTGAGCATGCGCGATGGTAAGCTCTGTCAGCAGCCAGTGCACGAGATTGAGAGGATGCGCGGCGACTGCGTTCGCGCGACAGGCGGTGAAACCGTTGAGGAGCCGGGCCGCCTGTTTGACCTTGTGGTTTCCTGTGAGGGCGCCAAGATGGTCGAGCTCGAGATCCGCAAGGGTGTCTTTGTGCGTTATACGGACGGGATGCTTACCCTCGATATGGGCGACGAAGGCTATGGACGCGACCGGAGGTCGATCGAGCTCAGCGAGCTTCGCGACCTGCGCGTGCTTTCAGACACTACGATGGTCGAGATTTTTGCCAACGGCGGCGAGGCGGCACTTACGAGCCGTACCTATTCGCCGGCGGTTCCGGCGATGGAGCTGCATGCCGAGGGTGCGGCGTCGATGAATTTTTACCGCCTCGCTCATTAACCGTGTATGGAGCACGATTGGACTTGTTGGGCGGAATGTGTCGCAGTTGCCGCGGCCAACTACCGTTTATCGCATATAGCGACCGTTTGCGGAATAAGTAACCCTCCTTAATAAACCGTATGGAATCCTAGATAAGCACGGAGTTTTCCAAGGAGACGCTGTCCTTTGTTGTGTGCAAGGGGCGGCGTCTCTTTGGTGCTTGGACACTGTTGTACAACAGTGCGGCGGCGCGTGCCGTGTATTGAAAAGCCAATGTTGAGATGGGTCGTGATAATAATGGGCAAGTACGTAATCGTGGTTGAGTCTGGGTCGGATGTGACGCCGGAGCTTTGCGAGCGCTACGGCATCGTGCGCGTGCCCATGCATGTCACGATTGGTGACGAGACCGTCGAGGACGGCTCCATCGATCCGCTCGAGATTTATTCGCGCTGCAACGAGTTTGGTGTGATGCCCAAGACCAGCGGCTGTGCGCCGGCAGATTTTGCGCACGTATATGACCGTATCCATGCCGAGCAGCCCGACGCGACTATTCTGCATCTCGCGTATTCCGAGGCAACGACCTGCTCCCATCAATCATCGAAGATCGCCGCCAAGGGTCGCGACTACGTCTACTCCATGGACACGCGTTTTGTCTCGGTGGGCCAGTCGCTCGTTGTCGTCGAGACCGCCAAATACATCGAGGCTCACCCCGATGCCACCGTCGACGAGATCTTTGCATTTACGAACTCCGTCATGGACCGCGTACTGCTGGGCTTTGTTCCTACGGACCTTGCCTTCCTTAAGGCGGGCGGTCGCTTGTCCAACGTCGCATTCCTTGGCGCCCACCTGCTCAAGATTAAGCCCTGCATTGAGGTGACGGGCGGCAAGTTCGTGGCGACCAAGAAATTCCGCGGCTCTATGCTCAAATGCGCCCGCGCCTTTATTGACCACATGGTTGCGAAAGGCGAGATTGACTACTCGCACATTGGCTTGGCGTATTCGGTGGGCCTTTCCCAGGAGCTGCGCGACGACATGGAAGTCTATGCGCGCGACCTGGGCTTTAAGGACGTTACTTGGACTCAGGTTGGCGGCGTCATCTCGAGCCATTGCGGCCCGACCGCCTTCGGTGCGGTGCTGACGCTTAAGGCGTAAAGGCCGCAGGCGAGCGTTCTTCAGCCTGACATCTCGACGTAGCCCCCAGCCATGGTGATGGGGGATAGATTAAAACGTGCCGTTCTAGTCCGAGACGTTTAAACGCAAACGCATGGGCTAGAATGGCTCTGGCATTTTAATTGGTTACATCCAAGGAGAGGCAAGGTAGCGCGAATGGCAGAAATGACGCTTGAGGGTGTGGACGCTCGTCCCGAGGACTCTGCGTTTGCCCTTGGCCGCGTGCATTCGATCGAGACGATGGGAACGGTCGACGGACCCGGCATCCGCTTTGTGGTGTTTGTTCAGGGCTGTCCCATGCGCTGCGCGTATTGCCACAATCCCGATACCTGGTCGGTCAACGGCGGCACCATGGTGACCGTCGAGCACCTGATGGATGAGTTTCAGAGTAACCACGAGTTCTATCGCAGCGGTGGCATTACGGTGTCCGGTGGCGAGCCGCTCCTGCAGCCCGAGTTTTTGGCCGACCTGTTCCGTGCAATGCACAACAACCCCGATGGCCGTGTACATACCTGCCTAGATAGCTGTGGCTATGCATTTGACCCCAACCACCCCGAGAAGTTCGATGCCGTGCTCAACGAGACCGACATGGTACTGCTCGATATTAAGCATGCCGATCCGGTCGAGCATAAAAAGCTGACCGGTTGCGATCCCGCACGCATTCTGGCGTTTGGCGATGAGCTTGCACGTCGCAAGATCAAGGTCGTTATCCGCCACGTGGTGGTGCCGGGCATTACCGACACGGTGGAGGAGTGCGAGAAGCTCGGCCGCCTCATCGCTCCATGGCACAACGTGGTGGGCCTGGAAATGCTGCCGTATCACACGATGGGTGTCGTCAAGTACGAGCAACTGGGCATTCCCTATAAGCTCGAGGGCGTGCCCCAGATGGATACCGCGCGCATGCCCGAGCTGCGCAATGCCGTTATGGCCGGTATGAAAAAGCGCCGTGCGGAGCTCAGGTCGGCCATCGGCTAACAAGCCATTTTTGCCCCTTTATGATACCCGAGCTGTACTGGCCTAACGGCTTGGTGCTGACGCGGTTGAGCCAAAATGCTGGTACCATACCGTGGATAAGCAATTTGCACGGATTTGGGGGATGGCATGGCAACCATCGCGATCATAGGCGCACTCGAAAAAGAGGTTGCGCAGATTAAGGAAGAGCTGAGTGGCGCGCATGAGTCGCAGGAGGCGGGCTTGACCGTTGTGAGCGGTGAGCTCGACGGCCTGATGATTGTCGCCACGACGGCAGGCATGGGGACCGTGAACGCCGCTGCCGCAACGCAACATCTCATCAGCAAATACGCCCCGCAGGCCGTTGTGTTTTCGGGCATTGCGGGTGGCCTTAACCCTAAACTGCATATTAACGACGTGGTTATAGGCAAGTGCCTGCGCTATCTGGATACCGATACGGCACTCATCGCCGAGTCCGCGCCGGGGCTCGAGGAGTTTGTCTCGACGCCGGCGTTGGCTGATGTTGCCGCCGCCGTGCTTGCCGAGCATGGATTTGTGGATGCCTCGGCGGATGAGAATTCTGCGGAGAAGGACCCCAAGCAGTTCCTGTGTGGCACTATCGCCACGGGTGACCGCTTTGTTACGGGTGACGCCATGCGTAACGCTGCGATTGAGGCCACGCATGCCGATTGCGTCGAGATGGAAGGCGCGGCAATTGCGCACATCGCGGCCAAGAATGGTGTCGATTGCCTGGTGCTGCGCGCTATCAGCGATAATTGTGACGAGGCATATGACGCGTTTTGCGAGCGCGAGTTCGATCTGGATGAGTATGCTCGCACCGCGAGCGGCATCACGCTCGATATCGTCCGCCGCATTGCCGCTGCGCAATAGCGCGTTTATTTGTAAGAACCTACGACCAAGGAGTGTCCATGGCCGATTCCATTAACTACCAGCTTGCCAAGTTCGTTGCCAGCTACGGCAAGGTTTCGCAGATTCCCGAGTCCACCTGCCCCGAGGTGAGCTTTGTCGGCCGCTCCAACGTGGGCAAGTCGTCGATCATGAACAAGCTCTTTGGCCGCAAGAGCCTGGTCAAGGTTTCCAGCACGCCGGGCAAGACGAGCAACATCAACTTCTTTGAGGCCGACGACGTGCACTTTGTGGACCTGCCGGGCTACGGTTTCGCGCGTCGCTCCAAGGCCGAGCGCGATCGCTGGGCCGAGCTTATCGGCGATTTCTTTGACTCCGAGCGTAGCTTTAACCTGGTCGTGTCGCTGGTGGATATTCGTCACGACCCGAGCAAGCTCGACCATGACATGATCGACTATCTACAGGGCAACGAGTTCAACTTTATCGTCTGCCTCACCAAAGCCGACAAGCTCAGCCGCACCCAACAGGCCCGCCAGGCAGCAGCCATCAAAAAGCAGCTCAACGTTCCGGCCGAGAACGTGATCATCACAAGCTCTCAGACCGGCGCCGGCATCGACGAGCTCAAAAAGCGCATCGCCGAGGCGTGCCTCTAATAAGGGCCCCTATCAATAAAATGCAGAACATCAGCCCGGCGACTTTCCAGAGTGTAGGTCCCTGTAGCCGCCGTCAGCGAAGTTAACGTAGGGGAGGCCAGGGGCTTTGCCCCCAAATCTTTCCGCAGGACGGCAGGACCCCCGCCGCACGAAGTGCGCAGCGGGGGTCCTGCCATGTCCGAGGACGATTTGGGGGCAAAGCCCCTGGCCTCCCCGGCGAGTATACGGGACGGCGACTACAGGTATTCGATCTGGGCGCCTTCCGTGTCGCACGTCAGAATATGCGTATCACACTTGGGGAACTGCTCGCGCAGCTTGACCTGCAGGAACTTTGCCACGATGGTGTCGTCAGTCACGGCCATGAGGGTCGAGCCGGAGCCACTGATCCAGATGGTCTTGGCGCCTCCGTTAAGGCAGGTGTCGCGCACGGCGTTGTAGTCGGGGATGAGGCGGCGGCGATAGGGCTCCTGGATGCGGTCGTCATTGGCGGCGGCAATCAGGTCAAGGTCGCCGGTCTCCAGGCCACGCGTCATGCCGGCGATGCGGCCCATTTGCCATACGGCGGTGGAGAGTGGAATCTCCTGCGGCACAACCTTGCGCGCCTCGCTCGTATGCACCTCGTAGGGCGGAATCACGGTAATAAAACGCAAGCGATCGCTCACCTCGTAGCGCAGGCACTGGGGGAGCGAATCGGTCGGCGTAAAGGAGCAGACGGCGCCGCCCAGGATGGCGGGGGCGACGTTATCGGGATGGCCCTCGACCTCGGTGGCAATGCGGACGAGCTCGGCACGGTCGACGGTGTGGCCCGTCAGCGCGGCGGCCGCCATAATGCCGGCGACGACGCAGGTGGAGCTGGAACCCAGGCCGCGAGCGACGGGCACGTCGGTTTGAATGTCGATGGCAACGGGGAAAGCCGGCTCGCCCCACGCGGCCAGAGCATCGACAAAGCTCACATAGACCAGGTTATTCTCGTTTTGGAACTCCTCGGGGCAGCCCGTGATGATGAGCTTGTCAGCACGCTCGAAGGTGAAGTGCGAGTAGAGGCTGACGGCCATGCCGAGGGTGTCGTAGCCGATGCCTAGGTTGGCGCTCGTTGCTGGGACGGTGATCTTGATCATGTGAGTCCTCCTGGCGTGCCTGGCTGTTTAGTTCGCTGCTCGGGCAGTCCTGCGCAAGACGGAAAGCACATTAAGTGCTTTCCTTTGCGTGCGGAACTCGCGACGAACTAAACAGCCAGGCACGCTGTGCGCGTTCGTCATCATCCCGGGGGTTATCTGATGAAAGAAGGTGCGCCGGCTTTCGCCGGCGCCTTATAAGGGGTTTTAGTTGGAAGCCATCTTTTTTGCTGCGGACTCGACGTAGCTTGCCATCTCATCGACGTCGCAGACGTCTTCGAAGCGGACAGGCTTGGACTCGAGCTCGGCGAGTTGGACCGGGGCAACCGTGTTGGTTGCCTGCTCGAGTACGCGCATAGCCTCAAAGTCGTCCTCGGGAACGTCGAGCCCCAGGGCGTCGCAGCAGGCGCGTGGGAACTTGTAGGGGCTGGCGGTCGAAAGCAGCACGCGGGCCTTGGCGCCCTCGGCGGGGGCGACCTGCCCAAAGACGTGATAGCCGCAAGCGGTGTGCGGGTCGATCACGTAGCCGTTCGCGTCCCAGCAGCTCTTGATGGCAGTGCGGACCTCGTCCTCGCTGGCCCAACCACAGCCAAAGACGCTCTGAATCTTCGCCAGCAGCTCGGCGGGAATCTCGTAGCGACCAGTCTGTGCCAGCTGCTCCATAAGGCCGGCAACAAGCTCGCAGTCGCCATCGGACAGGAAGTACAGCATGCGCTCTAGGTTGGAGCTGATGAGGATGTCCATCGACGGCGAGATGGTCGTGAAGAACGGACGGTTGCGGTCGTAGACGCCGGTGGTCAGGAAGTCAGCGAGCACGTTGTTCTTGTCGCTCGCGACGATGAGCTTGGCGACGGGCAGACCCATGCGCTTGGCGTAGTAGCCGGCCAGGATATCGCCAAAGTTGCCGGTCGGCACGCAGAACTCCACGGCATCGCCGGCCTCGATGGCGCCGGCGCGCAGCAGCTGCGCATAGGCGGCAAAGTAGTAGACGACCTGCGGTACCAGGCGGCCGACGTTGATGGAGTTGGCGCTCGAAAGCACCGTGCCGGCGGCCTCCAGACGCTCGGCAAGCTCCTTATCGGCAAAGATGCGCTTGACGGCGCTCTGGGCGTCGTCAAAGTTGCCGCGGATACCGCAGACGGCGACGTTGTTGCCCTCCTGCGTGGACATCTGCAGGTTCTGGACGCGGCTGACCTTGCCCTCGGGATAAAAGACGGTGATGCCCGTGCCCGGAGCGTCGGCAAAACCGGCGAGCGCGGCCTTGCCGGTGTCGCCCGACGTGGCGGTGACGATCATGATGCGCTCAGCGCCGCCGTCCTTGGCGGAAGTGCGGGCCATGAGGCGGGGGAGCATCTGCAGGGCGACGTCCTTGAAGGCGCTCGTGGGACCGCCAAAGAGCTCCATCACATAGGTCTGAGGGGCGTCAGCGCCCGGCGCAGCGTCGAGTTTGACGAGCGGCGTAACCTCTTCACTCGCGAACGTGCCGCGGTATGCCTCGTCGACACACGCCGAAATTTCTTCGGCCGTGTAATCATTCAGTAACATTCCCAACACATCTTGAGCGATTTCAAAGTACGATTTATCTGCAAGCGAGCTGATATCGACCTGCTGGGTGCCGAGCTCGTCCGAGACAAACAAACCCCCGTCGGGAGCGATGCCGGTACGGATTGCCACCTTACTTGAGCACGATAAAGTGCGTCCTCGTGTACTATGATAAGTTCCCATATAACACTGCTCCTCGGATGCCTTGGTCCCAATCGGTGAAACCATGGTATCAGAGCGCGCAAAATAGGTTCGCAGAGGCTTTTTAGAAAGGTAACCTCCAGCCCATGATTAAGATTGCCAAGTTTGGCGGCTCGTCGGTCGCCGACGCCGAACACTTCAAAAAGATCAAGGCCATCGTCGACGCCGACCCTGCCCGCCGTTTTGTGGTGGTTTCCGCCTGCGGCCGCCGCTTTAAGGGCGACACCAAGGTGACCGACCTGCTCTACCTGGTTAACGCGCACGTTAAGTATCACGTGTCGTGCGAGGAGCTACTCGAGGACATTGGCCAGCGCTATTTTGATATCGCTGACGAGCTGGAGCTCACCTATCCCATCCGCGAGGAGTTCGCGGCCTTTGCCGAGCGCGCCCGCTCGGGCGGCTACTCCACCGAGGAGCTTGTGAGCCGCGGCGAGTACTTCACCGCTCGCCTGATGGCCGAGTACCTGGGCCTGCCGTTCCTGGACGCCGCGACGGTCGTTGCGTTCCATCACGACGGTACGCTCAGCATGAATCGTACCTCCGAGCTGGTGCAGGAGTACGGTCAGCAGGGCGGCTTTGTTATGCCCGGTTTCTACGGCGCGACGCGTGAGGGCCAGATCAAGCTGCTCGACCGTGGCGGCGGCGATATTTCCGGCTCGATTCTGGCCAAGTGCCTGGGCGCCGATCTGTACGAGAACTGGACCGACGTCTCGGGCTTCTATTCTGCCGATCCGCGTATTGTTCCCGAGGCTCAGCCCATCGCCCGCGTTACCTACGAGGAGCTGCGCGAGCTTTCGTACATGGGCGCAAGCGTCCTGCACGAGGAGGCCGTGTTCCCCGTGCGCGAGGCGGGTATTCCGCTGGTCATCAAGAACACCAATGCGCCGCAGGACCCCGGCACCATCATTAGCGAGACGGCTGACGAGGGCGAGGCGGAGCCCATCATTACCGGCGTGACCGGCAAGCGCGGTTTTGTCGCCATCAACGTCGCCCGCGACCGCACCAAGCCCCGTGTCGGCTTTATGCGCCGTGCGCTTTCGGTGTTCGAGCGTTATGACGTTTCCGTCGAGCATATGCCCACCGGTGTCGACCGCTTTGGCGCCGTGGTGCAGGAGCAAGACGTTCACGATTCACTGTACTCGCTCGTGGGCGACATTCAGCAGGAGGTCGAGCCGCTCGAGATCGAGGTTGTCGAGGGCCTGGCGCTTATCGCGACCGTCGGTCGTAACCTGCGCGGTCGTGCCGGTATCTCTGGCCACCTGTTTGGCATGCTTGGCCAGGCGGGCGTGAGCGTGCGTATGATTTCGCAGAGCTGCGACGAGATCAACATCATTATCGGTGTCGAGGAGAAGGACTTCGACCTGGCGATTCAGACCATTTATCGTGCCTTCTCCGACGAAAACGGCATTGTGAAGGTCTCCGATCTGGAGGCTCCTGCGCCGGTCGATCCCGCTCTGGCCGCGCTCAAAAAATAGCGACTGCTTGGTAGATTTTTGGGTCGTGTTTCAAAAATCTACGGTGGGGCGTTTCATTTCGGTTTCGTTTCGACGGGGCGGGTTTCGTGCCCGCCCCGTTCTTGTATACACTGGCAACAATAATTGGCCTGCTCGGCATGCGGGCAAAAGCCACAGCCTTTAAAGGGGGAAGCATGAAACAGTACACGGTTGCTATTTTGGGCGCGACGGGAGCCGTGGGCACCCAGATGCTCGAGTGCCTCAACGAGCAGGAGTTTCCGGTTGGCAAGCTCAAGCTGCTGGCAAGTGCACGCTCCGCGGGCAAAACCGTTGAGTTCCGCGGCGAGCAGGTTGTGATTGAGGAGGCTTGCCCCGAGGCCTTTGAGGGCTGCGACATCGTACTCGGTGCTGCCGGCGACGATATCGCCAAGGAGCTACTGCCCGAGGCCGTCAAGCGCGGCGCTGTCGTGGTCGACAACAGCCATGCCTTCCGCATGGATCCCGAGGTTCCGCTGGTCGTGCCCGAGATCAATGCCGACGATATCAAGTGGCATCACGGCCTTATCGCCAATCCCAACTGCGCGACCATCATCGGCCTGGTTCCCACCTGGCCGCTGCACCAGCTCGCCGGCGTGAAGCGTATGATCGTCTCGACGTATCAGGCGGCTTCGGGTGCCGGCGCTCCCGGCATGGCCGAACTCGAGGCTCAGCTGGCCGCCCTGGGCCGTGGCGAGGAGATTCCCGAGCCGCGCGCATTTGCCGCCCAGCTGGCGAGCAACTTGATTCCGCAGATCGGCGGTGTCAAGGAGGAAGGCTTTACCTCCGAAGAGATGAAGCTGCAAAACGAGGGCCGCAAGATCATGCACCTGCCCGAGCTGCGCGTGAACTGCACCTGCGTGCGCGTGCCCGTGCTGCGTTCGCACTCCGAGAGCATTACGCTCGAGTTTGAGCGCGATATTACGGTGGAAGAGGCCCGTGCTGCGCTGGCTGCTGCTCCCGGCGTCAAGCTGGTTGACGATATGGCTGCCGAGGATGCACACGACCGCTTCCCCATGCCGATGGACACCTCCGACCAGGACCTGATTTGGGTCGGCCGCGTGCGCCGCGACATCTCGAACCCCGAGGTTGCGCGCGGCATCACCTTCTGGTGCTGCGGCGACCAAATCCGTAAGGGCGCGGCAACCAACGCCGTCCAGATCGCTAAGCTGCTCTGCGAGTAGTGTGACCTATCCGGCGGGGGCCGGGCTTAGTTTTCAGAACGTCCTCGACCATGTGTGGCGCCTTGTCCTGCTCCTTCGGAGCCGCGGACAAGGTGCCACACTGGTCTGCGGAGTGTTCTGAAAACTAAGCCCGGCCCCCGCCTGCGGTGACTCGGCTGCGAGCGGCCTGCGATGGGGCCGTTGTTGGTTGGGGCCGCTGGGCTGATGGGAGCACGTGGCTGTTGTGGGCCCTGGTCCCGACGGCGGCCTCGGCGCTTTGCGCCTGCCGCCTTAGGGGCCGTGGGGCGTGTCCGGCAGCTGCGGCGCGTTCGCGCCTGCTGCCTGGGGTGACTGCGGGGCGTGACGGCAGCTGCGGCGCTTCGCGCCTGCTGCCTGGGGTGACTTTGGGGTTGGTGCGAATCGGGGTCTAATACTTTGCCGAGAAGTGAACGACCTTATTTGGACCCCCGAAGCATTGGCATTTTTTGACCGCTATTTCCTGAGGTTTTGCTGTGCGAATCCTGCGGTTTTGCGGTCTAAAGGCGTGGATGCTCCGGGGCATCGTTTTTACTCGTTCACTTCTCGGGAAAGTATTAAAGCTCAGCTGATAGAGGTACCGCTCTGGCGTCGATGCCCCGCGTCTTCTTCGCTTGATTGGGGAAAACAGCCTCGCTTAAGCAATTGCGAGTCCGCCCAGACGTATCTGCGGGGTTGTCTGCACAATTCGCGGTATTATGTTTGCGAAGTTTTGAAAGGAGCCGCTGGTGGTCACGACGACGTTTGCTTCGCCTTTGGGCGAAATCCTGCTTGCCGCTGATGGCCGCGGTTTGACAGGGCTTTGGTTTGAGGGGCAGGAGCATTTTGGCTCCACGCTGCTCAAAGAAGATGCGGAGCACGTTGAAGGTGCCGATGCGGTTTCTGGTATTGGTGACATGTCGTCAGCGAATCCGGCCCATGGTGTGGCTTCTTCGGTGCTTGAGCGTTCATGGGCTTGGCTGAATGCTTATTTTGCAGGGCAGGAGCCGCGGTTTACGCCGCCGTTGCATATGATTGGTACGGCGTTTCAGCGTGAGGTTTGGTTTGAGCTGCTTTCTATCCCGCGTGGCGAGGTCGCCACGTATGGTGAGATCGCCCAGCGTGTTGCGGCTCGGCATTGTGTGCCGGGAAACGAGGCTCCCGTTGTGTCTCCCCGTGCCGTGGGGGCCGCGGTTGCACGCAATCCCATTTCGATTATTGTGCCGTGCCATCGCGTGGTTGCCGCCGATGGTTCGCTCAACGGATATGCCGGCGGGCTTGACCGCAAGGAGTGGCTGCTTCGGCTTGAGGGCGCGTACGAGGAATAGTGCCTGAGCTCTTTGCATGATAAAGGTGCCGCGAAAGGGTGAGTTGCTGTTCTATCGTCTCCGGCGTGCGGACAAGCGTTTGACATCTGCGCCTTAAGTTTGGCTAAGCCATATCCTGCGTATTTAAAAACGTGCAGGTTGAGCAGCTAAGGCTGTGCTAAGGCGGCTGGCGGTGCGCTATCATCGGCAATATCGAAACCTGTATAGCCGTGCGCCAAAGGAACAACTATGAAGCTGATGCTTGCCGAGGACGAACCCGGCCTCTCCCGCGCCCTTACCGCGATTCTTCAACATAGCGACTACGAGGTCGACACCGCCCTCGACGGTCTGACGGCGCTCGAATATCTACTTGCCAACGACTATGATGCCGCGATCCTAGACATCATGATGCCCGGCATGGACGGCATCGAGGTGCTCAAGCGCACACGCGCCGCCGGCAAACGCCTGCCCATCATCATGCTTACGGCCAAAAGCGAGGTGTCCGATAAGGTCGAGGGTCTGGATGCCGGCGCCAACGACTACCTGACCAAGCCGTTTGCCGCCAAGGAGCTGCTTGCGCGTATTCGTGCCATGACGCGTGCCGCGACGGCAATTGACGCCACGACGCTCAGCGTGGGCAACGTGCGCCTCGACACGGCATCGTGCACACTCGTGGGGCCTTTGGGCGAGGAACATCTGGCCAATCGTGAGTTTCAGCTTATGGAGCTCTTTATGCGCAATGCCGGCACGCGCATGCCCACCGAGCGTCTGATGCTCGAAGTTTGGGGTGAGGACGCGCCCGAAGGCGCCAACGTGGTGTGGGTCTATATCTCGTACCTGCGCAAAAAGCTGACGGCGCTGGGTGCTAACGTGGCCATCCGCGCGTCGCGCAATCAGGGATATTCACTTGAGGTTGTCGAGGAAGGCGAACAGGCGTGAGCGCGCGCACGTGGTGCAAGCACATGACGGAGCGGTTTCACGCCGCCTCGAGTAGTACGGGGCGGGCAAATGCTGCTGACGCATTGGGCCGCCGCCTGCGTCGCAAGTTTATCCTCGTTGCCATGGGCGCCGTGACCGTGGTGCTCACGCTCATCATCGCCGGCATCAACATCGTCAATTATTCGCATGTCTGCAAGATGGCCGACGCTCGCCTGGACTATATCCTGGCGGGCAAGGACGGTATCGATTGGGGGGACGAGCCTAAAGACGATCCCGCTAATGGCAAGGATGCCAGCGATAGCCAAGCGGGCGTTCGCATCAGGCACTTCGAAGGTATGACGGCGGAGTCTCCTTTTGACACGCGCTACTTTACGGTGACGATTGACGCCGGTCAGGTTGCCGATGTCAATACGGCCCGCATTGCCGCGGTGGGTGCCAAGCGCGCCGCCAGTATTGCCGCAAGGTTGCATTCCAAGGGTTGGGTCTCAGGTTTTTCTGGCAATTATCGCTACACGACTGACGTTCAAGACGATGAGACCACCTATGTGTTCGTTGACTGCTCGCGCGAGCTCGCAAGCTTTCATTCGTTTTTGAGCGCGAGCGTGGCAATCAGTTGCATTGGCTGGTTGGCGGTGCTGGCAATTGTGGCGGGTGCCTCGGGCGCGGTGATTCGACCGATGGTCGAGAGCTACAGCAAGCAAAAGCGTTTTATTACCGATGCGAGCCACGAGATCAAGACGCCGCTAGCTGTGATCGACGCCGCTAACGAAGTGCAGGAAATTGAGAGCGGCGAGAGCGAGTGGACACAGAGCATTCACGAGCAGGTTGCACGGTTGACGGCGCTCACGGAGCGTCTGGTGTTTTTGGCTCGCATGGACGAGGGCTCGGCGGGC
Source organism: uncultured Collinsella sp. (assembly GCA_958403205.1). GTDB lineage: Bacteria > Actinomycetota > Coriobacteriia > Coriobacteriales > Coriobacteriaceae > Collinsella. The sequence goes on along the minus strand of CATXWM010000005.1, from coordinate 69,294 downwards.
TTTACCATGACATCGATCGATCTTTCGGAGGCAGTGGACAAGGCGGCGGCGCCGTTTGAGTCGGTGGCGGTTTCGCGTGGCAAGCGTCTGTCGACGTCGATCGCGAGCGGTGTGCGGGCCCATGCCGACGCTGCAGCGGTAGCGCAGGTTGTTGAGCTACTGCTGGACAACGCCACACGCTATGCGAGTGAGGACAGTGTAATTGAGCTGAGCCTGCGCGCAGCCTCGCGCGGTTGGGGTAAGGGCGCCGCCGAGCTTGTCGTATCGAACGCCGTGGACGGGCTGCCCGAAGGCGACCTGGACCGGTTGTTCGACCGCTTCTATCGTGCGGACGTATCGCGTAGCTCCAAGACAGGCGGCTCGGGCGTGGGCCTATCCGTGGTGCGCGCTATTGCCGAGGCCCATGGCGGCTCCGCTGCCGTATCCGGCCACGATCATCAGATCGCCTTCATCGTCCGCCTCTAAAACCTGCCAAAATAAACCTGTCCCTTTTTGGTAGGTGCGAAATGGGTAATACTAAAGAGTTATCCGACCAGATGGGAATTAATCGATGGCTTATATCGAATTCAAAGACGTCATCAAGGCATACGGCGAGGGCGACGCCCGCATTCACGCGCTCGACGGCGCGAGGTTTACGGTCGAGCGCGGTGAGCTCGCCATTATCCTGGGCGCCTCGGGTGCCGGCAAGACCACGGCGCTCAACATCCTGGGCGGTATGGACACGGTAACCTCCGGTACCGTAACGGTGGACGGGCGCGACGTGAGCTCTGCTAACGAGGCGCAGCTCGTGGAATACCGCCGCGCCGACGTCGGCTTTGTCTTCCAGTTCTACAATCTGGTCCCCAACCTGACGGCGCTTGAAAACGTTGAGCTCGCGGCACAGATTTGCCCCGATTCGCTCGATGCCGAGCAAACGCTTCGTCAGGTTGGCCTGGGCGACCGCCTTGCTAACTTTCCGGCGCAGCTTTCGGGTGGCGAGCAGCAGCGCGTGTCCATCGCCCGCGCACTGGCCAAGAATCCCAAGCTGCTTCTGTGCGACGAGCCCACGGGCGCGCTTGACTACAAAACTGGCAAGCAGATCTTGCAGCTGCTACAGGACACGTGTCGCAAGCAGGGCATTACGGTCATTATCATCACCCACAACTCCGCGCTGGCGCCCATGGCCGATCGCCTGATCCGCTTTAAGAGCGGCCGCGTGGAGAGCGAGACGGTTCAGCAAAATCCCGTGCCTATCGAGACGATCGAGTGGTAGCGCCCATGGACCAGGACCGCCAAAACAGCCAGAACCACGATGCGCAGCACGTGAGTCGCGACCAGGAGTTTACGACCTACCGCACCGCCCAAAGCTCAAACGACATGGTGCCGACGGTGTTTCGCCGTGGCATCTATCGCACAATCCGAGGCAGTCTTAAGCGCTTCCTATCTATCGTGGTCATCACCGCGCTCGGCGTGAGCGTGATGTGCGGCCTCAAGGCGGGTTGCGAGGATCTGTGCGATTCGGTCGACGCCTACTTTGACCAGCAGAATGTCTATGACATTAACGTGCAGTCGACCTATGGCCTTACGCGCGACGATCTTGCTGCGATCCAAGAGGTCGACGGCGTCGAGACGGCCGAGGGCATCTATACCGAGACTGCCTATACCGCCGTGGACACAACGCGCGAGCGCGTGGTCGTGCAAAGTCTCTCCAAGGAGAATATCGATCAGCCGGTGCTCGTGAACGGCGATTTGCCCGAGAGCGCCGATGAGGTCGCGGTGACTTCGAAGTTCCTGAAGGCTTCGGGCAAAAAGCTCGGCGATACGGTGAGTTTTGCCGCCAATGACGCGAGCTCGTCGAACCAAAGCGCCAAGGATCAGTTTGCCGCGGGCGATTACACCATTACGGCCGAGGTCCTCGATCCTACCGACGTGAGCTCAGACTCGACAGTCAACGCCTTTCGCGCTGCTTCGACTGCGGACTATAAGTTCTACGTGAGCGAGGACGCTGCGACATCTTCTTCCTACTCCGCGGTCCACGTGATCGTCGAGGGAGCCAAAAGCCTCAACTCCTATTCGGATGCCTACGCGGCAAAGATCAACGAGGTCAAAGGCAATATCGAGAAGATCCGCGAGGAGCGTGAGAGGGCGCGCGTTCAGGAGCTGACGGTCGACACGCCGGCAAGCTTGGATGCGGCCGAGCGCCAGGCGAATATGCTCTTTGGGATTGAACAGGAAAACATCGACCGTATGGCCCAGGGCAGCGAGGAACGCGCGCAGGCGCAGGCCGACCTGAACCAGCGCCGCGCCGCCGCCGACCAACAGTTTGCCGATGCCCGCGCCGAGCTTTCCGATCTGGGCGAATGCACCTGGTACATCCAGGACCGCGGTAACATCGCAAGCTACTCGAGCGTCGAGAGCGACAGCTCTTCGATCGAGGCCATCGCCACGGTCTTCCCATTCATCTTCTTTATCGTCGCCGTGCTCATCAGCCTTACCACCGCCACGCGCATGGTCGAGGAGGAACGCACGCTCATTGGCCTGTACAAGGCGCTCGGCTATTCACGCGGGCGTATCCTGTCCAAATACGTGGACTATGCGCTGTGGGCCTGCCTGGTGGGTGGCGTGCTCGGCAACATCATCGGCTTTGTGGGGCTACCGCTGTTCCTGTTTACAGTGTTCGATGATATGTACTCACTGCCCCAGATGCTGCTTTCGTACGATATCGTGTCCTCGATTGTCTCGGTGGCGCTGTTTGCCGTGGGCGTGGTGGGCGCTACGATTATCGCCTGCCGCCACGAGATGGCCGAGACGCCGGCTTCGCTCATGCGTCCCAAGGCGCCGCGTGCCGGCTCACGCATTTTGCTTGAGCGCATCGGCTTTATTTGGCGCCGCATGGGCTTCTTGAACAAGGTGACAGCACGTAACCTGTTCCGCTACAAAAAGCGCGCCTTTATGACCATCTTCGGTATCGCCGGCTGCACGGCGCTCGTGATCTGCGGTATGGGCATTCGCGACACGTCGGTTGCACTGTCGCCCAAGCAGTACGGCCACATCACACGCTACGATCTGCTGGCGGTCGCCAATCCCGACGATTTTACGCAGACATGTGCGGCGCTAGAGGAACGCAGCACGGCCAATGATTCCAACGTGACGGTGACCTCGACCCTGCCAATTATGACCGACAACGTCACCTTTACGTTTGGTGGCAAGAGCGAGACCGTGCAGCTCATCGTGATTCCCGACGATCGCGCGGGTGACTTGGGCGATTACGTGCGCCTGGAGGATGAGTCCAAAGAACCGCTGTCTTTGCGTGACGGAGACGTGTATCTGAGCAAAAGTTCACAGCTGGTGCTGGGGATTCAGCCGGGCGATACGGCTCACGTCCAGGATTCGTCGCTCAACGTCGCCAAGCTCAAGGTTAGCGACATTTCGCTCAACTATCTGGGCAACACGCTCTATATGACGCAGAGCACCTATGAGCGCGCGTTCGGCCGAAGCGCGCGTCTTAACGGCATCTTTGCGCTGCTTAAGGGCTCATCTTCTGACCAGATTGCGTTTAGCAAGAAGCTTAAGAGCGACGGTTGGCTTTCGATTTCGAGCACGGCCGAGCATTGGGAAAACTATGAGGCGAACTTCACTATCATCAATTCCGTCGTGGTGCTCGTGACCTTTATGGCGGCGTGCCTGTCGTTTGTGGTGGTGTTTACGCTGTCCAACACGAATATCTCCGAGCGCGAGCGCGAGCTGGCGACCATCAAGGTGCTGGGCTTTCGTCGCGGCGAGGTGCACCACTACGTCAACAAGGAGACGTTGATCCTCACGGCGATTGGTGCCGCGCTGGGTGTTCCGCTGGGCGGTGCGCTGGCCGAGAGCTTTACGTACATCCTGCAGATGCCGTCGCTGTACTTTGACGTTGAGGTCGAGCCACTGAGCTACGTGCTTGCCGTGGTACTTTCCTTCGGCTTTACGTTTATCGTCAACCTCGCCACCAATCGCACCCTCAATAGGATCGACATGGTCGGCGCCCTCAAGAGCGCCGAGTAGCCTGTCCTGGGATTCAAGTTCTAGCGAGCTGCCGACGCGCGCGCAGCAGCATTTTTGCATAAACCGCCCCGCCAAATGCATACTTTGACGGGGCGGTTGCTTTTTGCCCACAGGTACCCCAGGGGGCGCCGTGCAAATTCCGGAGTATTCAGCGTCCCGGGGTCCGCGGGCGCGGGGGCGGGGGTGCAAAACTGCGCTGAAAGCCCCGATTCTGAGTCCCAACGCCTCTAGAGCCGCTCGTTTTTTACAGGATGCGGCCCATGGTGCCTGCCTTTCGCCCAAAAACCAGTATGCAGGCACCCTCGGCTGCTGAATACTCCCAAAAATGCACGCCGCATCCTACCCCAGGCACCCGTAGCAAGAAGACGAATAGCCTCGGCCTCCCTAGTTACCGCAGGAGGCCCCAGGGCTTACCTCCCAAATCTTTCCGCAGGACGGAAGGACCCCGCCGCGCGAAGCGCACGGCGGGATCCTGACATGTCCGAGGACGATTTGGGAGGTAAGCCCTGGGGCCTCCGATGGGGGCGGTTACAGCCGAGGCTATTCGTCGCCGAAGCTGATGCCCAACGCCTTGGCCTCACGCACCAGATCGCTCTGGGGGTCGACATACTTGAGCTTGCCGGCGACATCCTCGAGCGGCATGTGGCACATCTTGCCGTCGCGCAGGGCAATCATGTAGCCAAACTCGCCGCGCAGGCAGCCAAGCGCGGCCTCGACGCCGCACTGGGTCGCAAAGATGCGGTCCTGGGCGTCGGGCTGGCCGCCGCGCTGCGTGTGACCGGGGATGGCGACGCGGGTCTCGCGACCGGTCTTGGCCTCAATCTCCTTGGCGATGTCGTACACGATTGACGGGCTCGTGCGCTCGGCGAGCTTCTTCTTGTACTCCTTCTTGGATAGCGCTGCGTCCTCCTTGGAGATGGCGCCCTCGGCGACGGCCACGATGGTAAAGCGGCTGCCGGTCTCCATGCGATGCTCGATGGTCTTGATGACGTTATCCATGTCGTAGGGAATCTCGGGAATCAAGATGACATCCGCGCCGCCCGCGACGCCGGCATACAGCGGGATCCAGCCAACCTTGTGGCCCATGATCTCGATAACGAACACGCGGCCGTGGCTCGAAGCGGTGGTGTGGATGTCGTCGATGCACTTGGTGGCGACGTCGATGGCGCTCGTAAAGCCAAACGTCAGCTCGGTGCCCCATGTGTCGTTATCGATGGTCTTGGGCAGGGCGATAACGTTGAGGCCCTCTTCGCGCAGGCGGTTGGCGGTCTTGGTGGAGCCGTTACCGCCCAGCATAAACAGGCAGTCGAGCTGCAGCTTATGATAGGTGTGGACCATCGCCGGCACCTTCTCGACGCCATCGGCCTCGGGGGTATCCAGACGCTTGAACGGTGTGCGGCTCGTGCCCAGGATGGTGCCGCCGCGGGTGAGGATGCCGCTAAAATCGGCGGGCGTCATGACGCGGAACCTGCTGTAGATAAGGCCCTGGTAGCCGTCCTCAAAACCATAGATCTCGATAGGTTCTTCGCTATTGGTTATAAGCGTTTTGACGATGCCGCGCATGGTGGCGTTGAGCGCCTGGCAGTCGCCGCCACTAGTAAGAAGACCGATTCTAAGCATGGTGAATCCTTCCGGGCAAGTTATAACATGCGCATAAGTTTACCCCCGCACACTGTTGATACGGGGGTAAAACGTGTTAGCTCAAATGTATGGAAATGTAAGCAACGTCAGGCCAGCGTAAGGACGACGGTGCCAGCTCCTTACAGCGCGAAGGCATCGATGTCGCCCCAGTGGCGGCGCAGCGTGATGGCGGCAGCGGGCTCGGTGTTGTCAAAGACGACCGACCACTGCGTGTTGCTGGTGATGTCTTCCGGATTGGGCTCTTGCGCCGCAGCGCGTAGGGCCTTCCAAGCGACTGCCTCGTTCTGGGCACCGACATGGGCGTCAAGGACATCGGCGATTGCGACGGCGCGCTCTTTACCATGGCCCAGCTCGCCATTCTTTTGGTTGGGCAGCACTTCGTCGCCATAGCAGGCGTAGAAGTTCGTGACCTGGCGAACAGGGGTCGCTTTGAAAGCGCGGTCCGGATCGCGCGGATCCCACTCTACTACGCGCGCGTCACCGGCGGCGTCGTTGATAAAGAAGTGGTAATCGCGTCCTGCCATGGCGTGCATGTCGTAGGCGGAAAGCAGGTCGACTGCCTCTTGCGTGGTGGCGGCACGGTCGAGCACCAGACGGATGGCGAGCGAAGTGTTGATGACGGGCCGTTGCGTGTCCTGGTCACAGGGCTTGGAATCCAGGGTGAGTACGGCAATGGACACGCCGCATTCGTTAACACCGTCGAGCTGGCCAAACGGGCCCATGAGTGCGGCGGCCCGTCCGGCGACGGAGTCAAGCGGAGTGTTATCGCCCAGGTTATTGAGGGCCGCAAAGCCGATGGAGGCATAGCCGCCGCGTGGGTGATTGCGCACCAGCAGCGCCGAGGTGTCGTCCTTAAAGTCGTAATTGCGACCGGTGCGCACGCGGCCTTCGGCATCTACGGCGACAAAAGCGCTGCAGGCAAACTGGGGCGCCTGGACATGTGCCGGCACACCGGGCAGCACCTGCGCCACCACGGCATCGATGTAGGCCTGGTCGTCGCGCACGCCAGCGGCGATGATGCGATCAAGATCGTAGTCGTAGGCGATGTCGATTGCGTACAGGTCATAGCCATCCGCGTAGCCGGTCAAGCGTTTGAGCGACGCGGCGGACTTGATTTGCTTGTGATAAACGATACCGGTGGCAGCGGCAAGGCCGACGGCGACTCCCGCGACACCGCAGGCGATGGCAATGTTACGTGGCTTCATGACGGCTCCTCTCGTCCTGTTAGCGTAATTGTCGCAAAAGGTGCACGGGCATGATGGCTCAACTTGGTGAGCGGTGCGGGATTAAACACGGAATGAAGAGTGCAGCGCTGGCGCGGCGGGGTATGCTGGAAGGGACCATCAACCCAGCGAAAGGGGAGAGCATGACGGATCAGGAAACGCCCGAGCGCGTGCACGTAACGGCCGATGATATCGAGGCCGCCAACGACCTTATCGACTTTATCGAGGCATGCCCCAGCATGTTCCATACGGCGGCGACCATTATGGCCGAGCTCGACGAGGCGGGCTTTACCTACCTGTCCGAGAACGCGGCGTGGGACATCGAGCCGGGCGGGCGTTATTACACGCAGCGCAACACCTCGAGCGTTATCGCCTTTAAGGTGGGCGAGGACCTGGCTGCTACGTGGGGCGAGGACGGCGTTGCCGGCGACTACCATTTTCAGCTGACGGCGTCGCACAGCGACTCGCCGACGTTTAAGGTTAAGGCCGTGCCCGAGCTCGACGGCGCGGGCGAGACGCTGCGCCTGAACACCGAGGCCTACGGCGGCATGATCGACTACACCTGGTTCGACCGTCCGCTGGCGCTCGCGGGCCGCGTGCTGGTGCGCGAGGGCGACCGTATTGAGAGCCGCCTGCTTGCCACCGAGCGCGAGGTTGCCATTATTCCGAGCCTTGCCATCCATATGAACCGTGGCGTTAACGAGAGCTTTGCTCCCAACCGAGCCGTTGACCTGTGCCCGCTCATCAGCGCCGGTGAACTCAAGCAGGGAGATTTTGACGCTCTGATTGCCGATGAGCTGGACGTTGAGCCCGAGCAAATTTTGGGTCGCGACCTGTTCCTGGTCAATCGTCAGGATGCGCGCATTTGGGGCTGGGCCGACGAGTTTATCTCGACGCCCAAGCTTGACGACCTGGCCTGCGCCTACACCTCGCTGCAGGCATTTTTGGGTGCCGAGAACGCGCACGATGTTTCGGTCTTCTGCTGCTTTGATAACGAGGAGGTTGGCTCCGAGACCAAGCAAGGCGCCATGTCGACGTTCTTGGCCGATGCACTGCGCCGCATTAACGGATCGTTGGGCTTTGACGACGAGTCGTACCATCGCGCCCTTGCCGCATCGATGCTCGTGAGCTGCGACAACGCACATGCCGTGCACCCCAACCACGCCGAGAAGTGCGACGCCCGCAATCAGGTTGTGCTCAACGGCGGCATCGTCATCAAGGAAGCCGCCAACCAGCACTACTGCACCGATGCCTTTAGCCGCGCGGTGTTCCAGGCCATCTGCGATGACGCCGACGTGCCCACGCAGGCCTTCGCCAACAAGAGCGATATGGCGGGTGGCTCCACGCTCGGTAATCTGTCCAATATGCAGGCGAGCATGCATGCCGTGGACGTGGGCCTGCCGCAGCTGGCCATGCACTCGAGCTACGAGACCGGCGGCGTACGCGACGTGATGTACGCCATCCGCGCCCTCACGGCCTTCTACGAGCGCGACCTAACCATCAACGGCGCCGAAAGCGTGGAGCTCTAAAATCGACCAAGATGAGATGACAATTTTGGCAGGTTTTATCTGGGCAAATGCTTCAACGCCAACGACAAGACGGAACTGCTAGGACTTCATAGGCAGAGCCTGCGCTAGTCAGATCCCGCAGGTCGAATAAAAGTCAGCGAGAGCCCGCCGTTTGAGCCAAGGTGCCGTGAAATGAAAAGGCGCTGACCTTCTGGTCGCGCCTTTAAAATTGAACGGCAGATTGGCCAAACGGCGGGCTCGCAGCGTCGGCTCATTACGCCGTTTGTAAAACGGCGTAATTCTTAATGTTCAATCCAACAGCGCAGGGTCTCGCCGGCTTGCAGGTGACGCAGATTCTCTGCGGCAATGTCGACCACATTGTTGAGCGTGGCTGCCAGGTGGAACCAGCCGGAGACGTGTGGCGTGATGAGCATGTTGGGCGCATCCCACAGGGGGCTTGTATCAGGCAGCGGCTCGGGGTCGGTGACGTCGACCGCGGCGCCGGCGAGATGTCCCGACTCCAGGGCGGCAACCAAGTCGTCGGCGACCACAAGGTCGCCGCGGCCGCCGTTGGCAAAGAAGGCGCCCGGTTTCATCGCGGCGAAGAACTCGGCGTTCGCCAGGCCGCGGGTCTCGGGTGTGCTGGGCATAAAGGATGCGACGATGTCAGCTTCGGCCAGGCGCTCGGGCAGGGCGTCCATGCCGTCCATGTCCTCAAACACAATGGGGTAGACGAGCGGATGGCGCTTGATGCCGCGGACGTGCGCGCCCATGCTGCGGCATAGCGTGGCAAAGTGGCCACCAATGTCGCCCGCGCCCAGCACCAGCACATTGGCATTTTTGAGCGAGGTGACCGGCCCCAAATCCTCCCAGCGATGCTCGCGCTGCAAGTCGTGATAGCCGGGCAGGCGCTTCATCATGGAAAGGACCATGGCAAACATGTGCTCGCTCACGGCCTGGCCGTAGGCGCCCACCGAGCAGGAAAGCTTAGCGTCGGCTGGCACGGTGCCGGCGGCCAAGTAATCGTCATAGCCCGCGGTCTGCAGTTGCAACAGCTGGAGATGCTCGCATGCCGTGAGCATGTCAGGGTCGATGTTGCCCAAGATCACGTCGGCATCGGCGACCTGATCGCGCGTGGCGGCGTCGGCGCTCGTGTAGATAAAGTCCTCGCCCGGAGCGCTCGACTCAAGAATTGCGCGATGGCGGTCGTTGACGGGCAACAAAACCAGGATGTTCACAAGCAGTCCTCTCCGCTCGACCTGCCAAAAAGGGACAGGTTTATTTTGGCAGGTTGTATCAGGCAAAACGTTCAAATAAAACGCCGGGCTTCGCGATGGTTAACATATCCATCGCGAAGCCCGGCGCATCTACAGCTACCAGCTCAGCAGCTCGTAGCCATCCTCGGTCACCACGAGCTGTACCTCGCACTGGGCCGAGTCGCTGCCGTCCTTGGTGCGCACGCACCAGCCGTCGCCCTTGCTAATCTTAATGTCGGGCGCCCCGGCGTTGACCATGGGCTCGATGGTAAAGACCATGCCCGGAGCCATGATGGTGTCCACATCGGGCGCCTCGGTGGTAAAGCCCACAAACGGGTCCTCGTGGAACTCCTTACCGATGCCGTGTCCGCCGTACTCGCGCACCACGCTAAAGCCGGCGTCCTCGACCGTCTTTTGCACGGCCTCGGCCATCACGGACAACGGCAGCCATGGCTTGACGGCTGCCAGGCCCGCCTCCACGCTGGCGCGGGTGACGTCGACCAGGCGCTGGCGCTCGGCCGAGACCTCGCCGATACAGAACATGCGGCTCGAGTCGCTAAAGTAGCCGTCCAAGATCGTGGAGCAGTCCACGTTGATGATGTCGCCCTCGTGCAGCACATCCGCATCGCAGGGAATGCCGTGGCAGACCACGTCGTTGATCGAGGTGCACACGCTCTTAGGATAGCCCTCGTAGTTGAGGTCGGCCGGCGTACCACCGTGCTCGACGGTGTAGTCGTAGATCATCTGGTCGATCTGGTTGGTAGTCATGCCCGCGGCGATGTGCTCGCCTACGTAATCGAGCACGCCCACGTTGATGGCGGCCGAGCGCTTGATGCCCTCGATATCGGCGGGCGTCTTGTAGAGCGTGCGGGGCAGAACCTCCCAGCCCTCTTCCCACAAGCGCTCGAGGCGCTCGTCGAAGGCGCTATGGCATTTCTTGTATTTCTTACCGCTGCCGCACCAGCAGGCGTCGTTGCGGCCGGGTACGGGTCCGTTGTCAAACATGGCTAACTTCCTTTCATCCGCAGCTAGTATAGCCCACCCATGCGTCCATAAAAGTTGCGGTGATATAGTTCCGATTTAAGCGGTTTAACAGCACAAATAGGAACTATATCACCGCAACTGATGGGGCGGGATGGCGGGCACTAGCTGCTGCGTGGTTTTGCTAGTAGCTCACCTGGCAGGGGGTGCCGAGGGCGCGCACGCGTGCGGCGATCGTATCGAGCACCTCGGGCGCTGCTTTGGCAAGGCCGGCGACCGGTGTCTCGCGCGCCACCGTGTAGATGGTCGCCTCCTGCGGACGAATGCGCTCGAGTGCCGCGAGCCAAGGGCCAACGTAATCTTCGCCGGTATTGTCGAGGGACTTGCCCCGATACTCGCCGGTCAAAAACATCGTCTGAATAATAACGTGACCGTTAAAGCTCGCGAACGTCTCGATCTGGTGCTCTACATCGTAGGGGCCAACGGGTTGGTCGAGCAGCTGGATAAATGCCGGGTCGACCGTATCGAGCTTAAGAATGTTGTCGTCGACCATCATGAGCGCGTCGTGCACCTCGGGGCGGTCGGCGCGCGTGCCGTTGGAGAGCACGGCGATCTTGGAGTTTGGGGCAAGCTCGTCGCGCAGCGCGACAGCGCCGGCGATGGCCTGCGGAAACTCCGGTGCGGCGGTGGGCTCGCCGTTGCCTGCGAAGGTGATCACATCGGGGAGCTCGCCCTCGGCTGCCATCTCGCGCAGCTTTGCCTCGAGCGCGTCGAGTACCACGGCAGCTGTGTTGTACGGCTCGTGGCAGGGGCGCTCGGCGTTGAGACCGTTCTCGCAGTAGATGCAGTCGAACGTGCAGATTTTGCCGCTGGTCGGCATCATGTTGACGCCGAGCGAAAGGCCCAGGCGACGGCTGCGAACGGGCCCAAAGATGGGGCTGGCATTTAGAAACGTAGACATAGGTAAAAGCTCCTCAAGACAATTAACCTTAAGCATAGCATCGGCTCCAACGTATGGTCCGGGCTTGTGCTTTGCAGGTTTCGTTTTTTAACTCTGCCTTCGATGCCGCGTCATGAAAGGTATCGGGTCGGGTACAGTTAATCTGTTAACAAGGCGTAAGGAAATGCGGGTCCATCCAATCGTACTGATGTACAACTGGATGGGCGTTGATGATGGGGGCACAACATGGATTTTACGGTCGAGAATGCGGGCACCACGATCGCCTGCCGCGAGTATGCCGGTCCGGTTGTATCGTCCGATGCACCCGCTTTGGTGTGCGTGCACGGTGCGTGCGTCGACGGTGTCTTTTTTGACGGTATCGCCCGCGAGCTCGCCTGTGACTACCGCGTCATCGCCTACGATCGCCGCGGCTGCGGCGAGAGCGGCGACGCTGCAGACGGACGCTACGACCTCGCCGTCCAGGCCGCCGATCTGCAGACCGTTATCGAGCATATTGGCGCTCCGGCAAACGTGCTCGCGCACAGTGCCGGTACGCTGGTGGCGCTGGAGCTTCTCCGTGCAAACCCCGCCATAATCCCGCGTGCGATTCTGCATGAACCCGCCGTGACGGATGAGGGCGCCGGCCTGGGTGCGGCCCCGGTTTTGCTCGAGATGATCGCCGCGGGAAAGGTCTCCAGGGTATTACGGGCCTTCTTGGGCGCCATCGGCGATTCGGACCCTGAGGCCCCCAAGTTAACCGAGGCAGAAGCCAAGCATGCTCTGCGCAACGGCCGCAGTTTCATGGCGAACGAATACGGGATTACTATGACCTGCGTTCCCGATTGGGATAGCGTTCGCGCGTCGAAAACGGTGGCCGCCGTGCTTTTGGGTGAGCTCTCGATTGGCACGCCCCGCGAGGCGGGCACGAGGATGGCGGCTGAGCTTTTGGACTGTCCGCTCGTAATGGTTCCCGGCGCGCACAACGGCCTGCGCGATCGCCCGGCAGCGGCTGCCCAGACTGTCCGTGGCATCCTGGAGCTCTAGCAGCCGTAAAAATCAAAACAGCCTTCACCCGCAAACGTTTCGGCCGTGTTAACAAATGTGCTCAAAACCTCACGCCTGCGGCTTCAATCGCACCGTCTGCCAACTCATAAAAATGTAACAGCATTCACGTGCTTACCTGCATCGGCAAGGTGTTACCCTTGTAACATTTGGAACCCACCGCTACCATGCGAAACTATCGAAAGGGCCCCATATGCTCAATAATCACGAGGCCAATCTAACCGACGAGGAGGCTGCCGCCGAGGTCGCCCGCGTCGCGCAGACCTACCCCGTGGTGCGTTTGCTGTCGGCCGATCAGATTAAGAGCGAGCCTAACTGCTTGCTCGCCGGCGATCGCTGCCCTTGTCTGCGTCAGTCGAGTCTTGAGGCCTTGGCAGATTCGGGTGAGGTGTCGGAGCAACTGCTCAACGATGGTGTTGAGTACCGCGCCCGTCTGCGCCCTCTAAAGGTCGAGGGCGAGCCTCACGTCTTGCTGATGGTGCGTCCGATTGATGAGCAAGAGGCCACAGAAGAGGACCTTGTCTACACCGACGTGCTGACGGGCGTGCGCAATCGCCGATATTACGAGGAAAAGCTCCGTAGCGCCCGCATGAAGGCCGGTGTGGCGGTGATCGACCTTGATGATTTTAGGGTCTTCAACGATACCTGCGGCCATCATGCCGGCGACCTTGCACTCGGTGCTGTGGCGACAGCCATACGCAGCGGAATTCGTTCGACTGACGAGCTTGTGCGCTATGGCTGCGACAAGTTTGTGGTCGTCATGCCCAATATTCCCTCCGATGACTTCGCCCGTCGCCTGCATCAGGTATCCGAAGCCGTTCATTCCACGATTATTCCGGGCCATGAGTACGTGAGCTTGACGGCATGTGTTGGTGGCGTTCGCATTCATGGCGAGACGGTCGATGAGGGCGTTGGCCGTGCTGTCCAGTTATTGAGCCGCGCTAAGGCAAAAGCCGGTACGGTCGTGACTGATGCCGATTCCATCGAGGCCTTCCAAAGCGAAAAGCCTTTGGTGCTTATTGTCGATGACTCCGAGATGAACCGAGCCATTCTCAACGAGATGCTCAAGGATGAGTATTGCATCCTCGAGGCTGATAACGGTCGCGCGGCGCTCGACATGGTCGATCGCTATGGCGATGAGTTGTCGCTCGTGCTGCTGGACATTGTCATGCCGGGCATAAGCGGCTTTGAGGTGCTGGCCGGTCTGTCGCGCCGATCGGTTAGTGACAATCTGCCTGTCATCATGATTTCGAGCGAAGATTCCGATGATATGGTTCTGCGCGCGTACGAGCTGGGCGCCTCAGACTATATCAACCGCCCGTTTGACTCCCGTGTCGTGCGCCGCCGTGTAAGCAATACCATCCGCCTATACGCCAAACAGCGCCGCCTGACGAGCCTGCTGTCCCAGCAGTACAATGAGCGCGTCAAGAACAGTCGCATGCTCATCGACATCATGGCCGGCGTCATGGAGCTTCGCAACGGCGAGAGCGGCAGGCACGTTACGAATATCGAGAAGCTGACCGAGCTGCTGCTTGGCTGTCTGGTCCAGCGTAGCGGCACGATCTCCCTCGACAATGAGGAACGCTCCACGATCGCCCTGGCTTCGGCACTGCACGATATCGGCAAGATGTCGATTGACGATGCGATTCTCAACAAGCCCGGACGCCTTACGCCCGAGGAGTTCGAGATTATGAAGACGCATACCACGATCGGCGCCGACATGCTGCTTGAGCTGGGTAGCCATCACGCCGGCAATGCGCTTATGGAATATGCGTACCAGATTGCGCGTTGGCATCACGAGCGCTGGGACGGCAAGGGTTATCCCGATGGCCTTAAGGGCGACGAAATTCCCATTGCCGCCCAGGTGGTTTCGGTGGCCGACGTGTACGATGCGCTGACGAGCGTGCGTGTGTACAAGGATGCTATCCCGCACAAGGAGGCGATCCAGATGATCCTGGACGGTAAGTGCGGCACCTTTAACCCGCTGTTGCTCGACTGCCTGCTCGAGGTGCAAGACCGTATTGCCGAGACGTTGGCACGCCCCGCCGACGTTGTTGCGTTTCCCACGATTTAGTTTGACCAAAGGAGTTTTAATCCATGATTTCCATGCGTGAGGCGTATGAGAAGATCGGCGCTAATTATGATGACGCGTGCGCTCGGCTGATGGGCGGGGAAATGCTTGCCCACTTTGCCCTCAAGTTTTTGGATGACGAGAGCATGGACAAGCTGGAGGCCGCCATGGCGGCAGGAGACGCCGAAGGTGCGTTTATGGCAGCGCACACGCTCAAGGGCGTGAGCCAGAACCTGGGATTCGATAATCTGTACGAGCCGGCGGTCGTGGTGACCGAGGCGCTGCGCGGCGCCGATGCCGTTGACGGCGCTCGCGAGGGAATGCATGCGCTGCAGCAGCAATATGCGGCTACGA
This sequence comes from uncultured Collinsella sp., assembly GCA_958403205.1. Classification (GTDB taxonomy): domain Bacteria; phylum Actinomycetota; class Coriobacteriia; order Coriobacteriales; family Coriobacteriaceae; genus Collinsella. The sequence continues at coordinate 54,235 of CATXWM010000005.1, read as the reverse complement.
TGTCGGCCCTGCGCGAGGCGGCTGAATAAGAGCTTGCGGGCCTTGGGCTGTGTGCCTGCCGCATATAGGCAAAAGGGTGCCCCGTCGGACCATGTGGCCGGCGGGGCACCCTTGTCTGTTGTGCGATTCGTTAGCTAGCGAGCCTGCTTAACCTTTGCCGCTGCCTCGACAAACGACTTCCACAGGTTAAAGTCGGTCTCGAGCGTTTTCCACGTGTACTCAGGGTGCCATTGCACGCCTAGACAGAATGGCTGGCCTTCGACCTCGATGCACTCAGGAACGCCATCGGTTGCCTTGGCGACCAAGCGCGTACTTTTACCCAGGCGATCGACGCAGCAGTGGTGTGCGGAGTTGGTCTGGATTAGCCTGTGCCCGCCAACCGCGCGTTCCAGCAGCGAGCCCGGCACGACCTCGACGGGGTGCACGGGATCGTTGAGCACGTGGGTGTGACGCCACTGCGTGCGACCCTCGCGCGCACCCAGGCTCGGCACGTCCATGCACAGGGTGCCGCCAGTGGCGACATTGAGCAACTGCGTGCCGCGGCAGGTGGTAAAGAGCGGCTTTTTGGCGCGGAGCACCTCGCCGACCAGCTTAAACTCAAAGCTATCGCGGATCTCGCAGCAGAGGGTGGGGTCGTAGGGTCGATCATCGCCCCAACGTTTGGGATTGACATCGGGGCCGCCGGGAATGGCGATGCCGTCGGCGATATCGACGTAATGACGGATAGCATCAATATCTTCGGTGATGGACATCTGCAGCGGCAGGCCGCCGGCGGCAAGGATGGCATCGACAAAGACGCTGGCGATTTCCTCGTTGGGGGAGAGCGTTTCACTCAAAAACGGCTTTGCCTCTTCCCAGCGCGGCGCGACGAGGATGAGTGGGCGGTCGGCGGGGGCGACGTCGACGTGCGGGGTGTAGGACGATGAAGTACGAGTTCCGATCATAGGTGTAGCTTTCGAATCTGAAGGTGACAGGGCGCATGAGAGACGTAGGACAACACTTTCGATGGATTTGTCCCACGGGGCGGCTGGTTAGTGGCCCTTAATGGAGTTGAGGAAGTCCTGGGCGCGCTTGGTCTGGGGATGGTCGAAGAACTCGTCGGGCGTGCCGGTTTCCACGATCTGGCCGTCGGCCATAAACACGACGCGGTCGGCCACGCGGCGGGCGAAGTTCATCTCGTGCGTGATGACGATCATTGTCATGCCCTGCTGGGCCAAGCGCACCATGACCTCGAGCACCTCGTTGATCATCTCGGGGTCAAGCGCGCTCGTGGGCTCGTCAAAGAGCATGGCCTTGGGCTGCATGGCAAGTGAACGGGCGATGGCCACGCGCTGCTGTTGGCCGCCCGAGAGCTGCGCGGGCACCTTATCGGCCTGCTCGGCAACGCCTACGCGGCTCAGCAGGTCCATGGCGCGCTCACGAGCCTCCTCCTTGGACACGCCCAGCACATCGACCGGTCCCAGCATGACGTTCTGCAGTACCGTCATATGTGCAAACAGGTTAAACTGTTGGAACACCATGCCCAGCTCGGCACGCATGCGGGCAAGATCCTTGCCTTCCTGCGGCAGGGGCTCGCCCTCGATGAGAATCTCGCCCGAGTCGATGGTTTCCAGGCGGTTGATGGTGCGGCACATGGTCGACTTGCCCGAGCCCGAGGGGCCAATCACAACGACGACTTCGCCGCGGTCAACCGACAGATTGATGTCGTTGAGAACGTGTAGCTCGCCATAGTGCTTATCGACGTGTCTGAGCTCGATCAGCGGCTGATTGCCGGTGGAAGAGGTGCTCTGTGCCATGGTACTCGGCTCCTTATGACTCGAAATGGTAAAGCATTAGCGGATGATGGTCGCGCCGGTCTTGTGCGAAACGTAGACAGCGGCCTTGTTGATCGCGACGTTGATGAGGATATAGATGACCGCGATTACCAGGTAGACCGACACGAGAGCGTCGTAGTTGGTAATGAGCACGCGGGCGTTTTGCATGAGGTCGGGGTAGCTCACCACATAGGCGACGGTGGTGTCCTTGACCACGACCACAAGCTGCGAAATCAACGACGGAATGATAAATCGAATAGCCTGCGGCAATACGATTTTAAAGGTGATTTTAGCCTTGGAGAGACCGAGCGCCTGGGCGGCTTCGACCTGGCCGCGCGGCACGGCGTTGACGCCGGCACGGAAGATCTCGGCAAGTACGCCGGCTGCAGCGAGCGCGACAGGAAGCGTGAGCATCCAAAACGACGGCAGCGCAATCTTGTACTGAGGCAGCACCAAAAAGAAGAAGTAGATGAACAGCAGGCTCGGCACGCCGCGGAAGAAATCGGTGAGCACGCGGCAGACCAGCTGCAGTGGCTTAATATCGCTGGTGCGGCCGAGCATAAGGGCTAGGCCCAGCACCAGCGCGATGGCGCCGGCGCTGAGTGCGACTTTAACGGTGCCCTCAAAGCCGGCAAGCAAGAACTTCCAGGTGGTGAGGTGCGTAAAGAAATACCAATAGTGGACCGAAAGCTGACCGGTCACATAAAAGCGCTGCAACACGAGGACGACGAGCGCGGCGACGGCAACAAGCGAGATGGCGGTGCCGATGCGAATCTTGGCGCGCATCTTGGGGCCGGGAGCCTCGTAGAGCGCATCGCGCATGGTGAGCGCAGAGGTGGAGTGCTTGCTCATCGGAGGATCCTCACCTTCTTATCGATATAGTTGCCAATGTGGCTCACCACAAAGGCCGTGCCCAGGTAGCCGAGCGCCGAGATAAAGAACGCGGCGACGCCGCCGAGCGAGCGCGTGTTGATGTAGCTCACCACGCCGGTGAGCTCCTGCGGCTTAAGCGGCACCTGGCTGCCGAGTGCGGTAGTGAGCATGACGGCGATAAAGAGGTTGGTCATGGGCAATACGCTTGAGCGCAGCGCTTGCGGAATCACGATCTTGGCGAGGATGCGATTAAAGCTCATGCCGAGCGAGCGGGCGGCTTCGACCTGACCGACGCCAACGGTGTTGATGCCGCTCATAAAGTTCTCGGAACCAAAGGCCGAGCCCAAAAGGACCGTGGCGACGATAACACAGGTGCGGTAGGGCAGGACGACCTTGAGCGGTGGCAGTGCGTAGACGACGATGATGAGCAGCGCGATGCCGGGGATGTTACGGAAGACCTGGACATACAGGTCGCCAAAGACGCGCAGCGGCTTGAGCGGCGACACGCGCATCACGGTGACGGCGACGGCCAGTACCATGGCGATGGCAAACGACTCAAGCGTCATGCCCCAGGTTGCTAGCAGCGCGTCGATATAGTTCTGGCCATAGAGCGACCAGAGTTCGGAGAGACTCATGCGGACCTCCTGCCGATAAGGAAAGGGGCTCCCGTGTGTACGGAAGCCCCGACAACTCAGTGAGGAAACAGTTTACCGCAATAAAGCGCATCATGCGTTTCCGTATGGTTTCGTTGCGGCCGTTACCAGGCTCGCTGCCTAGGCGCCGATCTCGGGCAGCTCGGGAACATTGGTGTCGCCCGTACGGTCGCCGATGCAGATCTGCCACAGCTCGGTCCAGGTGCCATCGTCCTCAATCTTCTTAAGGAAGTCGTTGACAAAGGCGACACCGTCGGAATCGAGCGGCAGGCCAATGCCATAGGGCTCCTTGCTGCCGAAGGGCTTGCCGGCGATCTTGTACTTGCCGGGCTCGCGGACCAGGGCGCTCTGCTGCATGTTGTTATCGATGACGTAGGCGTCAACGCGACCCTGCTGGAGTGCCTGGCGGGCCTCCTCGTCGGTCTTGAACTCCTGTTGGCTGGCCTTGGGAGCGAACTCCTCCAGGATGGCGGGGCCGTTGGAGCCAGACTGGACGGCGACGTTCTTGTCGGCCAGGTCGTCGACGCTCTTGATGTCGTCGTTATCGGCGAGCACCAGGATGGCCTGCTGGGTGTAGTAGTAGGGGCCGGCGAAGGAGACGAGCTTCTTGCGCTCGTCAGTGATGGTGTAGGTGGCAAAGACGGCATCGACCTGGCCGTTCTGCAGGACGGACTCGCGCGTGTCCGAGGTCACCTGGGTGATCTCGACCTTGTTCTCGCCCAAGATGTAGTTGGACAGAAGCTGCGCGATGCCGGCATCGAAGCCGCGGGTCTGGCCGTCTTTCTCGTTGAGGAGGGAGAAGAGTGTGGAAGTCTGAACGCCACCGATCTTAAAGACGCCGGCGTCCTTGACGGCCGTGGCCCAGGTGCTGGCGGCGATGGCATCGTCATCGGCCTTGGGGCCGTTGTCGACGAGCTTGTCGAATGCCTTGGCGTCGAGCGTGGTGGAAGCTTCGGTATCATTGGAGCTCTTGGAAGAGCCGGCGGCGGAACCCTTGTCGGCCTCGGCGCTGGTGTCGGAGCAGCCGGCAAGACCAAGGCCGGCGACGGTTGCGAAGGTGGCGGCAACGAAGCCGCGGCGGTCGAGAACGACCTGCTGGGAGAGGTTCTTGCTCATGGTAGAATACCTTTCTCAATAAAATCCCTAGCGGTTGAGTAGAGTTATACCCTATCGCGCTCAAATGGGTCAACACGAAATAACTCAGAAACATGCTTACCTTATGGGTAATTCTACCTACCAAAAAGGGACAGGTTTATTTTGGCAGGTTTTATCTGGGGAAACGTCAGTTATTGCAGCTGAAATAGCGTTTTGCAGACGGCATGATCGCTCACAGCGGTCGCTATAATGGCGGCAACGAAAACCACCACAAAGGGGACAGGCACCTTTGTGGTGGTTCTGGCCGATGCGGCGGCATGCCTTACTGTTCTGTCTCAATCTGTAACATCTGCAGCCTTTTTTGCCGAGTACCTGTTACAGATTGAGATTTTCTCTTCAGGGGAATTCGAATGTCTCGATCTGTAACATCTGGACGGACAAAAGGTCTCTATCTGTTACAGATTGAGACAAAGGTCAGGGACTAAGACGTCTTGTCTAGATCTGTAACAGTTAGACGGGAATTCGGACCCTAGATGTTACAGATTGAGATAATCGCGCCGCGAAAACAAAAACCACCACAAAGGTGCCTGTCCCCTTTGTGGTGGTTTTCTCTAGTGCTGATTGAGTAGCCTTACGGCTTCGGCGGCCATGTTCTCGACCGTCATGCCGTTCTGCGTGAGCAGTTCGTTGGGGTCGTAGCGGTCGGGGAAGCCCTTGGCGATGCCGAAGGTGCGCGTGCGCAACGGCGTGCATGCCAGATAACATGCCACGCGCTCGCCCCAGCCGCCGTCCAAGATGCCGTCCTCGAGGGTGACGACAACGCGATGCTCGGCAGCAAGGCTGTCGAGGAACTCGCGGTCAAGCTCGGTTGCAAAGCGAGGGTTGACGAGCGTGGCCTCGATGCCGTACTCGGCGGCCAAGCGGTTTGCCACGCGCTCGCCCAGCTCAAAGAAATCGCCGAGTGCGAGCACGGCGACGTCGCGGCCCTGACGCACCACGTTGTAGCGAACGGCACTGTACTCGGTGTCTTCGGCGGGCGCCAGATCGGGACGGCTCACCAGGCCAATACCAGGTACACGGACCGCCACAGGATGCTCGCGATGGTCGAGCGACCAGCTCAACATGGACAGATATTCCTCCATGCAGGCCGGCGCTAGGTAGCACATGTTGGGAAGAGCGCCCAGCATGGAAATATCAAAGAACGAAAGGTGCGTCTCGGACGTGGTGCCAAAGATTGACGCACCAAACACCAGGATGGTTGCGGGGGCGTCGTTGAGGCACAGGTCGTGCCACAGCTCGTCGTAGGCGCGCTGCAAAAACGTGCCGTACACACCAAAGACTGGCTTGGCGCCCGAGCGCGCAAGCGCGGTGGCAAAGGTCACGGCGTGCTCCTCGGCAATGCCCACATCGACGAACTGTTTGCCGGCGGCAGCGCGAAGTTCGGGTGTAAAGCCCATGATGTAGGGCGTGGCGGCCGTGATGCCCACGACCTGCGGATCGCGCTCGATGGCGGCGCTGAGCGCCTCGCCCGTAATATCGGCATAGGTGCGCGGTGCGGGCTCGCTCGGATGGCCCGGGCAGAGCTTGCGCCCAGTCGCCATGTCAAAGGGGCCTACGTGGTGCCAGCGCTCGGGGTCGTTTTGGGCTGGCTCAAAGCCCTTGCCCTTGGCGGTCGAGACGTGGAGCACGATGGGGTGGTCGATGTCGCGCAGCTCCTGCAGCGTGTCGACGAGGGCCAATACATCGTTACCGGCGTCCAGATAGCGGTAGTCGAGCCCCATCGCGCGGAAAACGTTGCGCTCACAGGTACCGTTGCTGGCGCGCAGCTCGGCCAGATTGCGATACAGGCCGCCATGGTTCTCGGCAATGGACTGGTCGTTATCGTTGACGATGATGATCAGGTTGCTATCGAGTTCGGCGGCATTGTTGAAGCCCTCAAACGCCAGGCCGCCCGAAAGCGAGCCGTCGCCAATGATGGCGATGACGTTGTATGCATCGCCCGCCAGGTCACGAGCGTGCGCCAGGCCGCAGCCCAGGCTCACCGACGTGGAGGTATGGCCCATGGCGAACAGGTCGTGCTCGGACTCGTCGGGATTGGCAAAGCCAGAAGCCTCACCATAACGCTCCGGATCGATATAAGTGTACGCGCGCCCAGTCAGCGCCTTGTGGGCGTAGGTCTGGTGCGAAACGTCAAAGACAATTTTGTCGATGGGGGAGTTAAACACGCGATGAAGCGCAACCGTAAGCTCAACGACGCCCAAGTTGGGGGCAACGTGTCCGCCGACGGCGGCGGAGCTTTCGAGGATTGCGTGGCGGATCTCGCTGCAGAGCTGCGGGAGCTCGGCGCGATTAAGAGCCTTGACGTCCTCGGGCGTTGTCGTTTGCGTAAGCAGCATCGTTGTGGGTTACTCCATGCGAATCGTGCGCCGGCGCTCCCTCGGCCGGCACAATTGCACAAAACAGTCTCGCACATTTTGGCGTTTGATATGTGACGGCGGCGCGGTAATTCGCCAACTGGCGGGGCAAAACGTTTTGTCCGATGCCATACTGGTAGATTCGATGATGATTTTATTCCATGCGTGCAGGCCGTGGCTTGTCGCCGTGAGTCGCTGGAAGGAGGCAGCATGTCCGGTGTCGTTCGTGCCGAGAAAATCGCGCACGAGGTCGACTATGCTGCCCGTCAACTGGCACAGGCGGGCCGTCTGGACCTGACGCGCGAGTTTATTCAGCATGGCGATGTGACGGTGTATGCGCATGTGACCTCGGTGGCGCGGGCAAGTCTGTCCTTTGCCGAGCGCCTGGGCCGCGTCGGTGTCTCGGTCGACCGCGCCTCGTTGCTGCGCGGGGCCCTGCTGCACGATTACTTTCTCTATGATTGGCACGATCCCGACCCAAGCCATCGGCTGCATGGCTTTCGCCACCCGTTTTTTGCCCTGGCGCGTGCCGAAGAAGATTTTGAGCTGACGTCGCGCGAGCGGAATATTATCGTGCGGCATATGTTTCCGCTGGTGCCGGTGCCGCCGACGTGTCGTGAGGCTTGGATTGTATGCCTGGCAGATAAATGGTGCGCGCTGCGCGAGACAGTCGCCGGCCGCCTGCCGCGCAAGGACGAGGCGGACGATAGCGCGAGTAAAGCATCGAGCGAAAAGAGGAGAGGGTAGACGGTGGGGACCGCGATTGATACTGCGTTTTGCGGCGCGACGCTTGCCGCCTGCCCACTCTCGGCACTGGTGCTCTCGTTTGCCTTTTACGGGTTTTGCGGTTGGGCATGGGAGTCGACAGTATGCGCCATGCTCAATCACGGACGATTTGCCAACAGTGGCTTTTTGCTGGGGCCGTGTTGTCCTATCTATGGTGTGGGCGGCATTGCCTGCTGGCTGCTGTTGCGCGGGATTCCGGATGCCTCGAGCCAGTTTGTCGCTGCAGCACTCGTATGCAGCGTGATTGAGTACAGCGTGGGCGTGCTGTTGGAAAAAACAACGGGCGCTCGCTTTTGGGATTACTCGCACCTGCCGTTTAACCTGCACGGACGCATCTGTCTGTACTGGGCCTGCGCGTTTGGCTTGGGTGCGTTGTGTATTTGCCGTTTAGTGGAGCCGGCATTGCTGGGGCTGCTTGGCCATCTGCCGGTGCTGATTGTGCGACTGTCCGCCTTTATCGTCGCGGTCGCGATGATGGTCGACGCGGTGTGCTCGTTGGCGAGCTGGCGGCGTCTGTCTGATCAGCTGGAGCGCGTCCGGGCCGACCTTGCCGACCGCATCAATGAGTCGCTTGCCGATGCCTCGGACTCAATGCTCGAACGTATTCCCGATTCTACGATTGACTCGGTGGCACAGACGCACATCCGTAGCCGTGCCGTTAACGCGTGGCTGGCCGAGCTGGGTGACGCCGCGCTCGATGCCCTGCGCGAGAAGGCTTTGATGCCGACGTTTATCTCGGATGGTGCTCGCGGCCTGGCGCTTGCCGCCCGCCGCGTGGCCGATGCCGCGCCGAACATGCCGCGTCCGTCGCTCAGTCGTCGCCTTGCCGGCAAGCGCATGAGCCGTCCGGTGCCAAGCGTGTCGCTCAGCCGACGCGACCTGCGCTTCTTCAATGCCTTCCCGCGCTTGCGCATCAACCGCTACGAGGGCGTCATCCGAGCTACCGACCTCCGCGACCGAGCCCGCGAGCTGTTCCGCCGCTAGCCGGGACGGGCGCGCTCACGGCTTCCTTGCTCGCGTATTTCCCGTTCGTTTCGCGTCCGTTGCCGCGCCGTTTCCAAGATTGCGGCAGCATTTCCATTCGACAACGCAGCGTTTAACAACGCCGTATCTGGTCTACACCAGTTGCCCCTCGGCCGCATTATGGGCGCCGACAACGTTCATGCGACCAAGGGAGAGCGAATGTACGATACGGGATCGACAACGTTTATGCTCGTCTGCACCATGCTCGTGTTTTTAATGACACCGGGCTTGGCGTTTTTCTATGGCGGCCTGTCCAGGCGCAAAAATGTCATCAACACCATGCTTATGTGCTTTGGCGCCATTGGCCTGGTTGGTGTGCTGTGGATTGTTGCCGGCTGGTCTCTGGCCTATGGCGGCGACGGTTCCAGCCCGTTTATTGGAGGCCTTGACCAGCTGCTGTGCCTGCCGGTACTCAACCAGGTGCTGCAGGCGGCCGAGGGCAATGCTGTGGACGGTGTCGTCTACCCTCAGATCCTCAACATCGCCTTTCAGATGGCGTTTGCCATGATCACTGCTGCTATCGTCACGGGCAGCCTGGCCGGCCGCGTTAAGTTTGGTGCCATGGCGGCCTTCCTGGGCATTTGGCTGCTTGTGGTCTATGCGCCGCTTGCCCACATGGTTTGGGGCGGCGATGGCTCCTTTATCGGTGACATTATCGGCGCACTCGACTTTGCCGGCGGCGACGTGGTGCACATTTCGTCCGGTCTTACCGGCCTGATCCTCTGCTTAATGCTTGGCCGTCGTCGTGGCTTTGGCATGGTGAGCTACCGTCCACATAACGTGCCGTTTGTGGCGTTGGGCGCCGGCCTGCTTTGGTTTGGCTGGTTTGGCTTTAACGGCGGCAGCGAGTTTAAGGCCGACGCCGTGGCGGCACTCGCCATCCTCAACACCGTGACGGCCAGCGCGGCGGGTATGGTCTCGTGGCTCGCCGTCGAGCGTGTGCACACCGGTCGCCCCACGCTGGTGGGCGCCAGCACCGGTCTGGTTGCGGGCCTCGTGGTGGTCACGCCCGGCGCGGGCTTTGTCGAGCCGTGGGCGGCGCTGGTCATGGGCCTGATCGTCTCGCCCGTCTGCTACCTGGCTATCAGCCATCTTAAGACCAAGTTCGGATACGACGATGCGCTCGACGCGTTCGGTTGCCACGGTATCGGCGGCATCCTGGGCGGCGTGCTCACGGGCCTGTTCTGTGTGCCGGAGCTCTCGTGGACCGGTAAGGGCGGCCTGTTCTACACGGGCGATGTCTCGCTGCTCATCTCGCAGATTTTGGGCATTGTGGTGACGGTCGCTATTGTGCTGGTGCTCGACTTGGTGATCGCCGCGGCGGTCAAGGCGCTGTTCCACGGCAGCCTGCGTGTGGACGAGGCCGACGAGGCGCTGGGCCTGGACGCGAGTCAACACGGCGAGAGCGCGTATCCTTCTTTCTCCGGACTTGACTAACGGCTTCCCCAGGCACCGCACCTTGCCGTTCAATCGTCGCTCACGTACTTAAGTACGCTTCGCTCCTCTTTCACGGCAATCTGCGGCACTTGGGAAACCTGCTAAGACCAGTCAGTTGAACTTTTTGATCTCTGAGGTTGGTTTGCGGCATTTGGAAAACCCGTGCCACATGAATGAGCAATTCATTTCTTTATTAAAGAGAGGAATTCACTATGAAGAAAATTACGGCGATCGTTCGTGCCGAGAAGCTTGAGGTTCTTAAAGACGCGCTGTTTGCTGCCGATGTTCGTGGCATGACTATTAACCAAGTGCAGGGCTGCGGCGCACAGCATGGCTGGAAGGAATACGTGCGCGGCAACGAGTTGCTTGTCAACACGATTCCTAAGGTGCAGTTCACGCTCATTTGCGCCGACGAGCACGTCGACGGCATTGTCGACATCATCTGCAGCGCCGCCCGCACCGGCGCCGTCGGAGACGGCAAGATTTGGGTCGAGCCGGTCGAAGAAGTTATCCGCATCCGTACTGGCGAACACGGCCCTTCTGCGGTGTAGGACAATCTTTCGACTGACGGGCGTGCCTCTCTTGGGGCGCGCCCGTTCTCGTCTACAATATCGTGCAGACGAAGGAGAGGCATGCCCATGATCAAGATGTTTGCGAGTGACTTAGACGGAACGCTGCTGAACGCCCTGCACGAGGCAGATGGGACCATCCGCCGTGCCATTCGCGAGCTGACCGAGGCTGGCCTGCATGTGGTTCCCGCGACCGGACGCTCGACGCTGCCGATTGGCGAGCATGGTTTTACGGGCCTGGCGCTTGACGCCTGCTGCTCCAATGGGTCCATCGTGCGCGACAGCCATGGCGAGGTGCTCAAGACCTGGACCATCGACCCACAGGTCACCGAGGAGCTGCTCAAGGCGTTCCCGGACATTTGCTTTGATTGCTCCACGCCCGATGGCATGTTCTCGAGCGGGTCGTTCGAGATGCACCAGGCGGGCTTTAAAAAGGACAGCCCCATCAAGCGCATCGTGATGCGCGGTATGCGTGCACGTGGCGGGTATCACGAGGAGCAGTATTTCGACCAGTCGATCGGTGACATCCTGCGCCACGATGTGTGCAAGATCAACTGCCGCGTGACCTCGCCCGAGCTGGAGCGCGACCTTAAGGCATATTTGGCCGAGCGCTCGGACCGTGTAGTCAACGCGCCGTTTGACCCGGTGATGTTTGAGATCACGGACGCGGCGTGCAACAAGGGCGAGAGTGTGTCCTGGCTGGCGGGCTACTACGGCATTGCCGAGGACGAGGTCGCGGTCTATGGAGACGGCGGCAACGACATTGCCATGCTCAAGCGTTTCCGTCACAGCTACGCGACCAAAAACGCTAGCGATGCAGCTAAAGCCGCCGCGAGCGCGACTATCGGCAGCTGCATGGTCCACGCCGTTCCCAGACACATGCTCGCCACCATGCATAAGCAGAACTCCCGCACCATCATCGAATAATGTGACAAAGGGATAGCCCCTTTGTCACAGTTGACGCTGGTCTCTTGAAATACGAACAAACATTCGCATACCTAACTGCGCTTTGATAGAATTGATGCTGTTGGCGGCAGTTCCATGTGCCGGGCAGCGCCCTCCATCTGACGGGAGGTGATGCCCATGACCGATTTGATTGATTTCGTGAGACTTCTGACCGCTTTGGTCTCGTTCTTCACGGCGCTTGTCGGCCTTTCCGAGGCACTCAAGCAGCGTTCGAAGCGCAACAGAAGGGGTCGCCGCCGCTAAGGCGTTGACCCCCTAATGCAAACAACGGCGCTGCCCAGCTTTCCAGAACTTGGGCTGCCGTCGACACTATTCTACCCACGAATGACATTTTGAACAATTGGCAATGCCGCTTCAAAAGCCAGGCACAACTGGCACAACCTAGGCGGTCGCTGAATGTGACAAAGGGACTGTCCCTTCGTCACATCTAAAATATTGCCTTTACGTGTTGATGCACACGGTGTGCAATAATACTCGCACTGTGCAATAGCGCACAGGCTGAGTAACAAGGAGGACGCTTGTCCCAGCTTGAGAAATGCGACCGCCGGTCCCTTCGCTCGCAGCGTGCCCTTCGCCAGGCACTTGCCAGCGAGCTTGCCGAAAGCGGCGACCTTTCGCGCATTAACGTCGCGTCGCTCACCGAGCGTGCCGGTCTTACGCGCCGTACGTTCTATTCGCACTACCGCGATATTCCCGACTTTATCAACCAGATTGAGGACGGCCTGTTGGCTGAGATTCGTGAGCGCGTGGAGCTCATCACCGCAGCTCAGCTGCCCGATCTTTACCGTAACATCGACGAGCTCGAACCGGCGCCCGGCTCAGTTGAGCTGCTGCGCTATCTTGCGGCAAATCGCGATCTTATTGGTGCCCTGCTAGGCCCTGGCGGCGACCCCGCCTTTATTAAAAAGATCATCGATACCGCACGCGAGGCTGTGGTGCCGCGTGCGCAGACGGGCATTTTGGGCCTGGCGCTGGGCACGTTCTTTGACTACTACGTCACCTACGTCGTGAGTGCCGAGGTCGGCATGATTCAGCGCTGGTTTGAGCGCGGGCTTACCGAATCGCCCGAGGCCATGGCGCGCATTATGACGGTGCTCGCTTTTGTGCGCCCTGGTGACCTGTATGGCCAACCCATCGATATCAACGTACCGGAATACGGCATGAAGCTATTGAACCTGCAGCTCGAGGACGCGGCCGACACCGCCGCAGCCGTCGAGTCCAACAACTAAGAGGAGAGACAATGAGCAAACTCGTCGAGGGCATAAAGGACCGTATGGTCGCTGCCGCGCGTGAAGCTGCACCCGCCGTGGTGGATGCCGCGCAGAAGGCCGCGACCGCAGCTGCCGAGAAAGTTGCCGAGGCAGTTGCCGATGCCAAGAACGCGGCAGGGGAGACGTCCGTCGCTAGCGAGCCCGCCACCGCCGCTGAGCCCGTAGCCGCCGGCCAGGCCCCCGAAGGCGCGATCTTCAACCCCGAGAACGCTCGCGGCAGCCTGCATCTGGGCATCGACGTGGGCTCCACCACCGTTAAGCTCGCCGTGCTCAACGACGACAACCAGATCGTCTACGCCAAGTACCAGCGCCACCACACCGACGTCCGCGCCTGCGCCCGCGACCTGTTCGAGGGCGCTGCGACCGTGCTGCCGACGGCCCAGATGACCTGCGCCATTACCGGCTCGGGCGGCCTGCTGCTGTCCCAGTGGCTCGACCTGGAGTTTGTCCAGGAGGTCATCGCCAGCAAGCGCGCTGTCGAGACTCTTATCCCGGCCACCGACGTTGCCATCGAGCTGGGCGGCGAGGACGCCAAGATCATCTATTTCGACAACGGCATCGAGCAGCGCATGAACGGCACCTGCGCCGGCGGCACGGGCGCGTTCATCGACCAGATGGCAACCCTGCTGCACACCGACGCGAGCGGCCTCAACGAGCTCGCGGCCAACGCCACCACCATCTATCCCATCGCCAGCCGCTGCGGCGTCTTTGCCAAGACCGACGTCCAGCCGCTGCTCAACGAGGGCGCCCGCCCCGAGGACGTCGCCGCCTCCATCTTCCAGGCTGTCGTGACCCAGACCATCTCGGGCCTGGCGTGCGGCCGTCCCATCCGCGGCAACGTCGCCTTCCTGGGCGGCCCGCTGCAGTATCTCTCCGAGCTGCGCCACCGCTTCTACCTCACGCTCAATCTGGACGAGGAGCACCGTATCGTGCCCCAAAACGCTCACCTGTTTGTGGCGAGCGGCGCCGCCATGGCGCACGAGTCCAATAAACTCAGCACGTTCCCGCAGCTCATCGAGGCCATCGATGCTCTGGGTGACACACAGGGTGCCGAGGTCGAGCGTCTGGACCCGCTCTTTGCCACCGACGAGGACTTTGCCGAGTTCAAGACCCGCCACGACACCGAGGTCGTCCCCAAGGGCAAGCTCGAAGGCTACACCGGCCGCGTGTTCATTGGCATCGACGCCGGCTCCACCACCATGAAAGCCGCGCTCGTGGGCGAGGACGGTCAGCTGCTGCACACCTGGTACGGCAACAACAACGGCGACATCCTGGGCACGGCCAAGGTCATCATGGCCGATTTCTACAACCACATCCCCGCGGGCTGCACCATCGGTCACGTGACCACCACGGGCTACGGTGAGGCGCTGCTCATCGAGGCCCTCAAGGCCGACTCCGGCGAGATCGAGACCGTCGCGCACCTGCGCGGCGCCAAGGCGTTCCTACCCGGCGTCGAGTTCATTCTGGACATTGGCGGCCAGGACATGAAGTGCCTGCGCGTCAAGGACGGCGTTATCGAGCACATCATGCTCAACGAGGCCTGCTCGTCGGGTTGCGGCAGCTTTATCGAGAGCTTCGCCGTGTCTATGAACATGGACGTGCGCGCATTTGCCGACGCTGCCATCCATGCCAAGGCCCCGGTTGATTTGGGCAGCCGCTGCACGGTCTTTATGAACTCGCGCGTCAAGCAGGCGCAAAAGGAAGGCGCCACGGTGGGCGACATCGCGGCCGGCCTGTCCTATTCCGTCATCAAGAATGCCCTCTTCAAGGTCATTAAGCTGCGCGATCCCAAGGAGATCGGCAGCCAGGTGATCGTCCAGGGCGGCACCTTTATGTCCGATGCCACACTGCGCGCATTTGAGCAGCTCACCGGCGTGCATGCCGTGCGTCCCGACATTGCCGGCTGCATGGGCGCCTACGGTGCGGCCCTGCTCGCCCGCGATCGCGCCGGTGCCGACGGTACCTCGACCATCCTTTCGGCCGAGGACATCGCGCACCTCACCGTGACGCAAAAGCATGTCCGCTGCGGCCGTTGCTCTAACAACTGCCAGCTTACCGTCAACGACTTTGGCGGCGGCAGGCGCTTCATTACCGGCAACCGCTGCGAGAAGGGCGCCGGCCACAAAAAGCAGAAGACCGAGGCCCCCAACCTCTTCAAAAAGAAAAACGAGTTGCTCTTTAACCGCGAGGTGCTGAGCCCCGACGAGGCCCCGCGCGGCACCGTCGGCATCCCGCGCGCGCTCAACATGTACGAGAACTACCCCTTCTGGCATGCGTTCTTTACGCGCCTGGGCTTTAGCGTGCAGCTGTCCGACCAGTCAAGCAAGAAGACCTACCAGGCGGGCATCGAGTCCATGCCGTCCGAGAGCGTGTGCTACCCGGCAAAGATGAGCCACGGCCATGTGATGAACCTTATCGACCGCGATGTCGACTTTATTTGGATGCCGTGCGTGCGCTGGGAGCGCAAGGAGGATCCGACGGCAGGCAACTGCTATAACTGCCCCATCGTCATGAGCTACCCCACGGCGCTGGCGCTCAATATCGACGAGATTCGCGAGCAGAATATCGAGTTCCTGTATCCGTTTGTGCCGTATCACGACAAGACCGAGCTCAAACGCCGTCTGTACCAGGTGCTCGCCGTCGACCGCGTGGCCGATGCTGAGGCCGGTCGCGGTCGCGTGCGCGGTCCTAAGATCACGCGCTCCGAGGTCGATGCCGCCGTCAACGCTGCTTTTGAGGCCGATGCGCGCTTCCACGAGGATATCCAGACCATGGGCGAGGAGGCCCTTAAGTGGGTCGAGGACCACGGCGGCCACGGCATTGTGCTCGCCGGCCGCCCCTACCATAACGACCCCGAGATCAACCACGCCCTGCCCGAGCTGATCTCGAGCTTTGGCTTTGCGGTCTTTACCGAGGATTCGCTCGCGCATCTCGTGAAGCCCGAGCGTCCGATTCGCGTCGTTGACCAGTGGATGTACCACAGCCGCCTGTACGCCGTCGCCCGTTTTGTGACGATGCGCAACGACCTGGACCTGATCCAGCTCAACTCTTTCGGCTGCGGCCTGGACGCTCTGACCACCGACCAGGTGCAGGAGATCCTGGAGGCCAGCGGCAAGATCTACACCGTGCTCAAGATCGATGAGGTGTCCAACCTAGGTGCCGCGCGAATTCGTATCCGCTCGCTCATGGCCGCGCTCAAGGACCAGGAGGCCGAGCGCTTGGCCGAGGCCACGGCCGCGGGCGAGGCCTACGAGCAGGGCGATGCCGCGCCGGTGACACCCTCCACGGATGCCCCCGCGTTCGCGAGCCGCAAGTACACGTTTGAGGCTCAGCGCGACAGTGCTTCGACCGCGTGGCCCAAGGTGCCCTTTACCGAGCAGATGCGCGAGGAGGGCTACACCATCCTGTGCCCGCAAATGGCGCCGATCCACTTTGACCTGGTCAAAGAGGTGTTCCGTGGTGCCGGCTACAATTTGGAGCTGCTGCCCTCGACCGATCACGACGCCGTCGAGGCTGGCCTGCGCTATGTGAACAACGACATCTGCTATCCGTCGATCCTGGTGACGGGCCAGATCATGGAGGCCATCGAGAGCGGTCGGTACGACCTGTCCAAGACCGCCGTGGTTATCAGCCAGACCGGCGGCGGCTGCCGTGCCACCAACTACATCGCACTCATCCGCAAGGCCCTGCGCGAGAGCGGCCACCCCGAGATCCCGGTGATCTCGCTTTCGGCCGTGGCGCTCGGCGAGGACAACCCCGGCTTTAAGATTACGCCGGCGCTGCTCAAGCAGGCGGTCTACGCGGTGCTCTTTGGCGATGTGATGATGCAGATGCTCTACCGCTGCCGCCCGTACGAGGCCACGCCCGGTGCCGCCAACGCGCTCTACGAGGAGTACATGGCGCGCGCCCGCAAGCTGGCGCCCAAGTTTAACCGCCACAACTACACCAAGCTGTGCCGCGAGGCCATCCGTGCGTTCGACACCATGCCGCTCGTGGGCGAGGGCACCAAGCCACGCGTGGGCGTGGTCGGCGAGATTCTGGTCAAGTTCCATCCCACGGCCAACAACCACGTGGTCGATGTGATCGAGCGCGAGGGCTGCGAGGCTGTGGTGCCGGGCCTGCTCGACTTCTTCCTGTACTCCATGAGTAACGCCGAGCTGCAGAAGGACGAGCTGGGAAGCTCTGCCACGGCGCGCGCTAGCATGCAGGCGCTCATTAAGCTCGTGGACTGGATGCGCACGCCGGTGGAGGAGATGCTCGAAAAGTCCCGCCGCTTTGAGGCACCCGAGCGCATCGGCACCATGGCGGACAAGGCTCGCACGGTGCTCTCGGTGTGCAACAACATGGGCGAGGGCTGGTTACTCACGGCCGAGATGCTCGACCTGATCGACCACGGCGCGCCCAACATCATCTGCACGCAGCCCTTCGCGTGCCTGCCCAACCACGTGGTGGGCAAGGCCGTGATTAAGGAACTGCGCCGTCAGCACCCCGAGAGCAATATCGTCGCGGTGGACTACGACCCCGGCGCGTCCGAGGTCAACCAGCTCAACCGTATTAAGCTCATGATCAGCGTGGCCAAGGAAAACATGCGCGCCGGTAAGGGCTTTAAGCTCGAGAAGGTGGCGCCGCTCGCGATGGACGAGGTCACCGGCCAGATGCGTGCCCACGACGGCTGTGTGAGCTGCGGGCCGGCCAGCGAGGAAGCCGTTGCATCGGTCGCCAAGCGTCTGGGACGCGGCATTAAGAAGTAGCTGGCCTGCCATGTGCCAGATATGAGACAAACGGGTGGTAGCCGTACCGGCTACCACCCGTTTTGCTGGACATATGTTGCGCAAATGAGCTTGCTGCAGCCTTCCGTGGGCTTGTATTTCAGAAGTGCGGTGAAAAATGCGAACCTTCCGAGCACACTGTCTTTTTTGGCGCTCGTGACCTGCGGTTTTGTTGTAAAAAAAGCCGATCTGGTCGACGAAACTCGATTTTTCCCCGCACTTCCGAAAAAGCGGTCCAGCAGCGCTAAAAAGGGCCTCCAAAATCGAGAGATAATGAACAGGTGTAGCCGTTCGCGGCAAAAAACCATCCGTTTATAGAACCCACCCCCAGCGCGCGTCATCCTTACGGTTGAATAAATACACATCTATGGAATTACGTAAGAGAGGACCGTTCCATGAGCTACAAGACCGTTTGTGTTGCCGGCGGCGGCGTGCTGGGAAGCCAGATTGCCTTTCAGGCTGCCTACTGCGGCTTTGATGTAACGATTTGGCTGCGCAGCGAGGGCAGCATCGGCCGCACCCAGCCCAAGATCGATCATGTGCGCGAGGAGTACATCGCGGCAATCGAGGGTATGGCGGACGGCACGGGCGAGTGGTGCTCCGGTATCGCCGATAGCGGCAAGCCCTTCGACAAAGAGGCGGCACTCGCCGCCGTTGAGCGCGCCTACTCCACACTCAAGCTGGAGCTCGATCTTGCCAAGGCAGTGGCCGACGCCGATTTGGTCATCGAGTCTATGGCTGAGGATACCCAGGCAAAGATTGACTTCTACAAGAAGCTCGCCCCGGTCCTTCCGCAAAAGACCGTCGTCGTGACCAACTCCTCCACGTTACTGCCGAGTACCTTTGCCAAGTACACTGGCCGCCCCGAGAAGTACCTGTCGCTGCACTTTGCCAACTCTATCTGGAAGAACAACATGACCGAGGTCATGGCACAGGACCAGATCGACAAGCGCTACTTCGATGAACTCGTCGACTTTGCCAACGACATCCGTATGCTGGCGTTGCCCGTCAACAAGGAAAAGAACGGTTATCTGCTCAACTCCATGTTGGTACCGTGGCTGCTTTCGGGCCTTGATCTGTACGTCTCGGGCGTGAGCGATCCCAAGAGCATCGACCTCGCGTGGACGCGCGGCACCGGCGCTCCCAAGGGCCCGTTCCGCGTATTCGACACGGTGGGTATCCAGACGGCCTACAACATCGTCATGCAGTATCAGAAGGTGCCGGGCCTGGTGAGCCCGCTGCTCAAGAAGATGATGATGCCCTACAACTTTAAGGCCATGGCCTCCGTCCTCAAGAAAATGCTCGACGAAGGCAAGCTGGGCGAAAGCTCGGGCGAGGGCTTCTTCAAGTACTAAGAACGATCCCTCGGGGTCGGAGGAAAACGGATCATTTTCGGCCGCCAGCAGTGAGAAGATGGACCCAGAAATAGAAAGGAGTGGCAATGGGCTGGCTCGGGCTTTGAAGACAAGTTATTGCAGGCCCAGGGCGATTTCTCGCTCAATGCAGGCCAGCACAGCGTGACGTATCTGCCGAGTTCTGACACGGCAGCGACTGGTCGCTACCAGGTGCTGCTATACGACAACAACTTTGGTGCGACCGAGCGCTATCCCAAGTTCGACTGGGGCCAGCTGGGCGCCGCGGTGGTGACCGACTACAGCAAGGGAACGCATTCGTTTGGGCGCATCTTTACGGTGGACGAGACCGTGCGCACCTACGAGCTTGTGGACCAGATCGCCGTGCCGTTCTCGGGCTATGCGAGCAGTGCGCAGCGCGTCGGCGATTCGAATAGCATGCTCGTGGCATCGGGCATGGCCAAGACTTTTGCCGAGTACGATCGCTATGGACTGCCCATCGCCACCTACGAGATGGAAGCCGAGAAATACATCTACCGCGTGTACAAGTACGAGCTGTAGCGCTGCGCTTGGCTGCGTCTGTGCCCCGTGGCTGCGCGCGCTCGCGCCGGGCCCGCCTCGCGTCCCGCATCACTTCACATCGAACTCAACGCGATCGAGTTCGGGCACGTTGAGGTCGATGAGCTTGCGGGCGACGTGACGGTCGTGTGCCCCAAGCGCCTCGCTTGTCGTCACATGGGCGACAATCTCGCGCTCGACGATGCCCTCCTCGTCGCCTTCGGTGGCCGAGGTCTCGACGGCGACGGTGTAATCCTTAAAGCCTGGCAGCACCGCGGCAAGTTCGCGCGTAGTTTCGGTGACACCGTAGCCGTCCTGCACGCCGGTCTGCGCCGAGCCAATGGACCCCGCCGTCATAACGATGCAGGGGATGGCAAAGATGGCCGTTCCCACGATGATGCGGCGGCGCACTTTGCGTGACAGCTCGTCGACCTCGGTGTCTTCCTCAGCGGTCACAATACCGTCGCCGTTCAGGTCGCGCTTGAGCGGCACGCGCAGAAGAAGCAGCACGGCTTCGGCAGCCAGTGCGATAAAGACCACGTTGATGCCAAACTCGTAGAGTGCCGAGAGAAACAGCGACCCGCTTGCGATGGCGATGCCATAGCCCGCCGCGCACAGGGGCGGCATGAGCGCGGTCGCCACGGCCACGCCGGCGATGAGCGTGGCGGGTTCCTGGTCGCGCGAGTTGCCCAGGCCACCCGCAAAGCCGCCCGCGAGCGCGACGGCAAGGTCCCAAACAGTCGGTGTCGAATTGTCGATGATGGCGGCCGTGGTGGTGCCAAGGGGTGAGAGCTTAAAGTACAACGTGGACGTGACCAGGCAAAAGGCCATCTGTAGAGCCAAGCTCGCGACGGCCTCAAGGGTGATCTCGCGGTCGAGCGTGGCGATGCCGTATGCCATGGCAAGGACCGAGCCCATGAGCGGGCAGATGAGCATGGCGCCCACGATGGCAATGTCCGAGTCGATATCGAGGCCGATGCTCGCGATGAGCATGGCGATGATGAGGATGCATAGGTGGGAGCCGGTCAGGCGTGCCCCGTTTACAAAGCGCTTGCGGATTACGTGGTAGGGCGCGCGACCCTCGCGAATGTTGAATGCGCGCTTTAGGAAGCGGGTGGCGTTCTCCATGGCCTCGCTATGAGCAGGGCGGATGCCGTGGCGCCGGTGATGGCGTTCGCGTAGTCGCTTGATCTGTTGTTTGTCGAGTTCCATGTCCACCTCGTTCCAGCGCGGTCCGCGCAACGCGCCCGTTGTCCTAACTCTACACCGTGGCGGGCGGGGTGTCTGTTGGATGCGGAAACCGATAGGGCGGATGACGCGGGAGCAAATGCAAATCACAGGCTCAATTCCATCCCGCGAAAATATGATGCACCAGCTCCTTCAAATGTGACGAAATTGTGAAGCACAGGAGCATGAATTTCAAAAAATACGCTGGTTGCCAATGTTGCGCAACAGAATTCAAAAATCGACAGCTACCGTTTGATACGTATGGATACATCCGTGTCAAAGGGAGAAAGCCATGGCAAGCTATAGCCCACAGCACTTTGAGCCTCGGGCCAAGGCCGTCAACGTCAAGGGCGTTGCCAACCGCGCCGTCGCAACCGTTTTGACGGCGGGCCTCATCGCTCAGCCGCTCATGTCGCCGCTGGCGGCAATCGCCGCGCCGTCAACCGATAACGGCGATTCTGTTCAGGGGGGGGGTAGTTCTGTAGAGAACACCGTTGTCGCCGGTAACCAGGCGGTCGTAAAGACGGCTGCCCAGCTGGCCGAGGAGTCGGCAAAGCAGCTCAAGGACGCTCAGGCCGCCTACGATGCGGCCCAGAAGAAGGTCGACGCGGCGGGCCAGTCTCAAAAGCAGGCGCAGCAGCAAAGAGACCATGCTGCAAAGGCCCTGAGCGACAACACGGCCGAGCAGAATGCGGCAGAAGTCGCCGCGCTTCATGAGAAGATTGACGAGCTTAAGGCGGCCGTCGACAAGGCCGAGCAACAGCAGAAGAAGCTGGACGACCTGAACGGCCAGCTCGATCAGGCCAACAAGAGCGTCGATGAAAAGACCCAGGCGCTCAAGGATGCCGAGACAAAGCGCGACGAAGCCAAGAAAGCCCTCGATGACGCCAAGGCCAAGCTCGAGGCCATGGATGGGTACGAGGCCGCCAAGAAGGCCGTCGATGACGCGCAGGCAAAACTCGATGCAGCGAACGCCGATGTGAAGACTGCCGAGGGTGAGCTCGATGCCGCCAAGACGGCTCTCTCCAATGCCGAGAAGGCAAAGAGCGATGCCGAGTCTGCTCTGACGTCCGCTCAGGCAAAGAAAAAGCAGACCGCCGCTGCCCTCGTTGCTGCAAAAACCGCACATGACAACGCCCAGCTGAAGCTGGATCAGGCGCAGGCTGAGCTCGATGCCGCTACTTCTGGCACGGGCGTCGATCTGGGTGCGCTCGAGGCCGCGAAGATTACCGCTGCCAACGAGCTTGCTACCGCGAAGAGCGCCCTTGACGCCGCGACTGCCGCCGACGCTACTGCACAGTCGAATCTCAAAAATGCCCAGGCTGCCGTTCCTACTGCTCAGGAGCGTGTCAACTCCGCTAATACTGCCGTGTCATCCGCGCAGGCTGCATACGACGAGGCGAACGCGAAGTTCAGCGACGCGAAGGGCAAGTACACCACCGCCAAGGATGCATACGAGCAAGCTCAGCAGACCGAGGGCGATAAGAAGGCCGAGTACGACCGACTCGTCGAGGTTCGCAAGCAGAAGCAGAAGGCCTACGATGCCGCCAACGCCGGCGTCACTGCTGCGGGAAAAGCCCGCGACGCTGCGAACGCCGAGGTCGAGAAGCTTAACCAGCAGATTGCCGACCTCAAGTCGAACATGACCGTAGACCAGAATGTCATCAACCAGGGTATGTTCGGCTTCTTGAGCTATATCAGCGGCGGCAGCCAGTTCACGGCCATGCAGAAAAAGAACGCCAAGGATGCCGTGTCGATGCTGACCGGTGCTGATGACAAGGCCGAATGGTATGACGAGTACGTCGATCAGGACATGTCTCGCGACACCAACCCGCTTTCCTTGGAGCAGATGCGCAACGCCCTGACCTACCTCGACACCCAGAACAACCTCCGCAAGGCGAACGGCCAGTCGGCGCTCAGCGTCAGCCTTCGCATGATTGTTGCCGCTGCACTGAACGTGTCTTATTCATCGAATAATGATTTGAAGCACTCGAACTGCTACTGGGACAATGGAGAAAATCTCGCAGATGGCGGCGGAGCATACACCGGCGGTGAGACTGAGGATACCCTCGGCTGGCCCTACACCAGGCTCTATACTTGGGAGAAGAAGATCTTCGACAAGTATGTAGAGCAGTATGGCGACGAACTCGGCAAATACCGATATGAGTCCTATTACATCTATCAGAACTACAAGAGCATCTACCATGAGTGCGGACACTATCTTAACATCGTCGATTCTGCTACGGTCGCAATCGGTATTGCAACGGGTAGCGGAAAGAACGCCGATTCCGAGGTAACCGCATTCGATTACAGCGAGGATGACACTCAGGCTGATTTCACTGTCTCCGAGTTCAAGAAGCTCCTGAACGACTACATCGATTCCGCCTACAATGCAGGCGGCACGCAGGAGCAGAAGGAGCAGCTGAAGCAGCTACAGAATAAGTTGGCAGAGGCACAGAAGAACTTCGGGACTGCCGGAACGGCTTATTCTAACGCATTGGATAAGCAAGAAAGCGCTCGCGACGCCTATACCGCAGCCGACACGAACGTGAACACCGCCAAGGGCGAGTACGAGAAGGCTAAGTCCGGCACCGCCGCCGCGAAGACGGCATACGACGCCGCGAAGGACGCACTCGGCGGAATCGACATCGAGTCCCTCAAGCAGAACCTCGATACCGCCAAGGGCGAGGCTGCCACTGCCCAGGCAGCTCTCGATAAGGCAAACGCCACGCTTGCTGACAGCAAGACGAAGGCAGCCGAGGCCGCTGCTCACAAGGCGAAGGCTCGCAGCGCCCGCGATGCCGCCAAGGCAAAGTCCGAACAGGCCAATGAGGCGTATGACAACGCCACGGCTTCGGTCAAGGACCTTGCCGCCAAGCGCGATGCCGCAAGGGCGGATCTTGAGAGCAAAAAGAGTGCGCTCGATGCCGCCACGAAGGCCGACGCCGCCGCTCAAGCTGAGGTGGAGAGGGCCCAGACTGCACAGACCGCTGCCACAACGGCTCTCGCAAATGCTCAGCAGGAAGCTTCCAACAAGCAGCAGGCTCTGGTCGCCGCTCGGGGCAAGGCCGCGACCGTGCAGACCGCGCTCGACGCGGCGAACGAGGCATTCCAGCGCTACGTCACGGCCCAGAAGGCTGTTGACGACGCCCAGGCAGCTTATGATGTCGCCGACGCCGGCGTTGGCGAGGCCCAAAAGCAGCTCGACGCAGCAAGCGAGGCAGTAGTCGATGCGAATCTCGAGATCGTCAAGGCCAAGGCCGAGCTCGCAGCCATCGAGGAGCTCAAGGCAGACCTCGAAAACGTTGATCATAAGGCCTCTCTCGCTGCCGGCACCACGGTGTTCAATGCGGGCTGGACGCCCAAGAACCAGCTGCGCAAGCTCGATGCTGCCTACGCGCGCTATAAGGTTGCCGTCGACGCCGAGGCGGGTTTGAGGCAGGCGGCTGCCGATGCCGACGCCAAGTTGTCTGATGCCAACGGCGTCTATGCCGCCGCGCTGGCCGAATTTGGCAATGCCAAGGACGCACTGGCTGCCGCACAGGCCGAGTACGACAAGTACCACCCCAAGGCCGAGCCGCAGACCAAGCCGCAGGCCAAGCCCCAGGTCACGCAGGCGGCTGCAAAGGCTCCCGCGGGCAAGCAGAAGGCTACGTCGGACAAGCTCGCCCAGACTGGCGACAATTCCGCTCTTGCGGGCGAGGTGTTCGTCATCGGCGGCATCACCCTCGTGGCCGCTGGTGTGACGCTGGGCGATCGTCGTCGCAAGCAGATGTAGCGTTTCGAGCGTAGTTTCTGCAACGAACTTCGGTTCATAGCAGGAGCGCTTCGATAGCTTAACCGATAAGGCCGGCGCGCTGTTAAACGCAGCGTGCCGGCCTTTCTTTGTTTCGATATCAAAAAGCCCGGTCGGCAGCCGCGAAAGCTACCGACCGGGCAAGCCGTAGGCGATATGGTTGCCGTCGAGCGGCCGCTCGACTTAGCCCAGCAGGCTCAAGCCAACAGAGACAAACGCCAGGATAACGCCGACGATGGACTCGCCGCCCAGCAGGCCGCTGGCAACGACCAAGCCCTGCTCCTGGAAGGCGGCGTCCTTGGCGGCCTTTTCCTCGTCCGAAAGACCGGCCTCGGCGTCGCGGTGTGCGGCCCACTTGTCGTAGGCGAGCTTAACGCAGGAGCCCAAGAAGGCCGTGAGCGACATGTAGAACGGCAGGTACACGCCCAGACCGATCATCATGGCCGGAATGCCGAGCCAGTACATGATGATGCCGGCGATAAAGCCGCCCGCAAACCACGGCACGCTCGGGATGCCCGAGACCATGGTGGCGACCACGCTTGCCTGCGCGGCCACAAAGCTCTTGTCGGGGCCGAAGGCGTCCGGACCATAGGCGGTGACGAGCGCGACCATGACAGCGGCGGCGACCAGGGCGCCCACGATGCCGCCGATGGCCTGGCCAACCCACTGTGCGCGCGGGTTGGTGCCCAGCACGGCGCCGGCCTTAAAGTCGTTCATGACGTCGCCCGCAAGGCCGCACGCCACGGCCACGATGCCGGCGATAAAGAACAGCTTGACCTGGGCGATCTGTGCAAAGGCCGCCACGATGAGCATGACGATGAGGCCGAAGATCTCCATGGGGTCGATACCCGTCTGGCCGCAGCTCTGTGCACTCATGATGGTGGTGACAAAGGTGAACAGCGTGACGATGACGGCCGGGACGGGACCAAGGTCGAGCACGATGGCGATGATCACGGCGATGGCGGCAGCGCCCAGGCCGATGATACCGGCGTCGAGCTTAAGGGAGCCCGAGATGAGCGACTGCTCGTCGGTGTCGGTGGAGCTGTCGGCGGCGAGGCCGCGGACGATGCCGGCGACCTGCGGCAGGATGTCCTTGAGGACGACGGCGACGCCAAAGCCCATCATGAGGCCCATACCCAGGGACTTAACAGTGCCCTGTGCCGTCATAACGTCAAACAGACCGGCAGCGGTGCCGCCGACGATGATGCCAAAGTTGCCCAGCAGCGCGCCGGCAAACCAGAACGCCACGGGGGCGAAGCCCACCAAAAAGCCGATGGACAGCAACATGGGCGAGTTGTAGATGGCAAAGGTCACGCCGGGGATATTGAGCGTGCACAGCATGCTGGGCACCACGCCCAGAGCGTCGCGAAGCACGCTGTAGATGCCTGCGATGGCCATGGAGCCAAAGAGCTGCTTGCCGGTCTTGCCGCCGGCCTCGGTAGCACGCAGGGTCTGAGCTGCGGCATTGCCGGTAGGGAACTCCAGCGCGGCGTCCACGATAAAGTGGCGGTGGATGAGCGCCGTCGCCAGAAGGCCCAAAATGGTGCCGGCGAGCGCCACGATAAACATGTCGAGCCAGCTGATCTGGTCGGCATAGCCCAGCATCCAGGCGCCCGGGATGGTAAACGCCAGGCCGCCGGCGACCATGGCGCCCGCGGACATGATGGTGTGGGTAACGTTGGCCTCGTTGAGGCTGGCGTTACCCATGAGCTTCAGGAAGAACAGCGAAATGACGGCAGCGAAAATGATCGGCCAGGGGAGTGCGCCCATCTTGAGGGCCGTGTAGGCCGAGCTTGCCGTGATGATCACGCAGCCAAGGACGCCGATGACGACGCCGCGCAGCGTGAGTTGACCGCGCATCGAGGTGCGGTTCGAGGGATTGCTCATATAGAACTCCTTTGCGTATATCCGCTTCCCCCGGGAGCGCCGCTACGGATACGGCGCGGGAAGTCGGGTTACCAAGGGCCGCCGCGTGAGCTCGCGCGCGACCGCGCACCAGTATAGCCGCAAGGTAGTCATTTTGGGATGACTGGTTTAGGTAGGCGATATACTGCTGGGCAGACGAAAGGAGCGCCGACGATGCTTAATGGGTGCGCATATATATTGACGGTCGACGTGGGCAACACGTTCATTCGCTTTGGCCTGTTTGCAGAGGATTCGGCCGCGGCGCAGGAATGTCCGCTTGCGACGTGCGAGATCACCACGCCGTCGAGCATCACAGCAGACGAGGCGCGCATGCGTCTCGTGCAGGTCATGGCCGCGCTGGCGGCCGATGCGGGCATGCCGGGCGCGCTTGTGCCCGCGGCTGCTGTGCTGAGCTGTGTGGTCCCGGCGCTCGAGCGCCCGTGGAAGGCAGCGCTTTCCCGTACCTGCACGGGGCGCGTGCTCACCGTGGGGCCGGGCCTCAAGACCGGCATACCCGTGCACTACGATGACCCGGCCGAGATCGGCCCCGACCGCATCGCCGATGCCGTGGCGGCCCGCGCCGTCTACGGCTCGCCGTGTATTGTGATCGACCTGGGCACGACGACCAATATCGAGGTCATCGACGCGCACGGTACCTTTGTCGGCGGCGTTATCGCGCCGGGGCTGGCGCTCGGCGCCCGCTCACTTTCGGCGGCAGCAGCGCGCCTGCCTCAGGTTGAGCCCTCGGCGCCGACGCACGTCATCGGCCGCAACACGCGTGAGGCCATGCGCTCGGGCGTGGTTCTGGGCGAGGTGGCCCGCATCGACGGCATGCTCGACATGGTGCTCGCCGAGATGCGCGCGACCAAGGCCGCGGGGGAGGGCGATGTGCCCATCGTCATTACCGGCGACGATGCCGAGGCACTTGCGGCGCTGGTCGGCCATAGCCTGACGGTCGACGACGCGCTGACGTTGCGGGGTCTCGCCGAGCTCTACCACATCAACCAAAAGCCCCGCCGCGCGTAGGGCGAGGAGCTGGTGGGGTAAGCGCCCCTATCTTTCACCTGCTACAATGGGTCAAACTATTGCGATTTCGGAGGTGTCTGCCATGTCGGACGATCTTCATCAAACCGCGTCGGGCAAGCGCCGCGACGTCATTAGCTGGGATGAGTTCTTTATGAGCGTGGCCATCGCCGCGCAGCGCCGCAGTAAGGACCCCAACACGCAGGTGGGCGCGTGCATCGCCAACACCAACCACCGCATCCTTTCGGTGGGCTACAACGGTACGCCCTCGGCGCTCAACGACGACTTTTTCCCGTGGGGCACGAGCGACGACCCGTTGCAGGATAAGCACAACTACGTGGTGCATGCCGAGGCAAACGCCGTGCTCAACTACCGCGGCTCGCTCAAGGACCTTGAGGGTTCCACGGTCTACGTCACGCTGTTCCCGTGCCACGACTGCGCCAAGATCCTGGCACAGGTGGGCGTGGGCGAGGTCGTCTACCTGGACAATAAGTATGCCGACACCGATGACGGCCGTATCAGCCGCCGCATTCTCGACTCTTGCGGCATCAGCTACCGCCAGGTTATCGTCGATGTCCAGATTGGTACCGGGGGACAGGCTCAGCAGTAGCGCGTGCCAACGCCAGCTGGCGGCAAAACAGCCAAAAGAGCCCCGTCCCAAATTGACTGCTCGTGAAAGTCGTGTCCGCGCGCATGGACGGCTCGTGAGCGGGTACACGGCTGTAGTAACATAGCTCTGTCCGCGGGCGTGCCCGCGTTATTGTGAGAAAGGAGCCCCTGTGGCTGTTAACGAAGAGCTGCTTAAGAAGGTTCTTGAGGAGATCCGCCCCAACCTGCAGGCTGACGGCGGCGATATGGAGTATGTGGGCGTCGACGACGAGGGCGTCGTCCAGCTTGAGCTTCAGGGTGCCTGCGCCGGCTGCCCTATGAGCGCACTGACCCTGTCCATGGGTATCGAGCGTATCCTCAAGGAGCATGTGCCCGGCGTTACCCGTGTTGAGCAGGTCAATGCCTCCGGCGAGACCGACGATCTGTACGACGAGTACGCGCCGTTCTAAGATCCGAAAGCTGCGGACGGCATACTCCGCATAGACGTTACGCCCAAATATGCGGCTGCGAGCGCAAGGCCCGCGGCCGCATTTGTATGTAGGGAGCAGGGGGACCGATATGCTCAACGACCTCTACCATATGCTTGATCCCGTCGCCATTTCGGCGGGGCCCATCACCATCTACTGGTACGGCTTGGCCTATGTGGTCGGGGCTTTGCTCACGGCGGTCGTCATGTATCGCACGCAGCGCCGTTGGGGTTTTGACATTACGGTCGACGACCTGACGAGCGTCGTGGTCGGCGTGGTCTTTGGCCTTATCATTGGCGCCCGCCTGTTCTACGTCATTTTCTACGGCGACGGCTACTACTGGACGCATCCGCTCGAGATCTTTGCCACCAACGAGGGCGGCATGAGTTTCCATGGTGGCCTGGTGGGCGGCATCATCGGCGGCGTGCTCGTGTGCCGCATGTACAAGCTCGATGCGTGGACTTTGGCAGACCTCGCGGTCATCGGTGCTCCGCTGGCCTTGTGCCTGGGGCGCTGCGCCAACTTTGTCAACGGCGAGCTGTGGGGCAAGCCGACCGATCTACCCTGGGGCGTGATCTTCGGCGGCACCGCGGGCGATATGCCGCGCCATCCCTCCCAGCTCTACGAGGCATTTCTCGAGGGCATTGTGCTCTTTTGCATTCTGCAGGTGCTCAGCCGCAAAAAACCGCTGCTGCCCCAGGGCACGTTTATGGGCGTCTTTGTGATGGGCTATGGCATTGTCCGCTTCCTCGTTGAGTTTGTGCGCGTGCCCGATGCCCAGCTGGGCTATCTGCTGGGCGGCGTCATCACCATGGGTCAGCTGTTGAGTCTGCCGCTCGTGATTGCGGGCCTGGCGCTCGTCATCTTTGCCCTCCGCCGCAACCGTCCCCAGCGCATCTACCTCGACGCCTAGCCGCCACATTCTACCACAAAGGGGACAGGCGCCTTTGTGGTGGAATGTGGCGGGCAACGATGACAGAACCGTAACGTTTCCCCAGATAAAACCTGCCAAAATAAACCTGTCCCTTTTTGGCTGGTTTCTAGAAAGGCTATTCGGACTGTGAAGGATTCCGACCTCTCCGCAACGGCTGCGCGTGACGCCGCCCGCATCGTTTGGTTTAAGCGCTATCCCGCCAAACAGACGCTCATCGCATTTTTGCTCGCCCTGCTGGCGACCACGGCGTTTTCCATCGATCCCGCCCCGGTGTCGAGCAACGCGGTCCTGGCGATCGATCCCAAGGCGACGGGCGCGCTCTACGTGTGCTACGAGGTGCTTCTCTCGTTTGCCGGCCATACCGACGCAGTGATGCTGCTCGCGCTTGCCTGTTTGCTCACACTGCCGTTTCGCTATGTGTTCTTTGGCCGCGGTGACGCTTGGCGCCCGTCGGTCGTGCTGCCATCGCTGTTCTTTGCCGTTTGCATGGTGTTCGGCCGTAGCTACGACCTCACCGATTCGGCTGAGATTGTGCTGGGCGACAAGGCACGCGTTATCTGCGCCTGGATTGGTGGCGCGGGCTGGATGCTTCTGGCGATTGTGGCCTTCTATCTGGCTTTTGAGTTTTTGGATTGGTTGGGCTCCCGCCGCATTCCGTTTTCGGAGGCGCATTTTGGCCGCGTGTGGCGTGTTGTCCACGCCGTGCTCTCGGTTCATCCCTTTGTCGGGCCGTTTCTTGTGCTCATGATTGTCTGGGCGCCCACGCTTATCGCCTCGCTGCCCGGCCTCTTTATGGGAGACACGGGCGCGCAGGTCCGCCAATGGTTCAACTACCCCAACGGCACGAGCGATTACCTACGCCTGCTTAACCCCAACGTGCTACTCAACGGACATCATCCGGTGGTGCACACGGCCATCATCGGCTCGTGTGTGCAGCTGGGGCTTTCGTTATTTAACAGTGCCAATGCGGGCCTTGCCATCTACACTTGTGCCCAATTCGTCATCACCGCCGCCTGCATGTCCTATTCCATATCGTCGCTGCGCAAGCTGGGCGTGAGCCTGCCGGTCCGCGGCGTCATCTTGCTGTTCTTTGCGTTTATGCCGATGTTCTCCAACTACGCGGTGCTGCTGACCAAAGATGTACTTTTTGCCGATGCGTTTTTGGTACTGCTCGTTCAGACCGTCAAGCTCGTGGCATGTGGCCTACCCCGTCGCGATGCCAATGCCGAGCGTGCGGGCGAACAGAAGCCCGTGCTCTTTGCGCGCCATGACTGGCTGTTGCTCGTGCTGGGTGCCATGGGTTCCACGTTTTTGCGCAATGGCGGCCTGGTCTTTCCGTTGGCGGCCTGCGTGATTGCGGCGGCGTTTTGCGCCTGGGATGTACATGTCGCTCGTCGTGCGGCTAAGCAGATGGGCACCACGGTCTCATGCACCACGTCGCGCTTCCGCTGGGTCGGCGTGCTCGCAGTGCTTGCGCTCTGCCTTGTCTCCAACATGTATTTCACCAAGGTATTTATGCCGGCGCACGATATCACGCCGGGCTCCAAGCGCGAGATCCTCTCGATTCCGTTTCAACAGACGGCACGCTTCGTCCAAAAGCACGATGGCCTCAACTCGGGCGTCAACCCCACGGTTAAGGAGGACGGCACCATCGTGGAAGCTCCCTGCGACGGCTTGGTGACCGATGAGGAGCGCGCTGTGATCGATCGCGTGCTTAAGTACGAGAACCTGGGCCGTCGCTACAACCCCGACAAGTCGGATGCCGTCAAAAACTGCTTCAATGAGTACGCCTCGCAGGAGGACATCAAGGCCTATTTTGAGGTGTGGGCCCAGATGTTCAAAAAGGACCCCGAGTGCTATATCTCGGCGCTCGTCAATAACTACTACGGGTACTTCTACCCGAGCGCTCGCGATGCGTGGGTCTACAGCACCGCGCGCAGTGCCGAGATTATGGCGAAGCCCGATAACCTCAAGTACTTTGACTTCCATCCGGTCGATAGCAAGGTCGTGCGCTGGTGCGACCACCTGATTAACCTGTACCGCGTGGCGGTGCAGCGCATCCCGTTTATCTCGCTCACCATGAGCTCGGCCACCTACGTGTGGATCATGATCGTCGTGGTGGTCTACCTGTTGCGCCGTCATTCATGGCGTGCGCTGGCGATCTGGGTGCCGCTGTTGGGCGTGCTCGCCGTGTGCCTGATTGGCCCGTGCAACGGCTCGACCTACATGCGCTACCTGTATCCGGTCATCGCCTGCATGCCTTTTGCCATCGGCGCCACCGTCACCCGCAGCGACTTCCTCTGGGCCTAAACTGGTGCATTGGGGTCAGGTTACTTTGCACTAAAGGGTGACATCATCACGACGCCTTCATTTTGGGGTTTATCTCGCAGGCCAGTAGGTATATCATAACGACGTTTGTTTATATTGCCCGAGCATCTGCGCTGGGCTTTAGGTCGAAACCGATAGGAGACACGTATGTCCGGACACTCTAAGTGGGCCACAACCAAGCATCGTAAGGGCGCGCAGGACGCCAAGCGTTCCGCCCTCTTCTCCAAGCTGAGCCGCAACATCACCGTTGCTGCCCGTCTCGGCGGCGACCCGCTGCCCGAGAACAACGCCAGCCTCGCCGCTGCCGTTGCTAAGGCCAAGGCTCAGTCCATGCCCAAGGACAAGATCAAGTCCGCTATCGACAAGGCCTTCGGTTCGGGTGCCGATGCCGCCGTCTACGAGAACATCGTGTACGAGGGCTACGGTCCCGCCGGTGTCGCCGTCTACGTTGACTGCCTGACCGACAACCGCAACCGCACCGCCGCCGATGTCCGTTCCGCCTTCTCCCACGCTGGCGGTAACCTGGGCACCTCGGGCTCCGTCGCCTTCCAGTTTGAGCGCAAGGGCCAGATCGTCGTCGCCAAGGAGATCCTGGACGAGAACGCCAAGAAGGAGACCATGATCGCCAACGGTCCTGCCGGTGACGAGGATGAGTTCATGATGGCCATCGCCGAGGCCGGTGGCGAGGACTACGAGGACGCCGGCGAGGAGTGGATCGTCTGGACCGCTGCTAACGACGTCATGGCTGTTTCCAAGGCGCTCGAGGAGCAGGGCGTCCAGGTCAAGGGCTCCGAGACCACCATGGTCCCGACCACCCCGACCGAGGTTTCTGGCGCCGATGCCAAGAAGGTTCAGCGCCTCATCGACCGTCTTGAGGAGCTCGACGACGTCCAGGATGTTTACAGCACCATGGACATGACCGACGAGGTCATCGCTGCCCTCGAGGAGGAGTAGCGCCCGCACGGGTTAAGCCGTGCATATCTGGGCATAATGAAGCGAGCATGCAAGCCTCGTGGAATAGATGAGCCGGATCCGCGTGCGTAGAGCACCGGACCCGGCTCTTTTATAATGATGCGAACCGTTTTGCATTTCGAGAGCCGAGATTTGAAGGGAGCGCCACGTGCGCGTACTCAAACGAGCCCTAGCGATCGTGTATCTTGCCGCCGCCATCGTGGCGCTGGGTACGCTTGTCTGCCAGTTTTGGGGGCCGTATACGTATCGCTTTATGCTGCTGATGCGCGACCCCATGCCGCGCATTGTCGTGACGGCATGCGGCGGAGTTGTGGCGATTGGCGTGCTGGTAAGCTTCTTCCGCCTGATGTTTGCTCGTCGCGAGCCGTCCTGCGTGCATCCGGCGGGGGAGCGCAATATCGAGGTCACACTCGCAGCGCTTTCCTCGTGCGCCCGTGCCGCGGCAGAGTGCGATGATCGCGTGATGGTTGAGCATATCGAGGCGCGCGTTCAAGGTTCCGACGAGTCGCGCGTTCGTTTTAAGGTCGAGGCCATCGCGCTCGACGACCGGGACGTGGCCTCTCAAGCTATCGCGATGCAGCAACGTATCGAGAAGGCCTGCGACACCATGCTCGGCACGCCGGGCACGACCGCGCGCGTCCGTTTTTTGCCGTCCAAGACTACCGTCCAGACCGTGGAGGTTTCCGGTGAGTGATACCAACCAAGACAAGACCGCCCGCACGCCGCGCCTGACGATCGACCAGAACGCTACGCCGGCAGGCGAGACCACCGACACCAAGCTCGAGGCCGGCGAGCAGCATGACGTTGCCGCTAACGACTTTGACGAGGCCATGGGACTCATCAAAGGTACGGGCGCTGCTGTCTGGAGCTATGCCGTGCGCCATCCCAACACTACGCTCGGCGCCGTGGCAGGCTTTATCCTCGCTGTGCTGGTACTTACGTTGGGCCTGTGGGACACGCTCGTCATCGCATTCTTTGTGCTGATCGGCGCCGTGATCGGCCAGATTCGCGACGGCGAGAACGGTATCGTCAACTTCTTCGGCCGTCTGTTTAGCGGCCGCTAATATGAATTCGACTGTCGCATCCGCGGCAGGCATGAGGAGGAACCATGGCTTTTAACACGAAGGTCGATGTAGCCGATACCGAGCTCGAGGCGAATGAGGCCGTCGCCGCCGAGGCGGAGGACGTAACGCTCGAGGACGAGGCACTCGTCGAGGCCGAGTCCGATGCGGACGAGGACAACGAGGAGATGGACGAGGAGGCGGACGAGTCCGAGGACTCGCTGACCTATTCCAACGGCGTGATCGAGAAGATCGTCGCCATGGCCACCCGCGAGGTGCCGCACGTTCTGGGCATGAAGGGTAACCTTATGCACTTTGTGCAGGAGCAGTTTGGTGCCGAGAACCTGACCAAGGGCGTGACGGTCGAGGTCACCGATGACAACCGCGTGGTCGTCAACATCTCGGTCATCATCGAGTACGGCGCCTATGCGCCTGCGATCTTTGACGACGTTAAGGCGCGCGTCACCGAGCGTCTGGCCGCGATGACCGGCCTTGAGGTGGCAGGCGTCAACCTGCGCATCGAGGATGTCATCACCCCCGAGGAGTACGAGCACCGCACCAGCCAGCACGAGTAACCTACCAAATAGGGACAGGTTTGTTTCGATGGGTTTTACCTGCGAAAACGCTAAACGGTCGACCGCGCAAGCAAAAGTGCGGTCGACCGTTTTCTATATGCCCCCGATGCAGGCATACCGCTCGTTTAACTAAGGGTTGCAATCTTCGCGTTCCGCGTTACCCTAATGGGCGCATTGTTTCTAAATTGTTAACGAGGGGTTGCCGTAATGGCCGACGAACACGAGACCGAAAGCAAGGCATGGGCGATTGAAGCCGCTGCGGCAGAGGCGGCGTCGCGTGCCGCCGAGGAGATGCATCGTCCTCCGGTGGTGCCGATGGAGCGCGTTGTCGGTCGCGAGGATATCGAACGTGGCGAGCGCGCCGGCCGCAAGCGCAGCCAGGAGCCAGGCTTTCCGCGCTTTTTTGCCGAGCTCAATCTGGGCCTGATCCTCACGGCGTTCGCCATCGTGGCCTTTAAAACTCCCAATCACTTTGCCTTCGGCGGCACCTCGGGCGTGTCGGTCATTCTTTCCACGCTGTTCCCGACTCTGCCCGTCGGCGTCTTTATGTGGATTATCAACGCGGTCCTGGTCATCCTGGGTTTTATCTTTTTGGAGCGCAAGGCAATCCTTTGGAGTGTCTTTGCCTCGTTTGCGCTTTCGGCCTACGTCTCGCTGTTTGAGCTCTTCATTCCGTCGGATGTTTCGATGACGGGCGATATGTGGCTCGACCTGTGTTTTGCCGTCATCTTGCCGGCGCTGGGCAGTGCCATTGTCTTTGACATTGGCGCCTCGACGGGCGGCACCGACATCCTTGCCATGATTCTCAAACGCCGCACGACACTTGAGATTGGCCGCGCCCTGTTGCTGGTCGATATCGGCATCGTGACCATCGCGGCTTTCCTGTATGGCCCGCGCGTCGGTCTGTACTGCGTGCTCGGTCTGTTTGCCAAGACGCTTGTGGTCGACAAGGCTATCGAGAGCATTCACCTTCGTAAGGTCTGCACGATCATTTGCTCCGAGCCCCTTAAGGTCGAGGAGTTTATCGTCAAGCATCTCAACCGCACGGCAACGATCAGCCGTGGCTATGGCGCCTTCTCGGGCAAGTGCGTCACGGTGATTATGAGCGTGCTGAGCCGTCGCGAGGCAGTGCAACTGCGCCGCTATACCCGCGAGATTGACCCTGGCGCCTTCATCACCATCGTCGATAGCTCCGAAATCGTCGGCAAGGGCTTCCGCGGCACGAACTAGCCCTGGTGCGCGCTTCGAATCATTGAATAAAGCTACCCACGTTGCAAATCGCTCATCTTGGGGTATTTGTCCTCACATTGGGCGATAATGATGCCAAAGACATCGTTTGCAATCCAGGTGATTCGCTCTAGATACGAAGGGATGATTTCGATGTTCTGTTCGCAGTGTGGCGCCCCCATGGGCGATAACGACAAGTTCTGCGGCGTGTGCGGTGCCCCTAATACCGAGGTCAAGGCCGCCGGCCCCGCCCCCCAGGGACGGTCTCAGCCCCAGCAGTTTGTTCCGCAACCGCCCGTGGCGAATGCGCCAAAGGGCTGTGTGGCTCAGGCGTTCCAAGACATGACCAAGACTCCGGGCGTGCTTCAGCGTGTATGCCAAATCGCGTTTTTGCCGGCGCTGATTTGCGTTGTGTCGGTGCTCGTGCTGTTCATTCCCGTTATCGGCGGTATTGCAGCTGCCATCGGCTTTTTGGCCGCCTACGTGGCGAGCGTGTGCGGTTCGGGCTTTGGCATCGAGTGGGGTCGCGATCTGTCGCTTAAGATCGATGACGGCATGGATCGTCCGTTGATGCGCTCTACCTCGTTTGGCCTCGGAGTCTTTTCGAGCGTTATCTCGGTCGTGCTCGAGGTCATCGCTGCCATTCCCGTTATCGGTGTAGTGCTTTCGCTGGTGGAGGGCGTGGTAATTGGCGCCGCGGGCTCGTATTCTTATTACGGCTCTTATGCGCTGGAGGCTGCGCTGTTTGGCTCGCTTGGCCTGCTTGTCCTGGCTATGATTGCCACGGCGGTCCTGGGGGTTTTCTTTAAGATGTTCGCCGACATTGCCGTGATGCACTTTGCGGTGACTGGTCGCGTCGAGAGCGCGTTTTCGCTCGATAAGGTCTGGACGGCCTTTAAGAACAATAAGACCAAGCTGTTCTGCGCTTCGTTCCTTCCCGAGTTTTTGACGGGCTTGGTCGCCAACGTTGTTACATGGATCTTGACAGCCGTCTTTGGCGCCATTGCCTCTGTCGGTATGTATAGCTACTACTATCGTCCTACGGGTATTGAGGCAATTGTTACCGGCGGCGGCATCACGCTCGTGCTGTTCCTAGTGTTGGTCGCTTTTGTCACCGTATTTCTTACGGTCTTTGGCAAGATGCTCAAGCACCGTGCCGTTGGCTACTGGGCCGCACGTTATGCAAGCGAGTGGGCCGATGAGAACAAGGACGATGTCCTGACTTTTGTATTGCCCTTCGAGAAGAAGTCCGCCGCTTCGGGTTACAGTGCTCCGGATACTTCGCCAACGCCTGCGCCTGAGTCCGCATCTGAGTCCAAGCCTGCGCCCGAGCCGGCGCCTGTGTCTGAGCCTGAGCCTGAGCACGCGGCTGTGCCTGCGCCCGAGCCGGCGCCTGTGTCTGAGCCTGAGCCTGAGCACGCGGCTGTGCCTGCGCCCGAGCCGGCGCCCGAGTCAAGCTCTGACGAGGACCCTCAGGACGAGTAGCCCTGCCGCCTGCCATTTGGGGACGGGGTTGAAATGGTAGAAATAGCGCTTGACAAATAAAGAGAGGGCGGATGTTCGTTCCAACATCCGCCCTCTCTTTATTTTGAATGGGTGTTTGAAGAATCTTGCAGTCTACTCGCCATGCTTCTCCTCGTGGCGAGCGGCAGCCCGCGCATCGTGGATGCCTTTGATTGCGGCATGGCGGGCGGTGCGGGCGTCGTGCACGGCGTCGCGGGCCTCGGCGGCCGTTGCCTTGGCAGAGCGCAGCTTGGCTGCCAGGTCGGGATTGGTCTCGGCAACCGCGGCGATCGTGGGGCCGTCGAGCTCTTCTTGCGTGGGCTCGGCCAAAAAGTCGATGGCATACTGAGCGGCTACCATGGAGCCCTTGGCGAGCACGCTCTCGTCGATCTTATAGAAGCAGGAGTGCTGGGCATAGGTGGCGCCGATCTGGGGGTTGCGCGTGCCAACAAAGGCGAGCACGCCCGGTACGCGGCGCAGATACTCCGAGAAGTCCTCGCCCGAAAGCGTGCCGCGGTAATGGCCCTCGCCTGCGGGGCCCAGGCACTTGAGCACAGCTTGGCGGCAGCGCTCGCTCGAGGCAGCATCGTTTTCGACCTTGTAGTTGGCGATGGTGTAGTCGGTGAGTTCGGCCTCGGCGCCTAGCGCTGCTGCGGTGTGCTCCACGATGCGGCGCATAAGCTCGGGCATCTCCTCATGCGTTTTGTCGCCATAGGTGCGCACCGTGCCGGCGAGGTACGCCGTGCCGGCGATAACGTTGCGCGCGGTGCCGCCGTGCAGCTCGCCGACGGTGATGACGGCGGGTTCGTAGGGGCTAATCTCGCGCGAGACGATGGTCTGCAGGGCGTTGACGATCTCTGCCGCAACCATAACGGCGTCGTGGCCGCGCTGGGGCATGGCGCCATGGCACGAGGTGCCGCGGACGTCGATGCGGAACCAGTCGGTGTTTGCCATGCGTGGGCCGGGCTCGCAGCTTACGGTACCGGCGTCGACCTCGCTCCAGATGTGCGCGGCGTAGGCGCCATCGACGCCGTCGAGCACACCCGTGCCAATCATGAGTTTGGCGCCCTGGCCGTTTTCCTCGCTGGGCTGGAATACGATGCGAATCTCGCCGTGGATGTCATCGGTCATGTGGCGCAGAATCTGCAGCGTGCCGAGCATCATGGCGATATGGCAGTCGTGACCGCAGGCGTGCATGCAGCCCTCATTGACGCTGGCGAACTCCTCGCCGGTCTGCTCAGTGACGGGCAGGGCGTCGATATCGGCGCGCAGCAGGATGCGGCGGCGCGGCGTGCCGTCCTCGCGGTAGGCATCCGGCGCGGTGCCGCGAAGCGTCGCCACCAGGCCCGTCTTGAGCGGACGCTCGTAGGGGATATTCATGGCGTCGAGCTGGTTGGCGATGTCGGAAGTCGTGCGCTCCTCGGCAAGGCTCAACTCCGGGTGCTTATGGAAGTGCCGGCGCTGCTTGATGATGTAGGGTTCAAACTCGGCGGCGATATCCTGGATGGCCGCGGTGACGTCGTCTGCCGCGCGAACCTCGGTTGCCGCCATAATTTGCTGTGCCTTGGTCTTCGTCATGGTCGATTTGCTCCTTGTTGGCTCGATCGCAAAATCGTACAGGCTTTCTCCAGTATGCCACCTGCCGCTAGGGCTGGTAAAGTTGCCGTTTGCCGCTTGGGGTTTTGTTGCAAGGGCGGGGGAGTACACTCGGGAGTGTTGAATTTCCTGCCAGAGATGGGGATGCCCATGCAGCATATCGATCGGATTATCCGCTCCAAGAACGTTTTTACCGCCCAAGACGGCATCGATACCGCCCGCGAGCTGGCGATTGCCATTGCGGGCGATCGCATCGTCGCGGTCGGCGCATCCGATGACGTGGTTGCCGCCGCCCCTGCCGCCACGCCGGTGGTCGATTACGGCGAACAATTTATCTGCCCCGGTTTCCATGATGCGCACCTGCACTTCTTCCATACCTCGGTCGGTTCCTCGCCGTACATGCTCATGGATATGGGCACGTCAGAGGCGGCACTGGTGCAGCATGCGCTCGAGTTTTCCCAAGGCTTGCCCGATGACGCCTGGGTCGTGACCCAGGGCTGGCGCGATTACCGCTGGGATCCGCCCGAGCATCCTACCAAGGCTTCCCTCG
This sequence comes from uncultured Collinsella sp., assembly GCA_958403205.1. Taxonomy (GTDB): domain Bacteria; phylum Actinomycetota; class Coriobacteriia; order Coriobacteriales; family Coriobacteriaceae; genus Collinsella. Next base: position 14,882 of record CATXWM010000005.1, on the reverse strand, counting down.
ACGCCGCCTTCCCCGATCGCCCCTGTGTTATGTATTCGGGCGATGGGCATACCCTGTGGCTCAACAGCCACGCACTCGAAACCCTCGGCGTGACGCGTGACAGCGAGCCGCCGGCGGGTGGCAGCTACGATAAAGACTCAAACGGTGAGCTTACGGGTATTGCCCACGAGGCAGCTGCTATGCAGCTGCTGCCGCGCTGTCTTGAGTGGCTTGGCGAGGACCGCATCGCGAGCGCTTACGCCGACCAGATGAAGCGTATGGCCGAGCAAGGCATCACCTCAATCTGCGATATGTCGCTCATGCCCATGCCGGGCTGCGACTTTATTCGCGACGATGTTTACGACAAGCTACAGGCCGCCGGCAAGCTGGGCATTCGCGCCCATCTGTTCCCCACGCTGCTGGATGACCAATCGCGCTTGGAAGAACTCCAGACCCGCTACGCGAACAACGCGCTGCTCTCGGCGCCAGGCTTTAAGCAGTTCTTCGACGGCGTGTCGAGCGAGCATACCGCATACCTGACTGAGCCCTATACCAACCCGCGCTTCCCGGGCGACCAGGGTCGTCTGACGGTTCCTGTCGAGCGCATGCGCAAGTTGGTTCTAGCGGCAGCCGAGCGTGGCCACACCGTGCGCATCCACGTTATCGGCGACGGTGCCATTCATGCTGCGCTCGATATCTTTGAGGAGGCGGCAGAGCTCTACGGTCTGCCCCCGCGCGGTCATAACACGCTCGAGCATCTGGAGAATTTGCTGCCCGGTGACATCGATCGTCTGCGCAAACTCAACGTCATTGCCTCGAGCCAGCCTTGCCACATCACGCTCGACCCGGGTGGCCCGGAGCGCGACCTGGGCCTGGAACGCAGCCGCATCATGTGGCCGTTCGCGACCTATAAGCAGCGCGGCATCCGCCAAGCCTTCGGCACCGATAGCCCCATCACAGCCGTTACCAGCATGAACGTGCTCTACACGGCCATCACGCGCCAAGACCCCAAAAGCCACTGGCCCGAGGGCGGCTGGCTTCCCAGCGAGCGCATCGACGCGGCTACAGCCCTGCGCAACTACACCCTGGGCAGCGCTTACGCGGCAGGTGACGAGCAAAACCTCGGCAGCCTGGAGCCCGGCAAATACGCCGACCTGGTAGTCCTGGACCAAAACCCGCTCACCATCGACCCCCAAGAGCTGCAAGCCACCAAGGTTCAGGCCACCTACCTGGCAGGCAACTTAATCTACGAGCGTTAACCCCACATCCCACCCCTCAGTTGCGGTGAAATACGGACTAAATAACACCTCAACAGCCAAAAACAGTCCATATTCCACCGCAACTTAAGGGGCACGTTTCAGCAACGTGCCCCTTTCTTGTTCGCACCATCCGCATCGCCATTTTGCTGCACTGACTTTTCTGAATGCCGGGCCCGATAACGTTGACTCAGCTCCCGTGTGGCGCCGGAGGGGCGGGGCATAAGGTTTATCGCGAGTTCCGCACGAGCCGAAGGCCACTTAATGTGGCCTTCGTGCGAGCAGGACTGCCCGAGCAGGAAACCTTATGCCCCGCCCCTCCGGAGCCACATGGGAGCCACTGCTAAGTTATCCCCCGGCATTCAGAAAATCTAAGTGCCAAAAAATAAGATTTTTTGACTCCGTGTTGTATAACCCGCCATTCGTGGGTACCATTCAACGCGTACGCAAACAAAAAGGGTTAACCCGCGCGGCATGACCGCGCGGCCCACAAAGGAGGAAACAAGCATGTCGTCTTTGAAGCCGCTTGCAGATCGCGTCCTGGTCAAGCCCGACGAGGCCGAGCAGAAGACCGCTTCTGGTCTGTACATCGCCAGCAACGCTCAGGAGAAGCCGCAGCGCGGCACCATCGTTGCCGTGGGCGCCGGTAAGGTCAACGACAAGGGCGAGCGCATCCCCATGGACGTTCAGGTCGGCGACGTTGTCATCTACGGTAAGTTCGGTGGCAACGAGGTCAAGGTCGACGGCGAGAAGTATCTGCTGATGCGCGCCGACGACATCTACGCCGTCGTCGAGGCCTAGTCTCGTCAGAATCTCTGATTCGTCTTTGAACGCGTCCGTCGTATAAGACTCGGAAACGGCGACGCGAGTCACATTTCTTTTGGAGGATTACCTACCATGGCAAAGAACATTACGTTCAACACCGATGCCCGCGCCAAGCTCGCAAAGGGCGTCAACACTCTGGCCGACGCCGTTACCGTCACCATGGGCCCCAAGGGCCGTTACGTCGCTCTGCAGCGCACGTTCGGTGCCCCGACCATCACCAACGACGGCGTTTCCGTCGCTAAGGAGATCGAGCTCGAGGACAACATCGAGAACATGGGCGCTCAGCTGGTGAAGGAGGTCGCCACCAAGACCAACGACACCGTGGGTGACGGCACCACCACCGCAACCCTGCTCGCTCAGGCTATCGTCAACGACGGTCTGCGCAACGTCGCTGCCGGCGCTAACCCGCTGGCCATCCGTCGCGGCATCGACAAGGCCGTCAACGCCGCCGTCGCCGAGATGAAGAAGCAGGCCAAGCCGGTCGAGACCAAGGAGCAGATCGCTTCCGTCGGCACCATCTCCGCTGGTGACCCCGAGGTTGGCGAGAAGATCGCCGAGGCCATGGAAGTCGTGGGCAAGGACGGCGTCATCACCGTCGAGGATTCCCAGACGTTCGACATTACCATCGACACCGTCGAGGGCATGCAGTTCGACAAGGGCTATGTCTCTGCTTACTTCGTCACGGACAACGACCGCATGGAGGCCGTGATGAAGGATCCGTACATCCTCATCACCGACCAGAAGATCTCCAGCGTTCAGGACATCATGCCTGTTCTCGAGGCTGTCCAGCGCGCCGGCCGTGGCCTGCTCATCATCGCTGAGGACATCGACGGCGAGGCTCTGCCGACCCTGGTCCTCAACAAGATCCGTGGCGCCCTCAACGTCTGCGCCGTCAAGGCTCCGGGCTACGGCGATCGCCGCAAGCGCATCCTCGAGGACATCGCCGTCCTCACCGGTGGCCAGGCCGCTCTGGACGAGCTGGGCGTGAAGGTCGCTGACATTACCGCCGATATGCTCGGTACCGCTAAGTCCGTCACCATCTCCAAGGACAATACCGTCGTCGTCGGCGGCGCTGGCTCCAAGGAGGCCATCGACGCCCGTATCGCTCAGATCAAGGGCGAGATGGAGAACACCACCTCTGACTTCGACCGCGAGAAGCTCCAGGAGCGCCTGGCCAAGCTCTCCGGTGGCGTTGCCGTCATCAAGGTCGGCGCTGCTACCGAGTCTGAGCTCAAGGAGATCAAGCATCGCGTCGAGGACGCCCTGCAGGCTACCCGCGCTGCTGTCGAGGAGGGCATTGTCGCTGGCGGCGGCGTCGCCTTCATGGACGCTGCTCCTGCGCTCGACGCTGTTGAGATCGACGACCCCGAGGAGAAGATTGGCGTCGATATCGTCAAGAAGGCTCTGACCGCTCCGGTCGCTACCATCGCCAAGAACGCTGGTTTTGAGGGCGCTGTCGTGGTCGACAAGGTTGCCGAGTTGCCCGCCGGCCAGGGTCTCAACTCTGCCAACGGCGAGTGGGGCGACATGATCGAGATGGGCGTCCTCGACCCCGTCAAGGTCAGCCGCGTCACCCTGCAGAACGCTGCTTCTGTCGCCAGCCTGATCCTCATCACCGAGGCCACCGTCTCCGATGTGCCCAAGAACACTCAGCTTGAGGATGCTATCGCTGCTGCTACCGCTGGTCAGCAGGGCGGCGGTATGTACTAAGGCCGACAAGGTCTAGAACTCCCACCGGGAATCCGGGGGCGTGACGGGGTTTCTCTCCGGAACGTCCTCGGTTAGATTGGGGCCCCTTGTCCTGCTCCTTTGGAGCCGCGGACAAGGGGTCCTTTTTGTGCTGAATTATTGTTCAACTTTTCGAAATCTCTCATTTGTTCGACTTTAATCGACTGTCTGCTCAATTGAGTGGCGGGCTCGTCTCGACTCGCGTCTTGCAAGTTCTTGGGTAGACGGCTTGCTCGAGGTTTATGAAAGGGGCCGTCCCGCGGGACGGCCCCTTACTTGCTATCTGACTTTGGCAGGATCGAACTCATTCGATATATCTTCGATGCCATCAGATTGAAGAATGAGCTCGCTAGGCAGATGGTGGCCCATCGGATCGATTAGGAAATCGAGTCCTGCCCTTCTGGCCGTTTTTGCGACTGGGATGAAGTCTGTGTCACCAGCTATGAGAACGATTTGATCAACAGTTCTCCCATGGGCGAGCGAGGCGACATCGAGTCCGATTCTCATGTCAACACCGGATTGCTTTAACCCAACGAGGGTGAAATCTTCCTGCCCGAGGTCGGTTGTTGTCAACTCACCCTTGAGTAGCTTCTTGAGCGATTCTTATTTCAAGTTGTAATGCGCGTTCGCTGAGCGTAGTTCGCCCATGCGCATCGCAACTTTCCTCTTCTCCCCGAGGGCTGCGTGGAAATCGGACATCCATACATTGGAGGGATGCTTCCGGCTGAACACGGTATTGTGTTCGTCCCAGGGCTGCTTAAAAGTGCCGTTTTCTAGTGGTGGACAGTTGTAGAAGAAGATTCTGTATAGGGAGCGGTCGCCGTATTCTAGCGTCATCTTTCGTTTAGCGGATATGTGCCGCAGGGCATAGGCATGACATTCCGATGCGCGCTTTTCGGGTGAAGTGTCTCCCCATAGCCTGCGCGCTCGTTTCAGGAAGAAATTTCCATCGATTAGGACAGCGGTTCTTGTCATGATATCTCCTGCTACATGAATTGACCCCCGAGCTGTGGTACTCCGGCTAAAGATTGGAGCCACTGTCGGAGGTCTTCAAAAAACGGAGGACAGGGAGATGGCGGAAAACCTAATTTTCTGTCTGGCTTGAGTCTACATCCATTGACTCAGCAATTTGTGGTGGAATTCGGGTTAGATTGTGGAATCGCGCCCTTTGCACTTCGGGGAATTCTGTGTTGACTGCCCTTCTTGATCTTTCGTACTTGCCTGCGATCAGTTGTTAGCGTGCTGCAGCATTGTTGTTGCGCCGCTCTATCCCGGGCGTATTTGTGGGGCGTTTCCCTACCATAAATTACCCTTGGCATACTTGCGCGAAAGCCTACTGGTGCTACACTTGCAATTGCTGTTTCAGGGCGGGGTGGAATTCCCCACTGGCGGTAAATCGGGCGGTGCCAAAGGGGTACCGTGGCGCAGGCGAGGTGTCTGCGACCGAGCCGATGAGTCCGCGACCCGGGTGTGCGTTGGTTCGCATGCCGGCTGAACTGGTGAGATCCCAGTACCAACGGTTAGAGTCCGGATGAAAGAGGCAGGTGATCTTATGTCTGAACAGTCGCAGCATATCCATTTTGAGAACACGAATAGGTGGAGCACCAAACAGCTCGTTACCATGGCGTTGATGTGCGCCTTGGGCGCCCTGTTTATGTACGTGCAGCTGCCCATCCTTCCTTCGGCGCCGTTTTTGACGTATGACCCGTCGCTGGTGCCGGCGATGGTGTGCGGGTTTGCGTACGGTCCCGGTGCCGGTACTGCTGTTGCCGCCATGGCGATCGTTATCCATGCGCTCACCACGGGTGACTGGGTCGGCGCGCTTATGAACTTGGTCGCTACGCTGGGCTTTATTCTGCCCGCGGCGATCGTCTACCAAAAGATGCACACCTACAAGGGTGCCGTGATTGGTCTGGTGCTCGGCGTCATTGCCGCTACGGCGCTGTCCATGGTTGCGAACCTGACCATCGGCGTTTGGTTCTGGTATGGCTCGGTCGATGTGATCGCCCCGCTCATGATTCCTGCCGTGCTGCCGTTCAACCTTATCAAGACCGTGCTTAATTCGGTATTGACGCTTGCGGTGTACAAGGCGGTCTCCAACCTCATCACGCCTAAAAAGGACCAGGTCAAAGGCCGCGCATGATTGAGTGTCGGGGCGTTTCCTTTAGCTATGACGGTGCCGTACCGGCGCTCGACGGCGTCGATCTGAATATCGAGGACGGCGAGTTTTTCTGCATCCTCGGTGGTAATGGGTCGGGCAAGTCGACGTTTGCCAAGCATCTGAATGCACTGCTGCAGCCCGACGCGGGCACGGTACGCATCAACGGCATGGATGCGTCCGACCCCGAGCTGGTCTACGACATTCGTTCGACCGCGGGCATGGTGTTCCAGAATCCCGATGATCAGCTGGTGGCAACGCTTGTCGAAGATGACGTTGCGTTCGGTCCCGAAAACCTTGGCGTGCCATCGGCGCAAATTGCGCAGCGCGTACGCGAGGCGCTGAAGGGCGTGGGCCTGGTGGGCTTTGAGCACCACGAGACCCATGCGCTTTCGGGTGGTCAAAAGCAACGCGTGGCGCTTGCCGGCGTGCTCGCCATGGAGCCGCGCGTTCTCATTTTGGATGAGGCCTCCTCGATGCTCGATCCGCGCGGGCGCAAGGGCCTTATGAAGGCCTGTCACGCGCTGCACGAACGCGGCATGACCATCGTGATGATTACGCACTTTATGGAAGAGGCCGCTGAGGCCGATCGCGTTGCTGTCTTCCAAGCGGGCCGCGTTGCCATGTTGGGCACGCCCGAGGAGATCTTGACGCAGGCGGACGAACTCGCGCAGCTCAACCTTGATATGCCGGAGTCGTGCCGTTTGGGCATGGCGCTTCGTGCGAAGGGCGTGCCCGTTTGCGCGCAGGTGCGTGAGGCGGATATGGTCGCCGAGATTGCGCAGGCTTATGCCGAGCGAAGTAGGGCAGGCATCGCGGGGCAGTCTTCCGTATCCCAGTCGGAAATCGCTGACGGCACTGTTCCGGTAGGCAACGAGGGCAACGCGTCGGAGCCCGTCATCGAGCTATCCCATGTTTCGTACAGTTATTCGCTCAGTCCGCGCGAGCGCCGCCGCTGGCATAAGCGCTCGGCCACTGCGGGCAAATCGAGCAAACAGGCTCTCTGGGGAAACGACCCCAGCAGCCCGTGGGCGCTGCGCGGTGTATCGCTGACGGTGCGTCGCGGCGAGTTCCTGGGCTTGGCAGGTCATACCGGTTCGGGTAAGTCGACGCTGGTTCAGCATCTCAACGGTTTGATTCGCCCCCAGGAGGGATCCGTTCGTGCGCTGGGGCTCGATCTGTCAAACAAGAAAGACGCCGCCGCGGTTAAGGCCAAGGTCGGCGTGGTGTTTCAATATCCTGAGCGTCAGCTGTTTGCCGAAACCGTGGCGCAGGACGTGGCGTTTGGTCCGCATAACCTTGGCTTGCCGCAAGATGAAGTCGACCGTCGTGTCGAGTCATCGCTCTCACGCGTGGGCCTCGACCTTTCCACGGTCGGCGACAAGAGCCCCTTTGAGCTTTCGGGCGGTCAGCAACGGCGCGTGGCATTCGCCGGCGTGCTCGCCATGGAGCCCGAGGTCCTGGTGCTCGATGAACCCATGGCGGGGCTCGATCCGGCTGCGCGCAGGGATTTCCTAGGGCTCATCGGTCGACTCCATCGCGAGGGCCTGACCGTTGTCATGGTTTCGCACAGTATGGATGACCTGGCCAATTGCTGCGACCGCATCGTTGTGATGAACGAAGGCGCGGTGTTTGGCGAGGGAGTCCCCGCACAGGTGTTTGCACATGCCGACGAGCTCAAATCGATCGGTTTGGGCGTTCCTGCCGCGCAGCGCATGGCGCTGGCGCTTACGGAGGCGGGCGTGCCGCTGCACTTTGACGGCCTCTATACGGTTGAGTCGTTGGCAGGCGAGTTGGCGGACCTGCTAATCGGTTGCTCGGACGGTCCTTCTAACGTCGCGGACATTGCTAAATCCAAGACGGTCGCGCGAGAGGAGGGCTGCTGATGGAGGCGTTTTCGTTTGGCAGCTACTATCCCGGCGATAGTGCGATCCACCGCCTGGACCCGCGAACTAAGTTGCTCTTGGGCTTTGTGTTTCTGATCACGACGCTCACGGTCAGCAGCTTCCGCGGACTGGTCCCGGTCGCAATCTTCGTTGTCCTGATCTATACCGTGTCCCGGGTGCCGTTGCGCCGGGTCCTATCATCGATGGCGCCGCTGCTGGCAATCGTCGTCGTGGTCGCGGTGCTCAACTTGTTTGCCGATCAGAGTGGGCGCATCTTGTGGCAGCTCGGCTTTCTGCAGATAAGCGAGGGCTCGCTGCGTTCTGCGGCGTTTATGGCGTGCCGCCTGACGTTGATGATGGCCGGCATGAGCGCCATTACACTCACCACGCCGACGCTCGACCTCACCGCGGGCTTTGAGCGCCTGCTCGCGCCGTTTGCGCGTGTGGGACTTCCTGCGCACGAGCTCGGCATGATCATGGGTATCGCGCTACGCTTTATGCCGCAGTTTGCCACTGAGATGAAGCAGACGGCCGATGCACAGGCAAGCCGCGGCGCGCGCGTGATGGGCGGTCCGCTCGGCGGCGTGCGTATGCTCGGCAGTGTGGCGATTCCGCTGTTCACGGGCGTGTTCCGCCATGCCGAGACGCTGTCTGCCGCCATGGATGCACGCTGCTATCACGGCGAGCAGGGCCGCACGCGCCTGCATGCGCTTGCATTTGGCCGCGGCGATGCGTTGGCGGCGGTAGTGACGGCGTTGCTGCTCATCTGCGTCATCGTCATCAATCTTCAACTTGTTTAGGCGCGATTCGGGCGCAAGAAAGGGGTCCCTATGACCGACAACGACCGCACGGCTCAGCTTGAGCGCGCCTGTTCGTATCTCAGGCGCATTCCGGCGTGGTATCTGGCCACGACCGATGCAAGTGACGGGCATCAGCCTCGCGTGAGGCCGTTTTCGTTTACCATGGTCGATGACGGTAAGTTGTGGTTTTGCACGTCGCGCGACAAGGACGTGTGGGCGGAGCTGAGTGCGAATCCCAAGTTTGAGGTATCGGGCTGGAAGCCGGGGGAATGTTGGATCGTATTGACCGGCGAAGCCGCACTTGAGGACGACGCAGTTGCGAGCGACAAGGTGCGTCAAGCGGGTTTTAAGCACATGGTGGGCATTGGCGAGGAACACGAGAGTGCCAACGACGGCCGCCTTGCTTTCTTTTCGGTCCGCAATATTGCCGCGCGCTTCTGTGATATCGACGGCAGCGAGGAGCGCCTGGAGCTCTAGCTCGCACAAACCAGGTTCCCAAACTAACTAGTACAGGAGGAAACGTGGACGGATTGAATACGGTGTTGGAGTATCTGACGTCGGTGCCGGCATGGTATTTGGCGACGAGCGTTGACGGACAGCCTCATGTGCGTCCGTTTTCGTTTGCGCAGATCCAGGATGGCAAACTGTGGTTTGTAACAGCGCGCACCAAAGATGTGTGGCAAGAGCTGCTGCAAAACCAGCGCTTTGAGGCCACGAGTTGGTGGCCGGGCCATGGTTGGTTGATTCTGCGCGGGCGTGCGGGGCTGGAAGACCGGGCTTCGAGCGAAATGCGCGAGGCCGGATGGAAACATCTTGAGCGCTTGAGCGAGCACTATGAGGGGCCTAACGACCCCACGCTCGTCTTCTTTAGCGTCGAGGATCCCGAGGCTTTTATCTGCAATCACGACGAATGGGTGCCGGTCGAGCTCTAGCCAGCTGGCTCATCCTAACAACTTGGTTTTCGCATGGGCGGGCCCCGTATTGCCCGGCGCCGTTAGGAGCGCCGGTCAATACGGGGCCCGCTCCATTTGTCAATTCCTTCAAGCGAATGTGTCGGGAATGTTTCAATGCATTAATATGCAGGCCATTTACGTGTTCATGCATCTTTTGGTGCTAAAGTTTCAACCCACTTCATAACGACCGCTGCGAAATGCGCATCGGTGCATAAATCGCAGACAAGGAGTCTGATATGTCTTTGAAGGTTGGAATCGTCGGCGCGGCTGGATATGCCGGAGCCGAGCTCATTCGCCTCGTACTCGGCCATCCCGAGTTTGAACTTGTTGCCATTACGTCCAACGCCGATGCCGGCCAGCCGCTGTCCGCGGTGTATCCGAGCTTTGCTGGCGTGAGCGATCTGGTTTTCACCACGCATGACGCCCCCGAGCTTAAATCCTGCGACGCCGTCTTCTTGGCCGTGCCGCACACGGCTGCCATGGCACAGGTGCCCGCACTGCTTGCATCTGGCGTCTCCTGCTTTGATCTTTCGGCCGATTACCGTCTGAGCGACGCGTCCGTCTTTGAGACATGGTATGCCGCCGAGCACACGAGCCCCGAGCTGCTCAAGACCCGCGCTTTTGGCCTGCCCGAGCTGTTCTGCCAGGACTTGGAGACCGCCGCATCCGATTATGCTGACGGCAAGTCCGTGCTGGTCGCCTGCGCCGGCTGCTATCCCACCGCAACGAGCCTTGCTGCCGCTCCTGCCGAGCGTGCCGGCTGGGTTGCCCAGAGTGGCCCTGTGATCGTCGATGCCATCAGCGGTGTGACGGGTGCCGGCAAGTCCTGCAACGCCCGCACCCACTTTTGCAGCGCGGACGAGAACCTGGAAGCCTACGGCGTGGGCAAGCATCGCCACACGCCCGAGATTGAGCAAATCCTTGGCCTGACCGATCGCGTCGTCTTCACCCCGCATCTGGCACCGCTCAAGCGCGGCCTGCTCTCCACGGTGACGCTGCCGCTCACGCCGCAGGCCATCGACTCCCTGGCTCTTGAGGATGTCGTCGACTATTACAAGCAGTTCTACGCTGGACGCACCTTTGTGCGCGTGCTCGACGCCGGCCAGCAGCCCAAGACGGCTTCGGTCGTCGGAACCAACGCCGCCCAGATTGGCCTCGCGCTCAACAAGCGCGCGGGCGTTCTGGTGGCGACGGGCGCCATCGACAATCTGTGCAAGGGTGCAGCAGGCCAGGCGGTCCAGTGCGCCAACATCGTCTTTGGTTTTGCCGAGCGACGAGGCTTGCCCACAGTGGCGTGCCCGGTGTAGCACATTCGATTGTTAACGATTTGGTAGTCGGGCATCGAGTGGGGCGCCACTCTTAAGCTGGTCTCATGATTACGACTGGCATGGCGCACCAACCGATGTCCGTTTTTTGTTTGACATAAGGAGTCATGAAGACGATGAATACCGAGCTGTTTGATATCAAGATTCGCGCCGTCGAGGGTGGCGTTACGGCTGCGGCTGGTTTTAAAGCTGCGGGCATCCACGCTGGGTTCCGCAAGAACCCCGAGCGTCTGGATTACGCGCTCGTCGTGCCCGATAAACCCTGTCCCGGTGCCGGCGTGTTTACCACCAATCGCTTTTGCGCGGCGCCCGTGCAGGTGAGCCGCGCCAACCTGGGCGGTGCCGACAAGGGTTACGGTATCATCGCCGGCGTTTCGGTCAACTCCGGCAATGCCAACGCCGCCACGGGTGAGACCGGCCTTGCATGTGCGCGCGAGACGTGCAGCATCGCATCGCAGGCCATCGGCTGCGAGCCCCAGCAGATTCTGGTTGCCTCCACGGGTGTGATTGGCCAGATTCTGCCGATCGACACGTTTGAGACCGCCATTCCTGCTGCCTACGAGGCACTTTCCGCCCATGGTGGCGCCGATGCCGCTCGCGCCATCATGACGACCGACACGCACTCCAAGGAGTACGCCGTGTCCTACGTCAGTGAGGCTGCGGGCCATGCGGGCAACGTCTATTCGGTAGGCGGAATGTGCAAGGGCTCGGGCATGATCATGCCCAATATGGCCACCATGATCGCGGTTATCACCACCGATGCCCCCGTCGAGTCTGCGGCACTTCATGCCCTGCTGCTCTCGACCGTCAAGCAGACCTTTAATAAGGTGACGGTCGATTCCGACACCTCGACCAACGACACCTGCATCATGCTTGCCTCCGGCGCCGCTGCCGCAGATGCCGAGCCTATCGTCGAGGGCTCCGATGCCTTTGACGAGTTGGCATTTGCCGTGCACGAGGTGTGCGAGAGCCTGGCGCGCAATATTGCCGCCGATGGCGAGGGCGCATCCAAGCTTGTTACGGTCAACGTTACCGGCGCCGCCAACAACGAGGAAGCCGATATCGCCGCCCGTGCCGTTGCCAACTCGCCGCTCGTTAAGACCTGCATCGCCGGCCACGACTGCAACTGGGGTCGCGTTGCTATGGCGCTTGGCAAGTGCGGCGTGAAGTTTAATCAGGAAGACGTTTCCATCGACATGATGGGCATGCCCGTCTGTCGCGACGGTCTGACTGTTCCCTTTGACGAGGACGAGGCTCTACGACGTTTCGAGGCGCCCGAGATCGTGATCTCGGCCGACCTGGGCGCAGGCGACGCGGCAACGACCGTGTGGACCTGCGACCTCACGCATGAGTACATCTCCATCAACGGCGACTACCGTTCCTAGATTCCGGGCACGCTGCGCATCTTGCCGCGATTGCGGATAGCGGAGCACGGCGCGATAACGATACGAAAGACGAGGCAGATTATGAAATTCGCACGCGATTGTCGTTCGAGCGAATCCAACGAAGCAACCGCGCAGCTGCTGTTCGAAGCGCTGCCGTGGATTAAGAACCTGACCGGCAAGACGGTTGTTATCAAATATGGCGGAGCCGCCATGGTTGATGAGCAGCTGCGCCGCGACGTGATGAGCGACATCGTTTTGCTCAAGATCATCGGTATGCGCCCCGTTATCGTGCACGGCGGCGGCAAGGCTATCAACGAGGCGCTGAGCCATTACGATATTCCCGTCGAGTTTAAGAACGGCCAGCGCGTGACCACGCCGGCGACTATGGATATCGTGCGCGAGGTACTGGGCGGCAAGGTCAACCAAGAGCTGGTTGCTGCCATCAACCACCACGGCAACCTGGCCGTGGGCGTGTCGGGCAGTGATGCCGGCACGCTCATCGCCGAGCCGCTCGACCCCGAGCTCGGTCGCGTGGGCAAAGTGACGCACGTCAACACCGACTATATCGAGCGCTTACTCGATAGCGAGTACATCCCCGTCATAGCTACCGTCGCGGCGGGGGAGGACGGCGGTTTCTTTAACATCAACGCCGACACCGCCGCCGGTGCCGTTGCCGCGGCGCTCTACGCGCATAAGGCGATCTTTTTGACCGATGTCGATGGCCTGTACAAGGACTTTAGCGACAAGGACTCGCTTATCTCCAACCTAACGCTCGACGAGGTTAACGAAATGCTCTACGGCGGCGAGGTCGATAAGGGCATGATTCCCAAGTTGCGTGCGGCCGTCGATGCGCTTACCGGCGGCGTATTTCGTGCCCACATCATTAACGGTACTACGCCGCATTCGCTGCTCCTGGAGCTGCTGACCGATGCCGGCGTCGGCACCGTGATTCATTCCACCGAGACGGCTTACGAGTTCGATACGCATCCGCATCCGCTTTCGACGTTTGCTGCGCGTCTGACCGAGAACCTTGACGAGGTCGAGAAGCTTCAGACGGTCTAGCTGACCCGCAGCCGCCCAATTCCTGCACCCATAGCCCCGCGCCGTCTGGCGCCCAACGAAAGGCATCTCATGTCACTTGCAGCTCAGCAATCGCTTGAATCCCATTACGTTATGCATACCTTTGGCCGCTCTCCGGTCGAGTTTGTCGAGGGTCACGGCATGAAGCTCACCGGCGACGATGGCCGTGAGTACCTCGACTTTCTTGCCGGCATCGGCGTGTGCAGCCTAGGTCATGGCGACCCGGCCGTGCTCTCGGCGCTCGAGGCACAGACCAAAAAGCTCATGCATGTCTCCAATTACTTCTACATCGAGCAGCGCGGACAGGTCGCGGCGCTGCTGTCCAAGCTTGCTAACGACGACGTAGATGGTGCGCGCGTGCTTGCCGATGCCATTGTCGCCGGCGATGAGACCACGGCAGCTGCTCTTGGTGCCCCGGCTGCGGATGAGCAGGTTTGGGAGACCTTCTTTGCCAACTCTGGCGCCGAGGCCAACGAGGGTTCGATGAAGCTCGCGCGCCTGTACGCCAAGCGTGCCGGTAATGGCGGCAACACCATCGTGTGCATGCGCGGCGGGTTCCACGGCCGTACGCTCGAGACCATTGCCGCCACCATGCAGGATTGGCTGCAGGACAGCTTCCGCCCGCTGCCGGGTGGCTTTGTGGCCTGCACGCCCAACGATGTAGATGAACTGCGTGCGATCTTTAAGCAGCTGGGGAGCGAGATTTGCGCCGTGATGCTCGAGCCGATCCAAGGTGAGAGTGGCGTGCACCCCATGACCGAGGAGTTTATGGCGGCAGCGCGCGACCTGGCACACGAAGTGGGCGCCGTGCTTATCGCCGACGAGGTCCAGTGCGGCATCTTCCGCTCCGGCAAGCCGTTTGCGTTCCAGACCTATGGCGTGGAGCCCGACATCATGAGCCTTGCCAAGGGCATTGCCGACGGCGTGCCCATGGGTGCCGTCGTGGCAAAGAAGGAGATTGCCGACGTGTTTAAGCCGGGCGACCACGGCTCGACCTTTGGCGGTAGCTGCTTGGCCATCGCGGCATGTGCCGCGACGCTCTCCGCGCTTGTGCGTGGCGATTATGCCGAGCATGCTGCCAAGGTGGGCGCCTATATGGAGCAGGCGCTGGCTAAGCTTCCGCATGTGGTAGAGGTTCGTGGCCGTGGCCTGATGCTCGGCTGCGATCTTGACGATACTGCGGGTGATGCTCACGACGTTGTGGCCCGTGCATTGGGGGCTGGTGCCGTGATCAACGCTACGGGTGCCCATACGCTGCGTTTCTTGCCGCCTCTCGTCTGCGAGGAAGCCGACGTGGACAGTCTGATCGAGATACTGTCGGGTGTTTTGGGCTAACGCGGCGCAATAACTCAATTTGGACCGGGTTCCGGACTGCGGACGTGCCCTATGCGGCATGATTCAGCGGTCTGGAACCCGTTTTGCCTTAGATTTGCTAAGGCAGGGAGACCTGCTGGGTAGCGCGCACAGTCGTGGTGTAAGAAGCAAGGGAGGGCCATCGCCTAGAATC